>NZ_JBEPPN010000009.1:0-292480 GCF_040547295.1 Gordonia sp. PvP123 | reverse complement strand
GGGGGGGCGGGCCACCCCCTGATATTGTGGGGGGGCGGGCGTTGGGGGGGGGGCCGGCCCCCCCCCCCCCCCCCCCCCCCCCCCCCCCCCCCCCCCCCGGGGGGGGGGGGGGGGCCGGCCCCCCCCCCCACCGCGGTGTGTGTCCGTCAGAGTTCGGTGACGCTGCCGCCGGCAGCGGCGATCTTTTCCTTGGCGGAAGCGGTGAACTTGTCGGCGGTGATGTCGACCTTGACCGACAGGTCGCCGTCGCCGAGAACCTTCACCAGCTTGTTCTTGCGAACGGCACCGGCCGCGACGAGTTCGTCGACGCCGATGGTGCCACCCTGCGGGAACAGGCGGGCGATGTCGCCGACGTTGACGACCTGGTACTCGATCCGGTTGCGGTTGGTGAAGCCCTTGAGCTTCGGCAGCCGCATGTGGATCGGCATCTGGCCACCCTCGAAGCCGGCGGGCACGTTCTTACGTGCCTTGGTGCCCTTGGTGCCGCGACCGGCGGTCTTACCCTTGGACCCCTCACCGCGACCCACGCGGGTCTTGTCGGTCTTCGACCCCGGTGCGGGGCGAAGGTGATGGAGTTTGATGGTCATTGCTCTTAAACCTCTTCGACTGTCACGAGGTGGCGAACCGCGTTGATGAGGCCGCGGTTGATCGGCGTGTCCTCGCGGGTGACGGTCTGGCGGATGCCCCGGAGTCCGAGGGTCCGCAGGCTGTCACGCTGGTTCTTCTTGGTACCGATGGTGCCCTTGACCTGAGTGATCTTCAGTTCGGCCATGATCAGACCCCCTGTCCTGCACGGGCGCGCAGCATACCGGCCGGAGCGACGTCCTCGATCGGCAGACCACGACGGGCCGCGACCTCTTCGGGGCGCTGCAGCATCTTCAGAGCTGCGACGGTGGCGTGCACCACGTTGATGGCGTTGTCCGAGCCGAGGCTCTTGGCGAGGACGTCGTGGACGCCCGCGCACTCGAGCACGGCACGCACCGCGCCACCGGCGATGACACCGGTACCGGGGCTGGCCGGGCGCAGCATGACGACACCGGCGGCGGCCTCACCCTGAACCGGGTGGGTCACGGTGCCACCGATCAGCGGCACGCGGAAGAAGTTCTTGCGAGCTTCCTCGACGCCCTTCTGGATCGCAGCCGGGACTTCCTTGGCCTTGCCGTAGCCGACGCCGACCATGCCCTGGCCGTCGCCGACGACCACGAGAGCGGTGAACGAGAAACGACGTCCACCCTTGACCACCTTCGAGACGCGGTTGATGGTCACCACGCGCTCGAGCTGGTTGCGGTCCTGGTCGCGGCCGCCACGGTCGCGACGGTCGCCGCGGCCACCGCCGCCGCGACGGTCGTTGCCGCCGCCCTGGTTGTTCTGGTTGTTGTCGTTACCGGCGGGTCCGTTTCCGCCGTCACGCTGACGTCCGGGCATCAGAGGTTCCCTCCGGTCATGTGGGTGTAGCTGGTGAAGATGGTCATCAGAAGCTCAGGCCTCCCTCGCGGGCGGCATCGGCGAGCGCTGCGATCCGGCCGTGGTAGTCCTTGCCACCACGGTCGAACACGACGGCGTCGACGCCGGCGGCCTTGGCGCGGGCGGCGATGAGCTCGCCGACCTTGCGGGCCTGCGCCGACTTGTCGCCGCCGGCCGCGCGCACGTCGGCCTCGATCGACGAGGCCGCGGCCAGCGTCTTGCCGGCCAGGTCGTCGATGAGCTGGACGTGGATGTGGCGCGAGCTGCGCTTGACCGCGAGACGCGGACGAGCCGGGGTTCCGCTGACCTTCTTGCGGAGGCGGAAGTGTCGATTGGTGGTCGCCTTGCGACGACGCGTCGACACGTCCTTGCCGACGGGCTTGCGAACTGTCTTGGTAGCTGTCTCACTCATGGCTTACTTACCCGTCTTTCCGACCTTGCGACGGATCTGCTCACCCTCGTAGCGAATGCCCTTGCCCTTGTAGGGGTCCGGACGACGCAGGCGGCGGATGACCGCCGAGATCTCGCCGACTTGCTGCTTGTCGATACCCGAGACCGAGAACTTCGTCGGGGACTCCACGGCGAACGTGATGCCCGCCGGGGCCTCGATCGGCACGGGATGGCTGTAACCGAGCGCGAACTCGAGGTCGCTGCCCTTGGCCTGCACGCGGTAACCGACACCGAAGATCTCCATCTTCTTGGTGTAGCCCTGCGTGACGCCGACGACGAGGTTGTTCACGAGCGAACGGCTCAGGCCGTGCAGCGCGCGGCTGCGACGCTCGTCGTTGGGGCGGGTCACGACGATGGAGTTGTCCTCCTTGGCGACCGCGATGGGCTCGGAGATGGTGAGCGAGAGCTCACCCTTGGGGCCCTTCACGGTGACGTTCTGGCCGTCGATGGTGACGTCCACGCCCGCGGGGATCTCGATGGGGTTCTTTCCGATACGCGACATTGTTGTTACCTCCCCTACCAGACGTAGGCGAGGACTTCGCCGCCCACGCCCTGGTTGGCTGCCTGGCGATCGGTGAGCAGGCCGGACGACGTGGAGATGATGGCCACGCCGAGGCCGCCCAGAACCTTGGGCAGGTTGGTGGACTTTGCATAAACCCGGAGGCCGGGCTTGGAGACACGGCGCAGTCCGGCGATGGAACGCTCACGACTCGGGCCGTACTTCAGGGAGACGACGAGGTTCTTTCCGACCTCCGCGTCTTCGGTGCGGTAGTCGGTGATGTAGCCCTCGCGCTTGAGGATCTCGGCGATGTTCACCTTGATCTTCGACGAGGGCAGTGTCACCTCGTCGTGGTACGCCGAGTTGGCGTTACGCAGACGCGTCAAGAAGTCTGCGATCGGGTCAGTCATGGTCATGGGTGACCGTCAACCTTTCTCGTAGCGGTTCCCATACAGCGCCGGGCGCGGAGAAATCCCCGTGACCTGCGGTGGGCCTTCCACGAAGTGGATAGTTGTTTCTGAAGGTTCTCGCCGCCGATGCCCTTGGCTTTTCGCCGGCACCGGAGACTATTCAGTTGTGTCCCGGACACCTGAGGTGCACAGGCAACCGGTCTAGTGTAGGGAATCCGCAGCGTAGACCCAAATCGGTGCCGGTCGGCGGTCTCGGACCTCGGGCACCATCGAGGGTATGGACCGCCGTCAGCTTCTCAGATCAGGGCTCCTCGCGACCGGACTCCTCGGGGTCGCGGGCACCACATCACTGGCCGGCTGTTCCGGCGCCGAGGATGCACCCGGCGGATCGGACACATCCGCCCCGACGGGCGCGTCGGCGGACGCCACGACCGTGGAGACCATCGCGTCGGGATTGAACGTGCCGTGGGCGCTGGCCTTCCTGACCGGCGGTGACGCCCTGGTCACCCAGCGCGACGATGCGACCGTCGTGCGGGTGTCCCCCGATGGCGCGGTGCGGACGGTCGGCGAGTTCGGTGACGCCGCCCCGCGCGGTGAGGGCGGGTTGCAGGGCATCGCGATGGCGCCGGGCGATGAGACCACGGTGTTCGTCTACTACACGACCGCGGTCGACAACCGGCTCGTGCGGCTGGACTTCGACGGCAACCGGCTCACCCGTCCGCGCCCGCTGATCACCGGACTCGATGCGGCGTACAACCACCACGGCGGCGCGCTGGCCTTCGGTCCGGACGGCAGTCTGTTCGTCGCGGTCGGCGATGCCGCCGTGCCCGAGGTGGCCCAGGACGTCGACGCGTTGAACGGCAAGATCCTGCGTGTCGATCGGGACGGCCGCCCGTGGCCGGGCAACCCGTTCGGCAACGAGGTCCATTCCTATGGTCACCGCAACGTGGAGGGGCTGGCGTTCGACGGCGCGGGACGGCTGTGGGCGAGCGAGTTCGGACAGAACAGTCGCGACGAACTGAACCTGATCCGCCGTGGCGGCAACCATGGGTGGCCTGAGGTCGAGGGCGAGTCCGACGATCAGCGGTTCGTCGCGCCTGCCGCCACCTGGAGCACGCAGGAGGCGTCCCCGGCCGGGCTCGCCATCGTCGGCAACCGCGCCTACATGGCGGCACTTCGCGGGCGACGGCTGTGGGAGATACCGCTGAGCGGAGCGCCGGAGGACGCCGACGACGACTCGGTCGGCGAACCCGTGGATCGGTTCGTCGATGAATTCGGTCGTCTGCGACTGGTGGCCGCGGCGCCGGACGGCTCCCTGTGGTTCGGCACGAGCAACACCGATGGACGCGGCCACGCGGGCGACGACGACGATCGCCTGTTCCGCCTGCGAATCGGTTGACGCGGCAGCGCGACTGTGTGAACAACGGCGAAACGCATTCGAGAGAACGTCTCATTTCGCATTGCGGTGAATTGCTCCGGTGGGAATGTCGGACCATTTCCGCAATGAATGTGTGCGCTATTTAGTATGCGGCGCCCGCCCGGGTGATCGGGCGTGGACAACGAACCGGGCTCGATCCTCCGGAACGCCGTGCCGACGCCACGCAGCGATGCCATGGTGTACACGTGGATTCGACTCATCTGCCCGAACTCGTCGACCAGCTCCTCACCTCAGCACGCGAGGCGTCGAGCCGCCGATCATCTCATACGTTGCACGGCAACTCTTCTCGCCATCTCCGCCAGACCGTCATCGCGCTCGTCGCCGGCGCGGCGCTGTCCGATCACGAGAGTCCCACCGAGGCCACGCTGCAGGTCTTGCGCGGCAGAGTCGTCCTGACCTCGGCGGATGGCGACCCCGACATCCGCTGGGAGGGCGCCGAAGGCGATCTGGTGACTATACCGTCGACACGACATGGCCTGATGGCACAAGAGGACTCGGCAATCCTGCTGACCGTGGCGACCCGCTGATCCACGGCGACCGCAGTCGTGTTCTCCACATGATCGGTGAATGTATTCTGCGGAAACAATCCAGCCGCTTTTGACCGAATCCGCAATTCGCGCGGAAAGATCGACGGACCCTTTGTAGGGTGACGCACATGACCCGGTCAGAAGATGTACAGGGTTCTGCAGCCACCGCACTGTTGGACATCGGCAGATTCTTCACCCGATGGGACGAGACCGACGATCGTCGCGTCGTCTTCCGGGACGGCGGTCGGGCGGGTGACGTCTTCTACCGCGATCGGTGGAGCCACGACAAGATCGTGCGGTCCACGCACGGGGTCAACTGCACCGGTTCCTGCTCGTGGAAGGTCTACGTCAAGGACGGGATCATCACCTGGGAGACCCAGGAGACCGACTACCCGTCGGTCGGCCCGGATCGGCCCGAATACGAACCCCGCGGATGTCCCCGTGGCGCGGCCTTCTCCTGGTACACCTACTCCCCCACCCGGGTACGGCATCCCTATGCGCGCGGGGTGCTGGTCGAGATGTACCGCGAGGCGAAGAAGCGTCTGCACGATCCGGTCCTGGCCTGGGCCGACGTCGTCGGGGATCCAATGCGCCGACGCTCCTACCAGCGGGCCCGAGGCAAGGGTGGGCTCGTCCGCGTCTCCTGGGACGAAGCCATCGAGATGGCCGCGGCCGCGCACGTGCACACGATCAAGACCTACGGCCCCGATCGTTGTGCAGGCTTCTCGCCCATCCCGGCGATGTCGA
Source organism: Gordonia sp. PvP123 (assembly GCF_040547295.1). NCBI lineage: Bacteria > Bacillati > Actinomycetota > Actinomycetes > Mycobacteriales > Gordoniaceae > Gordonia > Gordonia sp. PvP123. The sequence continues at coordinate 286,945 of NZ_JBEPPN010000009.1, read as the reverse complement.
TGGTCAGCCACTGTGTCGGGACCCGGTTCATCCAGCTCATCGGCGGCGTGATGACGTCGTTCTACGACTGGTACGCCGATCTCCCGGTGGCCAGTCCACAGGTCTTCGGCGACCAGACCGACGTCCCCGAGTCCGGGGACTGGTGGGATGCGACCTACCTGATGATGTGGGGTTCCAACGTCCCGGTGACCCGGACCCCGGATGCGCACTGGATGGCCGAGGTGCGCTACCGCGGCACCAAGGTGGTCTCGGTCAGCCCGGACTACGCCGACAACACCAAGTTCGCCGACGAATGGCTACCCGCGCAGGCCGGCACCGACGGGGCTCTCGCGATGGCGATGGGCCACGTCATCCTCACCGAGTTCTTCGTCCAGCGCTCGACCGGGTTCTTCGACGACTACGTGCGCCGGTACACCGACCTCCCGTTCCTCATTCATCTGGAGGAGCAGGGTGACGATCGACCGGGGCAGTTCGTCGCCGGCAAGTTCGTCACCGCCGACGAGCTGACCGGCCCGGAACAGGCCGCGTCCGAAGACGTCTGGAAGACGGTGTTCTGGGATGAGGGACGCGACGAGCCGGTGGTGCCGAACGGTTCGATGGGGTTCCGGTATGCCGAGTCCGGCAGGGGTCGGTGGAATCTCGATCTCGACGGCGCGCACCCCGCGCTGACGCTGATGGGCGATGCGGCCGAGTCCGTCGAAGTCGCCTTCCCCGTCTTCGACGCCCCGGACGGCAGCGGTGCGGTGGTCCGGCGAGGTGTGCCCGCGCGGCGTATCGGCGGACGGCTCGTCACGACGGTCTTCGACCTCATGCTCGCGCAGTACGGCGTCGCCCGGGACGGGCTACCGGGCGAGTGGCCCACCGGTTACGACGACGTATCGGCGCCGTACACACCGGCCTGGCAGGCCGAGATCACCGGCGTCCCGGCCGCTGCGGCGATCCGGGTCGCGCGGGAGTTCGCCGCGAATGCCGAGGAGTCGCAAGGCCGCTCGATGATCATCATGGGCGCCGGGATCTGCCAGTGGTTCCACGGCGACGCGACCTACCGGGCGATCTTGTCCCTGCTGATCCTCACCGGCTGCATGGGCCGCAACGGCGGCGGCTGGGCGCACTACGTGGGGCAGGAGAAATGCCGTCCGATCACCGGCTGGATCTCGCTGGCCAACGCCCTCGACTGGACGCGGCCGCCGCGGACCATGACGGGGACGTCGTACTGGTACATGCACACCGGGCAGTGGCGCAACGACGGCTACTCGACGTCGTCACTCGCCTCTCCGCTCTCGCGCGGCACGATGGACCACGAGCACACGGCCGACGCGATCGCCCAATCCGCGCGGCTCGGCTGGATGCCCTTCTATCCCCAGTTCTCGGCCAACCCGCTCGATGTCGCCGACGAGGCAACCGCGGCCGTGGACCGCGACGAGGCGACCGACGCGGCCGCCTACGTCGCCGAACGGCTGCAGAACGGCGACCTGACACCCGCGATCACCGATGTCGATGCCCCGGAGAACTGGCCGCGCACCCTGCTGCTGTGGCGGTCGAACCTGCTCGGCTCGTCGGCGAAGGGCAACGAGTACTTCCTCCGCACTCTGCTCGGTACCCACCACAACGTGCTGGGCACCGAGAACCCCGACACCCCACGGCCGAACGAGATCCGTTGGCACGATGACATCCCCGAAGGCAAGCTCGACCTGCTGCTGTCCGCGGACTTCCGGATGACGTCGACCACGCTGCTGTCCGACATCGTGCTGCCCGCCGCGACCTGGTACGAGAAGCACGACCTGTCCTCGACGGACATGCATCCGTTCGTCCATGCGTTCACCCCGGCGATCGACCCGCCGTGGGAGGCCAAGTCCGACTTCGACCTGTTCCACCGTCTCGCACGCAAGCTGTCCGACCTGGCCCGGACACACCTGGGGACGCGTCATGACCTCGTGAGCGTGCCGCTGCAGCACGACACCCCCGGCGAGGTGGCGCAACCACACGGCCGGGTTCTGGACTGGCAACGGGACGGCGTTGCCGGGCAGCCAGGCCGGAACATGCCCAACTTCAGTGTCGTGGAACGGGATTACACCGCGATCGCGGACAAGCTGGCGTCCTTCGGCCCGCTCGCGGACACCCTGGGCTTCACTGTGAAGAACGTGACCTACCCGCTCGAGGAGCAGACCCGCAAGCTCGCCGAATCCAACGGCGTGATGCTCGGCGGCGCCGGCGACGGACGACCGGCGATCGACACCGACGAGAAACTCGCCGAGGCAATCCTGACGTTGTCGGGGACCACGAACGGTGAACTCGCAGTGGCCGGCTTCGAACAGCTCCAGCAACGCGTCGGGTTCCGCCTCGACGATCTGGCCCGCGGGTCGGAGGAGAAGCGGATCCGCTTCGCCGACACCCAGAAGGCACCCGTGCCGGTCATCACGTCGCCGGAGTGGTCCGGATCGGAGACCGGGGGTCGCCGGTACGCGCCCTTCACCGTGAACATCGAGCGACTCAAGCCGTTTCACACCCTCACCGGGCGGATGCACTTCTACCTCGATCACGACTGGATGATCGACATGGGCGAGTCGTTCCCGATCTACCGTCCGCCACTGGACATGCACCGTCTGTTCGGCGAGCCGAAGCTCGGCGCCGACGGGTCGCGGGAGATCACGGTCCGATACCTGACCCCGCACTCGAAGTGGTCGATCCACTCCGAGTACCAGGACAACCTGTTCATGTTGTCGCTGTCGCGCGGCGGTCCGATCGCCTGGCTGAGCCCCCAGGACGCCGCCTCGATCGACGTCGCCGACAACGACTGGATCGAATGCGTGAACGCCAACGGCGTCTTCGTCTGTCGCGCGATCGTCAGTCACCGCATGCCGGCCGGGGTCTGCTACGTCCACCACGCCCAGGAACGCACGATCGACGTCCCGAAGTCGGAGGCGACGGGTCGCCGTGGCGGCATCCACAACTCGCCGACCCGGCTGCTGGTGAAGCCGACTCATCTGATCGGCGGATATGCCCAGTTGTCCTACGCCTTCAACTATCTCGGACCGACCGGCAACCAACGCGACATGGTGTCGACCATCCGCAAACGCAGCCAGGAGGTGACGTACTGATGCGGGTCATGGCCCAGGTCGGGATGGTGATGAATCTCGACAAGTGCATCGGGTGCCACACCTGCTCGGTGACCTGTAAGCAGGCCTGGACCAACCGGTCCGGCACCGAGTACGTGTGGTTCAACAATGTGGAAACCCGCCCCGGACAGGGATATCCGCGTCGTTACGACGACCAGGACACCTGGCAGGGCGGATGGGTCCTCAACCGCAACGGCAGGCTGCGGTTGCGTGCAGGCGGCCGGATCCGAAAGCTGTTGACCCTGTTCGCGAGTCCGGTCCAACCGACCATCGAGGACTACTACGAACCCTGGACCTACGACTACCAGACCCTGATCGACGCCCCGCTCGGCGACGACTTCCCCGTCGCCCGTCCGAAATCGCTGCTGACCGGCAAGGACACCAAGGTCACCTGGTCGGCGAACTGGGACGACAATCTCGGCGGCGCACCCGAACTCGCGAAGCGCGATCCCATCGTCGAGAAGCTGCGTCGTGAGTCCGAGGATGCGGTGAAGTTCGGGTTCGAGCAGACGTTCATGTTCTATCTGCCGCGCATCTGCGAACACTGCCTGAACCCGTCCTGCATGGCGTCCTGCCCTTCCGGCGCGATCTACAAGCGCAGCGAGGACGGCATCGTGCTCGTCGACCAGGATCGCTGTCGCGGCTGGCGGCAGTGCATCACGGGCTGTCCGTACAAGAAGATCTACTTCAACCACAAGTCCGGCAAGGCCGAGAAGTGCACGCTCTGCTACCCGCGCATCGAGGTCGGGCAACCCACGGTCTGTTCCGAGACGTGCGTCGGACGACTTCGCTACCTGGGCATCTTCCTCTACGACGCCGATGCCGTGACGGCGGCCGCGTCGACCCCGGACGAACGCGACCTCTACGAGGCCCAGCTCGACCTGATGCTCGACCCCGACGATCCCGACGTGATCGCCGCCGCCCGTAGGGACGGCATCCCGGACGACTGGCTCGAGGCCGCCCGCCGATCCCCGGTGTACGCGCTGGCCAAGAAGTACCGTGTCGCACTCCCCCTGCATCCGGAGTACCGCACCATGCCGATGGTCTGGTACGTCCCGCCGCTGTCGCCGATCGTCGACCTGCTCGCCGAGCAGGGTCACGACGCCGAGGGCGCGGGCACCCTCTTCGGCGCCATCGAGGCACTCCGCATCCCCGTGGAGTACCTGGCCGAATTGTTCACCGCCGGTGACACCGCCGTCGTCGACACGGTGCTGCGCCGCCTGGCCGCCATGCGCTCGTACATGCGCGATGTCACGTTGGGCCGCGAGCCCGACGCCGACATCCCGGCCGCGGTGGGGATGACGGAGGAAGAGATCTACGAGATGTACCGCCTCATGGCCATCGCGAAGTACGACGATCGCTACGTGATCCCGACGGCGCATCTCGAGCAGGCCGAGAAGCTCGACGAGATGGGCTGTTCGCTGGATTACGACGAGGGACCGGGCATGTTCGACTCCTCACCGTTCGGCGAGGCCAGCGGACGCCCGGCGCCGGTGTCGGTGGAGACCTTCCACGCGCTCAAACAGCGGCAGAACACCGACACCGCGGCCGGTGAGCACACGATGGCGGGTCGGACGAACCTGCTCAACTGGGACGGGAACGGAGCCCCGCCCGGCCTTTTCCCCGAACGCATCTCGAGCGCGTCGACCACGCCGGGCGAGGAAACGCGATGAGGGGCCTGCGGGTCTTCGACCGGCGACCGCGGACGAGTGCCGAGCCCAACGTGGTCCGGCTGATCGCGTCGTGGTGCCTCAGCTACCCCGACGACGAGGTGCTCGGCCGCGTCGAACTGATGCGGGCCGCCCTGGACGAGCAGGAGGATCCAGACACGGGAGACCTGCTGCGGCACACCATCGATCACCTCGCAGACGGCGATCCGACGACGCTGCGCCGCGACTACATCGAGATCTTCGATCTCTCCAAGCGGCACACGCTCTACCTGTCGTACTGGTCCGACGGCGACACCCGTCGGCGGGGCACCTCGCTGGGCGAGTTCAAGCAGGCCTACCGCGACAGCGGGTTCCTCGTCGACCTGCACGGCGAGCTGCCGGACCATCTGCCCATCGTGCTCGAGTTCAGCGCGCGCGCCGATCCGGTCCGCGGCGTCGAACTACTCGAGAAGCACCGGGCGGCACTGGAGTTGATCCGGTTCGCTCTCCTCGACGCGGAGTCACCGTACGCCGGCGCGGTGCAGGCCGTCTGTGCGACCCTGCCCACCCCGTCCCCGCCCGACCGCGCCGCGGCGCTGGCCATGTGCGGCCCCGCGCAGACCGAGACAGTGGGCCTGGAACCCTTCGATCCCCGACTGCTGCCGATCAACCCGACCCGAGCGTGAGGTGACGCATGGACATCTTCCTGTGGGGCGTGGTGCCCTACGCGACGCTCGGACTGCTCATCGGTGGAACCATCTGGCGGTATCGCTACGACAAATTCGGGTGGACGACGCGGTCGTCGGAGCTCTACGAGTCGCGATTGCTGCGGATCGCCTCACCCCTGTTCCACTACGGCGTGCTCGTGGTGATCATCGGCCACGCGATCGGACTGTTGATCCCCGAGTCGTGGACCGAGGCCATCGGCGTCTCGGAGACCCTGTATCACTGGGGCGCGGGCGGTTTCGGACTGCTCGCCGCGGTCGCGACGCTCGTCGGGGTCGGCATGCTGGTGTACCGGCGACGCACGGTGGGGCCGGTGTTCATGGCGACCACGCGCAACGACAAGGCGATGTACCTCGTGCTGGTCACCGCGCTGCTGGTCGGCACCTACATCACCCTGATCGGGACCCTCGATCCCCATGCCGAGGGGGTCAACTACCGCGAGACGGTGTCGCCGTGGTTCCGGTCGCTGTTCGTCCTGCAGCCCGACGTCGCAGCGATGGCGGAGGCGCCCTTGCGTTTCCACGTGCACATACTGATCGGGATGCTGCTCTTCGCGATGGTGCCGTTCACCCGGTTGGTGCACATCTTCACCGCGCCCGTGCACTACCTGTTCCGCCCCTACATCGTGTACCGGAGTCGCGACCGTCGCGTCGCGCCGGGCAATCAGCCGTACCGCCCCGGATGGGCGCCCGTCGGAGTGAAGGATCGTGATCGATGACCACCGAGACCACCGCCACGCCGCCCTCCGTCGCCGCCGGGCAGACCAAGAACCTGGTCCTGGCGACCGTGGCCTTCGCGATCAGCTTCTGGGCCTGGAACCTCATCGGCCCGCTGGGGGTCGTCTACACCGACCAGCTCGACCTGAGCGCCACCCAGAAGTCGATCCTCGTCGCCATCCCGATCCTGGTGGGCTCGCTGGGCCGGATACTCACCGGCGCACTCACCGACCGGTTCGGCGGACGCCTGATGTTCACCGTGCTGCTCGTCGTCACGATCCCCTTCGTCCTGCTGGTCGCCGCCGCCGGACACTTCGCCAGTTATGCCCTGCTCCTCGTGGCGGGGTTCTTCCTCGGCATCGGCGGGACGACCTTCGCGGTCGGCATCCCGTTCGTGAACGCCTGGTACGACAAGTCACGGCGCGGGTTCGCGACCGGCGTCTTCGGTGCGGGCATGGGCGGAACGGCGTTGTCGGCCTTCTTCACTCCGCGTTTCGTGTCGTGGTTCGGGTACGTCGCGACGCACATCATCATCGCCGTCGCGCTCGCGGTGGTCGCCGTGATCTGCTGGTTGTTCATGCGTGACTCACCCAGGTGGGCCGCGTCCCACGACTCGGTGGTCCCCAAACTGATCGGTGCGGCCAAACTGCCGATCACCTGGCAGCTCGGATTCCTCTACGCAGCCGCATTCGGCGGCTTCGTCGCGTTCAGCACCTATCTGCCGACGTACCTGAAAGATGTGTACGACTTCGACCTGCAGGCAGCGGGTACTCGGACAGCCGGGTTCGCGATCGCCGCGGTCATCGCTCGCCCGGTCGGCGGCATCCTTTCCGACCGCTTCGGACCACGCATCATCACGGTGATCTCGTGCGGCGGCGCCGCGGTACTCGCCGTCTGGATGATCACCAAACCACCCGTCGAGATACCGGCGGGCATCGACTTCGTGCTCATGGCCGTCTGCATGGGGCTCGGTTCGGGCTCGGTCTTCAGCTGGGTCGCCCAGGCCGCTCCCGCCGAACGAGTCGGGTCGGTCACGGGAATCGTGGGCGCACTCGGTGGACTCGGCGGGTTCTTCCCCCCGATGCTCATGGGCGCGACGTACGACGCGGCCACTCACAGCTACACCATCGGACTCGCACTGCTGGTCGTCTTCGCCACGTGCGCCGCACTGTTCACCGTGTTCGGCATCCGGCAGCGCGCCGACACCTGACCGGAGTTCGTCGGAGACCATGGCGCTCGACCCGTAGAAGCCAATGCGTTGGAGGTAGGACGCCAGACCTCACGCGCGCTCGGCCTGCGCGCGCTGAGCCTGCGGGTCGATGGTCATCGGGGCGGGCAGCGTCTCGGTTCGGGTCGTTCGGCCGTGGAGCACAGTGGCGAACAGCAGGACTGCGAGGCCCAGGATGGTCACGCCCGCACCCGCCCAGATCGGTGATGTGTAGCCGAGACCGGCAGCGATGGTGATTCCGCCGATCCAGGCACCGAGGGCGTTGCCGATGTTGAACGCGGCGATGTTCGCACCTGATGCCAGAGTGGGCGCGGTGGCAGCGTGATTCATGATGCGGGTCTGCAGCGCCGGCACTGTCGCAAAGCCGAATGCGCCCATCAGCAGCAGCGACACGACGCTCATGATCTGGCTCGACGCGGTTGCCGCGAAGACGATGAGCACGACCGTCAGGATGGCCAATGTCGCTGTGAGCGAGGTCGTCAACGCACGATCCGCAAGCTTGCCGCCGACATGGTTCCCGATGAACAGGCCCACCCCGAACATCACGAGAAGCCAAGGGACAGTGGATGACGCGAACCCGGATACGTCGGTGAGGGTGTAGGCGATGTAGGTGAATGCGCCGAACATCCCGCCGTAACCCAGGATCGTGATGGCGATGGAGAGCCATACCTGGGTGGATCGAAATGCGCCGAGTTCGGCGCGGAGGCTGGTCGGCGCCGCGTGGCCCTCGGCGGTGTCGGGCACCAGCGCGAATATTCCCACCAGCGCTACGATGCCGATGGCGGTGATGGCCCAGAACGTGGAGCGCCATCCCAGTTGCTGGCCCAGGAATGTCCCGAAGGGCACCCCGAGCACGTTGGCGACGGTCAGTCCCGCGAACATCATCGCGACGGCAGCCGCGCGTTTGGCCGGGCCGACCATGCTCGATGCGACGACCGCACCGATTCCGAAGAACGCACCGTGGCACAGGGCGGCCAGGATTCTGCCGGCCAGCATCGCATCGTAGGTGGGCGCGACGGCAGAGAGCAGGTTGCCGCCGATGAACAAGATCATCAGGGCCATCAGTACCCGTTTCCGATCGAACCGTATGACAGCCGCGGTCAGCGCGACGCCGCCGACTGCCACGGCCAGCGCGTAGCCCGAGATGAGGTAGCCGGCAACCGCTTCCGTGACGCCGAACTCCGCGGCGACCTCCGGGAGAAGGCCCATGATCACGAACTCGGTGAGTCCGATCCCGAATCCACCGACCGCGAGCGCAAGAAGTCCGATGGGCATGCTCGCCCCTTCCAGTTTGTTGTGAACACCGATAGCAAGCGTGTGCACTAGTTGCATACGCGCCATAGATAGTTGCACGCGCCGTCTATCGCTGCAAGCTGCTAGTCTGGACGAGCGCTCGACGACGGGTGCGGGCGACACAGAGGACACCATGGGGATTGCAGACGACGCAGTGGAGATCCGCTCGCAGGGCTGGCGGACCCTGGCCGCGCTCTACGGCACGTTGGACACCGAACTCGAGCGCGCGCTGCAGCGTGAACATGCGCTGTCGGTGGTGGAGTACACCGTCCTCGACGCCCTCAGTCGACAGGACGGGTGGCACATGCGGATGGCACAGCTGGCTCGCGCCGCCGCCCTCAGCTCGAGTGCCACCACCCGGTTGGTCAACCGCCTCGAAGATCGAAACCTGTTGCGACGCATCATCTGCGCCGACGACCGGCGCGGAATCTACACCGAGTTGACAGACAGCGGACGCGAATTGTTGCGGGCCGCCCGGCCGGTGCACGACTCCACCCTGCGCACCGCACTGGACGACGCCCGCCGAATCCCGGAGCTGGCACCGTTGGTGGAGGCCCTGCATCGACTACCCGCAGCGCCGGCGCCCAGCAGAGCAGGCTGAGCCCTGGCGTCGGGGCCCGGGTCGGCGCCGCCCGGGAATTGTCGGGACCCCGTGGTGTCATGATCGCACCGTCGAACAAAGGAGCGATCCATGTCAGACCACGCTGCCGCGATCCGAGGTCTGCCCAGGTGGCATCCCAACCCCGTCATCCGATCGACCATCGAGACCATTCGGCGCTGCGGTTGGCAGGTGACCTCGGTCGGCGAACCGGAGCCCGAGTTCGAAGCACGCATTGCCCCGACCCTCTCCGACCGACTCCAGCCCGAGTGCGGTTACTCCTATACCGCCGGCCTGTCCCTGCATTCGATACCCGAGCTCTCGATCTACGGCGTCGATCCGCTCACCGCAACCCACGTCCTGAACGAACTCGGCAGCCTGCTCCACCGCGAGGACTGGCGCGATCTCGTCGCCGCGCAGACCGACATCCCCCTACAGACGGTCGCCGTGACCGTACGCCTCATCGAACAACTCGACCACGACGAGCTGCTCCTGGCGAACCTGCTGTTCCCGGATCATCCGAAATTGCAGGTGATCTGGCCCGACGACCACGGTCACCTCCCCTGGGAAGACGGTTACACCCTGCTGCCCATGCATCAGCCGGTGAAGGGGATGCCGCAACTCCTCGATCCCCCGCTCGGGGAACCGCGCCTTCTCACAACCGAATACGGGCCCGAGCGGACCCGCCCGCGGAAAGGCCGGCGCATCTCGGGTCACTGACCTGCGGTGCAGAGCGGTCCGGCGTGGTCCGGGGCAAGGTGTGTCCGTGTTGCCCCGGACAAACGGACCGTCGAGGTGCCACCATGGGTACTCGGGGGCTGGAACGGACCACGGGGGCAGGTGGAAAGGCAGGTCGGCGTGGCGCACCTCCCCGTCGTGGTCGCTGCCCTCCTCGCCCTGGTTCTCGCGGCCGCCTTCGTCGCCGTCGTCTACCGGCGTCCGCAGCGCGGTCTGCTGATCCTGGCAGCCCTCACACCGCTCGACGGCCTTCTCGACATCGCTCCGGTGCCCGGCGTCGCCTCGGCGTGGAAAGAAGGCGTTCTCGCACTCACGCTGATCTGCGCGGCCAATCGTCGCCTCCGCCCCGTGGACCGCACGGGTCCGCCGCTGCACATGCCGTGGTGGCCGGCCGCGGCGGTGTTGGTCGCGTTCGGGGTGGTGTCGGCGCTCTACGTCTACGGCCCCATCGGGCTGTACGGCGTCAAGGTGACCTTCTTCTACCTGTTCGTCGTCCTCGCGCTCTGGCTGACACCGTTCGACGCACTCGACCGCGACCGCCTGGTCTCGATCATCATGGCGCTCGGTATCCTCACCACCGTCGTGGGGATCGGGCAGCAGATCCTGGGCCCGGCCCGACTGGTCGAACTCGGTTACACCTTCGGCGAGCAGGTCCGGACGAGCGGTCCGCTGTTCCGCACATTCAGCACGTTCAACCAGCCCTTCGGGTTCGGGCTCTTCGTGATGCTCGCGCTGCTGGTCGGCGGGGCGGTCGCGCTGTCCGACACCGGACGCCGACGCAACCAGTTGTTCCTCGTCTGCTGGCCGGTCATGGCCGTCACCATGGCCACGTCGGTGGTGCGGGCGGCGATCCTCGGCCTCGCCGTCGGCGTGATCTGGCTTGCCGCTCTTCGCTTCCGTCGCCTCATCGCCCCACTCATCGCGCTCGGCGTCGTCGCCGTCGTCGCGTTGCCGTTTCTGCCCTCGAGCATCACCAAGGTGTTCTTCAACTCGAGCAGCCTGAGTCAGCGCGGCTCCGGGTGGGGTGAGATCTTCGCGAGCATCTGGGTGCACCCGCTGGGGACCGGACTCGCGTCGAGCGGATCGGCCGCCGACGCGCTGTCGGCAGCCCGGGGCGACACGACGACGACGATCACCGCGGGCGCCGGCGGTACCGTGCAGCAATTGTCCAAGAACTATCAGCCGGACAACTACTACGTGAAGCTGCTCCTCGAACTCGGACCGATCGGATTGTGGTTGTTCCTCGCGCTGATCGTGACCGCGGTGATCTGGTGCGTGCAGTACTCGCGCCGAATGCCCGACCCGGATGGAGCCTTCGTCCTGGGTGTGAGTGCATCGATGGTCGCGGCGATGGTGGCCTGCCTGGTGGCCACCTACTTCGAGATCTTCCCGCTCGACTTCTTCTTCTGGTTACTGTTGGGAGCTGCTGGATGCGCGACGGCACAACACGAATCACGTACGGTGCGCTTGCACTTCGTCCCGGAGGCAGCGGAGTCCAGACCTACATCCGCGAACTCCTGAGGGCGCTGCCGGCGCACCTGACCGGCACCCCGCTGTCGGCAGTGGTCCAGACCGACGCGGTCGACGAACTGCCGCCGACGATCAGCCCGGTCGGACGCCCGGTCGCCGACGGTGTCCGGCGCGCGGTGTTCGGCGTCCTGCCCATCCGTTCGGCGGATGTCTTCCACGGCCTCGACGTCGATCTCCCGATCGCCGGGCCGACCACGACGGTCGCGACGGTCCATGACCTGTCCGTGCTCGACATGCCGTCCGCATCGAGCAGGTTCCGCGCCGCAGGCGAATCCGTACTCGTCCGCACGTCGCTTCGACGCGCCGACGTGCTGATCGCCGTGTCCGAGTTCACCGCCGAACGGATCCGCGAGACGTGCGGCCGTGACGCATATGTCACCGAACTCGCGCCCGCGGAGTGGGCCCGTCCACCGTCGGACGCCGACATCGAGCGGGTCCGGGCGAAATACGATCTGCCCGAACGCTTCGTGATGCAGATCGGTACCGTCGAACCCCGCAAGAACGTGGAACTGGTGGCCGCGGTCGCGCGACGTCTCGACATCCCGTGTGTGCTCGGTGGCGCCGGCTCGACGGGACCCGATGCGCCGTCGTCGGCGGTGGGTCTCGGTTACGTCGACGTCGAGGACCTGCCGTCGCTCTACGCCGCAGCGACCGTGACCGCCTACGCCTCCTTCTACGAGGGTTACGGCCTGCCGCCCGTCGAGGCGATGGCCTGTGGGGGCGCCGTCGTCGCGAGCGCGGTGGGCGCGCTCCCCCAGGTGGTCGGGAACGGCGCCACCCTCGTCGGAGGCCATGACGAGGACGATTGGGTCCGCGCCCTCGAACCGCTCGTGCGCGACGATGCCGCACGAAGCGAGCTCGTCGCCGCCGGTACCGCCGTCGCGTCGGCGCTGAGCTGGGACACCACCGCCCGGCGCACGGTCGAGGCCTACCGCGCATCCGGTGTCGACATACCCGCCCGGGAGCGCCGTGAGCCCTGACGTCACCGGCCCGCTGCCGTCCGACGTACTGGTCGAACAGCAGGCCGACGCCGAGTTGGAGACCCGGGCCGGCGGGCCGAAAACGACCGGCGCCGGGAGCGTAGCGAGCGGGCCGAAAATCACCGGCGCCGGGAGCGCAGCGAGCGGGCCGAGAATCACCGACGAACCCGGCCCGCACCCCGCCTCGGACGCGCGGGCCGCCACGCGGGCGACGATCGCGATGCTGGTGAGTCGTCTGATGATCGCGGCTCTGGGCTGGGCCGGAAGCGTTCTCATCGCGCGGACCCTGTCCCCCCAGGACTGGGGTACCTATTCGTTCGTGTTCGCCCTCCTCGGGTTGACCGCGATCTTCACCGACCTCGGGGTGGGCCGCGCCGTGATGGCCCGGCTCATCTCCGGCGATCCCGACGACGTGGCCAAGACGTCCTCGGCGTTCATCGCGCTGCGGCTGGTACTCGGCCTCCTCGGCTACCTGATCGCCGTCGCCTACGTGATCGTGCTGCAGTATCCCGGCGACGTCGTCCGCGCGACCGCCGTCGCGGGTCTCGTCGTCGTGTTCGCCACGCCCGCACAGGCTCTCACGGTCATCTTCCAGAGTCGGCACCGCCTGCTGCTCACCGCCATCGCCGAGAGCCTGGGACAGGTACTGCAGCTGGCCCTGACGATCGCCGCCGTGCTGGTCGCGCCGGCGCTCCTGGTGTTCGTGCTCGCCCCGGTCGCGAACGAGATCTTGTCGCTGGTCATCAAGGTCGTCGGGATCATGCGCCGGTCGTCGGGGTTGCGCCCGTCGCGGGTCGTCGAGTGGTCGCGCTGGCGACCGATGCTCTCCGATGCCCTTCCGCTCGCACTCGGCCTGGCCCTGACCATCGCGCTGCAGAAGGTCGACGTCCTGCTGTTGAGCCTGCTCGACTCGCTCGACGCGGTCGGCATCTACAGCATCGGCTACAAGTTCTCCGACATCATGGACACCCTCATCCTCGCCGCGATCGGCCCCATCAGCACCCTGCTGGTCGCCGCCTGGCCGAGCCAGGCGGCGGTCCTGCGTCAGCGGTGCCGGAGCGCGGCCGCCGTCTTCGCCGCGAGTGGCGCCGTGGCCGTGGCCGCCTTCTGGCCGAGCGCCGAACCCATCATCGGACTTCTGTACGGGGATCGATTCGTCGTCGGCGCCGACGCCGCCCGACTGCTCGTCCTGGGCGCCGCGATCACCGCCTTCATCGTGCTCGGCATCTTCCTGCTCGCATCGACCGGTCACGCGAAGCGGTACCCGTGGATCGCGATCGGCGGCCTGGCGCTCAACGTCGGACTCAACGTGATCCTCATCCCGCGGTACTCCTATGACGGGGCCGCGATCTCCACCGTCGTCACGTTCGCCGTCGCGGCGGTGGCGCTGTGGGTGGTGATCGGCCGGACCCTGCCGATCACCGGACTCCTCCCACTCGGCACGCTCATCACACTGGTCTCGTTGACCGCCGGCGCGTGCGCGCTCGGGGTCTGGGTCGCGCATTCCGTGCCCTGGCCGATCGTCTCGGCCGGGGCGGCGCTGATCGTCGCCGCTCCCGCTGTTCTGCTGATCCGGGCGGTGACCGCGCCTCCCGGCCGACACACGAAGGTGGCCCGATGAGCCGTCCCGCGTCCGAGTACACGATCGTCTTCGTCGCCCACACCGGTCAGGTCTCCGGCGCCGAGAAGGTGATGCTCGATCTCATCGACGTCGCGGTCGGCCGAGGCCACCGGGTACGAGTCGTCAGTCCCGACGGCCCGCTTCCCGGGCGACTCCCGGCCGGGGTGGATCACGTGGCCATCCCCCCACTCGGCCTCAGCGGCGAGCGCGGCGTGGCGCGTCTGGCGGGTGCAGGCCGACTGGTCGTCGACTGGGTCCGGGCCGGACGCATCCTGCGCCGGGTGTCGCGGACGACCGGCGCCTCGACGATCGTCAACTCGTTGTTCGCGCTCCCCGCGGCACGCATCGCCCGTCCCACGGGCCGCGTCTCGTGGCTCGTCCACGACACCCTGTCGTCGGGCCGGCAGCGCGCGGTCCTGCGCGTCAGCGCACCCGTGATCCGGCGCGCGGTGTCGGTGTCGGAGGCGACAGCGGTCCCCCTCGCCGAACTCGGTCTGCCGGTCGTGGTCGCCTACAACGGGGTGACCTGGCCGGTCGACGCCCTGCCGGCCGATCTGCACGACCCGCCGGTGGTCGGGATGCTGGCCCTGCTGACCCCGTGGAAGGGGCATGCCGTGGCGCTCGACGCTGTCGCCGCACTGCCGGACGTCGACCTCGAGTTCGCCGGCGGATCGTTTCCCGGGGACGCCGATCATGTTGCCGCGCTACGGGATCGGGCCGGGGAACCCGACCTCGCCGGACGCGTCCGGTTCCTCGGTCACACCGACCTACGGGCCGCGCTCCAACGGTGGGATGTCGTGCTCTCGGCGAGCGTGACACCGGAGGCCGGGCCGCTGTCGGTCCTCGAGGCGATGGCCTACGGAAAACCCGTCATCGGCACCGATCACGGCGGCACCACCGAGTTCCTGCGTGACGGTGCCGGGGTCCTCGTCCCACCGTCGGATCCCGCCGCGCTGGCCGCCGCGATCAACCGCGTCCTCGGGGACGCCGACCTGCGCCGTTCGCTGACCGCGGAGGCTCGTCGTCGAATCGCCGACGGTCACGACAAGTCGGCGACCTTACCGCGTATGCTCGACGAGTTGTTGTCCGGCCGAGGAGAAGTCCGCGGCCGGGCCCTGTGACGCCCGAGGCGCGTCTCGTCAGATAGGCACCATCCATGACACCGTCCCTGCACGGTCGGGCCACCCGGTCGGCACTCGCGTACGTGTGCATCCTCATCGCAACCCTCGCCGCCATCGTGTGGGTGCGCAGCGATGCCCATTCGGCACCGACCGCGTGTTCACTCGCAGGAGGGGATCGCCAGGTCGCCGCCTCCCCGGGCGCCTCCTTGCTCGGCGCGTCGGATGCGGACCTCAATCGAGAGCTGTCGGTCGCCAAGGATCTCGGCATGTGGGCGGTGCGCCTCGACGTGGACTGGTCGGTCGTCGAACCGCGGCGCGGACAACGCAACTGGGCCCCGATCGACCGGGTCGTCAACGCCGTCGTCGCGCACGGCATGTGCCCGCTGGGCCTGGTGACCTACACCCCGTTGTGGGCGGCGCGCGCGTCCGACTTCCCCCGCAACAGCCACTACCGTCCCGCCGACCCCGCCGTCTTCGCCTCCTTCGCCGCGGCCGCGGCGCAGCGGTACGCCGACTCGATAGCCGTCTGGGAGATCTGGAATGAGCCGAACCTGGCGAGCTACTGGCTCCCGCGCGCGAACGCCGGGGAGTACGGCCGTCTGCTCACCGCGTCGTACGCCGCCATCAAGAGCGCGGTCCCGGGCGCCGCGGTGATTTCCGGCGGCCTCGCGCCCGGCACCGACAACGGCCGCGACATCGCGCCGCTGACGTTCGTGCGCTCGCTGTATCAGGGCGGGTACAACCAGTCCCTGGACGCGCTGAGCGTGCATCCGTACACGTACCCGGCGCTGCCCAACGACCCGGCTGCCGCGTCGTGGAGCACCGCGGCGCGGATGTGGGACATGCGCGATGTGATGGTCGCGGCGGGTGACGGCGGCAAGAAGATTTGGATGACCGAGTTCGGCGCGCCGACCGGTACCGGCACCAACGCCGTCACCGAAGAGGTTCAGGCGCAGAGCATTGCGATCGCCATCGGCGCCCAGACCGACGCGCCCTGGCTCGGTCCGCTGTTCGTGTATTCGCTTCGGGACGCCGGCACCGATCCGAACAACCTCGAACACAACTTCGGGGTGGTCCGTCGCGACTGGTCCCCGAAGCAGGCGTACACGATGCTCGCGGGCCGGTGACGCGCGAGATCGTCTCTCGCACACGCGCCACGCCCGCCCGCGTCGACCACCGTCGCCGACATCGTTGGTTATGGTGAACTGACAGCTGATCGAGCACTGCATTGTCCGGGGATGGTCGGGGGGCATCCGACACCACAGGAGATACGCGCGTGACCTCCAGCTTCGATGCCGCCGGGCGACGCGATGCGCCGCCCTCGGTAGACCTGTTCGGACACTTCCGTGATCTCGCCCGTGTCGCCCTCCCGGCGATCCTGATCGGCATCATCGTCGGTGCGTCGGTGTTCGCGCTGCGGACCGCGCTGGTCCCGAAGGAGTATTCGGCCACGGTCGTCGCCGAGATCACGCCGGCCGGCACGATCATCCCCGGCGACGCCTTCGTCGAACAGCTGCGCGCGCCGTTCGTGGCGCTGTCCACCGACGAGAACGTCCTGCAGCAGGTGCTGACGCAGGTGGACACGGGCTGGACCGCCGGCGAGTTGAGTTCGCACGTCACCACGACACCGGGAACGGCACCCACGCTGATGGATGTCACCGCCACGGCGCCGACGAGCCGGCAGGCCGAGGACGTGGCCCGCGCGATGGTCACCGCCATCTCCGCCGCATCCCTGTCCACCCACGCACGCGACATCACCCGGCAGATCGACCAGTTGCGCGCGCAGGTGACCGCCGAGCGGGTCCGCAACCGCGCACTGCCCGACCGCAGTGACGCCAAGGTCGAATCCGACGCCACGCTCGCCGATCTCGACTCGCAGCTCACCCGCCTGCAGAACTCGTCGTCGGACACGCTCACGATCCTCGCGGCGCCAACGGTGAGCGAGGTCCCCGTCAGCCCCAAGCCCGCTCAGGAGGCTGCGGTCGCCGGGATCGCCGCGACGATCGTCGCGGCCGAACTGCTCGTACTGTTCCGCGGGCGGGTCGGTCGCAGGCCGAATCCGATCTGGGCCCGCCGCGCCGCCCATCGGTACGGCGCGCACCTCACCTACGGACGGCGCGGTGAACCGGCGTTGCCGTCGACTCTGCTGCCCGCGTTCGCGCAACGCCATCGCCGTGCACAGACCGCGGTGATCCTCACGGGTGAGCATGTCGACGCCGATCGCCTGATCACCGATCTCGTCCCACCCACGGACGACACGGCGACCGGACATCGTCTGCGCGTCGACCGGCACCCCCTCACCGGGGCCTGGTGGCAGCACGTCGACCCGGGCGATCTCGCGCTCGCGGTCGTCGTCGTGTCGACGTCGGGGCGCGATCGCAAGGCCGCCGAACAGGCCCTGTCGCAGCTCGCGACCATCGGGTCGACCCGGCATCTGATCGTGCAGCGCACGGGAAAGCAGCCTCTCGCGCCTGCCCTGTCCACCTCCGCAGACGTGATCCCCGTCGAGAGTGCCGGGGACACGACCGCCACCAGAACCGAGGCCGCCGAACCCATGACACCTGCTGTACCGCACGATGATCGCGACATCAGCCCGCCCGATCCGGACCGGTTCCGGGCCGCGCCGGGAGACGTGGGCAGCAATGCCCGCTGACCGCATCGCCGTCGTTCACGAACGACTCACGGAGATAGCCGGATCCGAGCACGTCGTCGAACAATTGGCCGCCACGTGGCCGCGCGTCGAGGTGCATGCGCCGATCGCCCGGACCTCGGGTATCCCGGCCGGGCTGACCGACCCGCCGATCACCTCGTCGCTGAATCGTGCGTATCGCCTGCTCGGTGAGCGCAGCTACGCGCCGCTGCTCCCGTTGATGCCGTTGGCATTCCGGCGGATGCCGCTGCGGGATGCCGACGCGGTCGTCACCAGTCATCATGCCTTCGCCACCCAGGCCGTACACGCGACGAAGGCCCCCGTCATCGCCTACGTGCACAGCCCGGCCCGCTGGGCGTGGGACCCGACGCTGCGGGCCGGAGAAGGAGGTGGCGCCGCCGGAGCCGCGATCCTGTCGGCTCTGTCGGTGGTCGCCCGGCGCTGCGAGGTCGGCGCCGCTCCCCGCCTCCACACGGTCGTCGCGAACTCCTCGGCGGTCGCCGAACGCATCCGCGAGCAGTGGGGCCGCGACTCGGTCGTCGTGCACCCGCCGGTCGACCTCGACGGCTTCACCCCCGATCCGGCGGTGCCGCGCGAGGACTTCTATCTCCTGGCCGGCCGGCTGGTCCCGTACAAGCGGCCCGACCTCGCCATCGCGGCCGCCGCCCGCGCCGACGTCCGGCTCGTCGTCGCCGGGGACGGCCGGGCAATGGACCAGTGCCGTGGACTCGCCGGGCCGAAGACGACTTTCCTCGGCCGGGTCCCGCACGACACCCTGCTGAACCTGCATCGCAGCGCACGGGCCGTCCTGATGCCGGGTATCGAGGACTTCGGCATCGTGCCCGTCGAGGCGATGGCCACCGGTACCCCCGTCATCGCACTCGGGGAGGGCGGCGCGCTCGACACCGTCGTACCCGGATCGACCGGCGTGCTCATCGAGCCGGGTACCGACGACGAGATCGTCGAACGACTGGCGGCCTCGTTACGCGACTTCGCCGTCGACGACTTCGACCGCTCCGAGATCCGGTCCTGGGCCGAACGATTCCGGCGCGAACGGTTCCGCGACGAGATGCGTGAGGTCGTTGATGCTGCGCTCTAGGGAATCCCGGCCAGCCGGAGTACAGCGCGCATCCGTCCTGGACCGTGCGCTGGCCACCTCCCGCACGATCTCGGTGACCGGTCCGATGGCACCGCTGGACCTCGAGGTCGTCCGTACGCGACTGACCCGGGCGTGGACGCCTGCGTCGCGACTCACCCTCGTCCCCGACCCGGCGTCGGCGAGCTGGAGGCACGACGTCGAGACCCGTCCCGAGGTCGTCGAGCGTCTCGACCTCGCCGATCTGCCGGTCGGCGACCTCATGACACGCCTGCGCAACCGCCCCGAACCGCTTCCCCGGCTCGAGGTGCTGGTGTGCGGACAGTGGCTGGTCATCGACCACACCCACGGGATGGGTGACGGCCGACTCGGCGTCGAGCAAATCGCCGGCGTCGCCAGCCGTCACGACTTCCCGATGACCGAACGATTCGAACGGTCGTTGCCGTCCGACGCGGCGTGGCGGGCCCTGCGTCGGCATGTGCTGCGGCATCCGCGCCGTCTCCGCGAGATCGCGCGTCTGCGCGCCGACAACGCGGCATCGACCACCGAGGCGCCGAGGCGCACGATCGACGACTGGCACTCCACCCGCTGCGCCGTCACGGCCGCGATGCGTCCGGGTCAGACGGCCGAACTCAAGCGTGCGATCGCCGACACGGGCGTCCGGATGTCGTCGGCGGCCGTGACCGTCGCACTGTGGCGCGCCGCGCTGTCCGCCCAGGGGGTCTCGCTCGACGACCGCACCCAGATCCTGTTCGACTGCCGCCGTTATCTCGACGCCGAGCATGCCGAGGACCACGGGAACTTCGCAGTGGGCATCCCGCTGCGTTTCCCGCCCAACGCGACGCCGACCGAGATCGGGGACCGGATTCGCGCGGTCGCCGAGTCGGGTTGGCCCGCAGCGATCTTGGCCGCCGGTGAATTGCGGGCGCGGTTACGCCCGCCGACGTCGGGCGCGGAGACGGCGCCATCCCGCACCGATGTGCCCGACCGGTTACGACTGTCGGTCAGCGATCTGGGTCGGATCGGGATCTTCGGCGACCTTCCGTGGGAGCCCGCGTCGGCATCGCACCACCTCTTCGCCTACGTCGAACCGGACGGTCCTGATGCGGCGAGCATGCTCGTCAGCGAGATCGACGGTTCACGCAGCTTCACCACGACGTTCTGCAGCGACTTCGTCGGGCGTCCGGTGATCGAGGCGGCCCTCGATCATCTCTGTGAGGATCCGGTGTCCCTGCTGGATCAGCTGCTCACGCGGTCATGAGGGTGACGTCGCGGCGCGCCGGGCGCTTGTCCACTCCCGCGCTCGTGGCCCTCCTCCTCGTCACCGTCCTGCTCGCCGCCGCCTGCTCATCGCCCTCCGGGCCCGGGTCCTCCGACGGCACGTCGTCGGACTTCGCGGCACCCCCCGGGGCGTCGGCAGGCGACCTCGTCGGCGACCCCATGCCGACCGACGCCTACATCGCGCTGCGGCGCATCGTCGACCGCACCGTGCGGTTCCGCTATCTGTCCACCGATCCGGCCGGCGGCGAGCTGGTTCCGGTCTCGGCGGCCGTGTTCGTGCCGCGCGGACGGGCACCGGCGGGTGGGTGGGAGATCCTCGCGGTCGGTCACCCGACGACGGGCACCGCGGGCAACTGCGCACCGTCGCTCTACGGCAACCTGCTGGGCACCGTCGAGCTCATCGCGTCGTTGCTCGAGCAGGGGTTCGTCGTCGTGCAGACCGATTACCAAGGACTGGGCACGCCGGGACCCCACCGTTACCTCGACCCGGCGCCGGCGGCGAACAACATCATCGATTCGGTCCGGGCGACCCGGGCGGTCGTCGACGGCACCAGCGACCGATGGTGGGGCTTCGGGGTCTCGCAGGGCGGGCACGCGATCTTTCACGCCAACGAGATCGCCGACACCTACGGACGTGGCCTGCGCCTGCAGGGGACGGTGAGCATGAGTCCCGCGCTCGACGTCGCGCCCCTGGCCGACGCGATGGCCGCCGGGACCCTCACGCCCGAACAGATCGCCTTCCTGCCGCTGGTGCTGACCGGATTGAAGGCGAAGCATCCCGAACTCATCATCGACGACTATGTGCACGGGCCCCTGCTCGAGGCCTTCGGGGTGTTCCTCGAGTGCAACGACGACGCGATCGTGCAGAAGCAGGCCGTTGTCGAAGAAACTCGACCCGAGGACTATCGGCCCGTCGACGACGCGGCCACCGACCGGTTGCGACGCTGGCTACGGGACGTGAGTCTCCCTACCGGCCGGGCCTCGGCTCCGATGCTGGTGGCCTACAGTGATTCGGACGACGTCATCCCCGCCCCGTGGACAGCGGCGGCCATCGACCGAGGGTGCCGCCTGGGTGATGTGATCACTGCGATCAGGGTCCGCAATCAGCCGCACGGCATACTCGACATCGGCTCGGCGGCGACCGACTGGGTCAAGGCCGTGCGATCAGGACGACGACCGCCGAACACCTGCGCGTGAGTCGTGAGCGTGTGCCCGGCCGGCCCAGGCAGCGAGAGGAGCGAGGATGAGTGTGAGCCCCGAAGACGGTGAGAACACGGTGAGCCCCGTCGACGCCCCCGCTCCCGAGTCCGCGACGGCCCCGGATGCCGAACAACTGGCCGCACTCTTCGACACTTCATCCGAGGCCGGACTGCTCGCCGTACTCGAGGCGGTCCGCGGACGCAATCCCGAGATGGCGAGATCTCTGCGCGCCATCCTGGCCGATCCCGAGCGCATGCGCGCCCTCAAGGACAGCGGGCTCCTCGACGACCCACCCACCCACGATCTCGACGAGACGATCAGGCTCACGATCGACGCCGTGGGGGTTCCGCACGTCGCGGTCAATCTCATCACCCCGGAGGAGCAGGCGACCGCAGCCATCGCGTTCCGCTCGGGAGACCCTGATGGGCCCAGCACCCGAACGCTGGTCAACTCCCTGTGTGTCCTGCCGGTCGTGAGCGGTTCACCGCTGATCATCGACGACATCGCCGACCATGCGCTGCTCGCCGATCATCCGACCGCCGTCAGCGGTGAGGTCACCTCCTACCTGGGCATCCCGCTCGCCGACGAGGACGGACATGTCATCGGCACGTTCTGCGCCTGGGATTCCGAACCGCACCACTGGTCCTCGTCCGAGGTCCAGCTCATGTCCGATCTCTCGATCCTGGTCCAGGAACTCATCTTCGGACGCTGACCCCGGCTGGGCAGCCCCGTGACCTGGTAGTGAGCATTCGGTGCTCGACACGTGCCCGGTAGGCCCACACGAGCCCCTCGGGTGCACCTACAATCTTCGGGAGCGGGGGGCTGTTCTTCGGATGGAGTGGACTTGTCGACCCGTGTATCGCAGGCCGAGATCCCGCAGACGACGACGCGTGCCCCGGTGTCCGCGCCGCCCAGCGGCCGGCGCACCTTCCACGAGCTGATCCGCGACGATCCCCTGAGCACGATGGTGACCGTGTCGATCGACGTGGTCTCCGCGGCGATCGCAGTGGCGATGGGGATCTGGTGGGTGAACAGCGGCAGCGGCGCGAACCCCCCGCTGTGGACGCTGGTCCTGTTCGTCCCGATCCTGGTGGTCATCTTCTCGGTGCGCGGCGTGTACCGCCGAGGGCTGAACCGCCGCTTCCTCGACGAGGTCGGCCGGGTCATGACCGGGTGCACGATCGCCGCGATGATCCTGCTGTGCTCGCTACTTCTCTCCTACTCCGACGACAGACCCGGCGCCGCGGTCACCAAGGTGTGGGTGTCGGCGCTGTTCTGGGTTCCGTTCGGTCGTCTGATCCGCGACATCATCCAGCGGAACCTGCGCAAGAACGGCCACCTGCTGTCCCCGACGCTGATCATCGGCGACGGGCCGATCACCGCACAGGTCGTGGGCCGCATGGTGTCTGCCCCGGAGCACGGCCTCCGGCCGGTGGGCATCCTGGCGGCCGGCGCACCGCCCCGCGCCGATCGGGACGAGGGTCCCACCAACGAGATCGCACAGCTGGGCGGGGTGGATGAGCTCGACGACGCGATCCGGGCCACGAAAGCCGAGGTCCTGGTGGTGGCGTTCGCGGTCACCAATGTGGAGAGGCTCACGGCCGCCGTCCGCATCGCCCATCGGCACGGCGTCAAGGTGTGGATCGTGCCGCGGATGTTCGACGTCGTCGGCCGCCGCAGCCGGGTCGACCACATCGGCGGACTTCCCCTGATGTCGGTTCCGCACACCAACCCGCGCGGGTGGCAGTTCCGCACCAAACACATCGGGGACCGCGTGGTCGGAGCCCTGATCCTGGCGGCGATCTCGCCGCTGTTCCTCACACTCATGCTGTTGGTCCGGTTGAGCTCCCCCGGGCCGATCTTCTTCGCGCAACCGCGGGTGGGGCGCAACGCGCGGGTGTTCGACTGCCTGAAGTTCAGGTCGATGCGACCCGAGGATCCCGACGCGGAGAAGTTCCGGCCCACCGAGGGCAGTGCACCCGGCGGCGTCGAAGGCGTCGACCGCCGCACCAAGATCGGCAAGATCATGCGGTCGACGTCGATGGACGAATTGCCTCAGTTGCTCAACGTGATCCGCGGGGACATGAGCCTCGTCGGTCCACGACCCGAGCGTCCGGAGTACGTCTCGCTGTTCGACGTGCAGATCCGACGGTACGGCGAACGTCACCGCGTGAAAGCCGGTGTCACCGGGTGGGCGCAGGTGCACGGCCTCCGCGGTCAGACCTCCATCGCCGACCGCGCCGAGTGGGACAACTATTACATCGAGAACTGGTCGCTGTGGCTCGACGTCAAGATCCTCCTCCTGACCGTGCTCGCGGTGCTCAAGAAGGCGGAGTGAGTCGAGTCCGCACCCTCAGGGTGACGGGCGCCGCGTGTCATACGCTGCGCGATACGGGACGCGACCCCGGTCGTCCCGGACGGTGACGATGAGTGTGCGGACGACAACGGCGAGCAGGATGATGCCGCTGACGATCGCGAGTAGTAGTGCGGTCATGTCGACCTCCTGACGCTGGAATGTGCTGTGTGGGCTGACCTTTCGTCGATCACGTGCGGTGGATGCCGGCTGGGCATCGGTGGACGCGATGGCCCGCTCATGGTGGCGTGAGGGCGCCTCTCGGCGCCACTGATTTTCCGGCAACGCGGCTCGCCCATCCCCGGATCGAGCGACAACCGCATGTCCGACCCCGCGGGCCGCGAGCCGGTACGGGCACCGATTCGGTAGGCCCGCATGGACATCCATCGCGCCTGAAACTACTCTTGTTAGGTCCGTTCAGGCAGCGTGGAGAGGTGGGACATGGCACGGCCGTCCAAGCCGTTGATCAGCCGCAAGGCGGCCGTGATGGCGTCCATCGAGATCATCGACTCCGAGGGACTCGAGGCGTTCAGCCTGCCGCGGCTCGCGAAACACCTCGGGGTCCGCGCGCCGTCGCTCTATCACCATTTCGACGACAAGAACGAGATCCTCACCGAGGTCGCCCGCTACATCGCGGGCACCGCCGTCCGGCGACCGCGGATGAACCCCGGACCCGACTGGCCCGAGTTCTTCGTGGCGCTGGCGCTGAATTTCCGGCAGTCGATCCTGCGCCATCGCAACGCCGCCCCGGTCCTGCTGCAGCATCTCCCGCGTGATCTCTTCACGTCGACCTACGAGGACACCGCGCAGTTCCTGCTGGATTCCGGCGTTCCGGTGGATCTGCACGTCCGCATCCTCGACGGGATGGAGACCCTGTCGATCGGCGCGGTCCTGATGGAAGCCATGCGCCCGCCGCGCCCCAAGTCGGCGATCTTCCCGAATGTCTCCGCGGAGTCGCAGCCTCTTCTCGCTCAGGCACTCTCGAGCAACGATCTCACCCAGCGCCAGCTCTTCGAGGGGATCGTGCGCAGCTTTCTGCACGGGATCATCCGTGATCACGATCTGCCTGCACCGGATGCGGAGCCCGCCGCCGCGGGATGACCGGAGTCGAGGGGCGCCGTGACACCCGCCCCTCGCCCAGCACCGTTCGACGATCACAGATCGAGTACGAGCCTCGGTGTGCAGCTCCGGGACACGCACACCATCATGCAGTCGTTCGCAGCCTGCTCGTCCTCGGACAGCACCGAGTCGCGATGGTCCGGCACGCCGTCGAGCACAACCTGTTCACAGGTGCCGCAGGTGCCTTCCCGGCAGGAGAAGTCGACATCGATACCGTCGTCGAGCAGCGCGTCGAGCACCGACTTGTCGGCCGGCACCGTGACGCTCCGCCCGCTCTGCTCGAGTACCACCTCGAACGCCTCGGCGGTTGATTCACCATCCTGCGCAACTACTTTGGGGGCGAATCGCTCGACGTGGAGTTCGATGTCCGACCGGCTGCGGCAGACCTCCTCGATTGCGACGAGAAGCGGTTCCGGTCCGCAGCAGTAGACGGCAGTTCCGGCCGGGACCTCGGCGACGGCCCGAGCGAGATCCAGGAGTCCGTATTCGTCCTGGGGTCGTAGCGCGACATGCTCGGGATGTTGTTGCGCCAGCGCCTCGCCGAAAGCCATCCCGGCCGCGGTACGGCCGCCGTAGAGCAACGTCCAGTCCGCACCCCGCGCGTGCACCTCGTCGATCATCGGCTTCAGTGGGGTGATCCCGATCCCACCCGCGACGAAGAGATAGGCCGGCGCATCCACGAGCGGAAAGTTGTTGCGCGGCCCCTTGACCGCGATCAGCTCTCCCACGGTGAGTTCGTCGTGGACCCGCGACGATCCACCGCGGCCGGCAGGCTCACGCAGCACCGCGACGCGCAGCCGGTCCCGATCGGTCACCTCGCCGCACAACGAATACTGACGGATCAGATCGGGTCCCAGGATGAGATCCAGGTGCGCGCCGGGTTCCCATGCGGGAAGCGGATTCCCGTCCGGGTCGACGAGAGTGAGCGACACGACCCCATCGGCCTCCACCTGTTTGTCGGCGATCTGCAACTTGGCATCGTCGAGGAACTCGGTGGCGGTCACAGGCTCACTCATTCGGATTTCCCATTCTCACAACGATTGTCACCAGGCGCGGCCGCGTTCATCGGAACGCCGGCGGCGGGCTCGTACTTGTTCCGACCTGGTAGCAGGAGTGCACGTCCTCCTGCTCGAAGGCGAGCAGGCGGCACATGCGCACCGCACCGGCATCGTCCGGATCGATCCGCAACTGGGAGACCTGGATCCCGGCATCGCGTTGCCGCGCCAGCGCCGCCGTCAGCAGCGTCGCCCCGAGTCCGAGACCGCGTGCCTTCTCGGACAGCACAAGCGCATGGACGAGTGCGGTCCGCAGCTCGAGGTGCATCCGGTGTTCGGTGGTGTACCAGACGAATCCGAGGACGACGCCGTTCTCGTCGCGCGCGTCGATGACGGTCCCGCCACCACGGCGGAGGTCCGCGGTCACCCGGTCGTGATGTCGTTCAGGGAGGTCCGCGGCCGCCACAACCTGTGCGATGGCGGGGTCGTCGGCGACGTGGTCGTGCGGGTCACCGAGGGTGACCCCGTCCGCGACCTCGGTCTCGTCGAGAGGCAGTGCGAACGGACCGGCCAGGTGCCGGGCCAGGGTCCACTGCCTGCTCACCGCGGGGATGCCGAATCGTCGCGTCAGTCTGCCCGACGCCGGATGGGTGGCGTACGCCCAGCAGCGAAGTGCGTTGGCTCCGGTGCGTTCCCAGCCGCCCTCACCGACCACGTCGAGGCCGACCTCTTCCACCAGCAGGGTCGTGATCCCGCGCGAACGGTAGTCGGGATGGACGACGTACGACACCGTGCCCACCCCATCGGCGGCGACCGACAGATGAAGGTAGGCCACGATCACCAACGGGACGTCGTCGAGCGGGCTGAGATCGCGCCGGGCCTTGATCGGCAGATGCGCAACGGTCCCGGTGGCGCCACCGACTTCTCGGACGGTGTCGGCGTCGATGGACGAGAATCCGGCCTCTTCGTCGTATTCCGCTGCGTCCTGGACGAGTTGGAGGACTTCGTCGAGTTCGGCACCGGTCAGCTCCGGGCGCCATTCGTAGGTGATCACTGTGCACTCCTGTCAAGCGGGCTGGAGGACCCCGTCGTCGACGAGTCGGCTGTACTCGTCATCGGTGAGTCCCAGGACCCCGACCGCGATCTCGTGGGTGTCGGCACCGGGCAGCGGGGCCGGACGCAACGGCGCGTCGGGTATCGATCCGAAACGGGCGACCCGCACCGCGGTCGGCAGCGACGCCGGCAACATCGGGTGCTCCAACTGGGTGTACGCATCGCGATCGAGAAGGTGTGGGTCGGTGAGCAGTTCGGGGAGGCGGAGCATTGCGCCGGCGGGTACGCCCGCTTCCTGGAGGAGTGTCATCGCCTCGGTCGGCGTACGTTCGGCGAGCCATGCGGCGAGCACCTTGTCCGCCTCGGCGCGGTTCTCGATGCGGTCGGCGCGCCGCCCGAATCGGGGATCGTCGGCGAGGTCGTCGCGTCCGATGACGGCGGCCAGGCCTCGCCACTCGTGGTCGTCGCGGACCGACACCACCACCCACTCGTCATCGCCCGCACAGGGGTACACGCCCGACGGCGCCGCGAAGGAATCGGTGTTGCCCTCGGCCCGTACGGATCCGGGCGACAGCGATTCGCGTGCCAGCTGACCACCGAGGGCGACCAGCGCGGCATCGGCCTGGGCGAGTTCGATGTCGGTGCCGCGCCCGTGCGATCCCCGGGCGATCAGCGCCGCGAGAACGGTCACAGCGCTGACCTGCGCGCCGATGTGGTCGGGATAGACGGTGGACCCGTCACACAGACCGGGATCGTCGTCGGAGTAACGCCAGAGCGACGACACCCCGCACGCCGCGCGGACCAGCGGGCCATACCCGAGCCTGGTGTTCCATGGACCGACGCTGCCGAAAGCGCTTCCCTCGGCGACGATGATCCGCGGATTCACCTCGCGGAGTTCGTCATACCCGATGCCCATCGCACTGAGGGTGCCGGGCTTGAAATTGGCGAGGACCACGTCCGCCTCTGACGCGAGCCGGAGGAAGAGGTCCTTGCCCCCATCGGTCCGCAGGTTCAGTCCCAGCGATCGGCGGTTCCGGTGGCCCCAGGCGACCGACGGCGACAGGGTGTTCGGGCGCTTCGACTGTCGCAGACCGTCGGGGAATTCGCGATTCTCGACCTTGATGACGTCCGCGCCGTGGTCGGCGAACTGCCTGCCGAGCTCGGCCCCGAAGACGACGACGCCGAGATCGAGAACGCGGAGGCCGGCGAACGGGTGGCTACCGGGCGGCTCGCAATCCGTCGACGTCTGCCGAGGCTCCGTACGCGGTGACCAGGCAGGCACCTGCGTGGCGTCGACGCCGGGAACACGATGACGGAATCCGGCTCGCTGCCCGCCGATCCGCGCGTATCCGGAGGGAATCCGCGCACGGACACCCGGGCCGATCTCGGCGTCGACGAGGGTCCCCGCCGCGTCGAAATGGTCGTTGTCGAGGACCTCACCGATGCGAAGGACGCCGCCGATCGGGATGCCCCGGGCCGCCCCTTCGGCGACCAGTTCGTCGCGGGTCCGATCGGCGAACAGCTGCTCGATCAACGGATGCAGCCGGTCTGCCGCGGCGAACCGGGCCGGGATGGTGTCGAAGGCCGGCTCGGCGAACTCGTCGGGTTCGCCGAGCCACGCGAACATCGCACGCCACTGACGCTTGGCCAGCAGGCAGATCCGCACCTGCCCGTCCGCGCATCGAAGGACGGGGTAGAAGTTCGCGGCATCGGGGCGCCCACGCGGGAAGTCGTCGCGCCGACCCGCCGCCGCGGACCCCTGGACGCCGAAGCCGGGGTCGAAGCCGTGGACCACCGACTCGAACGCCGAGATCTCGACCAGTTGCCCGGCTCCGGTGCGGATCCGGTCGAAGTAGGCGAGGAGCGCCGACCACGCGGCATGCACCCCGACCGACTGTTCGACGAGTCCGGGCGGCGGGAGCAGCGGCTCGCGGCCGGGCTCGCCGGAGCGCGACAGCACACCACTCATCGCATAGATCACCGACTCGGTGGCAGTCCAGTTCCGGTACGGGCCGGTTCGACCGAATCCGCTCACGGTGAGGACGACGAGTGCCGGGTGCGCGGCGGCGAGATCGGCCGGGTCGAGACCCGCGCTGCCGGTGGACGACTCGACGACGATGTCGGCCCCGGCGACCAGCTCACCGAATCGGTGCCGTCCGGAGTCGGTGTCGAGGTCGAGGACGACGACATTCTTGTTCGCGTTGTTGAGGGCGAACGGAATGCTCAGGCCGGCCTCGATCGGCTCGGAGCGTCGCGACCGCGATCCGCCCGGACGCTCGACGCGCACCACCTCGGCACCCAGGTCCGCGAGGAACCGGCCGCACGACTCGCCGAGTCCGTCGGTTGCGTCGACGACACGGACGCCGGACAGTGGCAGATCGCTCATGTCACTCCTGTCGGGATTCTCTGCTGGTGATCATCTGTGGTCGCATCGGAGACGACGGTCACCGAGTGGCGAAATAGACCGACTTGGCGGAGACGTACGGCGCCATGCCCTCGGGGCCGAGTTCTCGTCCGAGACCCGACGCCTTGACCCCTCCGAACGGTGCTGCGAGATCGAGTGCGTAGTGGTTGACACCCACTGTGCCGGTATGGATTCGGTCGGCGATGGCGAGGCCCCGGGCCTCGTCGGTCGTCCACACCGTGCCGCCGAGCCCGTACTCGGAGTCGTTGGCGATGCGGATCGCGTCGTCCTCATCGAGGTACTCGGTGATGGTGAGGACGGGGCCGAAGATCTCCTCCTGGGCGATCGACGCCGAGTTCTCGACGCCGGCGAACACGGTCGGTTCGACGAACCAACCCTGCGCCAGATCGGCCGGGACGCCGCCGCCGGTCGTGATCCGATGTCCCGCGGCCCGGCCGGCTTCGACATACCCGAGCACCCGGTCGCGTTGCGCGGCGCTGACGAGCGGCCCGATCGCGGTCGCCTTGTCCAGCGGGTCGCCGACCCGTAGTGCCCGGACGGTCTCGGTGACCGC
This sequence comes from Gordonia sp. PvP123, assembly GCF_040547295.1. NCBI lineage: Bacteria > Bacillati > Actinomycetota > Actinomycetes > Mycobacteriales > Gordoniaceae > Gordonia > Gordonia sp. PvP123. The sequence continues at coordinate 256,904 of NZ_JBEPPN010000009.1, read as the reverse complement.
TTCCACGACGTCGTCGAATCGAGCTCGCGGGGCGAGGATTCGGGTGCTGGCGTGGCAGGTCTGACCGTTGTTCACCAGCGAGACGTCGAGCAGGTGCCGCGCGAACTCGTCCAGATCGGCGTCATGCGCCACGATCGCCGCGGATTTGCCGCCGAGTTCGAGGGTCACCGGCCGGAGGAGAGCACCGCAGACCTCACCGATGGCTCGGCCCGCGGCGGTCGATCCCGTGAATGCGACCTTGTCGACCCCGGGGTGCCGGACCAGGTAGGCGCCTGCCTCACGTTCGGCAGGAACGATGTTCAGGACGCCCTCGGGAAGTCCGGCCTCCTGAGCGGCGTCGGCGAACACGAACGCATCCAGCGCCGTCTCCGGTGCGGGCTTGAGCACGATCGTGCATCCCGCGGCGAGCGCCGGCGCGATCTTCATCGCGGCCAGCGGCTGAGGGTAGTTCCACGGCGTGATCGCCGCGACGACACCGACCGGCTCACGACGGACGACGGTGCGTCCACCGAACGCGCTCGGACGCACGTCCTCGGTGTCGGAGGCGCGGATCAGGTTCGCGTAGTACGACAGCATCGCCGCCGGGCCGTATCCGTTGACCGACTTCGACAATGCGATCGGCATACCGTTCTCGCGACTGACCAGCTGGGCGGTGTCACGGGCACGTGCGGTCAGTGCGGCGGCCAACCGGTCGAGGACATCGGCCCGCTCGCGCGGCCCCATCGACCGCCATGGTCCCGCCAGCGCCGACCGCGCTGCGGCGACCGCACGATCGATGTCGGCCGGGCCGCCCAGTGCGCTTCTGCCCAGCGGCTTCTCGGTGGCCGCCTCGATGACGTCGTACCCGGTGCCCGACTCCGCCGGTGTCCACTGTCCACCGATGAACAGATCGTTTCGCTCGAACATGTCTTCTCCCTGCCCTTGTGGTGTCGGGGTCCTGGTGGTCGTGGCTAGACGGTCTCGGCGTGGCCGAACAGCACCGAACTGACGAGCGGCGCCATCGGGCCGCCGATGAACAGCGACGTCCGCACGTCGGCAACCTGATTGGTCGACGTGCCGCGAACCTGACGGACCGCTTCCACGGCCAGATTCAGTCCGTTGATGAACGAATCCGCCAGATTGCCGCCGCTGGTGTTCACCGGCAGCTTCCCGTGGGGTGCGGTCAGATTGTCGACGGTCATCACGGTGCCCGCCGCCTCGCCGGGCGGGCACAACCGGTGATCGATCAGCGCGGCAACCGCCGGACCGCTGAAGTTCTCGTATACCTGGACCACATCGACGTCGTCCGGCCCCAAGCCGGCCGACGCCCAGAGACGCTCGGCTACACCGGGTTTTCCGTTGTTCGCCGGACCGAACCCGGCCGTCGAATACTGTGCGTCGTTGTCGACCCGCTCGCAGAACCCACCCGGCGCTCCCTGTGCGCCGGCGAGCACGAACGCCGGGTCCCGACGGAGATCGCGCGCGCGGTCGGAACCGACGAGCACCAGCGCGACCGCGCCGTCGCTCTCCCGTGAGCAGTCGTAGAGATGGAAGGGCTCGGCGATCATCCGCGAGGACTCGTAGGTCTCCTCGTCCAGCGGCTTGCCGTGGCCCTGCGCCGTCGGATTCTGCTGCGCGTGCTGGTAAGCCGCCAACACCAGTGAACGCATCGCCGAGCGGGGCACGCCGTCGTGTTCGAGCATGCGCTGAGTTCGCATGGCACAGATCTGGGCGGGCGAACCCACGCCATGCGCGAGGAAGTGAGATCCGTAGTGGTACTTGGCATACCCCAGGCGACCGGTGTCGGCCTGAGACATCGCGCGGTACACGACGACGCACTGCGCCTGACCCGACGTGATGGCGACAGCCGCATTGGTGATCGCGGCCGCCACGCTCCCGCCACCGCCGCCCCACATCATGTTCGACCAGCGCAGTTCGTCGATCATCAGTGCGGCCCCGAGGATCGGACCGTCGTTGGAACCGCCTGCGTAGGAGACGAATCCGTCGACCTCACGAGGCGACACCCCAGCGTCGGAGCACGCGTCGAGGATTGCCCGGATCGTCATCTGCTGCTCGGTGAGCGGTGACTGCCCGCGCTTGTAATGCATCTCGGAGACGCCGACCACGGCAGCGCCACCACGAATCCCGTTGCTCATCTGCGTTCTCCGTCGTTCGTTTCGGCCCGCTGCCAACGGAGAAGCGGCCACGGTTCACCGTCGCGCTCCTCGAAGACGCCGACGACGCGATCGCCGATCTTCGGGGTGCTTTCGGGATCGTCGGTCAGGATGCCCAGCACCCGCCGGCCACCTGCATTCTCCAGTTCCACGAGCACGCTGACATACGGGAGCCGGTCGGCCAGTTCTTCGATGTACGGATACCAGCTGCGGCTCCAGCTGTAGATCGTGCCGACGGGTTCGACTGTCTCCCAGCCGAGATCGAGCGAGTGGCAGTTCCCGCACACCGACTGGGGGCTCCAGATCCAGGTCGAGCAACTGCGGCAGCGCTGGAGGCGCAGCTCCCTCTCGGCCAGCCCATCCCAGTACGGCTGGTCCAGCCCGTCGGCGGCGGGCCCCCAGGGGATGTCGGCAGTCGTCATCGCACCGACTCGGGCGCGAAGTTCTCCAGGGCCCCGGCGAGCCACTCGCCGTCCCGGCGCTCCCAGATGGAACGTAGCCCGATCTCGCGACCCTCGGTCGTGTAGACGGTCTCTCCGACCATGCGATCGCCGTCGGCCCGGACGCCGACGATCCGGTGCGCGTCCACCGCACCCCGCGGGACGTCGACGCCGTCGAAGACGGCCGGGATGTTCTCCTGGATCATCTCGGCCACCGCGGCCTTCATGTCTCCCGCAACCACGTGCCCGACATGATGCTCGTAGCGCACCCGGAAGTCATCCAGTTCGCTCATCGTTGCTCCTCCTCACCACCGGGCCGTGCCCGACGTCGTTGCGTAAACCTTACGGCTTTAGTTATAAGGCGTCAATCGAGATGTGCGGAGCCGTCGGTGGCCACACGCACCCGTCGCCCCTGAGCCTCGGTGGTCGCGAGTTCGTCCAGGTCGCTGCTGTCGGTGATCACCGCCAGGGTGCGGCCGCCGCCGTGAACGCGACCGGCGACGAATGCCCGCTCAGGGACTCCCGTGCGGTCGTAGGCCACCGTCCAGGTCTCGAGTTCGGCGACACCCTCGTGGGATTCGACCACCTCGACCGTCGGCTCGGCACCCGTCCATGCCCGGTGCACCGTTTCGGTGACATCGTCCCGGCGAAAGCCCGCCGCGGGCGGCTCGGTCGAGTACACGCCGAAGGCGTGCTTCGTCAGGTATCCACTGTTCGCGGTCACCAGGCCGAAGGTGCCGGGCGACCCGCGCAACCGGGTGGCCACCGTGGCGATCGCATGCGTGCTGTAGTTGTTCCACGGGCCGCCCGCGAAGGTGAGCCCGCCGGTGCAGGTCAGCGGACGTTCCGGATCGTCTGCGGGAACGCCGATCTCGCGCGCCGCCACCTGCACGGCCGAGGGGAAGCAGGAGTAGATGTCGAGGTGAGAGACGTCGTCGATCGCGATCCCCGCGAGTTCGAGCGCACGGGCGGCGCCGATCCGGATCGGTGCCGAACCGTTCAGGGCGGGACGCGCCGCGACGGCGTCGGTGTCCTTGGATTCGGTTCCGCTGTGTGGGAACACCCACGACGAGGTGGGGATTCCCAGGCGTCGTGCGGTCTCGACCGAGCACATCACCAGTGCCGCACCCTGGTCGACCATGTTGTTCGAGTTCAGCAGCTTCGGGTAAGGAGACGAGATGAGGCGATTGCCATCGGTCGGAGTCGTGATCTCTCCCGGGGCATACGTACGCCTGGTCCAGGCGTAGGGATTATCCGCGGCAACCTCGCTGAACGACGACCACAGTTCCCCGAGCAACTTCTCGTGGTCGGCGATACTCCGACCCGCTCCGACGCGGAGAGCCTGCTCGAACAACGGGTAGACGAAGGACGGTCTGTCGAGTCCGATCCGCCGCTCGCTCTCCGCCTCCATCGGAACGTCCGGGACGATGATCGGCGCGGACGGCACAGTTTCGTCCTGTCGGGTCCAGTCGGGCCGTTCCCCCTGTGCGCGGAGTTTCATCCGCGTGCGCCAGGCTTCTGCACCCCCGATGAGAACGACGTCGGCGCGGCCCGTGGCAATGTCTTCGGCGGCACCGTTGACCAGCACCTGCGGCGTGCTGCCGCCGTTCCCGGTGTAGCCGGTGTGTCGCGGATCTGCCCCGATCCGTTCGGCCACCAACGCACCGGGGTCGCGGTAGCGCCATGACAACAGGCCGACCACGCGGATGGAGTCGATCAGTTCGAGGAGGCGCGACGTCCCGGCTTCGGCAGCCGCCTCGTGTGCCGCGCGCGCGATGAGATCGACCGGCTCGACGCCACCGTCGTGAGCGGTGATCTGTCCGCCGCCGACGAGGACGGGCGTGCGGGGATCGATGGTCATGGTGGCCTGCCTTCAGTTCGACGAGACGGCGGTGACCGTCCCCTCAAATCTAATCTCGATAGGTAACAGGCCGCAATCCGCCCCTCGTGGATTGCGGCCTGGCCCCGCGTCAGACGCGCGGGAGTACCTCCGTGGGAGCGTCCTGCCAGATCCGGTCGTCGCGTCGGCGATCCGCGATGTCGGCGGCATGCGCGCGGTTCTCGCCGCGGATCTGGTCTTCCTGCTCCTGGCTGCGGCGGATCGCCTCCTGGGCGTTCTGCGGCAGGTCGGGAAGCATCTGATGGACGCGCTCGCGGTGACGGGCGATCGCCTTGCGCTCGGGCATACCGGGATTGGGCTGCACCTGCGGGATGATCTCGGTGAAGTCCTCCTTGGTACCACCACCGGAGATACCCGCAGCCGCCATCGCCGCCTCCTGGGCGACGAGGGCCTCGTCCTTCTCCTCCGACATGCCGATCGGACCGAACCGGTCACCGGAGAGGAACTGCTTGACCACCGGCTGCTCCGAGGTCAGCAACTGCTCACGCGGACCGAACATCACCAACTCCTTGCGGAACAACATGCCGATGTTGTCCGGGATCGTCCGCGCGATGTTGATGTTGTGCGTCACGATCAGGATCGTCGCATCGATCTGGGCGTTGATGTCGATCAACAACTGGCTGATGTAGGCCGTACGCACCGGATCCAGACCCGAGTCCGGCTCGTCACACAGAATGATCTGCGGATCCAGCACCAGCGCACGCGCCAGACCGGCACGCTTGCGCATACCGCCGGAGATCTCACCCGGGAGTTTGTCCTCGGCACCGGTCAGACCGACGAGGTCGATCTTCTCCATCACGATGTCGCGGACCTCGTTCTCCTTCTTCTTCGTGTGCTCACGAAGCGGGAACGCGATGTTGTCGAACAAACTCATCGACCCGAACAACGCACCGTCCTGGAACAGCACACCGAACAGCTTGCGGATCTCGTAGAGCTCCTTGGCCGAACACTGCGTGATGTCGGTGCCATCGATGATCACCGACCCCTGCTCGGGATGCAGCAGACCGATCAAGGTCTTCAGGAACACCGACTTACCGGTACCCGACGGACCCAGCAGCGCGGAGACCTCCCCCTCCGGCAGGGTCAGCGAGACATCACGCCAAATGTTCTGCGAACCAAACGACTTCGTCAGGTTCTCCACACTGACCTCAACACCCATCTCGTCCTCCAGCTCTCGTGGTCGTCGTCAGTTGCCCGGAACGGGCGGATCGGCGGGGGCGGGTTGCTCGGCGGGCGGATTGCCGGGAATCGGTTGTTCGCCGGCCGGTGCACCGTTGCCGGGACTGTCGGCATCGAGATTCGATCCCGTGCTGCTGATCGCTGTGATCAGCCAGTTCTGGCTCTTGTCGAGGGTCACCCGGTAGGTTGCCGTCGACTCGATCCCCGAGGGCGCCTGCACGTTCTTCGTCTGCACGTTGACGAAAGCGACGACCTGGTAGGTGTTGCCGTCGACCGATTCGACCTTGGCCGCGATCGGCTGCGCGGTCGACGACCACTGCAGCGGCCGGAGCAGTTGTTCCATCTGGGTCGACGCCCGTCGGAGCCGTTCGGAGAGCTCCGGTGATGTGCCCTTGGTGAGCAGGGTCCGCCACTCATCGGGGTTCTCGAAGCTCATGTCGGCGGCACCGGTGGCGTAGTCGAGCGCCACCTTCTCGGCCGCGGCATCGTCGGCGGCGGCCGCGTTCAACCGGTCGACCTCGCTGGAGGCGCTGGACCACTGCCACCCCAGCAGTGCCATCGCTCCGACGACGAGCACAGCGACGGCGCCGATCAGGATTGATCGCAACGACACCGAGGCGGTGCTCAGTCGCCCGCGCTTCGTGGGTTCAGCGCGGTCCGCCGCCGAGTCGCCCGATGCTGCCGTTGCCGTTTCGGTATCCGCCGAGGCCGAGTTCTCGTCGGCGTCGGTCTCGGTGTCCGTGGTGATGGTCTTCGTCATCGCCGGTCTCCTGTCTGTGTCTGCTGGTCGATCTGTGCCGGAGCGCTCGGTGCGCTCGCTGCGGAATCCCGCGTCGTCGTGCGGGTGTCGGTCACCGTCACCCCCCGGCCGGGATGCGGATCTCCACAGCCCCGGAATCGGTTGCGTTGATCAGGTTGTCCAAAACCCGGCCGACATCGACGGTCCGCAGCGACGCCGCACCCGAGCGGGTGGCCGGCAGCAGGTTCTCACCGATGATCTTGAGGTCCGCGCCGCTGTCGTCGAGGAATTTCTGCAGAGCCGCGACCAGCGGCGTCGCCCCCTGAGTGATACCGGTGTACATCGGCCCACTCCAGTCGATGGCGTCCTTGACGCCCGACTCGAGTTCGGCGAATCCCACTCCGAAACCGGCTATGTGCGGAGTCGTCGCCCGCAGCAGCCCGGGTATCGGCTGCGACCGCATGAGCAGCGGTTGCATGGTCGCCAGCAGAGTGGTGAGTTCGTCTGCGCGCGCGGTGAACTCCGCAGCCAGCAGCCGTCCGGCTTTGTTGAGGTCCTCGATGACCTCGATGCCGTCGGGCAGCCCCATGTCGAGTTCGGCGAACACACGCTGGACCTTGTCGGGGTCGGTCTGTCCGAGCACCTCGGTCACCTGTTCGGACAGATCCTTGAACGTGGCGGCGTTGGAGACGTTCTCGCCGTCGATGTAGGCGTTGTCGGAGAGGTACGGGCCCCCTGCGGTGGTGGGCATCACCGCGACATAGGCCTCGCCGAGCGCCGACAGGTTGTCGACGCGGAAGTTGCTCTCGACCGGAATGTTCTCCGTGTCGTCGTAGTTCCAGGTGATCTCGGCGCCGCGTGAGGATTGCGAGATCTCGGTCACGTGACCGATCTCGATGCCGCGGAGCAGAACTCGGGAACCGACGAGGATGCCGTTCGTGTCCGCCACCGTGATGGTCGCGTGCCTGGCCGACGGCGAGTTCACGTGTAGTCCGACGCTCAGGATGTAGGCGATGGACAACCCGGCGATGGCGAGCATGGCCACCACCGAAACTCTGGTCTTGGTGATCACTTGATCGCTCCCAACATCCGCAGCAGCATCTTCGTGTCACCGAGCAGTTCCGTCTTGCCTGCCGCCTGAACCGACGGGGCCGCAACCGAGGCGATGTTCACCGATGGCCTCTTCGCGAACGGAATCAGCGTGTCCTCCAAGAACTCGGCCATGGCGGCGCCGGTCGCAGGAGCCTGGTCCCACATCCCACGCCCGGCCTCGGCGGCGTCAGCCGCCGAGTTCAGTAGGGGCACGAGGAACAGACCACCGGTGAACACCGACCCGACGGAGGGCAGCAGCGTGCTGATGTGGGCCACCAACGATTTCGACACGGTCTTCCAGTAGTGCTCGCCCTGTTCGGAGAACACGTGCTCGATCTGCTGCCGGCTGTCGGAGAACGACCCCGACACCGCGTTCAGGCTGTTGAGCATGCGGTCGAGTTGCGCGGTGTTGCGGGACAGGTCGTCGAGATCCTTCGAGACCGTGGTCGCGATCGACCGCACATTCTTGATCGGCGGCATGGTGCGATTCAGTGTCGCCATCGTGTCCTGGACCTTCTGAATGCTGCCGCCGTTGATGAAATAGGCGAGAACGGCGATGGTGTCCTCGAGGGGCGGCGGAGACGTCGTACGGTCAAGCGGGATCACGCTGCCGTCCCGCAGCAACTCACCACCGCCTTCGGTCGGCGGCTCGAGCGCCAGGTAGGTGTCGCCGAGTGGCGTGTTCTGCCGGATGATCGCCGAGGAGTCGGCGGGGACCGGGCGATCGTCGGTCAGTCCGACCACCACGTCGACACCTTCGTCGGTGGTCTCGGTGTGGTTCACGCGGCCGACCTGGAGCCCGTTCATCATCACATCGGCGCCGTCCGGCAGGTTGAGCACGCTCGCGAACTGCAGTGTGACCTCATAGTCGAGCGGGACACTGCTCTTCACCGACGGCAGCCGGTTCGGACTCAACGCCGAGCACCCGGTGAGTCCGATCACCGCTACGAGCACCGCGGCCAGGCCCAGTGCGGTTCGTCTTCCGATCATTTCTGGAGACCCGCCTTCTGCAACAGGATGGACAGTGCATTGACCGGCGCCGACTGTCCGCCGCCCACATCGATCTTCGGCGCGACATACGGAATCGAGAGCGCACCGGAGGACGATTCCTGCTGGCGCATGGCAGCGGCGACGGACGGCGTCATGGACACGAGTTGGCCGAGTTCGGGTGCACGCTGGGCGCCGTAGGCGATGATGTCTTCGACCGGACCGTGTAGCAGCGGCCACAGGATGTCCTCCCCGTAGTTCCGCTGGATGTCGTACATCAGCGCGATCGTCCAGCCGATTCCCCGGCAGAACCTCGCGACGTCGTAGAACAGGGTCGTCCCGAGCTGCGTGACCGAGGGCATCTGGTTCATGATCGACATGATCCGATCCCAGTTCTTCACCGCGTCGTCGGTCAGCGGCGCCATGTCGCGGATCGACGAACCGATGTCGGCGACGAACGCGTCCGGATTCTGCGCCGCGCGGGCGGCGTTCTCGAACATCCGCGACGCCTGCGGACCGGTCCCGGCGAACGCCCGGTCCGCACCGTCGAGGGCGGTCTCCAGGTCGTCGCCGCCGTTGTCGGACAATGACTTCAAGAAGTCCGCCGCAGAAGCGGCGACCTCCGAGATGCTCTTCGGGGTGAAGGAGTTCTCCACGCCGATGCATCGCCCTTCCGCCAGGGCAGGGCCGCCTGCATAGTTGCCCACCAACTCCAGACTGCGGTCGGCCAGTAGCGACTTGGATCTGGTCACAGCCTTGACGTCGGCGGGATAGCTGCGCCCAGGGTCCAGCGAGAAAGTGACCCGTACGTGATCACCTCGGCTCTCGATCCGGTCGATCGCTCCGACGCGAATTCCCATCTGGGTGACCGGGTTTCCCTCATACAGGCCGATCGTGTCGGCGACATCGACGCAGAATCCGTCGCCGCCGGGCGCGCCGTCGTCGACGCCGGTGGCGCCTGCCGACGTCAATCCGATCGTGGTGATCACGCCGAGCAACACCACCACGGTCCCCAACGCGATGGCCAGGCGCCGTTTCGAGGAGCCAACGATCTCTCGCATCAGCAGTTCCTTCCGGGAATGGGGATGCACACGTCCTCGGTCCACAGGGTGCCGCCGCCGACCTGACGCATCCCTTCGGGAGTGATCCACTGCGCCAGCTTCTTCCGGGTGGCGACCAGCCCGTCGATGGCCGGGCCGAGCTGCTGCTGCAGCCGGATGATGGTGTCTTTCATCTGGTTCACGTGACTGGAGACCAGTTCGCTGTGGTTGAGGTAGAACCGCATGAACGGAGCCAACTTCATGAGGACGTTCGCGAACAGCTTGTAGGCGTAGTTGAAGCCCGCGGAGTTGACGTGGTAGGTGCTCACCACGATGTCGATCTTGCGGATCAGCTCGAAGACGAACTCACGGTTCCCGTTGAACGTCTGCAGGTACTCCGCGGCGAGCGAGGCGATGTCGTGAACCTGGCCGCGTTGCCTGTCGAACACAGCGGTGACCGACTCGAGACCGTTCACGATGGAGCGCAACGAGGTGTCGTTCCCATCGAGTGCGCCGGCGACCTGGTCGAGGTTGGCATTGACCTCTCGGGTGTCGACCGTGTCGGTGGTACTCGGCACGGCCTGGATCACATCGCCGATCGAGTAGGGAACGGTCACCCGGCCGGCCGGGATCGGGCCGGTGAGCTCCCCACGCCCGAGCGGGATCATCGTGATCGCGTATCCGCCCACCGGCGTGAGCATCCGGACTTCCATCTTCGTCTGGTCACCGACGAACGTCTCGGCATCGATGCGCGCGGTGACCTTCACCCGATCGGGTTGGAGTGCGACGTCGGACACCTTGCCGATGCTGATGCCCGCGACGCGCACGTCCTGTCCGGACTCGATCGCCGAGGCGTCGGTGACCTCGAAGGTGATCGTCTTCTGGCCCGGCGGACGCAGATAGATGATCGCGAGAGTGCCGAGGAGGGCCGCCACCACGACCAGGACGATCACGCCGAGCACGCCGTCGTGGGAGGTGAATCTGCGTATCCCCTTCTGGTTCATCGATTGCACAGGACCACCTCGCTACCGGTCATCAGGATTCGCACGTCGGAGGGAATGTGCGCGCGACCTTTCGCGCACTGCTTGCTGAACGAGGCATGCGTGTCGATGCCTCGCAGACCTGCAAGCGCATTGGGCATCAGCTGGAAGGACTTCAGCGCTTCCTGCATGGACGAGAACGTGGTCTTGAGGAATACGTCGACATCGAATTCCTCGTTCACACCGAGCGCCACCAGAAGCCTCTCGATCGGTTCGAAGAGTGCGGGTCCGGCGCTGGCGGTGACCGCGAACTCATCCAGAACCGTCATGGCGTTGCTGATCGGCAGATCGACCGCTTCCAGAAAACCCATGACCTGTGGCGACCGACCGCCCATCGTGTCGGCGATACGAGCCAGATTCGACGTCAGGGTGGAGATGAGCTGCTGCCGATTCTCGGCAAACCTCGCCAGCTTCTGGGTGCTGTCCAGCATCGGGCCGAGGCCGCTGCCGTCACCCTGGAGCAGGGCGATGGCGTTCTCGCTGAACTGATTGACCTCGTCGGCGTTCATCGTCGTCAGAACCGGTTGGAGTCCGTTGAACAGTGACGTGATGTCGAAGGACGGAACCGTCTGTGCGGTCGTCGCGTGACTCACCATGGTCCCGGGCGTCTTGCCGGGTTGCAGGTCGAGATACCGCACTCCGGTCAGATTCTGGTACTTGATCGCCAGGGTCGACGTCGACGTCAGCTTCTGGCTGTCGTCCATGGTGAACTCGACCCGCGCATAGGGGGACCCGTCGTCGTTGCGTTCGAGGTCGACCGACACGATCTTGCCGATCCGCTTCCCACGGAATCGGACGTCGCCGTTGTCGTGGAGACCCGACGCATCGGTGAAGTCGGCGCGGTAGGTCACCACGCTGGCGTCGACCGGGTTCCGCATGGCGTTCACGACGAGCACGAACAACATGACGGTCACCGCCGCGACCACCGCGACCTTGGCCCCGGCGACAACTGTGCTGCGAGATGCCATCTCAGTTACCTCCCGCGCGTCGACCGTCGATGGACTTCATACGTTCCAGCGGACCCGAGACGGCCGGCACGCTGTCGAGGAGGAGGCGCAGCTGCAGCGTCTTGCTTGCATCGTCGCCCGTGAAACTGTTGCGCAACTGCTCGATTGCCTTTCGTGTCTTCGCCATCGACGCACCCCCGCCGATCATCTGCGGTACCGGGTCGATCAGATATTTGAACGAGGTGACCAGGGGCGTCAGGTCGGCCGAGTGGGAAGCCAGCAGCGTTCCCGCCGCACCGAACAATCCGCCGGAGGCGACTTCCAGCGATCGGTTCATGAGATCGTGGTACGCCTCGTCCACTCCTCGCGAACCGTCGGGCATCTTGTTGAAGACGCTGCCGGTGATCGCGTCGAGGGCCTTCATCGCCTCACGGTTGAATCCCGGGAATGCCTCGGCGAGGTCGTTCATCTCGCGCAGCAGCGTGCTGGGCAGGTGGCGTTGGGTGCGCGCCACCTTGTCGGTGAAGATGATCGCGGTCTCGATCAACGGGGAGAGTCCGTCGGCGTAGCGCATCACCTCGTCGAGGCTGTCGATCATGTCCCGCGTCAGGGTGCCGTCCACGACGATCGAACTCCGCTCGATCATCGTCGACATGGTGAAGTCGGGGGCCGCGGAACGCCGGAGCGTCTGTCCGTCGGACAGTTCCGACCCACCCGGCATCGCGATCAGGTTGACCGCGGTGACGCCGAAGTAGTTCTGCGGCCGGTAGTCGACCTCGAACGAATCGGTGAGACTGTCGGCGGCCTGCGGATCGAGCACCACGTCGACGTGCACGACTTCGGGGTCGGTGGAGTCGATGGCGGTTACCTCGCCGACCTCCGCGCCGCGCAACAGGATCCGGCTCCCGGTGTCCACCCCCGGGCCGAGAGCCGGCAGCACCAGATGGAGATCGGTGCCCTTGGGCGCGGTGGCCCGCGGATAGACCACGGCGAAGACCGTGACCACGACGGCGAGTACCGCCACCGCGATGACGCCGGCGCGGACCAGTGTCCGCGTCTGGCCGCGGGCATCCCCGCGGAGGAAGTCCTGACTGCTGTATGACGACACGTCAACCCCTGAACGGAAGGACCGGATTGAGGCCCCAGATGGCCACGGTCATGAGGAAATTGAGGACAACGATGGCCACCAGGCTCGCACGGATCGCCCGCCCGGATGCGGCACCGACACCGGCCGGCCCGCCGGACGCGAAATACCCGTAGTAGCAGTGGATGATGGTGATCACCGCACAGAAGATGAGTGCCTTCGCCACCGACGCCAGCAAGTCCGGTATCGAGACGAACTGGGCGAAATAGTGATCGTAGGTCCCCTCGGGTTGGTCGTGGAACAGCTTCACGATCAGCCCGCCCGTCAGGAAGCTGACGACCAGGGCCATGAGGTAGCTCGGCAGGACCACGAGCATGCCGCCGATCAAGCGTGTCCCGACCACGAACGGGATCGCGCGAAGACCCATGGTCTCGGTGGCGTCGATCTCCTCGGAGATCCGCATGGCACCGATCTCGGCGGTCATCCGGCAGCCTGCTTGAGCCGCGAATCCGATCCCGGTGATGATCGGCGCGACGACACGGATGTTGCCGAACGAGTTGATGATCCCGGTCAGCGCGCCGAAACCGAGGAGGTCGAACGCCATGAAGGCCATGATCGCCACCACCGATCCCACGGCGATCCCGAGGAAGAACATCAGGCTCACCACACCGCCGTCGACGATGATCGAGCCGCTGCCCCAGGCCATGTCGTTCATGGTCTTCATCGTCTGCTTGCGGTAATGCCGGATTGTCGTGGGCAAGAGAACGAATGTCTTGCCCACGAACACGACGATCTGACCGAACGTTGCGAACGCGTTGGTGAAGCTCTCGCCCACCGAACGTCCCAGCCGGCCCAGTGCGCCGGTACGAGGAGCTGCGTGTGTTGTCATGTCGTCACGCCAATCGGGCCGGGAAGAACATGGCCTGCAGCTGGCTGACCGCCATGTTCGTCATGAAGATGCAGAGGACGCTCAGGACCACCGACGCGTTGACCGCGTTGGCGACACCCTTGGGCCCGCCCTTGGCCTCCAGCCCTCGCAGGCTCGCGATCACCACGACGATGAACGCGAACAGGACCGCCTTGAGGACCGAGAACATCAAGTCCGTCGGTGTCGCGAAGGTGCCGAAGGACTGCCAGAAGCTGGCCGGTACCACGTCGTTGACGTTCGCCGAGATCGCAAGTCCGGCTGCGACTCCCGACGCGATGATCATGACGCAGAGCGCCGGCGCGATCGCCAGCATGGCCAGGAACCGGGGCACGATGAGCCGCTGAACCGGATTCACGCCGATGACCCGCATCGCCTCGATCTCCTCGCGGATCGATCGTGCGCCGAGATCCGAGGCGATGGCCGACGCCGCGGCGCCGCTCATCAGCAGGCCGGCCGCCATCGGGGCTCCCTGGTTGACCACGCCCAGGCCGCTCGCGGCACCGGCGAGTGAGTTCGCGCCGACCTGATCCATGACACCGCCGACCTGAACCGACACCTCGGCGCCGATGGGCACCGCCATGAGAAGCGCCGGGAGCGCGGTGACCTTGAACAGCTTCCACATCTGATCGATCACCTCGGCACCGGCCAGGCGCAACGAGAGCGCGTCGGTGATCGCGAAGCGGATCATCTCCATCGCCAGACGCGCCGAGCGGCCGATGGTCGCCAGACTGCGTGTGATCCGGTCGATCACGCCGCCACCCACCCTGCGGAGCGCGTCAACCGACCTCACTCCTGGACTGCGCTCTCCCAGAGCACTGACGGTCATTGGTGATCCTCTCGAATTGTCGCGGAGCCATCCGCGTCGGTCGTACTTCGGGTGACGTTCCACCCCTGGCTGTCTGGGACGTTTGACCACCCGGTGGCGCACGCTTGCGGTCACTTTCCACCAGACGTGCCTGTGGCCTAAACCCTTTAGTTGAACTACTGTGACCCCCGACACTTTGACCGCCCCCGAGCCTAGCAGTCATGAGACGTAATCTGTCAAGTGTCAGCAGCTCGGGATCGAAGGAATCAGCCACCGAACCGGGCCAACCGGACACCGAGAGACGCCGCCGGCGACCTTTCGGACACGTCCGGCCGCCGGACGCGCTCCCGGCGCGGTCCGGTCAACCGACAGCGGCGGCATCCCCCGGGCGGCTCAGCCCATCAGCCGCCGCAGCACCTTCTCCATCGCACGGCTGTATGGCGGGTAGGTCGCCGCCAGGTCCGGGCGAGCAGGTTTGCTCAAGACCGCCTTGCGATGACTGAACGTGTCGAATCCGTTCCGCCCGTGGTAATTCCCCATTCCGGAAGCTCCGACGCCGCCGAACGGCAGCTCGGGGACCAGAAGCTGGTACAGCAGATGATTCACCGTCACCGAACCCGATGACGTCCGCTCCACGACCGCATCCTCGACCGCCCGGGTACCGGTGAACAGATACAGGGCAAGCGGTTTCGGCCGGGAGTTGACGAAGTCGATCGCGGCGTCGAGGTCGGGCACCGAGATCAGCGGCAACACCGGGCCGAAGATCTCCTCCTGCATCAGCTCGGAGTCGGGATCGGGGTCGGTGACCAGCGCAGGCTTGATCGTCCGCTTGGCATCGTCGATCTCGCCGCCGTACTGTTCGCCGCCATGGGTCTGGAGAACGCGTCGCAGGCGGTCCACATGGCGCTGATTCACGATGCGGGTGGTGTCGTGCGCGGCCCGCAGCGGCAGCTCCTCGAGTAACCGTTCGACCAGCGCGGGCCGTACGGACTCCTCGACGAGGACATAGTCCGGAGCGGTACACGTCTGGCCTGCGTTCACCGACTTGGCCCACGCGATGCGTCTGGCCGCGACGTCGAGATCGGCGTCGGCAGCGACGATCACAGGACTCTTGCCCCCGAGTTCGAGTGTGACCGGGGTCAGATTCTGGGCGCTCGCGGCCATGACCGCGCGGCCGATCGACGTCGACCCGGTGAAGAAGGTGTGGTCGAACGGCTGGGCTGCCAGTGCGGCGCTGACCTCCGCGTCCCCCAGTACGACGCGCACAGCCTCGGCGTCGAGGTAGCGCGGGAGCTGTTCGGACAGCAGCCGCGCAGTGGCGGCCGCCAGCTCCGACGGTTTCACCACGGCGGCGTTGCCGGCCGCGAGGCAACTGACCAGCGGATGCAGCGTCAAGAGGATCGGGAAGTTCCACGCGCCGAGGATGAGCGCGACCCCCTTCGGCTCGGACACGACCCATGCCTTTCCGGGCGCGGTCGCGGCGCTCATCCGCACCTTGTCCGGCTTCATCCACCGCGCCACGTTGGCGAGTGAATGCCGTATCTCGTGCCGGACAGGAGCGACGTCTGCCATGAAGGTTGCCATGGACCCGCGTCCGAGATCGGCTCCGATCGCGGCTGCGATCGCCGGCTCGCACTCATCGATGAACCGCAGCAATCCCTCGAGCTGCGCGACTCGCCACGACAGTGGTCGCGTACGACCACTGTCGAACGCGGATCGGGCGCCGGCCAACGCCGACCCGGATTCGGTGCCGGCCGTGCTCGTCGACATCTCGGTAACACTCATGGTGGCTTCGCTTTCTGCTGCGTCGGGTACTCACCCCCGGGCTGAAGTATGCGGCGAGCGTACACAGTGTTCAGACGTGATGTCAATCACTTGCGGTGGCTTGTGGGGCGCTCGTCCCACCGACCATACATCTTGTATGGAGTCGACGTCTGCCCTATCGTGAGCTCATGATCGACTGGACCGTCACCGCACACACCGAGACGCTCGAAACCGCGGACGGCGACGGGGTCCGCCGCCTGATGCTGTCGCGCCCCGCCGCGCTCAACGCTTTCGACGAGGCGCTCCAGAGCGACCTCCTGGACGCGGTCGCCGCCGCCGCGACCGACGACACCGTGCGGTGCGTTCTTCTCGCCGGTCGAGGCCGGGCCTTCTGTGCCGGAGCGGATCTCGCGCTCGACGGGGTCGGCCCGGATGTGCGGCTGGCACCGCGGACCGAGCGCGAACTCACGCAGTTCTACAACCCGATCGTGCGCGGGCTGCGCGAGATGCGAAAGCCGGTCGTGGCCGCGGTGAACGGGGCTGCGGTGGGCGTCGGTTGCGCCGTCGCCCTCGCGGGCGACCACGTCGTCGGAGCGAGGTCGGCGTCGTTCGCACTCGCGTTCTCACGAGTGGGGCTCACACTCGACGGCGGCGCCTCGCTTCTCGTCGGGGCGCGCGTGGGATTCGGTCGTGCGTCGCGGATGGCCCTGCTGGCCGAACGGGTCGATGCCGACACCGCGTTCTCCTGGGGGCTGATCGACGCGGTGGTCGACGATGCGGATCTCACCGACCACGTGGAGTCCCTCGCCGGAAAGCTCGCCGCCGGACCCACCGAGGCCTATGCCGCGACCAAACGCAGCCTGAATGCCGCACTGCTCCATCGCCTCGAGGATGCCTTCGACGTCGAGGTCGCGGGTCAGACCGCCCTTGTCGACAGCCCCGGTTTCCGAACCGCGATCACCCGCTTCAGCGGCTCGAAGGGCTGAAACCCGCCGCCTCTCACCGACTTCCGTAGATCGCGGCGTACATGAATCTCGCCACCATGTCGGTGACCGCGTCGATGTCGTCCAGGTGCGTCTCACCGGCGAGCGATCCTGCGATCGTACGCTCGATGGTCCACAGCAGCGTGGCCGTGTATTCGCTGGCCGGTGGCCCGGCCGGTGCCAGACCTCGTGCCCGATCGGCGACGATGATCGATTCCAGAGTCGTCTCCATGGCGTTCATGGCGGCGAGGTACTCGGCTCGCAGTTCCGGCAGGCGTGGCCACTCGTGCACGGCGTTCTTGATCACGGCGCCGGCATGTCCGTCGAGATGAAGCCACTGTCCGACCTGCGCGAGCAAGACCGATGGGTCCTGCCGGTCGACGTCGGCGACCGCGGTCAGCGCGGCGACGATGTCGGCTGCCGCCTGTCGGAACAGAACGACGAAAGCGTCTTCTTTGCTCCGGAAGTAGAAGTAGAAGGACGCGCGGGACGTGTTCGACTGCTTCAGGATCTTCGCCACGGACAACTCGGCCAGCGTCTCGGTGAGCAGTAGTTCGCGCATGGCCTGGAGGATGTTCTGCGCCGTCTCCGTCTCCACCGCGGGATTGTCGATCGCGGGGAGCAACTCCCGCTTCGCGTCGGCGGCATCGCCCGACTTCTTGCGTCGGCCCTTCGGCACCGTCCGGCCGCCGTAGATGGCCGCTTCGTTGATGGCACTCAGCGACGTGGTGACACTCGCCGCCGCGGGAAGCCGATCGTCGAGCCCCCGCGTGCTGACGTAGAAGGCCCGTTCGGAACCACCGACCAGCATCGCGGCCAGCATCTTCGCGGGAGCGCCGTCCGGAGCGCGGCCCTCGGCACGCTCGAACGTGATCTGCTCGGCGACGGCCGCGACGAACTGCTCGAACATCCGCTGCCAGGCCGCGGCGACCGCGGGCTTGCTGTGCATGTGCTCGATGACCGCGCAGATGACCGCCCCATGTCGCGACCACATGTCGAGCGTGTGCTCGAGACTCGAGCCCATGCGCCGTGCCCGATCACGTCCCGGATCGGTGGACCACGGCGCATCAGCGGCGTAGGACTCGTCGAACACTCGTCCCAGAAGCGCCACCAGGACGTCGTACTTGTTGGCAAAGTAGTGGTAGAAGTTGGCCCGGGAAAGGCCGGCCGTCTCCAGGATCTGAGCAACGGTCAGATCCTGGAGAGATGTCGACGTGAGCAGTTCCTCGGTCGCCCGGAACACCGCGAGTTCGGCAGGGGAACTCCCGTCGTAGTCACGGGGGCGCCGCCGCACGAAAGAACTCGAAGCCATAGCGGCATCATACTTCATGTCCGGACACAACGTCTGCCCGGTTCGAGGTCACGCGCCGCGCGAGCGCGCCGCACTCACCCCGCGAAGCAGCGCCGCGTCGAAGTCGTCCGGACACTCCAGCATCGGGTAGTGGCCGACGTCGAACTCGACGAGCGTGCTGTTCAGGCGCTCGCGCACCCACCGGGCACCGCGAACCGACAGCGCCGGGTCCGCGGTACCGATGATCTGGGTCACGGGGACGGTGAGACCGTCGAGCAAGTGCGTCTGTTCGGTGCACATCAATGTGCGCAGTGCGGCGCGGCCGGCCCAACTCGGCGTCTGCAGCGAGATACGGTGCAGCCAGTCCAGGATGTACGGGTCGGGCGCGCCACCCTTGAACGGATCACCGACGGCACGCCGTCGCAGGGATACCCGGTCCGCGTGCTCCGCGGCGAGGAGATTGTCCAGAGGCCCCTCGGGGGGCACCCCGAACGGAAAATCCTCGAACCGTGCCGCCGCAACGCCGTTGGTGGCGACCAACACGAGAGCCCCTGCGAGATCGGGCCGTTCGCGTGCCAGGCGGAGGGCGACCATCCCGCCCAGCGACCAGCCCACGATGGCGGCCGAGCCCAGGCCACGCTGCTCGATGACCTCGAGCGCATCATGCTGCAGGGAGTCGATGTCGTAACCGTCCAGCGGCGCATCCGAGTGCCCGTGCCCTCGGAGATCCATGGCGACGACCCGATGACCGCTCTCGGCCAGCACCCGTATCTGCCGATCCCACACCTCTCCGCTGAGACTCCAGCCATGGATCAGCAAGACGCCCGGACCGTCTCCGACGTCTCGCACCGAGAGCCGGACACCGTCCCGCGTGTGCACGAGGTGCCGGGTCATGACACCGCTTCCGCTTGGCGACGAGAGTCGGCGAGTGACCGGCCGTCGGCGGCGAGCCGGGTCAGTGACGCCGGTGGAAGGAAACGCGTTCCGTAGCGCGCGGCAAGCTCGTTCGCGCGCGCCACGAACCCCGCGACCCCGCCCTCGTAGCCGTCGATGAACTGCAGGACTCCACCCGTCCAGCCCGGATACCCGATCCCCAGCAGCGATCCGATGTTCGCGTCGGCCACCGACTCCAGAACACCTTCGTCCAGACACCTCGCGGATTCCACGGCTTCGACGAACAGCAGGCGTTCCTTGAGATCGGTCAGGGTCGGTACCTGCTCGGCGGCGGGGAAAGCCGCACCGAGGCCACTCCACAACCCGCTTCGGCGTCCCTCGCTGTACTCGTAGAAGCCGGCGCCGGCCAACCGGCCTGCCCGGTCGAACTCGGTCAGCATCCGGTCGAGCACCGCCTCGGCGGGATGGGCCACCCAGTCGCGCCCCTCCGCCTCGGCCGCATCGCGCGACGCGTCCCGAACTCGCCGCAGGAGTGCGAGATTGAGTTCATCGGCGAGCTGCAACGCGGGTGCCGGATAACCCGCCTGGGTCGTGGCCTGCTCGATCATCGGTGCCGGCACCCCCTCGCCGAGCATGGCGAGCGCTTCGTTGACGAAGGTGCCGATCACCCGGCTGGTGAAGAAGCCACGACTGTCGTTGACCACGATGGGTGTCTTGGCGATCTGACGGGCGACATCCAGTGCTCTGGAGACCGATTCGGCCGACGTCGAGCCGCCCTTGATGATCTCCAGCAGCGGCATCTTGTCCACGGGGCTGAAGAAGTGCAGGCCGATGAAGTCTGCGGGATTCTGCACAGCGCCGGCCAAACCGGTGATCGGCAGGGTCGACGTGTTCGACCCGATGAGCGCACCCGGTGCGAGAACGGGTTCGACCTCTTTCAGAACTCGGGCCTTGAGATCCGGATCTTCGAAGACGGCCTCGATCACCAGGTCCGCGCCCGCGGCGTCGGCAACGTCGGCGGTCGCGGTGATCCGGTCGAGGATGACCCCTCGCTGCGCTTCGGAGAGGGCTCCCGAGCCCACCTTCTTGTCGAGAACCTTTCGCGAGTAATCCTTGCCGCGCTCGGCGGCTTCCGCACTGACATCTTTGAGGACGACGTCGATTCCGGCTGCGGCGCACTGATAAGCGATACCCGCACCCATCATCCCGGCACCCAGGACCACCGCCTTAGTCGCCTTCCACGGGGTCCGTGATGCGTCGCGGCCGCGGAGTCCGTTCACCGTCTGGGTGTCGAAGAACCGGGCCTGGATCATGTTCTTCGCGATCTGCCCGACTGCCAGGTCGACGAAGTACCGGGTCTCGATCCGCAAGGCGTTGTCGAAGTCGACCTGGGCGCCCTCGACAGCGGCCTTCAGGATGTTCTTCGGCGCCGGGTAATTCGCGCCTTTGAGGTCGGCGCGCAGTGTCGCGGTCAGGAGGGGCAAGGAGGCGTGCAGCGGCTGCGCCGGGTCACCCGGGGCCCCGCCTGGTATCGCGTACCCAGGCATGTCCCATGGCTGCCGCGCATCCGGGTTGGCCAGGATCCAGGCCTTCGCCGCCGACGCCAGATCCGCAGGCGAATCGACGAGTTCATCTACGATGCCCAGTTCGAGTGCGGCCGTCGCATCGACCTGGCGACCGGTCAGCAGCAGCGACGCCAGCGCCTTCTGGACGCCCAGCAGGCGCACGCTGCGGACGACGCCCCCGGCACCTGGCAGGAGACCCAGGGTCACTTCCGGAAGCCCCAGACGAACGCCGCCGGACTTCACCGCGATGCGATGGTGGGTCGCGAGCGTGAGCTCGAGTCCACCACCCAGCGCCGTACCGTTGATCGTCGCCACAACCGGCACCCCGAGACGCTCCAGGCGTCGGAGCAGATCCCGGTTTCGTTCGACGAACGCGGTGAAGTCGTCGATGTGGGACCGATCGGCGTGCACGAGGTCGTTGAGGTCGCCACCGGCGAAAAACGTCGACTTCCCGGAGGCGATGATGACGCCGGCGATGTCCTGGGCGTCACCGATCTCGTCGAGTGCGCCCGAGAGCGAGCTGACGAAACGCTCGTTCATCGTGTTCACCCGCTGTTCCGGGTCGTCGATGGTGAGGGTGACGATCGCGTCGTCGTCGATGGTGCGTCGGATCGTGCTCTGGGTCATAGCCGTTGAACTCTCTCTGGTCGTCTGTGGGATTGTCTGGCGTTGGGAGTGGCGATCAGAGCGCCTCCACCACGGTTGCGATCCCCATACCACCGCCGACGCACAGCGTCACGAGTCCGTATCGACCACCGGTCCGGTGCAATTCGTCGAGGACCGTGGAGACGAGCATCGCGCCGGTGGCACCGAGCGGGTGCCCCATCGCGATTGCTCCGCCGTTCACGTTCACCTTCGCCATGTCGAGGCCGAGGTCGTCGACGAAATGCAGCACCACCGAGGCGAACGCCTCGTTGATCTCCACGAGGTCGATGTCGTCGACGGTGATACCGGCTTTCGCCAGCGCCTTGCGTGACGCGGGAGCCGGTGCGGTCAGCATGATGGTCGGATTGTCTCCGGACACCGCGGTGGAGACAATCCGACCGCGCGGCGTCAGACCCAGTTCCTTCCCGATCTGTTCGCTGCCGATCGCGACCAGCGAGGCGCCGTCGACGATCCCTGAGCTGTTGCCCGCGTGATGGACGTGGTCGATCTTCTCGACAGTCGGGAACTCCTGCAGTGCAACAGCATCGAAGCCGGCTGCACCGAGCTTGGCGAACGACGGCCGGAGTGGGGCGAGGGTGGCAGTGGTGGTCCCCTCGCGAATGGTCTCGTGCCGGTCCAGCACCACTGCCCCGTTGATGTCACGTACCGCTATGACCGAGGCGTCGAACCGCCCGTCCGCCTCGGCCTTGGCGGCCAGTTCGTGCGAACGCACTGCGTACGCGTCCACGTCCTCGCGGGTGTAACCGTCGAGTGTCGCGATCAGATCGGCGCCGATGCCCTGCGGCACAAAGCTCGTCGCCAGATTCGTTGCGGGGTCGTCCATCCACGCGGCACCATCGGAGCTCATCGGAACACGGGACATCGATTCGACGCCGCCCGCCAATACCAGGTCCTCGAATCCCGAACGCACTTTCTGCGCAGCAAGATTCACCGCTTCGAGCCCGGATGCGCAGAACCGGTTGACCTGCACGCCCGCCACCGTGCGGGGGAGCCCCGCCGCGAGTGCCGCCGTGCGCGCGATGTCCCCGCCCTGCTCGCCGACCGGGGTCACGACCCCGAGGACCAGGTCGTCGACGCGGGCGGGATCGAGAGTGGGATTCCGGTCGAGGACTGCCGACAGCAAGCCGGTGGTGAGGTCGATCGGCTTGATCGTGTGCAACGATCCCGAGCTCTTGCCCTTACCGCGCGGCGTTCGGATCGCATCAAAGATCAGTGCCTGGGTGTCCGACATTCACAGTCTCCTAGTCATTCTGCGGGCGCTCGGCGCCATCGTCGAGCGCAACATACATTACGTTCATACACTGTGTATAGCCCGTCGCGGCGCCATCCGCGACCGTCATCGGTGGAAGGTCGCGACCTCCGCGATCGACTGCCTGCTGGTGCGATACGCGTTGACCGGCGCGTCCCCGTCGGGGTAGCCGAACGAGATACCCACGACCACTTGCCGTTCGGACTTCAACCCGAGATACTCCCGGATCACCGGCGACTGCGTCGCCAGTGCCGCCTGCGGGACGGTCGCGATCCCGATCTCGTGGGCAGCCAGGATGAAGTTGCTGACGAACAAGCCACAGTCGACCGCTCCGTAGGGGCCCAGCGCAGCCTCGGTCGTCACGATCGCCACGTGCGGCGCTCCGAAGAAGTCGAAGTTGCGCAGCATCTGTCGGGCCGAACCGGCCCGATCGGACTTCTCGATGCCGAGGCTTGCATAGAGCTGCAGACCACTCTCGCGACGACGCTCCTGGTAGACGCCGTCATACGCGGCCGGGAACTCGATGTCGGGATTCTGCGCCGGCCCGTCCGCGATCGCGGCCCGCAAGGCGTCGCGCAGACCCTCGGCGGCACCCCCACTCAGCACGTCGACGTGCCACGGCTGCGTGTTGCACCACGAGGGAGTCAACCGGGCCACATCGAGTACTCGCTCGATCTCGGCCGGCGGCACCTCACGAGGGAGGAACTCGCGGCAACTCCACCGGGATTCCAGCAGCTCCCGCAAGGTCCGGGGCGGCAGCGATTCCGGAAGCGACGCCGCCGATGGTTTCGTCGATTCCTGGGACAGCGGTGACATCGATACTCCTCGGTCATTGGGGACGGGCCGACGTGGAACGCGGCTGGCCGCGAGCGCCTCGCGTCGGCATACAGGCGGCCAGACAATTAGTGTAGACATAGTGTTCAGTTGGGTCTACCCTGCGTTGTAACGACGATCACATGCGGTCGGCGTACCGATCACTCACCTAGGAGGCGCGATGACCATCACCGAGCCACACACGCAGCCGACGAGTTTCCGCGGCGATCTCGACGTTCCGCCGGGACTCCCGCGCGGAATCGATCTGGGACGGATTGCGAACAAGGACAAAGCGATCGCGATGTACGGTCGCGACCTGGTCGAGAAGCTGACCGACCACGCCCTGCTCGCCGACGACTACGCCTACGCGGCGATGCTCGACTTCAAGGACAAATCCAACAATTCGACGTGGCGCACCTTCGACCAGGCCCTCGATCACGGAATCGACGCGATCGACGACCCCAGCCCCGGACTGATCGCGCTGTTCGACCAGCTCGACCACATCCCCGACTGGGTCGATTTCGACCAGCTCTACCGCGGTGCGGTCGCTTTCTGGCGGGCCGGCCCGATCGTCCCGCCCGTCCTCGCCTGGGGCGCGATCGCCGGGGGCTTCTCCATGTACAGCGCGACCCGCCCGGTCCTGTTCAGCGGTCGGCTCCGCGAGCAGGACAAGGTGGGGACCCGGCTCATCGAGAGCTTCCGGTATGTGGTCGCCGCGTACACCCCCGGCGGGATGGCGCGTTTCGAGGAGGGCTTCCGTCTCACCGCGAAGGTCCGCATGATCCACGCCGCGGTTCGCCACAGTCTCGGGCGATCCGACCACTGGGACTGGGCGGGCTGGGGCATCCCCATCAACAACTTCGACAGCATGGTCACCCAGGCCGGCCAGTTCGGGGTGAAGTTCACCGATGCGGTCCAGTCCTCGGGAATTCGTTTCAGCGACCGTGAACTCGAGGACATCTTCGCCCTGAGCCGTTACGTGGGATATGTGATCGGCGTTCCCGAGGACATCCTGCACACGGATTACGAGGACGCTCGTCGCAAGACCGATCTGCACACGCTGGTCGAGCTGCCGCCGGACGAGCTCTGCCACGACGTCGTCCACTCGATCATCGAGTACAGCGTCGAGAATCCACCCGGCGACGTCGAAGTGCTACCGGGGCCGGTGGCCAAGTTCATGACGAACGAGCGTCGACTCAAGCTCGCCTATGGGTTGCTGCACTCGTGGATCCCACCGCACGTCATGGATGCTCTGGGCGTCGAGAAGACCGGGTGGCGGCACATCCTGCCGACGATCAGCCCGCTCGTCACCCTTGCCGATCGAGTCGGACGGGTGTTGCCACACGACGACGAGAAGGCCGCGTTCACCATGCTTCGCCAATTCAACGACGCGATCAAACTCCCCGACGGCGCGAACAAGGAGATGGCCGTGGCCAACCCCGACGAGGTCCACGCGGACATCGCCGCGAACAAGGGCGGCATGCCGGTGGTCGCGAAGAAGTGAGCGTCGAGTCGACAACCCCTCCCCTGGCGGGCACCCGGATCATCGAACTCGCCGGCATCGGGCCCGGCCCCTTCGCCGCGATGATGCTGGCGGACATGGGTGCCGAGGTCATCACCGTCGACCGACCCGGGGGCAACCCCTGGGCGGTCGGCGGTCACGGCATCCTGTTCCGCAGCCGGCGGCATGTCGCCGTGAATCTCAAGTCCGAGGCTGGTGCAGCAGTGGTTCGACGTCTGTGCGCCGATGCCGACGGTTTGATCGAGACGTTTCGCCCCGGTGTGGCCGAACGCCTGGGGGTCGGGCCGGCGGACTGCCGGCACCACAACCCGAATCTCGTCTACGGCCGCATGACCGGCTGGGGCCAGACCGGTCCGATGGCGTCGCTGCCCGGCCATGACATCAACTACATCGCACTCACCGGCGCCCTTCATCAGATCGGACGGAAGGGTGGGCCACCGGTTCCGCCCCTGAACCTCGTCGGCGACTTCGGGGGCGGCGGCACTTTTCTCGCGTTCGGGATACTGGCGGGCATCCTGTCCGCCCGCGCCGGCCACGGCGGCCGGGTCGTCGACGCGGCGATGATCGACGGCGCCTCGGCCCTGATGGCGATGTTCCATTCGTACCGGGCCGAGGGCGACTTCGTCGAGGAACGTGGCGCCAACCTGCTCGACACCGGCGCCTTCTTCTACGACGTCTACGAGACCCGCGACGGACAGTGGGTGAGCATCGGCGCCATCGAGAATCAGTTCTGGACGGAGCTCTGCGATGTCTTGGAACTGCCCGATGCGATGCGGCACGACCATCTCGATCCGAAGCGATGGGACGAGTACCGCATCATTCTCGAGAAGCGGGTCGCCGAATACGACCGGGCCGAACTCGACGCGCTGTTCGACGGCCGAAACACTTGCTACGCACCGGTTCTGAGGATGTCGGAGGCAGTGGAGCACCCGCACAATCGAGCCCGGAACACGTTCGTGACGGTCGACGACGTGGTGCAACCGGCTCCGGCCCCTCGCTTCGACGGCCATCCGCCCACGGCTCCCCGTCCGCGCCGCGCGCCGGGCGCCGACACTGTCGAGGTGCTCGGTGAGACCGGCTTCTCCCCGACCGAGATCGAGGCCCTGCTCGCCGATGGCGTGATCGACTCGACACCATGACCTCGGTGGTTGCCCGGTCGAGAGTTCTTCCCGGGCAACCACCGATTCACCATCACCTCAGCAAGACCCCCGGTTCACAGACCGAGTGAGCGGCCCACGATCTCGCGCATGATCTCGTTGGTGCCGCCATAGATCCGCTGCACCCGCGCGTCCCGCCATCTCCGCGCGACGTCGTACTCCTCCATATAGCCGTACCCGCCGTGCATCTGGAGGCAGGTGTCCAGTGCATTGAACTCCAGCTCGGTGGTCCAGAACTTCGCGCCGGCCGCCTCGGCTGCGGTGAGTTCCCCCGCGTTCTGCGCCTCGATGCACCGGTCCACGAACACCCGGGCGATTCCCACCTGCGTGGACAACTCGGCCAGGGTGAAGCGGTTCGCCTGGAAGCTCCCAATGGGTTGACCGAAGGCCTTGCGCTCCTTGCCGTAGGCGATGGCGGTCTCGACCGCGTACTCGGCCTGGGCGACCGCCACGACCGCCATCGACAACCGTTCCTGGGCAAGGTTGCCCATCATGTACCGAAGCCCCTTACCCGGTTCGCCGAGCACGTCGGATTCGGCGACGAGGACGTCTTCGAAGAACAACTCCGCGGTGTCCTGTGCCTTGCGCCCGATCTTCTGCAACTTGCGACCGCGCTGAAATCCGTCGTGGCCGGCGGACACGACGAACAGACCGAACCCGCCGCCGTCGTCCTCGGGGATCCGGGCCGCGACGATGATCAGGTCGGCCTGGATACCGCGAGTGATGAAGGTCTTGGAACCGTTGAGACACCAGCCACCGTCGACCCGGGTCGCAGTGGACTTGATCGCGCGCAGGTCCGAACCGGTACCCGGCTCGGACATGGCGATGGCGATCGCGGTCTCTCCGCTGACGATGCCGGGCAGCCAGCGGCCCTGCTGTTCCGGCGTCGCGATGTCCAGAAAGTACGGGAGCACGATGTCGTTCGTCAGCGAGAAGCCGTCGCCGACCGTTCCGGTGCGGACGACTTCCTCATTGATCACCGCGTTGAAGCGGAAGTCACGAAGTCCCCCGCCGCCGTACTGTTCCGGAGCCGCGAAGCCCACCAGCCCCTGAGCGGCGGCCGCGGTCCAGAAGTCTCGACCGACCTCGCCGGCCTCCTCCCACTCAGCGGTATGTGGAACTGCCTCTTTCATCAGAAAGGACCGGACGGTGTCTCGGAACTGGTCGTGCTCGGAGTCGAAAAGTGTTCTCTTCATGGTGTTGTGTTCTCGGCAACCCCTCAGCGGAAGAGGGACTTGCCGATGATCTCCTTCATGATCTCGTTGGCACCGCCGTAGATTCGCTGGACGCGGGCATCGACATAGGCCCTGGCGATCGGGTATTCGGCCATGAAGCCGTAGCCACCGAACATCTGCAGGCACTGGTCCACGACGCGGCCCTGGACCTCACTGGCGGCCAACTTGGCCATCGCGGCCCGGTCGGCCGTCAGTTCGCCACTGGTGTGCTGCCGCAGACAGTCGTCGACGAAGGCGCGGACCACCTCGGTCTGCACGTGCGCGTCTGCCAGGGTGAATCGGGTATTCTGGTTCGCCGACAACGGTTTTCCGAACGCGGTTCTGGTGGTGACGTAGTCCCGCGCCAACTCGACCGCGCGGGCCGCTGCCGCCGTGCTCGCCACCGCGATCGTCAGCCGCTCTTGCGGGAGGTTGGTGACGAGTGCACGGAAACCCCCACCTCGCTCGCCCAGCAGATTCTCCTTCGGGACGTGCGCGTCCTCGAAGAACAACTCGGCAGTGTCCTGCGCGTGCATGCCGATCTTCTCCAGATTGCGCCCCCGCGTGAAGCCCGGGGTGTCCCGTTCGACGACCAGCAGCGACAGGCCTCCGTGACGGTCACCGTCGCTCTCCGTCCGCGCGGCGACGATCACCAGATCGGCATTGATCCCATTGGATATGAACGTCTTCGAGCCGTTCAGCACAAAGTGTTCGCCCTCTTCTCTTGCCGTCGTGGTGATGCCCGCGAGATCGGAGCCCGTCCCCGGCTCGGTCATCGCGATGGCCGCGATGAGCTCACCCGACGCCAAGCCCGGCAGCCAGCGCCGCTTCTGCTCGTCGTCGGCATAACGCTCGAAATACGGGACACAGATGTCGTTGTGGAGGTTGACCCCGAACGACATCACCCCCGCGTCGGCGACCTCTTCGGCGATGACCGCATTGAACCGGAAATCAGCGGTGCCACCGCCGCCGAACTCCTCGTCGACCGACATCCCGAGGAATCCGTGCGAGCCGGCCTTCCGGAAGAGTTCGCGGGGTATCCGCCCCTCCCGTTCCCAAGTCTCATACCCCGGCACGACGTCGGTGTCGAGGAAACGGCGAAAGCTCTCCCGGAAGGCCTCGTGCTCGGGTTCGTACACGCCACGCGCCTGTGCACGTGGACGATTCGCGGTGACTGTCATCTGTCTGTCCTGTCTGTCGATCGATGTGAAAGAGGAGGCCGTGCACGCAGCCGTCGGCTCGAATGTGATTGACGCCACGTCTGAACACATTGTATGGTCTCGTGTATGCCAGAGTCCAGTTCCCCCCGTCTCGCCCCCGAGTGGAGCGGCGCTCCCGACGGTGCATTTCGGCCCGACGCCGACTTCACCGACGAGCAACTCGCGCTCGCACTCGAACACGCCAACCTCCCGATCCTGCTGGGCTCGTTGGCTCTACTGACCGGCGATGACCGCTGGATCGAGGAGCCGTACCTGCCCACCGCTCCTCCCGATCTCGGCGACCACGACACCGGAGGATTCGAACCCGAACTCGCCGAACGAATTCGGCGGGAGGCCGGGGCCACGCTCCGCGCGTGGCGCGACGGCGACCTCGACGTGGCGGACGCACCGGCCCCCGAGCGACTGTCACGGATCCTCTCGGTGATGCTGGCCGAGCCGCTTCCCGACGACTACGGGCAGCTCCTGGGCGAGGAGATGGGCCTGTACCGTCGCCATTCGGTACCGTGGTCCGCTCCGACAAATGGCTTCCGGGTCGCGATCATCGGTGCGGGGATCTCCGGACTGGCGATGGCGATCCGGCTGGAACAGGCCGGCATCGACTACGTCCTGATCGACAAGAACGACGACGTGGGCGGTACGTGGCACGAGAACGTCTATCCGGGTTGCGGTGTCGACACCCCGAGCTACCTGTACGCCCTGTCGTTCGACCCGAAACCGGACTGGTCGAGCTACTTCGCACCGCAGCATGAACTCGCCGAGTACTGGCGGACCCTGGCCGAGCGGCACGGCGTCCTCGCGAAGACCCGCTTCGCCACCGCGGTCGACCTCGCGGAATTCGACGCGCAGCGCTCGAGCTGGCAGCTCACCCTACGATCGGTACACAGCGGGCAGGTCGAGAGCCTGGACGCGAGCGTCGTCATCAGCGCCGTCGGACTACTGAACCAGCCGAGCATTCCCGACCTACCGGGACTGGCCGACTTCGACGGGCCGACACTCCATACGGCGCAGTGGGATCCCACCCTCGACCTCCGCGGCAAGCGCGTCGCCGTGATCGGCACCGGCGCCAGCGCGATGCAGTTCGTCCCGGCCGCCGCCGAGATCGCCGACGAGGTACGCGTCTTCCAGCGAACGCCGCAGTGGGCCATGCCCCATCCGCTGAAGGGTGCGGAGGTCGACGACTCAGCACATTGGCTCAACGAGCACATACCGTTCTATCTCGCCTGGTACCGCGCGCGGTTGTTCTGGCGGATGGGTGACAAGGTCTGGCGCCTCCTTCAGGTCGATCGCGACTACCCCCACCTCGGTCGCGCCATCAACAAGGGCAATGACCGGCTCCGGGCCATGCTCACCGCGTACATCGAGAGCGAACTGGCCGACCACCCAGAGCTTCTCGCCAAGAGCCTGCCCGACTATCCGCCGTACGGAAAGCGCCTGCTGATCGACGCGGGCTGGTTCCGCACGCTGCGTCGCGAGAACGTCGATCTGATCACCGACGGTGTCGCGAAGATCACCCCGTCCGGTGTCAGTACCACGGCTGGAACAGATTTCGACGCCGACGTCCTCGTCCTGGCCACGGGATTCCGTTCGGTGGACGTCCTCGGTTCGATCGAGGTCCGCGGTCGCGACGGCAAGACGCTCCGCGAGGTGTGGGGTGAGGACGACGGCCGAGCGCATCTGGGTATCACCGTGCCCGGATTCCCCAACTTCTTCTGCCTGTACGGCCCCAACACCAACACCGGCCATGGCGGAACGGTCATCGCCGGTACCGAGATGCAGATCCAGCATGTAACGGCGTTGCTGGCCACCATGATCGACGACGACCTCGACACGGTCGAGGTCCGTCCCGAGGCGTTCGAGGCCTACAACCGCGAGCTCGACGAAGCGTTGGAGGACACTGTCTGGCATTTCGGCGGTACCACCACGTACTACCGCAACGACCGAGGCCGGGTCGTCACCAACAGTCCGTGGCGATACGTCGACTACTGGCGCCGGGTCCATCAACCCGATCCCGACGACTTCATCACCACCCGAGCGCCCGAGACGGCAGCGGAGGATTCGACACCCGCCGGCGCCGAACAGCTCACTCACTGAGACCTCTCGACCTCCCGTCCCTCCGCACCGCAATCGAGGCAGAAACGATGACACAGGCTTCCCAGGCACCGTCCGCACCCGTTGCCGCACCCGGCATTTCGGCATCCACACTCGTCGGAGCGTTCCAGGCGACCGCCGCCGACCGACTCGACTCGAAAGCCCTGATCGCTTTCGGCGAAGACCGCTCCTACACATGGGGCGACTACCGCGACGCGGTCGAGGAGGTCGCGGCCGGACTGGCCGATCTCGGCGTCGAGCGCGGGGACACCGTCGCGATCATGCTGGCGAACAGTCCCGAGTTCCACATCGTCGACATGGCGGTGCTGCACCTCGGCGCCACCCCGTTCTCCATCTACCTCACCTCGGCGCCGGAGCAGATCAGCTTCCTGTTCGAGAACGCGGGCAACGCTGTCGTCGTCGCCGAACCGGCCTTCCTCGATGTCCTGAACCGCACCGCGGCTCCGGCACTCAAGCACATCGTGGTGAACGGACCCCTCGATGATTCGCGAACATACGGCAACGGGCCGGCGACGATCAGCACCCTCACCGAACTACGTGGGCGACGCCCGGCGGACTTCGACTTCGACAAGAGCTGGCGTTCGGTGGAGGCCTCGGACCTCGCGACGCTGATCTACACCTCGGGTACCACCGGCGACCCCAAGGGCGTCGAGTTGACCCACGCGAACCTCATGTTCGTGATGTACACCTGCAATCTTCGTTTCCCGTTCGACGTCGACGGCGCCGCGATCAGCTACCTGCCGACGGCGCATGCCGCCGACCGGGTCTTCTCGCACTATCTCGCAACTGTCACGGGGTGGCCCATCACGACGGTCCGCGACGCAACCACGGTCTTCGGCGCGGTGGCACACGCACACCCGACCTGGTTCCTGGGCGTTCCGCGAATCTGGGAGAAACTTCGCGCCGCTCTGCTCGCCCGGTTCTCGGCACTGCCGGACGAGCAACGGGTCCCCACGCTCGCAGCGCTAGACGCGGCCACCACGAAGGTGCAGACCGAGCAGCGTCGAGAAGAAGTACCGGCCGATCTCACGGCGAAGGTCGCGACCGCCGAAGAGAACATCTTCGCCGGCCTACGGGCCCAATTGGGCCTCGATCGGGTCGCCCTGCTCATGACGGGCGCCGCGCCCATCGCCCCCGCCGTGCATGAATTCTTCCTCGCAATCGGCACGCCGCTGCAGGAAGGCTTCGGGATGTCGGAGACCGGGGCGCTCGGTTTCACCAACATTCCCACCGACATCCGCGTGGGCAAGGTCGGTCTCGCACAACCCGGCACCGAGCTCAAGCTCGCCGATGACGGCGAACTACTGCTGCGCGGCCCGCACGTCATGCGCGGCTACCGCAAGGCCCCCGAGAAGACAGCCGAGGCGATCGATGAGTTCGGCTGGCTGCACACCGGCGACATCGCGCAGATCGACGACGAGGGATGGGTGACCATCGTCGACCGCAAGAAGGAGCTCATCATCAATGCCGCCGGCAAGAACATGTCGCCGGTCAACATCGAAGGCAAGCTGAAGAGCTCGTCACCGCTGATCGGCCAGGCGTGTGTCGTCGGCGACCGTCGTCCCTACAACGTCGCGCTGATCGTGCTCGATCCCGATGCCGCACGCACCTTCGCCGCCGAGCACGGACTCGCCGAGAGCACCCCGTCGTCGCTGATCCAGGAGACTTCGCTACAGGCCGAGATCGCTGAGGCGGTAGAACGCGCCAATTCCCAGCTGTCCCGGGTCGAGCAGATCAAACGGTATCGACTCCTGGCCGACGAATGGCTCCCGGATTCCGAAGAGCTCACCCCGACGATGAAGCTCAAGCGGCGCGGGGTGGCCACCAAGTACGCAGAGGTCATCGAGGACATCTACTCGTCACCAGCCCGCTGATCACAGCGGATCAACTCCGGAGCAACCCATGGAAATCCGCGTGGAAGCGCACACGGTCCGCGTCCGTGAACGATCGGATCTGCGAGACCTCGAAGTCCGCAGCGCGGTGAACGAGATCGAGACCTCCGAACGTCTGCGACAGCGGGGCATCGGCTATGTCGACGGCGATGCTGCCTACATCAACACATTGTGGTTGCAATCGTTGAACGACGACCGACGATGGCGCGACGAAGTCCGTGAGTTGCTGGCGTTCGCAGAGTGCCATGGGTGGTTCGACGGTGTCTATCTGCGAGCCCGATTCACCGTGTCCGGTGCACCGCGGGTCCGGCCGGGATCCCCCGTCAGGGCGGCACGGTGACCGGTTCACCACCGCCGTTCGCGTCACGTCCTCGTTCGTCATGAGCACCGATCGCGTTGAATCCGACATCGACGAGAAAACGTTGCTCGTCACCCCTCCGAAGTCGCAGGCCGCAGGAGTGGAGGCCGTCCTGGTCTCCCTGCGGCGCGGCATCGAGCAGATGGGGCTTGCGCGCACAGCCCGTACCCTGGTGAAACTCAACCAGCGCAACGGATTCGATTGTCCCGGCTGCGCATGGCCGGAGACTCCCGGGCGCCGCAAGCATGCCGAGTTCCGCCAGAACGGGGCCAAAGCGGTCGCCGAGGAAGCAAGGCTGATCCTGCAGACCATGCGCAGTCACGACCAGTACAACACCATCATCTACGGACTCGACGATCGCTACCGCGGCATCACGAACGGCCGCCGCGTACTACTGATCAACGAAAACGATATCGTTGCTCTCGGTTACACCGACGGCGACATCGTCGACCTCGTCTCCGAATGGCCCCGTGCCGATGGAACGACCCACCAGCGCCGGGCACCGAACTTCCGACTGATCGCCTACCCGAACCCGGTCGGAAACGTCGCCGCCTACTACCCCGAGACCAACCCCCTCATCCCCCTCGACCATGTCGCCGACAAATCCAATGCGCCGGTGTCCAAGGCGGTCACCATTCGCCTGGAGCCCGCCAGGTCGTAGACCGGGCGGGTTCCGACCGACTGCGGGTCAGAGTTCCATAAGCAGAGCACGCATCGGGCATTCGTCCACTGCTTCCGCTATCGCAACCCGGTACCGCGCAAGGTCCGTCGGATCGGCAACCAGGTGCGCTTTTCCGTCGTCGCCGACTTCGAAGACCTCGGGAGCCGCAGATTCGCACGCCCCCAGCCCGTAACAGGCCGTTCGATCGATGGTGATCTTCATGATCCGTCCTCCGGTCATTCCGTGCGGCCGGGGTGCGCGGGCGGCACGGCCCGCGCATCCCGTGCCACTAACTCGCCACGCGCGCAGACGCCTTCGGCACCTTGCCCTTGTTCGCGGCGATGTCCTTGGTCAGCGTGTCCGGGTTCGCGACCTCTTCGGACTTGCCACCCTCCGGCGTTGCGATCGCGGAATTGAACTGCCGCAACGTCTTGAAAGCCTTGGCCTCGTCGTCGTGCGGCAGTTTACGTGCCACGCGATCAAAGGCGCTGACCAGTGGCCGAATGGTCGGCAGCGCGAAACGCCACGGGGTGCGTTCGACGTCGAGCATCTCGCTCACGTAGTCCGGCTGCCAGTTTCGGATCAGTGCCCACGCGAGATGGCGTCGCCGCTCGGTGGTCATGAAGGCGGCAACCGGTCCCGGAAGCAGTTCGACATCACCCGGCGGCTTCTCGGTGCTGTACTCGATGATCGTCTTGACCACATCGCGACAGAGGTCGTCGGCCGGCAATTCGATGAGCTTGTGGAAGTTGACCTTCATCCGGGCGTCGTCGGGGTTCGTGTGGAGCACCTCTTCCGGAACGCCGATCACCCAGCCCACGTACCGGCAGAGCGCGAAGATGTCCTCTTCCTCGCGGTCGCTGATGCTGATCCCCGACGCACGGACGCCGTCGACGAACTGCGTACCGAACTGTCCCGCTTGGGTGTTCATCGAATCGAGGTTGCTGATGGGCAGACCCCAGCTCGGCCAGTCCCAATGCGGGGAATGACTGAGCGTGTGTCGCACCGCGGCATGGATCATGCGGACCTTCGCAGTGAGACGGAAGCCGTCCTGATCGCGGCGCATGCCGCCGGGGGTGTGCGCCGCAACGACGTATCGGAAGCTCTCGGTGAGCCGCCCGCCCACGGCCGACTCGTCCTTGAGGCGACCACTGAACAACACCGGCCGTGTCGAGCTGTACATCGAGAAGCCCGCTCCGATGGACGAATACGTCAGCACCATGCCGGCAACCGAGCCCACTCGCCAGTATGCGACGGCACCCCGGTACAGCTGGTCGAAGTCCACCCAGTCCGGAATGTGGTCGAGCTGTTCGAACAGTCCGACGAGTCCGTCGGAGGGATCGTCGAGCGAATCGATCCCGTGACCGAGGGCCTGCTCGAACATCTTCCAGGACGCGTTCTTCGACTTGTCCTTGAAGTCCAGGAACGCTCGGTAGGCATGATCGTCGCCGAGGAGAGCGTGGTCGGTCATGCGCTCCACGTAGTCGCGTCCGTACCTCATGATTGCTTCGCGCCGATTGTTGATCCGGCCGAGATCGATACCACGAGGCAACCCCTCGGGAACGTCGAGCGAACCTTCCCTCGTCTGCGGAATCAGTTGAGCGGTCACGAGTCTTCTCCTTGTCGTCGGTGAATCGGGCTGCCGACTCCTCCGGGCTGCCGCGTCGGTTGTGATGGTCGGCTGCCAGCGACGGTATTTGTGCTCCACAACACAGTCAACGTGTCCGAACATACTGTATGGTCGGTTGTACAGAATCGATGAGGAGTTCCATGACGCAGAATTCGCCCTACCAGTTGTTCGACGTCGCCGGTGCCCGGATCTTGATCACCGGTGGGACCAGCGGGATCGGAGTGATGATCGCCGAAGGTTTCGCCGCAGCCGGTGCCGACGTCGTCCTGTCGTCACGCAAACAGGCCGGAGTCGACGCCGCGGTGGAGCGGTTGTCGACCTCCGGGCGCGTCACCGGAATCGTCGGCGATGTCTCGACCCCGGAGTCGGCACGAACCCTGGCTGCCGAGGTCCTCGCACGCGGCGAGCGACTCGACGTGGTGGTGAACAATGCCGGTGTGACGTGGGGTGCCCCCCTTGAAGAATTCCCGGATGCCGGGTGGGACAAGGTGATGCACACCAACCTCGAAGGCGTTTTCCACCTCACCGTCGCCTTGCTACCCGGACTGCGTGCTGCCGCACGTGAGGCCGGACGCGCCTCGGTCATCAACATCGGTTCGACCGACGGCATCAACGTGCCGGAGATGGACAGTTTCAGCTATGGGGCGAGCAAGGCCGGACTCCACCATTTGACAAGGCATCTCGCGAAGAAGCTCGCATCTGAATCGATCACCGTGAACGCCATCGCGCCGGGTCCGTTCGAGAGCCGGATGATGCGGTTCGTGACAGAGAATCCCGACGCACTCGAGCGGGTCGTCGGCGGGATCCCACTGGGGCGTCTCGGAGAACCTGACGACATTGCCGCGCTGAGCATCTTCCTCGCCAGTGCTGCCGGAAAGTACATGACCGGGAACGTGATCCCCCTCGACGGGGGCATAGTCGGCTGTGGCGGTTCGGCGAAGCTGGGCTGAGCGGTGCGGGTCGCTCGCGGGTCGGCGCACCGTCGTCGAGAGCCGCGGCCCTCCGACGCCACCGTTGCCGCCTTCTTCGCTGCAACGGAGGAGCTGTTGGTGCACAAGTCGTTCGAAGAAGTCACCATCGCCGACATCATCTCGGGCACGCGGCATTCCCGATCCGCCTTCTATCATCACTTCGCCGGGAAGTTCGACGTCCTGGTCGCCCTCGCCGATGTGGTGCTGGCCGAGTCCTACGGGGGGCCGCAACTCTGGGATACGACACCGGGGCGCGACAGGTCGTACGGAATGCAGGCGAGCATCACACCAACCCTCGAGATGTGGTCGTCACACGGCGGAGTGATCGGCGCGGTCGTCGAGCACATGCACTCGAACCCCGACATCGAGGCCGTGTGGCGTCCGACATTCGACCGATTCGTCGCAGGAGTCGCCGAACAGATCCGTCACGAGCGCGACTCCGGTCGTGCTCCGGACGGCGCGCGCCCGGAGATGATCGCGACCGTACTCGTATGCGGCATCGAACGCGTGATGTATGTCTGCACACGGGAACTCGATCCGCATCTCCCCGCCCTGGCGTCCGCGGTCGGCGCGGTGGACTGGCTCACACGGTCCGTCCTGCGGCCGGTACCGAATTCGGTACCGGCACCGTCCGCCGGAACACTGTCATCAGCGACACAAGCCCGTCCGCACGGCGACGGGCCCGGCGGCGCACACACACAGATCGAGCACTCCGGGGTCGATCCGAGATCCGATACGACGTCGACGGCCATCCTGGACTCGCTCCGCGACCTACTACTCGATCTCCCACTGGACAAGGTGAGCGTCGCCCGAATCGTTCGGCGCGCCGGTGTGTCTCGGTCGACGTTCTACTTCTACTTCGACAACAAGAACGCGGTGTTCGCCGAGCTCTACCGTGAGGTCGCAGCGTCGACCGTCCACCGACTCCAGTCGCTCGACACCATCGACCGGGCCGACCGGGCCGCCGTCGGCACAGTGTTGCGGGAGTGGCTCCGGATCGACGCGCGGACCACCTCGGTGATGAGGAGCGCCCTACTCGAATGGCCCCGACGGCCCGAGCTCCGCGAAGTCTACCGGGCCGGCATCGCTCAGATGGCGGACTACCTCGGGCGCGTCATCACCGCCGATCGGCGCTCGGGGATCGCCATCCCCGGTCCGCCGCCGGGAGAACTCTCCGCCGTGGTCCTGTGGACAATCGAGAGATCGATCGCCGGCGCGCTGGCCGGAGACGACAATCTGACCGACTTGCACGAGGTCACCCACTTCCTCACGGAGTTGTTGACCACCGCCATATACGGAAGTCCCTGAAAGCCAGAAAGGCTCATCATGCGCGCAGTTGTCATTCCCCGTTTCGGTACGCCGGACGTGTTGGAGGTCCGCAACGTCGAGGTACGTCCAGCCGGCGAGGGCGAGGTGCGGATCGCGGTTGCGGCCACCGCGGTCAACCCGACCGACATCGCCACGCGCAGTGGGCTCGTGGCCGCCGCCTACCGGGATTTCGACCCGCCCTACATCGCGGGCATGGACGCGGCAGGTGTGATCGAGTCGGTGGGCCCCGGCTCGGCATCGGACCGCTTCGCGGTGGGCGACGAGGTCATGTCGATCGTGATGCCTCGCCGACCCGAAGGAGGCGCGCACGCCGAGCTCATCGTCGTGCCCACTGCTGCGGTCGTACCCAAACCGTCCACACTGTCGATCGAGCAGGCAGCGATGCTGCCCATGAACGGGTTGACCGCTCTGGAAGCCCTGAGCGTCCTGGACCTGAGACCTGGTGCCACGCTGGCGATCACCGGTGGATCGGGGTTTCTCGCCGCGTTCGTGATGACCCTCGCCCGGCGCAGGGGGATCCACGTCATCGCCGATGGTCGACCCGACGAGTGGGACACGATCCGGAAACACGGTGCCGCGGAGGTCGTGGCGCGTGGACCGGGTGTCGAGGAACGTATCCGTTCGGCCGCGGGTGGCGGCGTCGATGCCGTTCTCGACACCGCACTGATCGGTTCCTCGCTGTACCCCTGCATCGTCGACGGTGGAGTACTCGCCTGCGTGCGGACATTCGACGGCGTCCCACCGGAGCGCGGAATCCTCGTCCGCGAGGTATGGGTGCGCGAACGCCTGCTGGACACCGACGGTCTCACCGAGCTGGCCACCCTTGCCGATGAGGGGTTGTTCGACTTCCTGATCGCCACAGGTAGATTCGCGCCGGAGCAGGCCGCCGACGCGCACCGGATGATCGAGGCGGGCGGAGTACGGGGGCGTCCGCTCATCCTCTTCTGACGAGCGGACGCCTCCGCGCCGATGACCGCTCCCTGTGCTACATCGGGGACGAGGTGAATCCTCCGTCGAGGACGTAGGTGTGACCGGTGACCCAGTCGCCCGCGTCCTCGGCCAGGTGGGTCACCGCACGGGCCACATCATCGGGCCGGCCCAGTCGACCCTGGTGCTGGGTGAAGAACTCGTGCGCATCGACGCCACCCGACGCGGCCTGGAACGCCTCCATCAGGTTGTCCGACAGCGCTGTCTCGACGAATGCCGGTGCTACACAGTTGACCCGGATGTTCGCGGGTCGCAGTTCCACTGCCGCGGTCCGGGTGAGATTGATGACAGCCGCCTTTGTGGCGGCGTAACCGCCGATCATCGGCATCCCGTTGGTGCCTGCCGACGATGCGGTGTTGACGATGGCGCCACCGCCCCGGGCGGTCAAATGCGGTACAGCCGCCTTGATTCCGTGGAAGACGCCCTTCAGGTTGACCGCGATCATGCGATCGAAGTCGTCCGCGGACAATTCGGTCACCGGAGCCAGGATCGCGATCCCGGCGTTGTTCACCAGCACGTCCAGGCCGCCGAACTCGTCGACGGCCCTACCCACGGCCGATTCGACCTGGTCCTGGTCGGTGACGTCGACCGCGACCCCGATCGCCGACCCACCGATATCCGCCGCCACCCGATCGGCGGCTCCGCCATCGAGGTCGGCCACCACCACATGCGCGCCTTGTGCGGCGAAGCGGCGGGCAACGGCAGCCCCGATCCCGCCGCCGGCTCCGGTCACGACCACCGATTTGTTCTCGAACGTTGACATATCCACCTTCTCCTAGTCCGACCATCTCGACCGTACACACTGTCCGAACGACATGTACAGGTTCTGGGCTGAAGAAGGCCACCGCCCCGTGTCGACCGCTGGGTCTTCGAATTCGCCTGAGCGGCAGCGTCATTCGACCTCCGGCAAACACCCGGTGACACCTGTTCGCGTCAGACCGCCTCGGTGGATCGAGCGCTTGGGGTCAGAACCCTGAACGCCGTCCACGGCCGCGGGCAGAACCCCAGGAAGTCGAACTTCGTCTTATCGCCGTGTGGTCTGGCGGGCGGATCCGCAACACTGACAGGGGCGGGGCCCCGGTCGACATGCCAGCATCCCGGACAACCGACAGATCAGGGTTGCCCAGGGCGCAGTACGACGAACAACCCGGTGGCCTCGGCGACCACGGTTCCGTCAGCGCGGAGACTCCCGGTGACGTAGATCTTGCGGCCCTCCGCCCGGTCGACGCATGCGGTGAACTCGAGCTCCGTGTCGACCGGCGTGATGTGGCGGTAGTCGACGTGCAGGTTCGCGGTGCGACACCGCGGGCGTTCGGCTCCGGCGAGCCGGCCGAAGATCTCGT
This sequence comes from Gordonia sp. PvP123, assembly GCF_040547295.1. Classification (NCBI taxonomy): domain Bacteria; kingdom Bacillati; phylum Actinomycetota; class Actinomycetes; order Mycobacteriales; family Gordoniaceae; genus Gordonia; species Gordonia sp. PvP123. The sequence goes on along the minus strand of NZ_JBEPPN010000009.1, from coordinate 216,952 downwards.
CGAAGACGAGCGGAATCACCCCGCCGTGCGCCGCGCCGTTTCGACCGAGATGGAAGCGACCGAGGCGAAGCGTGCCCTCGACGCGATCGGTCGTCTGCTTCCGGTAGCTCAGAACCGGCACCAAGGCCTGCGATCTGCCGGGAGAGTCCATCTGCGTACCCGCCAGCTGATGCGCCTCGTCGACGGCGAAGTCATCGAGCCGACACGCGACGGAGCGCAGTTCGGCGGCCATCGCCAACGAGACCGCCTCCGTCGGCCGGGCAGCTGCCACCGAATTCTGCAACCGACGAACGCTGTCGATCAAGCGATCGAAGGCCTCCGCAGTGGCGGGATCCGATGTCGTCAGCGGCTCCCAGTCCCCGGCCTCCTCGCCATACCCGGGTTCAATCACCTGGCCGTCCAACGGCATCCGCGCTCATGCCAGGAGCATACCGATCGGGTCGTGGTCTTCGAGGGCGGCGCCGTAGCGGTGGGCCATCGCCTCGACCACCTCCGACGGCTGCATCACGGTCGGAACACACATCCACGCGAACCCGTGCAGGGTGTGCAGCCGGTATTCGTACCAGGCGTCTTCGTCGTCGAGATGCGGACCGCCATGACCGGCGAGCGCGTCGATGTAGTGTCGCAGCAACTCTCGCTCTCGACTCCGTCGGTCTTCGATGGTCAGCGCCGACCCGAGGAAGTACGACACGTCATGAGCCCACGGCGCGAGGCATGCCGTCTGCCAGTCGAGGAAGGCCGGCGCACTTCCCGGTACGCGATACAACTGAGCGAAGTGCGCATCACCGTGATTGATCGTGTGGGTGGCGGCGTCGTCGTGTTCCCACAGCTTCGCGAAACCCGCGCGCACCCGGGCATCGTCCCGAAGCCCAGCCGACAGATCCGGAACCTCGGAACGCTCGATCAGCGGATGGAACACCTCGGGACTCAGCATCACCGTGAACGCATCACGAGCGGCCTTGGCACCCACCGGGAGCCAGGTGCGCTCGCCCCTGCCACTCCCCCACAGCGCCGCGTGCCACTTCGCCTGGACTTCCAGCGTCGTCGCGATGTCATCGACCGACCACAGATCGGTCGCCTGGCCGAACTCGGCGCCTCGTGCCGTCAGGTCCTCCATGATGATGACGCCTTGATCGCGCTCGGTGGCCGAGTAGTAACTCGCCGGCACCTCCGCAGCGAACCCCGGTGCCAGATCACGGTAGAAGTGGCCCTCGAGCTCGTAGGCCGGCCCCAAGCCGAACGCACGACTCCGTTCGTCGAAACCTCCCTTGATGCACAGCTGGGCAGGGATGTCCCGGTCATTCACTGAATAGGTCAACGTGGCGAATACTTTGGTCGCCGATCCCCAGATGATTCGAGTGGTGTCGACCGCTTCGACGACGACCTGTCCTTCCTTGGTCGTCAATGCGGCGCCGACCCACTCCGGGGTCAACTCACCGACCGAGAACGGAAGTGTGGTCGTACGGGGTTCTGCCTGAGTCATGCAGGAACCATACATAGTGTATGGATGTGGTGTCAATCACAGATTGCCAGGTAATCTCCGCTGGTCACTGCGACGATACGGACACCCGATCCGGGAACTCCGGTGCACGCTTGTCGAGAAAGGCCTGCACGCCTTCCTGCACATCCGCCGAGAGGCCGCGCCGGTAGAGGACCTCCGATTCGGCGCGGTGGGCCTCTTCGGGGCCCGATGCGCCGAGCGCTCCCCAGAGCAGCGATCGGGTGAGGGCCACCGAGACCGGCGCCGTCCCCGCGACCATCTCGTTCGCGACACTCAGCGCCCGTTCCAGGACCTGTTCCGCCGGAACCACTTCGCGCACCAGGCCGCGATCGAGCGCCTCGGTCACCGGGACCATCCGCCCGCCCAGCGTCCACTCCGCGGCCGTCGAGATGCCCACCACCCGCGGGAGAAACCAGGTCGAACACGCTTCGGGGACCAATCCGCGCCGGGTGAAGACGAACCCGAACTTCGCGGTGTCCGAGGCGATCCGGACGTCTGCGGGAAGTGTCATGGTCACGCCCACGCCCGCGGCGGGCCCGTTGATCGCGGCGATGACGGGTTTCTTCGACCGGTAGATACGGAGAGCCACCTGACCGCCCGCGTCCGGCGGTGCCGAGCCATCGGCCCCCGGGTCGTCCGGGAGGAAGGTGTCTCCCCCGCTCTCGAGGTCGGCCCCCGCGCAGAAGGCCCGACCGGTACCGGTCAACACGACCGCACGGACGTCGTCGTCGGCGTCGCAGGCATCGAACGCCTCGATGATGCCCACCCGGATGTCCTCGGTGAACGCATTGAGTCGCTCCGGACGGTTCAACCGCACGATCGCGACAGCGCCGACCCGCTCGAGTACGACCTCCTGTGACACAACAGCTCCCGCGCTCATCGACCCGCCCATTCCGGTGCACGCTTCTCGGCGAAAGCCCGCGGCCCTTCCTTCGCATCGTCACTGGTGAACACGGTGCGGATCGCCGAGGCGTTGATCTTCCACGAGGCGTCGTCCCATCCGCGCTGCGCTTTCGCCGTCTCATGCATGACCCGCTTGCTCTCGGACACCGCGAGCGGCGCGTTGGCGGCGATCTCGGCAGCGAGCTCCAGCGCGACGGCGAGGGCGGTTCCCGCCGGCGCCACCGTGTTCACCAGACCCAGCTCGTATGCGCGGGCGGCCGACACGGGTCGACCGGTCAGCGCGATCTCGGCGGCCACCTTCTGCGGGACCTGCCGATGAATACGCAGAAGCCCCCCGGCGCCGGCGATGAGTCCCCGCCTGACCTCGGGTAGACCCACCGACGCATCCTCGTCGATCACCGCGAGATCGGCGGACAGCATGATCTCGGTCCCACCGCCCAGCGCGAAGCCGTTCACAGCCGCGATGACCGGCTTGGGAACGTAGTGCCGCACGATCCCGGCGAAGTCCCATTCCCGATGGGCCGGGTCATCGATCCGGCGCCCCGCCGCGATCTCCTTCAGATCGGCACCGGCACAGAAGGCGCGACCGGCCCCGGTGATCACGATGACACGGACCGACGGGTCCTGCGCCGCCTCCTCGAGCGCCGCGCCCGCGGCCGTCGACAGAGCGGAGTTCACGGCGTTCAGAGCGTCGGGACGGTTGAGCGTGATGATCGCGATGTGATCGCGCACCTCGTAGCGGACGACGGACTCTGTCGCCGAGTCGCTGTCGGAAGTCATGGGTTCTCCTGTGGTCGTGATCCGGACGGGTCGAGATGGATACATCCCGGGCCTACCGCCGGCTTCCGCACTAAATCTTATGTGATTAGATAAAATCTGACAATCGCGGTGTCCCCGTTCTCGGGTTCCGCAGCGGACGAGAGGAGAAGACGTGGGCGCACGCGCAGCCGACGGGGCCACCACCGGCCTTCTGGACCTGTTCCGAGTGGACGGTCGGGTCGCGATCGTGACGGGGGCGGGATCGGGACTCGGAGCGGGGTTCGCACGTGCGCTGGCCGAGTCGGGTGCAGACATCGTACTGTCCGGCCGACGCCCGGATCCGCTGCGACGAACCGCGGACACCGTACGCGCGCTCGGTCGACGCGCACTCGAGATCCCGTCGGACGTCACCGATCCCGAACAGTGTGACGCGGTCGTCGGCGCTGCGATCGACGAGTTCGGTCGTGTCGACATCCTGATCAACAATGCCGGGCTCACCCACACGGCCCCAGCCACCCGGGAGCTTCCGGAGGACTTTCGCGCGGTTCTCGACGTCAACCTCCTCGGGAGCTACTGGATGGCACGGTCCTGTGCACGGGTGATGCGACCCGGTTCCAGCATCGTCAACGTGGGGAGCATGCTCGGACTCGTCAAATCTGCGCTGCCGCAAGCCGCTTATGCCTCGAGCAAGGCCGGCGTCCTCGGCCTGACACGCGACCTGTCCCACCAGTGGTCGGGGCGCAAGGGAATTCGGGTGAATGCGATCGCACCGGGCTTCGTCGAGACCGACATGATCGCGGAGATGTCCGACGAGGCCCGCACCGATTTCCTGCAGGGCTGTTCGCTCGGACGCATGGGCACGCAACGTGAGATCGACGCCGCCGTGCTGTTTCTCGCCAGCCCGGCGGCGTCCTACATCACCGGGTCGACCCTCGCCGTCGACGGCGGGACGTCCGGACACTGACGCCCCCCACATCACCACCCCGGCAACGCCGGGCACTCCCCCCTATCAGCCCCCGCACCACAGGAGAACCCAATGCAGACAGATCTCTTCGACGCCGACCACGAGTTGTTCCGGGACTCGGTCCGGGCCTTCGTCAACAAACACGTCGTCCCCAAGATGGAGAAGTGGGACGCTGATCGCCTCATCGACCGCGAGACCTGGCGCGCGGCAGGCGCACAGGGAATCCTCGGCCTGTCGGTGCCGCTGGAGTACGGCGGCCCCGGTGAGACCGACTACTGCTTCCGCGTCGCCATCCAGACCGAGATCGCGAGGGTCGGCGCCTCCGCACTGCAGTCCGGCTTCTCCACCAACGACGACATCGTGCTGAACTACCTACTCCGTCACGCCGACGACGAACAGAAGAAGCGCTGGGTGCCGGGTTTCGTCACCGGCGACACCATCGGCGCGATCGCGATGACCGAACCGGCGGCCGGCAGCGATCTCCGCGCGATCACCACCACCGCGCGGCGCGAGGGCACCGACTGGGTGATCAACGGCTCGAAGACCTTCATCACCAGCGGCATCCTCGCCGATCTCGTGATCGTCTTCGCCAAGACCGACGCGGATGCCGGATCGCGCGGCTTCAGTCTCTTCGTCGTCGAGGACGGGACCCCGGGATTCACGCGTGGCCGCAAGCTGGACAAGGTCGGGCTCCATGCACAGGACACCGCCGAGTTGTCCTTCGACGAGGTGCGGGTGCCCGCCACCAGCCTCCTCGGCGAGGAAGGCGCCGGTTTCGCCTACCTGATGCAGAGCCTGCCCCTGGAGCGGCTCGGGATCGGCATCGCCGCGCAGGTGTCGGCGGAGGCGGTCTTCGACTGGACCCTCACCTATGTCAAGGAGCGCAAGGCATTCGGCAAACCCGTCGGCGAGTTCCAGGGACTCGGGTTCACTCTCGCCGAACTGCGTACCGCGATCGAGGTCTCCCGGGCGTACATCGACCGATGCGTCCGTGAGTACAACAAGGGGACGCTGACCGCGGTCGATGCCGCGAAGGCCAAACTGTGGGCCACCGATCTGCAGGACAAGGTCATCGATGCGGGTGTGCAGCTCCACGGCGGGTACGGCTACATGATGGAGTACCCGGTGGCCAAGGCCTTCATCGACGCGCGTATCCAGCGGATCTACGGCGGCACCAACGAGATCATGAAGGAGATCATCCACCGCGATCTGATCCGCGACTAGGCGCTTGTCGCCGGACCGGTCACCATCCGTGTCCGGCGACAAGCCCACGCGTTCAGCGTTGTTGTTGAGCCGCCGCGGGCACGACGGTCGGCATGAACGCCGGAAGCACGAAGTTGTGCAACATCTCCCGGTGTTGCGGATCGTCGGGTCGATCGAAATCCAGCCGGCCGACCAGGATGAACTGGACCAGTGCGATCCACTCGGCGATCTTCTCCTTGTCGAGATCCCGCCGGATCTCGCCTCGGTCCATCGCGCGTTCGATGATCGGGTCCCACATCTCCGCGGTCAACCGCGCCGCGAGACCCGAACTGCCGACCAGTGATTCGGCCAGCTGCATGTGCTCCGGACTCACCAGGATCCGGATCAGCGGATCACGGCGACCTCGCTCGACCAGAAAGATCAACCCCTCCACGAGCTGATCGGCGAACGTCTCGTGCTCGAGAAGGTACTTCCGGGCCTTGTCGAACAGCAGGCGGGATCGCCGCTCGATCAAGGCCGACATGAGGGCGTCGCGGTCCTTGAAGTACCGGTAGACCGTCGGACGCGAGACCCCCGCTTCCTTACCGATGTCGTCCATCGTCGTCTTCGCGACGCCGTACCGTTGGAACACGCGCTCCGCGGCGACCATGATCTGCTTGCGGGCCTCGTCCACATCCTCGCTGAGGACGTTGCCCGTCTTCCTGCGCGCCATGTCCACCTCCTGAGGGCAATGATACAAGATACAGATCTCGTTCTGTGTCCAGCCATCTGCAAAAGCAGGACGGACGCGAATCCTACGGACTGCGATCCGCGATGAACAGACAGCAGACGAGGCCACGCCCGGGAGGGCGATGGCCTCGTCTGCTGGAGCCTGGTCAGCGGATGCGATCGAACCTGGTGTCGACGTCCTTGTACTCGTCGCGGATGACGGTCTTGGCGATCTTGCCACTGGGCAGCCGAGGCAGCGGGTCCTGGCGGATGACGACGTAGCGCGGAACCTTGAAATCGGCCAGCACCTGCTTGCAGTGCTCGACGATGGTCGTCGCGTCCATGTCCTGCGACACGGTCACGATCGCGGCCGGCGTCTCACCGAACCTGTCGTCGTGCGCGGCGATCACCGCGACCTCCTCGACCCCGTCGATGGCACCGATCGCGATCTCCAGCTCCACCGGCGAGATGTTGATTCCGCCGGAGATGATCAGATCCTTGAGCCGGTCCACGAACTTGACCCGGCCCTCCTCGTCGGCGACGCCCAGATCGCCGCTGTGCAACCATCCGCCACGGATGGCCTGCGCGGTGGTCTCGGCATCGTTCCAATAGCCCGGGGTCACGCCCGGCCCGCGGACCACGAGCTCGCCCTCTTCTCCGGGCGCGGCAGGCTCGTCATCGGAATTGAAGACCTTGACCTCGGTGAAGATGGATCCGGTGCCACAGCGGTCCGGGAACTCCAAGGCCTCCTCGCGGATGGTCGCAGTGGCCACGCCCCCGGCTTCGGTCATGCCGTAGATCTGGCGCAGCAGGACACCCTTGTCCCCCCACCGCTTGAGGAGCTGCGCCGGCACGGCCGCCCCACCGACGATGGCGGTCTTCACAGACGACAGGTCGGCCTCGGCGAACTCCGGCGCCCGAGAAATGGCCTCGAAGATGAGTGGGACACCGAAAATGGCCTGGACCGAGTGCTTTTCGAGAAGCGTGACGGCATTCGAGGGATTGAGCTCGGGTTCCACCACCAAGGTCCCGCCCAGAACCGTGGTGATGAGCAGCCCGTACACCAGGCCGGGAGTGAAGGCGAGCGGCAGCACGAGCAGTGTGGTCGTCCCGGGCCGGAAGCCCTCCTCGGTGAGGGTGTTCTCCAAGACGATCGACATCAGCGTCCGGTTGGTCAGGACGACCCCCTTGGACAGACCCGTCGACCCGCTGGTGAACAGGATCGTCGTCGGCTCATCGGGTTCGAGATCCACGCGGTAGTCGTCGATTCCACCATCCCGCAGGTCCACGAGCTCCGTGTACGAGACGATTGCGAACGGCCGCCCCACCGCTGCGGTGTCCTCGGCGAGTTGCTCGAAGCCGGGAGCGACGATGACGACGTCGATTCCCGCTTCGTCGGCGATCTTGCGCAGTTCCGCGGGACGATAGCGACTGTTCAACGGCACCAGCACACCACCGGCCTTGAGCACCCCGAGAGCGGCCGCAGGCCACTCGAGTGAGTTGGGGCCGAGGAGCCCGACCCGGTTCCCGGGCGCGACACCCCTGGTCTCGACGAGAAGCCGGGCGATACGGCTGCTCCAGTCACGCAACGCGCGGTATGAGATCTGCGAACCGGAGAACACCACGGCGGTGGTGTCGCCCTTGGTCCGGGCCCACCAGTCGAGTGCTTTGCCGATGGTTGCGGTCATGTTCGTACTTTCTTCTCTGTGGCAACTGACTTCGATGCGGCACGGCGGATCCCGAACCCGCCCAACACATATAGGATAAATCGGACAGTGGCGGCCGGGGCCGGCTTTCGCCGATCCCGACCCCCTCGTCAGGCGTTCAGTTCGGCACGCCCTTGCGCGACGAGCTTCTTGGTCTCCCGGCGGAAGACCTGATTCGCGATCTCGTTGCGGCCGAGCAGCATGTCACCGGCATCGGCGCTGCCCATACCGCGCTGCGAGTCGCGCAGCAGGGGGAAATCCTCCTGGTGCAACACGGCCAGCAGGATCTCCCAGTTCTTGTTCCAGATCCGGTCCCACTTCTCCGGCGTCATGCCGCTGTCCTCGACCTTGGGCACCAGGAGACGCTGCTCCATCCGCGACTTCGTGGGGTCGGTGGGATGCGGCCGGAAGGTCAGCAGCTGGAAATGGTCCGGCTGACGCAGCAACGTGCTGTTGGGCAGCAGGAAGTGCGTCTCGGTCACGAACTTGTCGAGTGGGATGTCGCCGGGATCTTCTTCGAGGAAACGGTCGATCGACTTGCGCGGGGCGATGAACCGGCAGTGTCGGCCGAAGTCCTCGAAGGCCATCACGTTGGTGTGGATGATCTTCCCGGCGGTGTTCGGGTGTGCGTACTGGATGTGGTAGCCGTCCAGGAACGCGTCCTGCATGATCTTCCAGTTGGTGGGTTCGTCGAATCCGCCGGCCCGAAAGCACACGAGCTTGTCCATCTCGTACTCGGCGAGCATCGGATCGATGTCGGGACCCAGCCACGACGCCACGTCGATCTCCGCATGCGCGTTGTCCACGACCCAGATGAATCCGTGGCGCTCTTCGGTGGGGATCTCGATGAGGCCGTGCTCTTTACGGTCCACCTCGCCGAAGGTCGAGTCGCGGGTGATCGTCCGGAGCGAACCGTCCGGATCGTATGACCACCGGTGGTAGCCACACGAGAAGATGCGGCAGCGCCCCTTCTCGCTCTGCTCCAACATCGCCCCGCGGTGACGGCACAGGTTCACGAAAGACCGGACGCTGCCGTCCTTCTGCCGCACGACGATGATGTTGTTGCGCGGCATCTGCACCGTGACGAAGTCGTTCGGCCGCGAGATCTCACTTCCGTGCGCGACGATCGACGGCACGCGGCCGAAGATGTGGTCGCGCTCGTCCTTGGCGAGCACCGGGTCGGTGAACTCGTCGGGTTCGAACTGCACGATGTCGTCGAACTCGTCGGTCGTCTCGTTGCGCAGATGCTCGAGCGCGCGACGGATTCGATCCTGACGGGGAAGCGAAGTGGTCATGATTCCCTCCGTGATGGAGCGGTTGTTGCGAGTGGGACAGTGCTCGCCCGGGCCGGGGCGACACTCCTTAAACCTACAGCAATAAGTTTTAACCGGCAATCAGCGGAGGCGATCCGATGGTGAGCCGGTGCGGCGGGTAGGTGAGAGGCAACCCGCCGCACCGGCCGATTCGGTGGCCGGCACACCACCGGCCGGTCAGGACTCGGGCGTGAACCGGATCGGCATCCGCACGCACCCGCGGACCTGGCTGGCATGGAACACCGGCGGATCGGACTCGACGAGTTCGTAGTCCGGGATGCGCCGATGCAGTTCTTCGAGAGCGATCGTCAGCTCGATCCGCGCCAGGTGCGAACCCAGACAGCGGTGCGCGCCTCCGCCGAAGGCCAGGTGACGGTTCGGCTTGCGGGTCAGGTCCAGCGCTTCCGGATCGTCGAACTCGTCCCCGTCACGATTGGCCGAGCACAGCATCAGGATGAGCTGTTCACCCTCGGCAATCGTCACCCCGCCCAGTTCGACGTCGCGGGTCGCGCGGCGTCCGGGAACGACGGCGGCCTCGATGCGCAGGATCTCCTCGACAGCGGTCGGGATCATGTCCGGGTCGTCGATGATGCCCTGACGCTGATCCGGATTGTTCACCAGGTGGACGATCGCCCAGGCGAGCGAGCCCTGCACCGTGTGCAGTCCCGCGATGAGCAGGAGGAAGAACATGCGATTGAGCTCTTCGTCGGTGAGCAGACGCAGCCCGTCCTGCATCTCCACCTCGGTGTGGATGAGCTGCGAGGTGACGTCGTCACCCGGGTTGGCGCGCCGCTCGTCGACCATCTTCTGGAAGTAGCCGAGCATCTGCATGCCGGCGATGCCGCGCGCCTCGAGGGATTCCTCCTCGGTGCCGCCGGGCTTGCCGAACAGGACGACGTCGGTCGCCTCGGTGAACAGCGGCGCGTCCTCGATGGGCCAATCCATGAGCGCCAGGAAGATCCGGGCCGGTAGCTCGTGGGCGAACGCGGAGATGTACTCGGCCTCGCCTTTCGCGGCGAAACCGTCGAGCAGGTCGTTGACCACGCCCCGGATCTCCTCCGTCAGCTTCTTCATCCGCGCCGGACCGAACAGGGGCTGCAACGCTTTGCGATAACCCGTGTGCTCCGGGGGATCGAGCTCGATCGGGATGAACTTCCCGAAGGCCTCGTTGGTCACGAGGTTGTTGGGGTAGCTGGAGAAGGTCTCCGCGTCACGCAAGACCTCATGGATCTCGTTGTAGCGCGTGACGATCCAGTGCCCGCCGTACAGAGGCGAGTACACGACAGGACCCTTCGCGGCGAGTTCTGCCGCACGTTCTTGGAATCGATCGATCGGGGCTGCGATGGACTGGTCGTACACGTCGAAGTCGACGGTGACATCCTCGCGGGACCGTTCCGTAGTTGTCATCACTAGTCCTTGGGTGTGGTGGGTTCGATGGTCTGCAGCGCCAGTGCGCGTTCTGGACACATGGCGACGGCATCTCTGGCCAGGGCTGCTTCGTCCTGCTCGAGAGGGCGGTCGGGCACCACGGGGTCGCCCTGATCGTCGGCATCGATCAGATCGGGGGCGACCCCGTAGCAGAGGCCATGCCCGGCGCACGCCACGCGATCCACGGTGAGGGTGCTGGGCTGGGGGGACATGACTAGGCGTTCGGGTTCTTCTGGTCGAGGTCCTCCGGGAACCACATGCCCACGCGCGAGAGCGTTCCGCCGTCGCCCGAGCCGATCACCTGACCGGACATGTAGGCCGAGTCATCCGACGCGAGGAACAGGGCGATCTTCGCGTTGTCGACAAGTGACGGGGGACGATTGCGCTTCAGCGGGATCGGCGACACGTACGGATCCCACGGGCCGGCAACCTCTTCGTACGACTGCCCGACGACCGGAGAGCCGGCAGGCATCAGGAAGTTCGGCGACATGCCATGAACCGGCGCGATGCCATTGACGCGAATCCCGTAGGGACCCAGATCGAGACTGAGGCCACGGACCAGACCGTTGACCCCGGCCTTGGTCGCCGAGTACAGCGCGATCTGATGGTAGGCGACGAACGAGGCCGCCGACGAGGTGGCGATGATGGTACCGCCACCGTTGCGCTTGAGCGCGGGAACCGCAGCCTGCGCGGTGAAGATCACGCCGCTCAGGTTCACGCCGAGGACGTTGTTCCAGTCCTCCTCGGTCAGGTCTTCGAAGTCGACTTGCTCGCCGCCGGCGACGCTGGGAACACCGCCGCGGGAGACGACTCCGGCGTTCGCCCAGGCGATGTCGAGCTTGCCGTAGTGCTCGACGGTCTGATCGACCGCGGCGGTGATCGCGGACTTGTCCGCGACGTCGGCCGTGATGGCGATGGCGTCGCCACCCTGCTGCTCGACCAGTTTCACGGTCTGCTCGGCACGATCGGCGTCGATGTCGACCACCGCGATCTTCGCACCCTCGCCGGCGAAGAGCTGCGACGACTGCCTACCGAGTCCGGAACCCGCGCCGGTGATCAGCGCTACCTTGCCTTCAAGCTTCATGAGTTTCGATTCCTTGCTCTCGTTGAACGGACCGGCATCTTCGAAAGGCATTTGCGGACAACGCGCTGCCGCCGGATCCGGGGATGAGGTGCCCGAGAAGAACATCTCGCTGATGTGACGCCCGCCACCCTCGGTCCCCACCGTAAGCCGAAAGACATGAGACGTCAAGCGATATTTGTCAGCAGCTCGGAGATTCGAGAGTTACTTTGCGACAGAGCTTTACGGAAACCGAGCAAGTCTCGCGAAGACATGACAGATAGCAGGCATGCCGAAACGGCGTGGCAGGCGCCACGCCGTCTCGGCATGCGGGAGGGGTTTGCTCTAGGCCCCCGGTTGCGGCGCCGGGAGATGGACCGTCTTGAGCTCGAAGAATTCGTCGAGCCCTTCAGGGCCCCCTTCACGTCCGACGCCGGACTGCTTGTAGCCGCCGAACGGCAGCGTGAAGTCGATGACGGACGCGTTCACGTTCACCGTCCCGGTCCGGATACGTTGCGCCACTTCGAATCCATGCTCGACGTCGGAAGTGAACACCGCACCCGAGAGGCCGTACTCGGAGTCGTTGGCGATGGCCACGGCGTCGTCCTCGTCTTCATAGGTGATGATCGAGATCACCGGACCGAAGACTTCTTCCTGCGCGATGGTCATGTCGTTGCGTACGTTGTCGACAAGGGTCGGTTGCACGAAGAAGCCCTGGTCGCCGACGCGGCCACCCCCATGGACGATCTCGGCGCCCTCCTTGCGCGCCGCCTCGATGTAACCCTCCACGCGGTCGCGCTGACGCGCCGAGGTCAACGGGCCGAGGAAATTCGTTTCTTCCCAGGGGTTTCCGATGGGGATCATGCCGAGTGCCGCTTTGTAGGCCTCGACGACCTCGTCGTGTCGCGCAGCCGAGACCAGGACGCGGGTCAGGGCGATGCAGGCCTGGCCGGACTGCAGACACCCGGCCATCGGCAGGTTCTGCATGACCGTGTTCAGGTCGGCGTCGTCGAGGATGATGGCCGCCGACTTACCACCGAGTTCCAGGGAGACCTTCGCGACCCGGTCGCCGGCGAGGTTCATGATCCGGCGACCGGTCGCGGTGCTCCCGGTGAAGGTGATGTGATCGACCCGCGGGTCGGTGACGAGCAATTCGGAGACCTCGCGGTCGGCGACGAGGACGCTGAGTACGCCCTCGGGGATCACGCCCTCGTCGACGAGTTCACCGACCACGTCGGCGAACACCGACGGGGACAGCGGAGCTTCCGGCGAGGTCTTGAGCACGACTGAACAACCCGCCGCCAGTGCCGGGATCACCTTGAACGCAATCGTGCCGATGGGACCGTTCCACGGGATGATCGCGGCGACCACTCCGCTCGGCTCCTTGAGGATGCGCGAGATCCCGCCGTCGGCGCGCGTCCGATCCTCGCGCAGGTTCACCTTGCGGGCCTCCTCGGCGACCGCGCGGAACAACCCCACCGTCATCTGCTGCGTCATCGCGCTCACCGGAACCGGAACGCCGACCTCGACGATGCCCAGCGTCGTCAGCTCGGCAACCCGCGCCTCCAGCCGGTCGGCGATGGTGTCGATGACCGCGGCCCGCTCGGCGATCGGCGTGCGCACCCACGTCCCCTCATCGAACGAGGTCCGCGCCGCCTCGACCGCGCGTGCCATGTCGTCGGCGGTCGCGGCCCGTGCGCGTGCGGCGGTGCGCTCGAAGTACGAGTCGACGACCTCGATCCACTCGTCACCCGACGAGTCGACCCACCGGCCGCCGATGAACACCTGGTCGCGATCGGCCACGGTGGCGAGTGGATCGGTGGCTTGTTCTGTGATTGTCATGAAAAGCAGTTCTCCTCGAGAAAATCGCGGCGGACCAGCGCGGACCACACCACTGCGCCGCCTGTGAAGCGGATCACAGCACAGCTTAATAACCGAACACCATTAGGTCAACAGCTGACATCTTCTGTCCGATGTATCGCAGCGGTGGCCGCGGTCTCGGCACCCTGCCGTCCTGGCCGACACATCAGACCGACGACGCCTGCGGCTCCGGCGGCGGCGCCACCGAGTGCGAAGACCAGGCCGTACGCCGTCTCCGACGGGTGGGCTCCGCCCGTGACCGTGAGGGTCGCGAAGAGGGAGGCCACCGTCGCACTCGCGATCGAGCTGCCGACGATCCGCGCGATCGCGTTCACACCGTTGGCAACCGCCGTGTCCGCCGCCGGTACCGCGTCGGTCAACAAGGACGGCAGTGCCGCGTAGGAGCCACTGACGAAGACATTGACCACGACGGCCGCGACGATCAGCTGCCACGGCCGGTCGCGGGCGAGGACGAGGAGCACGAACGCGATCACACCGATCACGCACATCGCCGCGAGGACCCGGTCTCCGCGAAACCGGTGGATGAGTCGCCCACTCACCGCGGCGGCGACGAACCCGGCGCCGGCGCCGGGGAGCAGGAACACCATACTCGCCGCCAGCACACTCGCCCCGAAACCGTAACCGGCGACATCCGGTTCTGCCTGGACGAACTGCGCGATACCGAGGAACTGAAAGTACATCGCCGCTCCCACGAGCGCCGCGGCGATGTGCGCGGGAGTCACCCGCCGTCCGGCCAGCGCCCTGGGCGGCACCAGGGGCGCACCCGCCCGGCGCTCGTGGAGACACCAGAGCCCGAGGCACGCCACGCCTCCGAGACCCACTCCGACGGCGAGCCCGGCCGATCGGCGCGGGCCTTCGGCGAGTGCCAGCAACACCGCACAGAGGCCGATCGCGAGCAGGAGCACACCGGCCACGTCGGCCCCCGGGCCCGGCACTGCCGCGCCCGGCGTCGCGGGGACCGCAACGGACACCCAGCCGAGCGAGAGGACGCTCAGCGTCAGCAACATCCAGAAGACCCGCTGGTAGGGTCCGTCGCCCGCGACCAGCACGCCGGCGGCCACCATCCCCAGCCCCGCGCCGCCCGCCATCATCCCCGACATCAGCCCGATGGCGTGCGCGAGCCTGCGGTGGTCGGAGGTCTCGCGGAGCACCGCGACGCCGATCGGGAAGATGGCGAACGCGGAGCCCTGCAGTACACGCCCGATCACGAGCAGCGGCAGGTTCGCGGCCACTACGCACAGGACGGAACCGAGGACGACCACGACGAGGATGGCGATCAGGACGCGTCGTCCCCCGCGGCGGTCCGCGAGCTTGCTGAGCACCGGCGTACAGATCGCCGCCGAGAGCAGGTTGGCGGTCAGGACCCATCCGATCTCGGCGGGTCCGACCCCCAGTTGCGTCGACATCGTCGGGATCACCGGAACGACCGCGGCTTGCAGGACGGACATCGTCGTCACGGCGAAGCAGAGGGCCGCGACCGCCCAGCGGTTCGACGCCGCGGTGCCTTCGGGACGGTTCACCCCTGGAGCCCCTTCCGTTGTCGTTTGTCAATAAAACTTATACCGTTAGTTTGATGCGTGCATCATCGACGGAGGGAACGTCCATGTCCGACACCACAAGCGCCATCCGCCTGCGGGGGGACGGTGTCACCCTGGCGGCTGATCGCTGGGATCCACGCGAGCTGCCTGCGGCGGGGACCGCGCTCCTCATGCACGGTGGCGGCCAGACGCGGCATTCGTGGCAGCGCACCGGACAACGGCTCGCCGAACACGGCTGGACCGCGATGACGATCGACGCCCGGGGCCACGGGGACAGCGACTGGGCGGCGGACGGTGACTACTCGATCGCCGCGCACGCCCGGGACCTGGCAGCGGTGGTCGCGGCCATGGAGACCCGCCCGGTCCTCATCGGCGCCTCCCTCGGGGGGATGGCCTCGCTGATCGCGCAGGGAGCCGACCCGACGCTCGCCCGCGGCCTCGTCCTGGTCGACATCACACCCAGCGCCGAACCGGCGGGACTGGAGAAGATCTCGACCTTCATGCGGGACGGCCTGGCGGGCTTCGACTCGCTCGACGACGCCGCCGCGGCGGTGGCGGCCTACAACCCGCACCGCCGCCGGCCCCCGCGACCGGACGGGCTGCGCAAGAATCTGCGACGACGCGACGGGCGGTGGTACTGGCACTGGGACCCGCGGATGATGGCGGACCGGTCCAACAGCCCCGAGCAGGCCGGCGTTCGCGAGGAGCAGGCGCGGACAGCAGCGCGGGCGATCACCGTACCCACGCTGCTGATCCGGGGTGCGCAGTCCGACGTGGTCAGCCCGGAGAACGCACGCGACCTCCTCCGGTTGATCCCGACCGCCCGTCAGATCGATGTCGGCGGCGCCGGACACATGGTCAGCGGCGACGACAACGACGTCCTCAGCGAGGGACTCATCGAGTTCCTCGACCAGGATCTCCGGATGTGAGGGCCGCGTCGGCGCCCACCTCCGGACCCACCCGCGACAACCAGGCCGCCGCCAGGCCGAGAAGGGCTATGGCGCAGAGCAACACACTGAGCCACACGGTCGTGTCGTCGAAGGCGAGCGGCACCGCGACGAGCGGCACGATCGCGGCGCCGAGCGCGTTTCCGGCTTCCCGGCCGAGCCCCAGTCCGCTGAACACATGCCGGGACCGGAACAACTCGGTCACATAGGCACCCATCGGCCCGAAGACCATGCCCACGCCCAGCCCGTTGCCCAGGGCGAGAACGAGCCAGAACATCGCCGAGGACCCGTATTCGGAGAGCAACCAGAATGCGGGCCAGGCGAACACCGCGCTGTAGACGAACCCGCCCATGATGATGACCCGCCGTCCCACGCGATCGGACAGTCCGCCGAACACCGGGATCAACAGCGCGTTCGCCACCTGGGCGGCGATCAGACCGATCAGGATGTCGCTACTGCCCAGCCCGAGCTGATTGGCACCGAAGGTGCCCATGAACACGAGGTAGAAGTAGCCGATACCGGTCATCCCGATGGCCATCACCATCACCACGAGCAACGCCATCGGCTGCTGGTTGATGACGTCACGGACCGGGGTCCGCGCCGGGCCGCCGGTGTCCTCGATCCGATGGAACTCCGGCGTCTCGGGCAGCGATCGGCGCAACCACAACCCGTACGCGAGGATGAAACCGCTGCACAGGAACGGAATACGCCAACCCCAGCTCATGAACACGTCCTCGGACATGACCGTCGAGCAGAGCAGGAGCGCACTCGTTCCCAGGACACCGCCGAGCGCCGCGCCCATACCGGGCAGCGACCCGAGCAGGCCGCGCTTGCGGTGCGGCGCGAATTCGACGGCGACAAGGGTCGCGCCGCCGTACTCGGCGCTGGCCCCGATACCTTGGACGACCCGCAGCATCACCAGCATCAACGGAGCGAGCCAGCCGATCTGGCCGTGACTGGGCAGCACACCGACCAGCATGGTCGCCGCGCCCATCAGGACGAGTGTGAGGACCAGGATGCGCTTGCGGCCGTATCGATCTCCGAGGCTGCCCAGGATGACACCACCGACGGGGCGCACGACGAAACCGATGGCGAACGTCCCCACCGCCTGCAAGGTGCCGAGGAGCGGACTCGACCCGGAGAAGAACACACTCGCGAACACCACGGAGGCCGCGGACGCGTAGAGGCTGAAATCGTAGTACTCCAAGAGTGTCCCGACGAACGCAGCCCGGCCGGCCTTCTTCGACATCTCGGGCGTGGTGGGTGGCGCCGCCGGGGAGTTGTCCCGGCTCGCCGATGATGTGGTCTGACTCATGAGATCCTTCGCCTTCGGTACCGGGCATTGCACCCGAAAAGGACAGTGACCCTGCGAACATTAACCTAAAGGCATTTGTTTTGTGCCAGACCGGGAAAATCGCGGCCGTCGCTCCCCGATCCGAAAGCAGCGACCCCCATTGGTCCCCGATCCGAAAGAATCGACCCCAGCGGTCCTGAGGCGAGGAGCGACCCCCCGTGCTCCCTGAGGAGCGCCCGGAGCTTGCGGAGAATGCGTCACGAAGGGGCTCGCAACTCGTCTCACCAGGCCCTTCGTGGCTCGTCGCCATCGCTCCTCGCACCTCAGGGACCAGCGGGGGCGCTTCTTTCGGATTAGGGAGCAGAAGGGGGTGTCGCTTCTTTCGGATGAGGCAGCAGCTGGTTCGTGGTTTTTCGTCATCGCACCTCACGAAGCAGTTGCATTGTGATGCAACCGGATCAGGGGCAGCGACTGGACCGGCCTCAGGCCCGGACGGCCTCGAGAATCCGGTTCCTCGATTCTTCGCGCCGCGGCCAACCGCCCAGGATCAACGTCGTCAGACACGTCGGTTTCCACCTGGTCACGATGTCCTCGCAGATCTTGTCGACCGGCCCCACCAGTGCGACGTCCTCGACCATGGCGGTGGGCACCGCCTGGGCGGCGAGATCGGAGCGGCCGGCCAGATAGAGCGATTGGATCTCGGCACACACCTCTCCCCATCCCATGCGAACGAAGACGTCGTTGTGGAAGTTCGCCCCTTTGGCGCCCATCCCGCCGGCATAGAGCGCGACCACGGGCTTCAACCGCGCGGCCGCCCGTTCGACATCGTCGTCCTCCGCGAGCCAGCACACGTTGGCGATCTCGAAGTCGTCGGCCGTCCGGCGCGCGGTCTCGCGGGCGAACCCGTCCGCCAGCGCGGCACGGTAGAACCCGTCGGTCTTCGGCGAGAACCACAGCGGTGTCCAGCCGTCGGCGATCTCCGCAGCGAGGGCCACGTTCTTCGGTCCCTCGGCACCCATGTACACCGGGATGTCGGCGCGAAGCGGGTGCACGATCGACTTCAACGGTTTCCCCAACCCGGTGCCCCCGTCCAACGGCAGTTGAAAGTGCCTGCCGTCGAACGTGACCGGTTCATCCCGCGCCCACACCGCACGCATGATCGACACGTACTCACGAGTGCGCTCCAGCGGGCGTGGATAGGGGGTGCCGTACCAACCTTCGACGACCTGGGGGCCCGACGCCCCGATGCCGAGGATGAGGCGACCCCCGCTGAGATGATCGATCGTCTGCGCGGCCATCGCCAGCGCGGTGGGAGTGCGTGCGGCCATCTGGCACACCGAGGTGCCGAGCGCGATGGTCGACGTCCGCGAGCCCCACCACGCAAGTGGCGTCAAGGCGTCGGACCCATACGATTCCGCGGTCCAGAAGCTGTCCACGCCGAGCGCCTCGGCCTCGGCGAGCGTCTGCTCGATCCGCCGCGGCGGTCCCGCTCCCCAGTACCCGGCCATCACACCGACCTTCATGCCACCACTGCCTCTCTGCTACTTCTCGCCGATACCGTTGACGCCCAGTGATTCCGGCAGGGATGACTGCTCAGTGATTCCGGTAGACCGCAGGCCGCTTCTCGAGAAATGACAGGACCGCCTCGCGATGGTCTCTGGTCATCGCCGCCAGGATCTGCGTCCGGTTCTCCAGGTCCATCGCCGCGCGGAGACTCGGGACCTCGAGATTCGACCACATCACTTCCTTGGTCATCCACACCCCGAATGGACTGTTCCGCGCGACGTTCTCCGCGATGCCGATGGCTTCGTCCACGATCTGTTCGGACGGAACCGATCTCGAGACGATGCCCACACGCTCGCATTCGGCGGCGTCCACCGGTCGCCCGGTGAGCATGATCTCGGCGGCCCGGGCGAACCCGATCATCCTGGGCAGCAACCAGCTCACCCCGATGTCGCAACTCGACTGCCCGCGGTTGATGAACGAGGCATGCATGGATGCCGTGTCGGACATGATCCGGACGTCGGCCATCAGCGCCAGGGCCATCCCTCCGCCGGCGGCGGCCCCGTTGACAGCAGCGATCACCGGTGGCCGAGCCCCACGGAACGCCTCCATCAGTGAGGCGATGTGTTGTTGCACCCGCATGCCGGCCTGCGCCCGTCCCTCGCCTTCTCGCGCGCCGGGTGGTTCGCCATAACCGCGCAGATCGATCCCGGCGCAAAAGGCCCGGCCGTTTCCGGTGAGCACGATCGCGCGCGTCTCGGAGTCGTGGCGCACCTCCGCAAGCACCTCGTGCAAGGACTCGACCAACCGAGCATTCATCGCGTTCAACGCGTCCGGCCGGTCGAGCCGAATCAGCAGAACGCCCGGGCGGGGCCTCTCGGTCACGATCGCATCCGGCATGCGGCATTCTCCTCGCGTTCGCGGCGCGCCCGATTCCGTGGTGCGCGTCTCGAATTCAGGCTAATGTCTTTAGATTAATTCCTCAAGATCGAAGACCACGGAGCACTCGCGGAAAGGGCCAACGCCATGAACGGACTCGACGGAAAGGTCGCCGTGGTGACCGGCGGCGCCAGCGGGATCGGCGCAGCCACCTGCGGCCTGCTGGCAGCCAGAGGCGCGCGAGTGGTGGTGGCCGACATCGATGACGAGCGCGCCGTGACCGTTGCGGCCGCTCTCGGCGACCGCGCGGTCCACATCCACGCCGACGTGACCGACGAAGACGATGTCGCTGCAGCGGTTCAGGAGGCCACCACCCGCTTCGGCCGTCTGGACGCGATGATCAACAACGCCGGCCGGGTCGGAAACTGGACCTACATCGCCGACACGTCCGCCGAGGACTGGGATTCGGCGTTCGCCGTGCTCGCACGCAGCGCGTTCTTCGGCACCAAACATGCCTCGCGTGTCATGCGCGACCAAGGATTCGGCACCATCGTGAACGTCTCGTCGGTGGCCGGGTTGCGTACGGGGTTCGGCCCCCACCCGTACGGCGCCGCGAAGGCCGCGGTTCTCGCGCTGACCCGCAGCGCGGCGCGCGAACTGGCCGAGTTCGGTATCCGCGTCAACGCGGTGACCCCGGGTGGCGTCGCCACCCGGATCGTCGGTAGCGGTGCGGGATTGGACGGTGACGACCTGGACGCCAGCATCGAGACCGTACGCCGGGGGCTCGCATCGTTCCAACCCGTCCCCCGGGCGGGTGAGGGAGACGACATCGCCGGTGCCATCGGCTATCTCGTCTCCGACGACGCCTCCTTCATCACCGGACAGAACATGATCGTCGACGGCGGCCTCACCCTGGGCAAGGCGTGGCCGCGAAACTACCGCGCGGAAGCCGACGCCGCGGCCGCGCAGCACCGGCGGTAGCCGACTGCGGTCAGACCCCCACGGGCCCGCCGAGCCAGACTCCGACCTCCTCGCCCGAGACGTGCCGGCCGTCCTCTCCGACCAGGAAGGAGATTGTCGCAGCGATGGACTCGGCGGGTACACGTGGCCAGTGCGCGGCCAGGTTCGCCGCCGCGTTCTCGCCGCCCGAGGCGATGATGTCGGTCTCGACGAACCCCGGCATGACGGCATTCACGGTGATGCCGCGGCGGGCGACCTCCTGCGCCAGCGAACGGGTCATCCCCACGAGGCCGGCCTTGGCGGCCGAGTAGGCGCTCATCCCCGGCGACGGTCGCCGCCCGCCGGACGGACTGCTCAGGAAGACGACCCGACCCCACCCGGCGTCGTACATGGCAGGCAGAGCCGCGTGCGCACAGTAGAAGGCGCCGCTGAGATTGACGCCGATGACCCGGTCCCACTCGTGTGGAGACTGCTTGCGCGCCGACGCTGCGAGATTCATCCCCGCGTTGTTGATGAGCACGGTCGGCGGGCCGAGCACCCGTGCCGCCTCGGCGATCAGCTTCTCCGCCTGAGCGGCATCCGAGACGTCGGCACGGATGGCGACCGCGCGTCCGCCGGCCGCGACGATCTCACCCGCCACCTCTAGGGCCGCCGCCGCGCCGGAGGCGTAGTTGACCGCAACCGCATGCCCTTCCGCAGCCAGTCGTCGCGAGATCGCGGCGCCGATGCCCCGCCCGCCCCCGGTGACGACCGCGACCCGTTCCGCGCGATCCACGACCTCACCTGACCTTCGGATAGGTCTGCGGGACATCGGAGTACGTATCCCGGAGCAGCCGCTTGGAGATCTTTCCGCTGGGCATTCGCGGGAGACCCTCGTCGACGAAGACCACGTACCGTGGCACCTTGTAGTCCGCGAGGTTGCGGTTGCAGAATTCGACGATGTCGACCTCGGTGAGGCCCTCGACCTTTTTGACCACCGCCGCGGGTGTCTCGCCGAACTTGTCGTCGGGAACGCTGATCACCGCCACCTCCTCGACTCCGGGGATCCGGTTGATCACCTGTTCGATCTCCACCGGGGAGATGTTCAGACCGCCGGAGATGATCATGTCCTTCAGACGATCCACGAAAGTCAGATAGCCGTTCTCGTCGAGTGTGCCGAGGTCGCCGGTGTGCAGCCAACCGTCGATCAGTGCCGCGCGGGTCGCGTCCTCATTACGCCAATACCCCGGCATCATGCCCGGACCCCGCAACAGGATCTGCCCGACGGAGTTCGGGGCGCAGTCGTTCCCGTCGGCGTCGACGACACGGATCTTGGTGAAGATGCCGCCGAATCCGCATTTGTCGGGATGCTCGGCCGCCTCCGCACGGGGCATCGCCGAGGCCGATCCACCGATCTCCGTCTGCCCGTAGATCTGCCGCAATTGGACACCGCGGTCCAGCCAGACACCCACCAGCGCGGACGGCACACGCGCGCCGCCCACGTGCGCGGTGGTCAGGTGGGCCAGATCGGCATCGGCGAAGCCCGCCACCCGGGAGATCTGCTCGAAGAGGATCGGTGGGCCGGTGAGAGTCGTTGCCCGGCTCCCGATCAGGACCCGCAGCGCGGACTCCGGATCGAATCCGGGTTGCAGGAGCAACGTCCCGCCGTGCAAGACGGTGCGTGAGATCCCCCAGATGATGCCCGCGGCCGTGAACAGCGGGAGGACGAGCAAGGGGCGCAGGCCGTTCTGCTGGATCGGTTCCATCAGTGACCATTCGTGCATCTCCCCGGCGATCGTCGCGTGCGTGAACACGACCCCCTTCGGCTTACCCGTTGTCCCGCTGGTGAACACGATCGCCGTGGGGTCCGACAACTCGACCACCGGGCTGCGATACGCCGGGTGCGCGACGCCGCGCAGCGGTCGCACATCGGCCTCGAACTCCGCGATGACGAACGTGTCGCGGGTGCTGCGCACCTCCTCCACACGAGAGCGCAGGTCCGCGTCGCAGAACACGACCGCGGGGTCGCAGTCGTCGACGAGGACCGTCAGTTCCCCGGCGAGCATGCGTTGGTTGAACGGCGCCGAGATCGCACCCACCTTCATGGCGCCCAGGGCGGCGACACACCACTCCAGCGAGTTCACGCCGACATAGCTCACCCGGTCGCCTACTCCGACGCCGCGAGACCGCAGGTCGTGGGCGACCCCGTCTGCCCAGGTGTCGAGTTCGCGGTAGGTGACCACATCGCCGGCGAAGTCGATCGCGGCCTGGTCCGGCACCGTGCGGGCCCAGTATCCGAGTGCGTCGACGACGGTTCCGCTCATGTACAGCCTCCTGTTTGGGTGTGGACGTCGCCGACTCGGTCAGGCGCGCGGGGCGGCCCGGGCCGCACCGATCGAAGGTGTCCCGGATCACACCGACTAATCTAAAAGCATTCGGTTATGTTGGCAACCCCGCACCGCGATCAGCGGCGGATCACCTCGACGTTGATCCCGGTGAGATGCGATTGGTTGCTGAGGGGGTCGTACCCCTTCGCCCCGGACGGCGCGAGTTGGTTGACGTTCACCCCCGGATGGCGTCGGGCCACGTCGAGACCGCGCGCCCGGTCCTGGCCCCAGCCATGGGTCATCGCCACCACGCCCTCGCGCAGGGTGTCGTCCCCGACGACCACGGCCGGCAGAGCGCCATGGAGATTGTGCACGGTGACGTCGTCGCCGTCCACGAGATCACGTCGGCGCATGTCGACGGGGTTCATCCACAGCGGATTGTCCTGATGGACACCCTGTTTCAGAACCGGGAGATTGTGCAGCCAGCTGTTCACCATGAAGTGGTTACGCCGGGTGATCAGCTTGAGCTGGTCGTCCGGCTCCGCCACGAGACTCCCGAGGATCCGTTCGGCATCGTCGAAAGACCGACGGAACAGATCGGGACAGCAGTCGATCAGGCCGTCGTCGTGCTGCACCGCGATGTCGAAGACATCGCTGGGCACCGCTTCCGGAAGCACCTCGGTCTGACATGGTTTGTCCTTGAGCGTCTCGACCGACAGGTCCGCTTCCCGCAGCACGGCGTCGACCGCCGCGAGAGGGCCGGCCTCCGGGTCGTCGAGAAGGCTCGGTACACCCATCTCCTGCTGGATGCGCGAGAGAATCCACCAGTCGTCACGCCGTTGCCCCACCGGCGCGACGACAGCGGGGGTGTATTGGACGTAGGGCTCCATCGCCACCCCCATCGTGTTCAGGAAGTTGACGTCTTCGCGCTCGAGCCAGTCCGTCGCAGGCAGGATGTAGTCCCCGATCTCGCCCGTCACGGTGCGATACAGGTCCACGGTGACGATCAACTCCAGCGATTCCAGGGCACGCCGCAACCGGTCTCCACCGCCGACCGACAGAAGTGGGTTGCCCGACACCACGATCAGGGCACGGATCGGGTCGTCGGAGCGCTCGATGAAGTCCGGCAGCATGGCGGCGGGGAGATCCCCTCCGACGGTGCGGATCTCCCCGAGCGGACCGGAGAAGAACGGGTCCGCGCGCCGGCGCCGGGAGTTCTGGACGACGTCGGCGACGCCTCGCGAGTAGATGTTGCCGCCGCGGCGTCCGAGGTTCCCGGAGAACAGACTGACCATGGTGAGCATCCAGTAGGCGAGCGTGCCCAGCCTCCCCTGGTTGACGCCGGTGGCCATGTAGATGCTCGCACTCGGTGCGGCGCAGAACTCGTCGGCGACCCGGGCGATGGTCTCGGCGGGGATCCCCGTGACCCCGGCGACCCGCTCCACCGGGTAGCGCGAGACGAAGTCGAGCAGATCGTCGATCCCCCGCGCATGCTGTTCGACTGCGCCACGGTCGAATCCGATCCGGAACACGATCTCGTGCAGGAGCCCGGCGAGAAAGTAGAAGTCGGTGTCCGGGGTGATCAGCAGCACGTCGCCGGTCTCCGGCGTCGACGACTCGATGCGGCGCGGATTGACGAACAGCACTGTCCCGCCGCGCTTGGCGATCGCGCGCAGTTTGGCCATCGGATCCGAGATGTGGATCAACGTCATGTGGGAGACCTGCGGATTGCTCCCGAGACACAGGAAGTAGTGGGTGTGCAGCAGGTCCGGAATCGGGTGTGCCATCGACGCGCCGTAGACGGCCTCGCTCGCCGCGTACTTGGCCGATGTGTCCTGGGTCCCGGCGCTGAACCTCATCCGCGTGTCGAACCCCCGCGCGATCCGCGCCGCGTTCGCATAGTAGAGACCGTTGAACGCCGATGGGTTGCCCTGGTACACCGCCAATGCATTGCGGCCGTATCTGTCTCGGATGGCGCCGAGCCGGTCGGCGATGTCGCGAACCGCCTCGTCCCAGGACACACGCTCGAAGTCGCCGTCCCGGCGGTCGCCGGTCCCGACTCGTCGCAGTGGGTGATCGACCCGATCCGGATCGGAATGGACATCCAGGTAGTGCGGTCCCTTGTGGCAGGAGAAGCCGCGGTGTACAGGATGATCCGGGTCCGGTTGCAATCCCACGATGCGATCGGCGTCGACCGTGGCCAGCAGCCCGCACCCGGGCTCGCAGATGCGGCAGAAGGTGTGGACCTGCCGGGCCGGCGCGCTCATCCCGGAACACCGGGCAGACTGGCTGTCCGGGCGATGTTCACCGCCGCCTCGGCATCGACGACTTTCACCCGTGGCCTCCCGGCCGCGCGTCCCTCCTGGCGTTCCCACCTGTCGATGGCCCGCCAGTCGGCCCCGTCCATCACCTCCGGACATCGCTCGCGCACGAGTGCGGTCAGATCGTCACCGCTGCCGACGGGTCCGGGCAGCAGTCCACCGCGGAGATCATCGAGCAAGGAACCCACGGTCTCGACCGCACACCACCGGTTGGTTCCGATCACCCCGGTCGCGCCGCGCTTGATCCAGCCCGCCACATACTGCCCCGGCGCCGGCGAACCGGTCGCCGGATCAACCACACGACCCCCGACGTTCACGACCGTCGACGACACCGGATCGAAGGGGAGGCCGTCGATGGGGAGCCCGCGGTAGCCGACCGCGCGCAGCACCAGGCCGCAGTCGATCTCGGTGCGCTCCCCGGACGCGGTGTGGCTCGTGGCCAGACCGCGCACGCGGTCGGATCCGATGACCTCCAGCGGCGTCGCCTGGAACCGCAGCACGATCCGCTTGTTCCCGGGCACCGGTACTCGTCGCGAATACTCCTCCAGGAGGCGCAGTTTCGCCGATGCCTCCGAACCCGCCGACACCGGCGGGTCGACGATCACGTCGACCCCGGGCAACGAACCGAGTGCCATCAATTCCGGGGTGGTGCAGGCTGCGTACTCGGGCCCGCGCCGACCGAGGACCACCACTTCCCTGATCTCACTGCCGGCCAGAGCGGTCAGCGCGTGTCCGGCGATGTCGGTGCGCCGCAGTGCCTCCACATCGGACACCAGTATCCGTGCGACGTCCAGCGCGACGTTGCCGTTGCCGACGACGACGGCACGCTCACCCGACAGGTCGAAGGATCGATCGACGTGGTCGGGATGCCCGTTGTACCAGGCGACGAACTCGCGGGCGGAGTGGCTGCCCGGGAGGTCCTCGCCGGCGATCCCCAGCCGCCGGTCCCCCGAGGCGCCCGAGGCGTGGATGACCGCGTGGTGATGGGCCGCCACCTCGTCGAGTGTCACGTCGCGGCCGACCTCGACACCCAGATGCAAGGTGAACCCGTCGCGCCTCGCGGTGCGCCCGAAGACGCGATCCACGGTTTTCGTGTGCCAGTGATCGGGCGCGACCCCGAACCGGACCAGCCCGCCGGCCACCGGAAGCCGCTCGAACATCGTGACCTCAGCGTCGATGTCCCGGCGCGCCAGCAGTTCCTCGGCGGCGTAGAACGCCGACGGACCCGACCCCACGATCGCGACCCGCACCCGCGGCGGATCCGTCACCCCGGCGGTCGCGATCGCCACCGGGACCGGTTGCACGTGCGCACCTGCGGGGGCGTCTCGTGGATTCCGCCGGAAGTAGTCGGCGTTGAGTTCGAGATAGCGATCCACATCGGGCCCCGTGGAGTCGCCGGGCACGATCGCATCGACCGGACAGACGTCGGCACAGGCGCCGCAGTCGATGCACGTCCCCGGGTCGATGTAGAGCATCTCGGTCCGCGTGTACTCGCGTTCGGCGGGCGTCGGGTGGATACAATCGACCGGGCAGACGGCGACACATGTCGCGTCGTTGCAGCAGTTCTGCGTGACCACATAGGGCATCAGCGCTTCTCCTCGCTCATCAGGGTGACCGTCACCGGTATGCCGTTGAAGACCGGCGACGAGGTGGGGACGTCGAGATGCCCGGTCTCGGTCACCAATGCGTTGTAGTTCGCGCCGGGGGCAGCCACCGCGCGCGAGGTCCGCAGGCCCGGACCGTGGTGACCCCAGCCATGTGGCATGCTCACCACGCCCGGGCGCATCGCGTCGTCGACGCGGATCTCCGCCACCACGGTGCTCGTCGACGAGGTCACCGCGACGAGGTCTCCATCGACGACCCCGAGCTCGACGGCGTCGCGCGGGCTCGTCAGCAACGCGCACTGTCCGTCGTCGTTCTGCGGGAGCGCATTGTGCAACCACGAGTTCATCCCGCGCCGCTGCCGGCGGTTGATGAGCACCAGTCCCCGGGAGGCCATCGACGCCGCCCGCAGGCGCGGCAGGTCGGCGGTGATCAACTCGGGCATCAGGTCGATCCGACCATTCGGGGTGCGCAGCACACCGGGCAGCCGCGGCTGCAGCGGACCGAAGTCGATCCCGTCCGGATTCGATTCCAGGAGAGCCAGACTCAGCCCTCCCCCATCGTCGTCGAACCGGTCACCGTACGGCCCGCTACGCAGGCGCAGGTCGAGAAGACGCTGGGGCCCCGTCCGTCCGGCGACCGCCGACTCGACGACGCCGGGGTCGCGTCCGGACAGTTTCGCCGCCCGGCGAACCGCCACCGCCGCGACGGCGTCGTCCGTCTCCGCCACGGTCCGGTTCGGGGTCCCCTGGGCGATGGCGGCCAGCCGGAGCATGATCTGCCATTCGGCGAGTTCGTCGTCACCGAGGGCGAGCAGCGGCGGGGTGTAGCGGGCGACGTTGCGGATCTGGAAGTGCGACAACGTCACATCGTGGTGTCCGCGGGTCATCAGCGGCGGCGGTGGCAGGATGACGTCGGCGTGCCGGGTGGTCTCGTTGAGGTAGCAGTCCACCGACACCATGAACTCCAGCGATGCGAGGGCGGCCTCGACCGCACCGCTGTTCGGCAGCGAACGCGCGGGGTTCCCCGCGATGGTGACCAGCGCCCGTGTCCGCCCCGGCCCCGGGGTGAGGATCTCCTCGGCGAAACACACCGCGGGCAACTCGCCCAACGCTTCTGGGAGGCCACGGACACGCGATCGCCACCGATCGAACATGAGCTTCGGTGGACGGGTCACCGGCCACGTGTTCGGTCCGCCCGCGGCAGGAAGCGAGAACATCGCGCCGCCCGCACGATCCAGGTTGCCGGTGACGATCGTCAGGAGTTCCACGAGCCAGTTCGCCAGTGTGCCGAACTCCTGCATGCAGGTGCCGATCCGGGAATGCGCCACGGCGGACGGGGCCGTCGCGAACCCCCGGGCCACCGCCCGGATGGTCTCGGCATCGATTCCGCAGGCGTCCGCCACCGATTCGGGTGAGAACTCCCGGGCCATGGTCAGTGCCTCGTCCACGCCGTCGACGACCTCGGGAATCCGCTCCGGTCTGGCCAACCCCTCCTCGGCGATCACCGCCAGGACCGCCAGCAGGAAGAGTGCATCGGTGCCCGGGAGAATCGGGACGTGTATGTCGGCCATCTCGGCCGTCCGGGTACGTACCGGGTCGACGACCACGAGGGTGCCACCCCGCTCCCGCAACGCGCGCAATCTCTCGTGCATGCCCGGCGCGGTGACCGTACTCCCGTTGGACACCATGGGATTCGAGCCCAGGATCAACAGGTGGTCGGTACGGTCGAGGTCGGGCAGACTCAGTCCGAGGCCGGTTCCGTAGAGCAGCATGTGGGCGAGATTCTTCGGCCAGGTGTCGACGCTGGCCGGCGAGTAGACATTGCGGGTCCCGACGGCGGCGATCAGTTCGCCGAGGTAGAAGGTGGCGTCGAGGTGATGGGCCGCGGGGTTGCCGTGGTAGATCGCACAGCTGCCCGGGTCGTCGGCGACGAATTCCGGCAGCCTGCGGCCGATCTCGGCGAACGCCTCCTCCCAGCCCACTGCTCGGAAGTCCCCGGACGGCGTCCGCAGGAGCGGGGTGCGGATGCGGTCCGGGTCGTTCTCGATACGGCCCAGCCCGAGCCCTTTCGCGCAGCTGTGTCCGGCACTGAGCGCATCGTCGGGGTTGGGCGCCACCCCCGTCACACTCCGACCGGCGAGTTCGACGACGAGCCCACAGGTCGACTCGCACAACGGGCAGATCCGTCGCCCGACGGTCACCGTCGAGTGTGCTCCGCCGGTCATGAACCCTCCTCCTCGGTGGCCGGGACGATCGCGACGGGAACGGCGGACAGCGTCGGCATGGCGTTGATCGTCTGCACCCCATCGAGCGTCCCGGTCAGGTTGTTGACATTGACCCCGGCAGCGTCACCGTCGTCCCCGCCGAAGCAGTGGGTCATCGAGACGGCACCCCGCGCGAGGGTCTGATCGGCGCGCGCGGTGGCGCGCAGGGAACCGGAAGCCGACCGCAGGACGACCTGTGCGCCGTCGGCCACCCCCAGCCGTTCGAGGTCGTCGGGATGCACACGTGCCGGATTCCCTCCGCCCGGGACGAGTCCGGGAACCCGGATTCCGGTGGAGTTGACGGCTTCCCGGATTCGCCGCACCACCAGCCGGAACGGGAAGTCGCCCGCGACCGGCGACGGCTGCAGCGCGTCCTCGAGCTCGGCGCGGACATCGTCGGGCATCAACTCGAGGCGCCGACCGGCCGCCTCCGGGGTCGGCGGCGCGACGACGGTGCCGCTGTCCCCGACGAGCCGACCGTGCTCGGCCGAGACCAGCTCGTCGAACGGCAGACGCCCCCGCTCGGTCATCATCGCCAACAGCTCTGTGGACGTGGGCGGGGACGAGGGATCCAGTATCCGTCCGGCGAACTTGAAGGGCTGCCCGGAGGCGGCCGCGAGGTCGAAGAAGAACCGCCAGTCGTCGACGACCCCGGCCGGCGGTGTGACGACCGGGGACGTGAATTGTGCGAAGCGACGCGGGAAGAAGGGCTCCATGACCGCGGTGTGATCGGCGCGTTCGTACATCGTGGTGGGGGCGATGACGTGGTGCGCGAGGCGGGCGGTGTCCGACATGAAGGGATCGATGCACACGAGCAGGTCGAGGGAACGCAACGCGCGCAACGTCTTCGCACGGTCCGGTAGGGCTGCCGCGGGGTTCCCGCCCGAGACGACCAGTGCGCGAACACGATCCGGGCCCGGTTCGAGGATCTCGTCGGCGAGGATGCCGGAAGGCAACTCGCCGCGGATCGCACGCACACCGCCGACCCTGCTGCGAAAACCTCGTTCGTACGCCCTGGCCGGTGCGGCAACCTCCTCTCGAGCGGGCAGATGCCGGGTCAGCACGGCACGATCATCTGCGCGTTCTCCTTCGCGGAGGTACCGTCCGCACACCACGTTCAGGGTGGCGACGAGATGCTCGGCGACGTTCGAGTGCGGACCCATACACAGTCCGGTCCCGCTGGTGGCCATCCCCCGGCTTCCCCGTCCGAAAGCACGTGCGGCGGCGCGCACGTCCTGCGCCGGGACATCGCAGATCCGCTCCACGACAGCGGGAGTGACTCCACCGACCGCCGCTCGGAGGGCGGGCAGACCTGCGGCGTGACGGCCGCAGAAGGCCGGATCGTGGAGGCCCTCGGCCAGGATCACGTGGAGGAGTCCGGCGAGCATCACCGCGTCCGTGCCGGGTCGGGGCGCGAGGTGGATGTCGGCGAGGGCGGCGGTCTCCGTGCGTCGCGGATCCACGACGATGAGGGTGAGTCCGCGCTCACGTGCTCGCCGCAGGGTGGTCGCCGGGTTCTGCACGACCGCGCCGTCCCCGTCACCCCCGTTGCCGGACACGACGGGGTTGGTGCCGATCAGCAGCCACACATCGGCGTCGGCGAACCGCTGACGCCCACCGAGATAGGTGCCCATCCGCTCGGCCACAACCCATTTGGCGGACTGGTCGATGGTCATGGTGGAGAAGAGCTTGTGCGAGCCGGTCCCGCGGAACCATGCGCGCGCCGACGGCGGGGTGAGGGCGGCGAAGTTCTGTTGCGTCCCACAGAACAGCGCGACCGCGTCGGGCCCGTGCTCGTCGACGATCCGCCGGAGGCGCGCGGCGATGTCGGCGACCGCGAGGGGTACCGCGATCGGCTCGTGCCTTCCGTCGGCGGTGCGCCGCATCGACGTGGTCAGTCGGCCGGACCCATGGGTGAGGTCTGCCCCGCGGCGGCCTTTCGGACAGGTGTACCCACCGGAGATCGGATGCTGTGCATCGCCCAGCACGTCCCGGATGCGTCCGTCCTCGATGTCGAGCAGCACGCCGCACGACGACGCGCACAGCCGGCAGTACGACGTTCGGCGCACCGTGTCGGATCGCACGGTCAATGGACGTCCGCCGCTGTCGGGGCGGGTCGGGCTCCGTCCTGCGCGCGCCGCAGACGCCGACCCTCCCGTGCGTTCAACACTCCGAGGGTGACCACCGCGAGCACGGTCGGCATCGCCATGGCCAGGAAGATCGTGCGAGCGTCCAACCCGGCGGCGATGAGTGCCGCACCGACCGTCGGTCCGATGATCGATCCCACCCGGCCGACCCCCATGGCCCAGCCGATGCCCGTCGAGCGCGCGGCCACCGGATAGATCGACGCCGCGATCGCGATGATCCCGGCCGAACTGCCCGAGATCCCGAACCCGACGACGCAGATGGCGATCAGCAGCAGCGCGGCGTTCCCGAGCACCATCGCGACGACGCCGATGAACACCGCCCCCAGCGTGTAACCCGCCATGACCACGACATACGCGGCGCGTGTGCCGCCCGACCGCCAGGCCGCTGCCACCCGGTCGGTGATCCACCCGGCGGACAGCGCACCCGCCATACCGCCCAGGTTGAACAACGCGGCGGCGGTGATCGCCGTACTCGAACTCTGGCCCGCCTCGCTGAACAGCGATGGCATCCAGCCGAACAGGAAGTAGATGACGAGGAAGTTGACGACGAACACCACCCACAGGAGCACGGTGTCGAGACCTCTACCAGCGGTGAACAGTTCGCGAACCGGTGAGCTGGTGACGACCTGGGTGTCCTGGGTGAAGCGCACCGGACCGGTCAGGTCCGTCCGCGGGTCGATCGCGGAGACGATGCGGGCGACCTCACCGTGGTCGCCCCGCGCCGCCAGGAACTTGCCGGACTCCGGTAGCCAGGCCCAGGCACCGAGGACGGCGACCAGCGGGAGGATCCCGCCCGCGACGAAGATCGATTGCCATCCGAAGGCGGGGATCAGCTGAGCGGCAGCGAGACCGCCGACGAAGCCCCCCAGGGACATCCCGGCGACGACGATCGTCACCATCGTGGCGCGAACGCGGGCCGGGCTGTACTCGCTCGTCAAGGCGATGAGGTTCGGCGTGACGCCCCCGAGCCCGATCCCGGCGAGGATGCGCAGGACGATCAGGACGCCCATCGAGGTGGCGAGGGCCGAGGCCAGGGTGAACACGGAGAAGATCACCGTGCAGACGATGATCACCCGCCGCCGGCCCCACCGGTCGGCCACGGGACCGAACACCAGGCTGCCCAGGACCATCGCGCCGCTGCTCAGTGCGAGCAGCAGTCCGAACGACGCCTTGGACAACTCCCAGTCGTCGGAGAGCGCGGGGATCGCGAACCCGATCAGCTGGGCATCCATCCCGTCGAGCACTGCCAGGACGAGGCACATCGCGAAGGCCCGCTTCTGCAGACCGGACACCGGGGCGGTGTCGATGAGGTGGGAGATGTTGACATCACGCGGAGAACCCATCACGGGTGTCCTCTCGGGAGAAGGGGTTGCCTGGTCAGGCGGGAGTCGCGGAGCCCTCGACGGCGAGGGCATCGGCGGGAGGCTCCGGGAAACGTGCTCGCAGCGACGGTTTCGCGAGCTTTCCGGAGAAGGTCCGCGGCAGCGGTTCATCCAGTGCGACCGCATGTTTCGGCCGCTTGAACTTCGCCAGGGCCTCGCCGGCCACATCGGCGATGTCGGCCACGATCTCGGATGCCGGTCGCTCGGAGTGGAACACCACCATCGGGACCTCGCCCCACCTGTCGTCCTTGACACCGATCACGGCCAAGTCCACCAGGCCCTCGATGCCGTGCAGGGCGTTCTCGATCTCGGCGGGATACACGTTCAGGCCGCCCGAGATCAACATGTCCTTGCTGCGGTCGACGATCCGGAGAAAGCCTGCGTCGTCCTTGATCCCGAGGTCCCCGGTGCGCAACCAGCCGTCGGTCAGGGTCGCCGCGGTCGCCTCGGGTTTGTTCCAGTACTCGCGCAGCACATGCTCACCGCGCACGAGGATCTCCCCCACCTCACCCACCGCGGCCTCGTCGTGGGGTTCGCCGATGCGCACGGAGGTTCCGACCAGCGGCAGGCCGGCGAAACCGGGCCGCGTGACCGCGTCTCGGTACTCCAGCGTGGACACCATCCCAGACGCCTCGGTCAATCCGTAGCACTGCGTCAGCGGGATTCCGTGCGTGCGATAGAAATCGAGGAGATCGAGGCTGACCGGCGCACCGCCCGTCCCGGCGAAGGTGAATGTCGCGAGCGACCGAGAACCGAAGTCCGGCAACGTCGTCATCCGCTCCCAGATGACCGGCACGGTGGTGGTCGCGGTGATCTGCTCCCGTTCGAGGACGTCCAGAGCGATCTCGGGATCGTATTCCCGGAGCAGGACCATCGTCGCCCCGGGAACGACCACCAGCTGCATGAAGATGGACAGCACCGAGCCGGTGTACACCAGCGGCGCCGAGCAGAGCACCCGGTCGCGGGCGGAGAAACCGAAGGTGATCGTCTGCGAGATACCCGGCGTCATCGCGTTGCGATGGGTGATGAGCGCGCCCTTCTGCACTCCGGTGGTCCCGGAGGTGTAGCAGATGAACGCCGCATCGTCGGGGTCGATGGCGACGACGGGTGCCGGGCCGGCATCCAGGAGCGTGTCGTATGCCGGGAAGGCGCCGCCCTCGATCGAATACGTCTCGAAGTCGAGTTGCCCGCGGGCGACATCGAGCAGGGGAGCGAACGCGTCCTCGACGACGATCACCCGGGGCGCCGCGTCGATGACCATCGGCGCGAGTTCTCGACCCGTGAGACGGAAGTTCAGCGGTGCACACACGGCCCCGAGCTTGAGGGTCGCGAGGATCAGGTGGGCGAGCTCGGGCCGGTTGAGCATCATGACCGACACCCGGTCGCCCTTGCCGACGCCGCGGGCGGCGAGACCCCGGGCGAGTGCGTCGGTGATCGCGTCGACCTCAGCCCAGGTCTGCCGGGTGTCCCCGAACACGATCGCTTCCTGCTCGGGCCGCGTTCGTCCCCAGAAGCGGGTCAGGTCCGAGAGATTCATTCATACTCCTTCGTCGACGTCGATCCCCCGACCGGCGCAGGGGGTGTGATCCCCCTCACTCAAAGTGAGATTAAACTAACAGCTTTAGATGCTTCGCGCAATGCGGTGCGCCGATCGGCGCAGGCATCACGGCTCGGTGTTACGGACACGACAATGACACCCGCACAACGGATTTCGTACGGGTGTCAAAGGCGACACGAGTCAGCCGGAGTGCACCCGTACACCGGCCGCGGGGACGCGCGGATCCGCCGCGACGGCGATCTGGGCGTCGTCGTATCCGGCCACCGTCCGCAACACCTCAGGGGTGTCGGCGCCGACGTCCGGCGGAAGTGGCGGAGCGAACTCCTCCCCCGCGACACGCACCGGACTGACGACGAATTCCAGGTCGCCGACCCCGTCGTGATCCACCCGGTAGGTGTTCTTCCTGGCGCGGAAGTGCGGGTCCACCAACATGTCCCCGACACTGTTGACCGGTCCGCCGGCGATCTCGTGCTCGAGGAACAACTCCACCCACTCGGCCCGCGTCCGCTGCGCGAAGATCTCGGTGAGCGCACGCCAGATCAGGTCGGCACGCGCGGGAGCGCCGTCGTCGGTGGAGGACAGGTCGACGTCGATCAGATCGTCACGGCCGACGGCGCGCAGGAAGTTGTGCCAGAACTTCTCGACATGGGACCCGAACAGGACGGCCTCGCCGTCCCTGGTGCGGTATGCCTCGAGCCGCGGCCAGTCGGGCAGTCGCCCATCGGGCAGCCAGGTCGGCCGCGCGATCGACCGGTCCTTGTTCAGCTCGGCATCGGCAAGGTCCGGCATCCACGCAGCCGCCACATCGATGCCGGCCACCTCCACGTGGCAGCCGACGCCGGCGGCGCGAGCCTTCAGCAACGCGGCGAGCAGGCCCATCGCACCGTAGGCACCGAGGGCGTACATCGCGATGGGCGGCGCCGTCGAACCGGCCATGCCGGACACCGGCGGTTCGGTCGGGGTGCGCACCTCCCGCAGCCCGGCGTACGCGTCGAAGACGGGACCCCCGGTGCCGAGTGTCCGGTAGGGGCCGTCGCCGCCCATCCCGGAGACCGTGCACAGCACGATCGCCGGATTCACCTCTCGCAGAGAGTCGTAGCCGACCCCCAGCCAGTCGAGATAGCCGCCGCGCATCCCCTCGACGACCGCGTCGCACTCACGCGCGAGGTCCAGGAAGGCCTGTCTCCCCTCAGGGCTGCGCAAGTCGAGCGCCACGGACTTCTTGCCGCGGTTCCAGCGCAGATGCATGAAGGCGGGCCCGTCCGGGGACCCGACCGCCCGGGCGCCGCCGACGCGCACCGGATCGCCGAGCGGACCGGCCTCGACCTTGATCACCTCGGCACCCAGGTCGGCGAGATGGCCACCCACCGACGAAGGCGCCAGCTGGGCCACCTCGAGTACCCGAATCCCATCGAGAAGGGAATACCCACTCATCGTCAGCCTCTCATGATTGTGAAATATCTAGTGTCTGTTCAGGTTTGAGTTCGACCCACAGCCCGTGCACCTCGGCCAGCAGAGTCTCACCCGCAAACATCGCGCCGCGCATGGTGCGTTTGCGCCCGCACTGCTCCACCAGCTCGGCGGTGAGCGTCAGTTCCGTGTGCAGCGGTGCAGGTGATCGGTAGTCGACGTGGAGGTACGCCGTCCGGCCCCACGGCCGGCCCGCGCTGTTGGCCAAGCGTGCCAGCAGTTCGTCGAAGATCAGTGGGGTGACGCCGCCGTTCATCGCATATCGTCCGGAATGGAATCTGCCGATGGTGACCCGTGCGACAGCGGTGGTCTCGGTGACATGGTCGATGTGCAGTGCCGGCGCCAGTGCGTGCCCTTTTCCCGGGGTCGACCAACGCTTACCCGCGATCTGCTCGTCCTCGTCCACCTCGTGTGGCCACATGAGACGTGCGACCGCGCGGAGTGCCGCAGTGGCTTCGGCGGCCGCTGTCGGCGTGGGGCGACTACGGGTCACCGCCTCCTGAACCTCCCGAAGCGCCTGCACCATCGACTCGTACTCGTCGTCCCCGCTCGTCGTCGGCCGGAACGGATCCGACCAATCCGGTCGCCACGGATCGGCGTCCGACATTGCTTCGGAGATGGCGTCGGTCATGCCGTGTCTCCGCTCATTGCTCGGCCGCCGTCCGCCGAAGCCGGGCGTCGCGGTCGGCGAGACCGGCGACCAGTCCGGCGATCTGGTCCGGGTGCGAGTGCGTTCGCGCAGCAGCGATCTCGCGGTCGTAGCGCGTCCGCAGATCCAGTCCCGGGCCGTGCTGGAGCAGCGACTTGATCTCCCGAATGCCCTCCGGCGGGAGTTCGGCCAGGCCGGCCGCCGTGTCGACAGCAGCCGACGACACGCCGCCCTCCTCGACGAACCGGCTCAGGAGTCCGATCCGGTACGCCTCCGCCCCGTCGACGGCCCGCGACGTCATCAACAGGTCTCGGGCGTGTCCGGGGCCGACGACGGAGTCGAGCAACCAGGTGAGGTTGGCGCCGCCGTACCGCGCGGCCGTCACGGCGAACCGGGTGCGCGGGTCTCCGACGCGGATGTCCGCACACACCGCGAGGATGGTTCCCGCGCCGTGTGCCGTTCCGTCCACGGCGGCGACCACCGGCTTCGGGAACGACCAGAACCGCCACACGAGTTCCTCTCGCTCGGCCGCGGCGTCTGCCGCTTCGCTCGGCGTCCACCTCGCCAACTCGGTGATGTCGTATCCCGCGGAGAAGGCAACCGGACCCGCGCCGGCGATGATGACCGACCGGATCGCGTCGTCGGCCGCGATCCGGGTGAGCGCTCGGTCGAGTTCGCGCTGGACCGAGAGCGAGATCGCGTTGCGAACCCCCGGACGGTTGATGGTCAGGCGGCGCACACCCGGTGCCGGCTCATCCACCTCCAGTTCGGACACGGATTCAGTGCGCGGCAGCCGTGGCGGGAAGGGATCCACGTTCGCGCTCCAGCGCCTCGACATCACCGGCCACCATCTTGTGAAACAGCTGTCCCGGCAATTCGTTTCGTCCGTAGATGAGTTCGTCGACCTGACCGAACGCCGCATTGTCGGTGATCGTCTTGGTGACGAACCAGTCCTCGTCGTGCAAGGTCTCCATCAGCAGTTCCCAGTTCTTGTCCAGGATCCGCTCTTCACGAGGGGTCTGCGGCTTCGTCGGCGACAGCAGCCTGATGGTGCAGTGACTGACGTTCGGGTCGTCCTTGTCCGGGACGATGGTCCAGATCTCGAAGTGCTTGGGCTCGGTGACGAGCATGGTGCCCGGATACACCGTGTAATTCGCCAACGAGTAGTCACGGACGTCGAAACTGTCCGGGTC
This sequence comes from Gordonia sp. PvP123, assembly GCF_040547295.1. Lineage (NCBI taxonomy): Bacteria > Bacillati > Actinomycetota > Actinomycetes > Mycobacteriales > Gordoniaceae > Gordonia > Gordonia sp. PvP123. The sequence goes on along the minus strand of NZ_JBEPPN010000009.1, from coordinate 179,511 downwards.
GGCGTCCCTGACCTCGGTGATGGCCTTGCGCGCCACCACGAGTCGCCACGACCGGTCCACCACGTCGAGAGCGGTGATGTTGCCCTCGAGGTAGTTGCACACCGTCTTCGTGTGCAACTGGCACAGGTGATAGGAGTCCTGGACGCCGTCGACCGCGATCTTCCAGTTCATGTCCAGCCGCCAGGTCTCCTTGCGCACCTGGAACGACTCCGCCATTCCGGTGTCGGTGACCTCGTCGTCGTGCTTGTCCCCGAGCACCGATCGGATGTCGAGATCGGCGCCGACCGTCGGCACCACCCAGACGAGTCCATGCCGGACCTCACACGGAAACTCCACGAGTCCGTAGTCGGCGCGGTCCATTCCGTCGAAACCCTCGGCATGCGGCATACCCCGCAGCGCACCGTCTTTGCCGTAGGACCAGTTGTGGTACGGGCAGGCGAAGACGCGCTTGCACCCGGACTCACCGAACTCCACGCGCGACCCGCGGTGTCGGCACACGTTCGAGAAGGCCTTCACCGACCCGTCACTCTGCCGGATGACCAGCAACGGCGTACCGATCAACTCCGTGGTGACGAACGAGCCCGTCTTCGGCAACTCGTCGACGTGGGCGACGATGTGCGGGAATCTCCGCACCACGTCGCGTTCCTTCGCCGCCAGTTCGGCGTCGTTGAACACCGAGAACGGAACTCTCAGCAGATCGTCCGCGTAATCGGTGCTGTCGTTGTCCACGTGGTCGATCAGTCGCCGGGTCAGCCTGATCTTCTCGTCGCGCTCCATGTATCGAGACTGACACACGAGACAATCACTGTCTAGTGTCTTATCTATCTTCTTTCGATTAGGGCGCCCTTGCTACCGTCGTGTCGTGGCCGCAAGCACCGACTCCGACAAGCGCACTGACGTCCAGGAAGCAATCCTCCGGGCAGCCGAGGAGTGCTTCGCGCGTTTCGGCATGGCCAAGACCACGATGGAGGACGTCGCACGCGCGGCCTCACTGTCGCGTGCGACCGTCTACCGCTACTTCCGTGATCGCGAAGCACTCATCACCGAACTGGTGGTGCGCCGCGCCCACACCAACATGGACAAGGCCCGGGCACACATCAACAAGTGGCCGACCGTCTCCGAGCGCATCGTCGAGGGGATCTGCCGGGACATCCGCAAGGGCCATTCCGATCCGATGGTCAACCGACTGGTCGCCCCCGAATCCATGGCGCTGTCGATGCAGTTGCTCAGCGTGTCGGGACGAGCGATCGAACTGACCCGAGAACTGTGGGAGCCGGTCCTTCTCGCCGAGCAGTCGGCGGGCAACCTCCGCCCCGAGGTCGACATCGAGCTGCTGTGCGAGTGGATCTCCGAGCTCGAGATCATGTACATCAGTCAGTTCGACTCCACCGATCACTACCTCGATCGGGTCCGGACGAAGTTGCGCGCCTTCTTGATTCCCGCGATCGTCGCCGACTGAACTGACGGCGCGGCGAAGTGGCCCATCCGATCCGTTCCGCATTCAATCTAACTATGTTAGTTTCGGCGCAGCGGGATGATTCCTCCGCCCCGAGACGCCAAGGCGCGCCGACGAGTACGTCGCGTGCTCGGAAACCATTGCGCCACAACCGCTCCGTCTTCGTGATCCGGTTGCTCTCGGTCCGACCAGAGAAAGACGACCATCGTGCAGAGACTCAGTGGCAAAGTTGCGTTCATCAGCGGCGTGGCACGCGGGCAGGGACGTTCCCACGCCGTTCGCCTCGCCGAGGAGGGCGCCTCGATCATCGGACTGGACATCTGTGACCAGATCCCGACCGTGTTCTACCCGATGGCCACGCGCGAGGATCTCGCCGAGACCGAGCGACTGGTCAAGGAAGCGGGCGGACAGATCGTGACCGCGGTGGGCGACGTGCGCGATCGGGACGACATCCGCTCGGTGCTCGACGCGGGCATCGAACGCTTCGGCCGCCTGGACACCGTGATCGCCAACGCGGGGATCATGCCTGTGATCGGCCCGGGCGAACAGACCCAGGCCTGGCATGACGCCGTGGACGTCATGCTGACCGGCGTGTGGAACGTCCTCGATCTCACCGTCCCGCGGTTGATCGAGCAGAACGAGGGCGGATCCATCGTGATCACGAGTTCCGCCGCCGGGCTGACGAGCATCGGACTCAACACGTTCGCGGGCCAGGCGGGTTACTCGGCAGCCAAACACGGCGTCGTCGGTCTGATGCGCCTGTACTCCAAACAGCTCGCCAAGAACCTCATCCGCGTCAACACGATCCACCCGACGGGGGTCAACACCCCGATGGTCGCCAACGTCGAATACGGCGAGTTCGTCAACTCCCACCCCGAGGTGGCGAACGACGAGTCCTACAAGAACCCGATGCCGGTCGAGCTGATCGAGTCGGTCGACATCAGCAACGCGATCGTGTTCCTTGCCTCCGACGAGGCCCGCTACATCACCGGGGTGACCCTGCCGGTGGACGCCGGCTACAACGTTCGCTGACACCCGCCACCTGACACCGACCACTCTCGGGCACAGCCCGAGGGTGGTCATCGTCGTGGCACGGAGGGTGTCGCGCCGGCGAGTGACGACCGAACCGGGCACCTGTCGGATTCGGGCGATATGGTCGGCAACGATGAACATCCGTCCGTCCACGCTCGACGCGGCCGTGCGTCCCGGACACGTGCTACGGGTCGACGACGTGGACGGCCTCGCCCTGGCCGACCTCGTCGACTCGGTCTCGGCCGAGCTGCCCGTGTTCCTGGACCACCGCGGGCCGACGGATCGCACTGCTCGGGAGGTCGTCGGTGAGGTCCTCGACGCCCTCGAAGACATCGTCGTCGCACTCTTCCCCACCTGGCTCCCGGGCGGCGAGTCCGGCTCGCTGGTCGATGCCGACGACGCCGAATCACGGGCGCGTGCGCTGTGCCGCGACGCCGGCTTTCCCTCGCCCGCTGTCGCCCATCTGGCCCGTGCAGCTGCCGGTGCGCGTCGACCGGTTTCGAGCCCCGCCGACGATGCCCGGGCGGGAGCGCTGACATTCCTCCTCAGACGGTCGTACGGTCGGGACGCCGTCGTTCTGGCAGTACGCGCCCACACGGCACTGCCCGAGCGCGCCCAGCACGCCGCGGCCGCCGCATACGACTGGCTGGCGGACCACGCGGATCTCACCGTGTGGCTCACCGCCGATGCGCTACCGGCCGTCGCGCGGGTGCCGGTGGTGCGAATCGGGGTCGCCGACGGGCGGGGCCCCGACCAGACCGGCCTCGCGGAGGTGCCGGTCGACCCGTCACCGGCCCCGGGTCCCGTTCTTGTCGTCTCCCGACCTGCGGGTGGACCGGCACCGCACAGCACCGCCGAGCAGGCCCTCGAGCGAGCCCTTGTGAACGCGCCGTGGGCGCGCGAGCGCCAGTGGAACCGGAGCCCGCGTGACCTCGATCCGCTGACGCCCGCGGTCATCGTCGACCTCCTGTGGTCGAGTGAACGGGTCGTCGTGGAGGTCGACGGCGCCGATCATCGCGGACCGGTAAAGTACGCGCGAGATCGACGTCGCGACAACATGCTTCAGCGTGCCGGGTACCTCGTTCTGCGTTACACGAACGACCACGTTCTCGATGACCCCGCGCTTGTCGTCGCAGAATTGGCCGCCGCGATCGCCGAACGCTCCCCGTCGCGGGCACCCTCGCGACCGACGCCCGCCCGACCCCCTATGAACCGCGAGGAGCATCCGTGGACCACGCCCAGCTGACGCCGACCCAGAGTGCGGCGCTGTTCGTCCTGCTGGCCGAGTCACGCGAGCTCTCCAACCCCGAGCTGAAGGAGCTCGGTCCCGCGCTCGACAAGCCGGCCCGGGACCATCTCAACGCACTCGGCCTCGTCGACTCACGGATCGGCGCCCGTCGCGCCTGGTTCCACACGCTGACCGACCGCGGCTGGGCCTGGTGTGCATCCGAACTGACCTCCGAGCCACCCAAGAGATCGACCGCGCCGTCGAAGGCCATGTACGCCGTCCTCGCCGGACTCGCCCGGTACCTCGACGACGAAGACCTCCGTCTGCACGAGGTGTTCGGCCGCCCACGGCGCCCGGATCACACGGAGTCCGACACCCCAGCCCCGGCGACGCCTGCGCCCGACCCCGCGTCGCGCGATCCCCGTGCGCAGATCGCGGCGGCCTACCGAGCCCGGGCCGCCGCTGCGGGCGACTTCGTCCTCGTCGCCGATCTCCGCACCGACGTGCCCGGGATGAACGCCGAGGTCTTCGACGCCACCATGGTGGAGTTCCAGCGCGAATCCGGCGTCAGCCTCATCCCCCAGGAGGACCAGGCGCTGCTGACCCCGGAAGACCGCGCCGCCGCGGTCACGGTGGGCACCCAGCCCTGTCATCTGTTCGCGATCGAGGAGATCTGATCCGATGGACGCCGACGCCCGTCAGGCACTCGAGTCCATCCGACTCAACTGGGCCGACACCCCGGACGACGTGTGGGGCACCGCCGACCCCTTTCACGTCGGCGGCCTGCACGAGGACACCATCGTCGACATCGTCCGATCCTTCGACGACGCCCGGCGCTCACCGTCGGGAAGCCCGATCGGGGTCACCGTGCGCGGACCGGCCGGATCGGGTAAGACGCACCTGCTCGGTCGGGTCCGACATCGCGTCCAGGAGGAGGGCGGCTACTTCTTTCTCGTCAAGTTGCTCGACGCCACCGACTTCTGGCGTTCGGTACTCGTCGCGATCATCGATGATCTCGGACGACCGGCTCCACGACACCGTTCGCAACTGAATCAGCTCCTCGACCGCCTCGCGATCGACGCCGAGGTGTCGGAGGACACGCGGGCCGCGGTGACCGGTGGCGCACCGCTGCAACCCGCGGCACTCGACGACTTCATCCACGGCGTCTACACACGCCACTCCCGGCACCGGCGCCGTTCGCAGCACATCCTGCGTGCACTCGTACTGCTCGAGTCCGACGACTTCGCGGCCAAGGACCTCGGCGAGGCGTTCCTGCATCTCGACATCGACGACGCCGACGAACTCGCCGCGTGGGGGATCCGCAACGCCCGACTCGGTTACCAGGAGATCGTGGAGAACATCTCGCGCATCATCGCCTTCGATGATGCCGCGGTGCTCGCCATCGACCAGATCGACACCCTGATCGAGGCCGGGAAGACCGCCGAGCCCGGCGAGGAATCCCAAGTGGAGAAGTTGGCGCACGGTCTCATGTCGGTGCGCGAGACCATGAGCCGAACGACCTGTGTGGTCTCCTCGATCTCCGCGGCGTGGGACTACCTGTCCGGCCACGTCATGCGATCGGCGGTCGACCGCTTCCGGTTACCACCCACGCTGCAGCGGCCGGCCAGCGCCGATTTCGGCCGGTTGCTCCTCGCCCGGCGGTTCGCCCCGGGTTTCGCCGGGGTGGGATTCACACCGCCGCACCCCACGTGGCCGGTGTCCGATACCGCGCTGAGGACGGCAACCGACTACACACCGCGCGAACTGATGGTGACCGTGGACCGCCAGATCGCCGCACTGCTCCGCAGCGACACCTTCGCCGAGATCACCGACCTCACCGGAGCCGCGCCGACGAGTCCCGCGACGACCACCACCACCTCCATCTCGGGGGCGGGCCAGACCACGATTCCGGGAATCGACGAATCCGGTCGCGACACAGCAACTCCCGCGACCGACCACACTCCCTCTCGAACACCGTCGTCGACATCCGTCTCGTCGGACGATGCGTCGTTCACGAAGATCGATCAGCGTTACGCGGACCTGATCTCGCGCGCCGACCCCCTACCCGCGTTGGTACCCGACACCGAGGACAGGATCGTCCCGTCACTCCTGCACGCGGGACTGTCGACCTGGATCCAGGCCCTCACGCGCGACGCCGACCGCTGGCAGCTCGACGCTCGGCCGGGCCCGAAAAGCCCGCTGCACGGGCGCATCCGGCAACTCGTCGACCCCAACCGGGACATCGAACAGTCCTGGAGCTTCCGCGCGATCGCCGCATCGAACGCGCGGGCCGTCCAGACCCGACTGTCGAGCGCGACCACGACTTCCGGGTTCACGCTCGGCGACATCGAACGCACCCTGGTGATCCTCCGGCGGGACCCCTGGCCCACCGGCCCCAAGACCCAGCAGATGGTCACCGAACTCCACGATCGTGGGGGCCGGGTCGTGGCCTGGACCGAACACGACATCAAACGGCTCAGTGCGTTGGCCACGCTGCGCGCCGAACGGCCATCGCATCTCCGCGAGTGGATTTCCGCCCGCAACCCGGCCGCCGAGATCGGATTCATCGCCGACATCCTGGGCCCCGCACTCGAGGCGCCTGCGGCCCGTGTGGACCCACCGGTGGCACCGGCGTCACACACGGACACGACGTCCGGACGACGCGAGCCGGGCACCGCGGGCCACACCTCGACCCCGCCGACACCCCGCGAACCAGAGGCCGGGAACCCCCGGTCCACCGACCCGCAGTCCTCCGACCGCCAACCCCTCGACCTACCGTCGCGGTCGGAGTCGCCGGGTCCGAACGCAGGCGAATCACAATCGCCGACAACCGCATCCGTCGTCGACCAGTCGATCACACTCGGGCGAGGTGTCGCCACCGGCGAGGAGGTGACGGTCTCACTGCTCGCCCTGCGCAAGCACGTGGCGCTGTTCGCCGGATCCGGTTCGGGCAAGACTGTGCTGATCCGCCGGATCGTCGAAGAGGCAGCCCTGCAGGGGGTTTCGTCGATCATCCTCGATGTGAACAATGACCTCGCCCGCCTCGGGACACCGTGGCCGGACAACGATCCGCGTCCGTGGACACCGGAGGACCGGGAACGCGCCAAACGCTATCTCCAGGACACCGAGGTCGCGGTCTTCACCCCGGGGCGCGCGTCGGGCCGGCCACTCAGTTTCCAACCGCTACCCGATTTCACCTCGGTGGCGGGCAATCCCGACGAGTTCCGCGCCGCGGTCGACTCCGCGGTCGGCGCGCTGATCCCGCACGCCCGGGCGACCGGCACCAGCGCGAAGGCATACCGTCAGCAGGCGGTTCTGCAGCAGTCCATGGAGGCTTTCGGACGCCGCGGCGGCGGCAGCCTACAGGCGTACGTCGGACTGCTGACCGAACTGCCCCACGACGCGAGCACCCTCGCCGACGCGGCCCGGCTCGGGGCCGAACTCGCCGAGAACCTCAAGGCCTCGATGGCCATCGATCCCGTGTTCGGCGGCGACGCCGCCCCCGCCGACCCCGGGTTCCTTCTCACCCCGGGTCCCGGCTTTCGGGCCCGGGTGTCGGTCATCAACCTCGCCGGCCTCGGTACCGACGACCGGCGAGCGAGTTTCGTCAACCAGCTCCAGATGGCGCTCTTCGCCTGGATCAAGAAGAACCCGGCTGCCGATCGACCGCTCGGCGGGTTGCTCGTCATGGACGAGGCGCAGAACTTCGCCCCGTCGGTCCGGATGACCGCGGCGTCGAAGAGCACCAGTGCACTGGCGTCGCAGGCTCGCAAGTACGGGCTCGGCCTGATCTTCGCGACCCAGTCGCCGACCGGCATCGACAACAAGATCTCGGCCAACTCCTCGACCCAGATCTTCGGGCTTCTCAATCATCCGACACAGATCGACCGCGCCAAGGAACTCGCCGCCAACAAGGGCAGCAGGGTGCCCGACATCGGCAAGCTACCGGCGGGAACGTTCTACATCGCGAGCGAGGGCGGGCGGTTCACGAACGCGGCGACCCCGCTGTGCCTGACATATCACCCGTCGAGTCCACCGACCGAGGACGAGGTGGTCGAACTCGCCCGCTCGACGGCACCGCGCGGACGGTGACGGGGATACCCGACTCCGCCGACGGTCGGCCGCGACGATTGGCACAATGGACACCGTGCTCACGCTGACCGCCGGAGAGAACCGGCCTCTGCCGTCGCCGGCCGTGACCGTTTCGGTGCGCTCGGCATCGCCGGTCAACACCTCGGCGATCCTGCTCACCGACGCGGGCCGTGTCCGCACCGATGCCGATCTCATCTTCTACAACCAGCCCGCCGGCCCCGGCGTCGGCTACCGCTCCGACGGATCCGCCGACATCATCTCCATCGACACCGCCGCCCTACCCCGCGACATCGTGACGGTGGTGGTCGCGGCGAGTCTCGACGGGACCGGACCCGCGAGCTTCGCCACCGCGGGTGCGCTCACCGCCACGGTGACCGGCGGCGGCGCCGAGCTCACCTTCAGCCCCGCGGGCCTCACCAGCGAAGCCGCCGTCGTGTGCCTGGAGATCTACCGGCGCAACGACATGTGGAAGGTCCGTGCCGTCGGACAGGGATACGACGCGGGTCTCGCGGGCCTGGCGACCGCCTTCGGCATCGAGGTCGACGAGGAGCCCGCACCGCCGTCACCACCCGGACACCCTCCGCGGGTGACCGATCCGCAGCCCTGGCCACCGGCGGCCACACCACCGCCGGCAGCACCATCAGCGTCGTCGCCCGGAGCTCAAGCGTCGCAATCGAATACACCCCCACCGAGGCCTCCGGTCACCGCCCAACCACAGGGAGTTCCCATGCACAGCGATCTGTTCGCGCCGTCCCACGCCGAGGTCACCGGGCAGGGCATCCAGAAGCAGGGCAGCAAGATGTGCCGCGTGGGGCTCGCCGGCGAGGTGATGGCCCGCAGCGGCTCGATGGTCGCGTACCAGGGCAATCTGAAATTCGAGGCGCTCGGCTCCGGAGGGCTCGGCCGGATGATGCGTCAGGCGATGACCGGCGAGGGCGTCCCGCTGATGAAGGTCACCGGGCAGGGCGACCTGTTCCTCGCCGATGCTGCGTCGGACGTGCACCTCATCGATCTCGACGGGTCCGACGGCCTCACCATCAACGGCGCCAACGTACTCGCCTTCGACTCGTCACTCTCCTACGACATCGCCCGCGTGCAGGGTGCCGGCGCGATGAGCAACGCCGGCATGTTCAACTGCGTCTTCACCGGCCGCGGGCGGATCGCCATCACCACCGACGGCACGCCGGTCGTCCTCAACGTCGACGCCGCGACCTACGCCGACCCCCAGGCCGCGGTCGCGTGGTCGTCGAGCCTGCGCACCTCGGTGAAGTCGAACGACTCGTTCAACCTCGGCACCCTCATGGGACGCAGCACCGGCGAGCGGTTCACCCTCGAGTTCTCCGGTCGGGGTTTCGTCGTCGTCCAGCCGTCGGAACTCCCGCCCGGCGGGTTCGTCGGCGGCACCGGCGGCGGGAGCGCGGCCGGCTCCGGCGCCGGCGGCATGCTGGGCGGCATCCTCGGCCGCTGACGAAGCGGAACTCGGCACGTCTCCCGAGTTTGCCGGTGCCGCCTGCTCTACTACGGTCCACCGTCGAACACCAGGAGCGAGCATGGCCCACCCCTTCTCCGATCTGCGGGGTCTGCCCCGCCGGCACCCCGACCCGCTGGTACGCGAGACGCACGAACGCGTCCGGCGCTGCGGTTGGGCGGGTGACGGCAGTCAGTGACGAGTGCACGTTCCACTCTCACAAATGCGAAGCACCGGACTGCTCCTTCGCGTACACCACCGGCCTGCGCCTGCACGACCTCCCAGAGTTGGCGGTATACGGGCTAGATGCCCGAACGAGTGCATTGGTTCTCAACGAGTTGGGCAGCGTGTTTCACACCTATGACTGGCACTCGATCGTATCGAATTCGATTCCCGTGCAACTGGAATCACTTGATGTCCCGGTCACCGTGATCGAAGTGATGGACAGATCCGACCTGACCGTCACCAATCGTCCTCTATCCGGACGCTCCGGTCTTGCAGGCGGTGTGGCCTGACGATCCGGGCAGCTACCCGTGGGAAGAGGGTTACACCCCTTGCACCGGAACACCAGTTCGTGAAGGGCGTACACGACCCGCGATCGACCAGAGTCGATAGTCCGCGCGTAATCCACCCGCACCCCGGAATGAACCGGGCGCAGCGGCGCAATGCGGCCCGAAACCGACGTCTACGCTGAGCAGGCGCGCGGACTGAATTGAGGGGGCCATCAGCCGTTCGGTTCTTGTCAGTGCTCCCGCATACAGTGATTCCTATAGGCCCCGCAGATGAAAGACGCATATCGGCGTTACGCCGGTGTCGAACCAACGATGACGAGAAGCCCTGCCTCCAGTTCCGTCCTGTGATGTGGAAGGTCCGTCATGACAACAACACTCGCCACCATGCTGTGCCCAGAGACCGAGAGTGTCGAACACTCCGGCGGTGAGGGTTATCTCGCCGTGTTGGCTGCGATTCGCGAGGCGCTGTGGGATCTGCCCCCTGGCGGCGCGGAGCCGACCGGCCGTCAAGCGAGCACCGCGATGTCTCTGCTGATCGAACTGCGCTCCATCCTGGACCATCACGCCGCCGTCGGAGCTGCCACCCTGGACCGTCTCGGTGTGGCCCGACAGTCGACCGGCAGGACGTCCACCCTACTGATCACGATGGGTGCAGCACCCGCAATCGCGCACCGCTGGTTGCGGATCGGCAACGCACACGCGTGGCTCTGTCGGTTACCGAGTCACACCGCCGACGGCGCGATCTCTGGCGAGCACGCTGATGCCGTCGTGACCGGCATAGCACATGTCGCGCGTCGAGCACCCGAGGGTGTCTGCGTCGAGGAACGAGCAGAGGTCGAGCAGACCCTCATCGCGCAGGCGATGTCCGGCGCCACCCCTGCCGAAATCGCCCAGAAGGCACGCGAACTGGGCAACGAGTACGCGGTCGGGACCGGCGGCCTGCCTGCCGGCGAGGACCGCACCATCAACGAGTTCACCGTCATCCCGACCGGGGAAGGCCGGGTCAGCGTGCGCGGCGATCTCGACACGGTGATCGGCGAAAAGCTCACCGCGGCAATCGAATCTCTGAACACTCCAAGGTCTGAACCCGACGGTTCCGATGACTCTCGGACCACCGGGGCCCGCAACGCAGATGCTCTGGAACTCATCCTCGATGCCGCGGCGCTGGCCGACACCACCCTTGCAACCCCACCGAAGACGCACGTCAGCGTGCTCCTGCCGGCGGCTGCTCCGGACAAGGCCAGCCTGTTGTGGCTGGGTTCGATCAGCCCCACCACCGCATCCTTGCTGGCGTGCGACTCCTCTGTCACCGATGTGGTAGTCGACGGCGACACCGTCCCCCTGCAGATGGGCACTTCCAGACGGCTGTTCCCGGCGCATCTGCGTAGAGCGATCATCATCCGCGACCGGTGCTGCATCAAATGCGGCGCGCCGGCGGGCCGCACCCACGTCCACCACATCCAGTTCTGGAGCCACGGCGGTTCCACTGACATCGACAACGGGTGCTTGCTCTGCCCGTCCTGCCACGCCCACATCCATGCCGGCCAGTGGGAGATCATCATGGGGCGCGACCGTCACCCGTGGCTGGTCCCACCCGCATCGATCGATCCGATCCGAACGCCGTTGCCGGCATACAACCGCCGCACCATGACTCTCGATGATCGGGCCGCAGCCTGATCCACCTCGGTGGTCGATGACCGACTCGCATCGGCCAACGGCCGGAGAGCTCGAGCGCCTAAGACTTCTGAAGGCGAATCCCGGCGAGGGACGACGCCCCGCGCAGCACCTTTTCGCACCGATCCGTCGGGGCCGCGCATGTCCCTTTGAGAATTTCATAGTGTTGACGCCCGACCTGTGGTGCGGGTGACGTGCGCAAGGCCATGAGACACAGCACAGTGCGTTTCACCCTCGAGTTCTCCGGGCGCGGGTTCGTCGTCGTGCAACCGTCCGTAAGCCCGCCCGGCCGGTTCGTCGGCGTGACCGGTGGAGGAGACGCGGCCCGCGCCGGTGGCGTGCTGGGCGGAATCCTCGGGCGCGGGCCGATCAGGATCTGGTGGCGAAAACCGATGCCAGAAGCCATCTTTCGCTCCGAAGTCCGGGCGACGGGTATCGTCGACGCCATGCCTGAAGCATCAGCGACCGTCCTCGTCCAGCAGCCCGTCGACACCGTGTGGGAGTACTGCCTGATCCCCGACCACGTCGCAGCGCTGACTCCCGGCGTCGTCCGCGTCGAGCGGGTCACCGACGGGCCGGTCTCGGTGGGCACCGTCTGGCGGGGCCAGATGAAGGGCCTGGGCAGGGCGGTCGACTGGACCGGCGAGTTCACCAGGGTCGACACACACACGGCCACCGAGTTCACCTCGACCGAATCGCCGCTCGAGTTCGCCATCTCCGCGACCTTCGCGGAAGTTCGCCGCGGGGTCGAACTCACCTACCGCATCCGCAACGCCGGGGCCGGCGGGGCGGTCGGGAAGCTCGCCGACGCGCTGGCGATCCGCGCGTATCAGCGGTCGCTCTCCGCGAACGCGAAGAAGCTGCCGCGCCTCGTCGACGAATGGGCCGCCACCCACTGACGACGAGGCGGCCCGAGGAGTGCGGTGTCGGGCATCAGCCCACGAGCGACGATCTCCGACGGACATAACCTCGAGAACGACGTAGACGAAAGTCTTTGTTAGACATACGAATCGGTGACAAATCGGACGTAGCCTTCGCGGTCGACGGGGAGTACTCTGACCAGCGGATGCATCTCGTCCGGACCGTGATCACCACCCGCCCCGAGACGGTGTGCGGCGTGGGCCCCGGCCCTGCCGTCCTACAATCGTTCGCACACAAGGGATTTCATCATGCCCGAATCCAGCGCATCCGTCACCGTCAAGCAACCACTCGAAACCGTCTGGGAGTACATGTCCACTCCCGAACACACCACCGCATACCTACCGGGAACCGTGGAGGTCACCCCGCTGTCCGATGGGCCACTAGCCGTCGGTACGCAGTGGAAGGGCAAGACGGCCGTCCTCGGTCGGACGGTGGACTGGCGGGGAGAGTTCACCCGTGTCGACACCTGTAAGGAGACGGAGTTCCAGACCGTCGAAGCGCCGTTCCCGTTCACCACGCACATCTCGCTGGAGGAGACCTCCGACGGCGTCCGGGTGACGTGTCGAATCACGTCCTCCACCGGCTTCGGCGGAGTGTTCGGCAAGATGGCCGACCCCATCGTCAACCGCATCTATCAGCGTTCGCTCACCGCGTCGATCGAGAGCGTCCCCGACCTCATCGAGGAGTGGCTCGCTCAGCAGTGACACGACAACGGCCCCATCTCGCGGAAGCAAGATGAGGCCGTCGGCGAATCGGTGGTGCAGATGCGCGCTGTGAGCGCGATCTGCTACGAAATCCGAGGGGTGAAAGTCACCAGCTGGACTTCTGCACACCCGGCAGCTCGCCGGCGTGTGCCATGTCGCGCAGGCAGATTCGGCACAGGCCGAACTTGCGGAACACCGAGTGCGGGCGACCGCACTTGTTGCACCGGGTGTAGGCCCGCACGGCGAACTTGGGCTTCTTGTTGGCCTTGTTGACCAGAGCCTTCTTTGCCATGTCAGTTGTCCTTAACGTTGTTGTCCTTGAACGGGAAGCCCAGGGCACGCAGCAGCGCCCGGCCTTCGTCGTCCGTGGTGGCCGACGTCACGACGGTGATGTCCATACCGCGGGGCCGGTCGATGTTGTCGATGTTGATCTCGTGGAACATCGACTGCTCGTTCAGGCCGAACGTGTAGTTGCCGTTGCCGTCGAACTGACGGTCCGACAGGCCGCGGAAGTCGCGGATACGCGGGAGGGCGATGGACACGAGGCGGTCCAGGAACTCCCACATGCGGTCGCCACGGAGGGTGACGCGCGCACCGATCGGCATGCCCTCGCGCAGCTTGAACTGTGCGATGGACTTGCGAGCGCGACGGATCTCCGGCTTCTGGCCGGTGATCTTGGCCAGATCCTCGACGGCGCCGTTGATCAGCTTCGCGTCACGGGCGGCGTCGCCGACGCCCATGTTCACGACGACCTTCACGACGCCCGGGATCAGCATCACGTTGGGGTATTCGAACTCTTTGTTCAGCGTGTCCTTGATCTCCTCGCGGTAGCGAGTCTTCAGGCGCGGCTGGATCTTGGGTTCAGTAGAGGTCATGTCAGATGTCCTTCCCGCTCTTGCGCGAGATCCGGACCTTCTTGCCCGATTCCTCGTCGACGCGGTAGCCGACGCGGGTCGGGTTGCCGTCGGAATCCACGACCATCACGTTCGAGACGTGGATCGAGGCTTCCTGGGTCACGATGCCGCCGGAGGAGGCACCGCGCTCGTTGGCCGACGCGGCGGTGTGCTTCTTGATTCGGTTGACGCCCTCGACGAGAACTCGCTGCGTCTTCGGGAAGGCCTGGATGACCTTGCCCTTGGCGCCCTTGTCCTTGCCCGAGATGACGATCACGGTGTCACCCTTGTGGACCTTCATGTCAGATCACCTCCGGTGCCAGCGACACGATCTTCATGAACTTCTTCTCGCGCAGCTCGCGGCCGACCGGGCCGAAGATGCGGGTACCGCGGGGGTCGCTCTCACCCTTGAGGATGACGGCGGCGTTCTCGTCGAAGCGGATGTAGCTTCCGTCCGCACGACGGCGCTCCTTGGTGGTGCGCACGATGACGGCCTTGACGACCTCACCCTTCTTGACGTTGCCGCCCGGGATGGCGTCCTTGACAGTGGCGACGATGACGTCGCCAATGCCGGCGTAGCGCCGCGAGGAACCGCCGAGCACGCGGATGCACAAGATCTCCTTGGCACCGGTGTTGTCGGCGACTCGCAGGCGGGATTCCTGCTGAATCACTCGTTAGTCTCCTTGACCTGGCTTCTTATGTACGGCGGATTTCCGACCCGACGCACACGGTCCGTTGCCACCGAACACACGCCTGCCTGGGGTTTTGGCCAGGCTGTGACACCTGAGCGGTCCGCCCCAGTGGGTTCGTGAGCCGATTCGCGACACAACAGTGCCGCAGGCAACCCCACAAGTGTAGGGGAATGCCCAGGTCCGGGCCAAATCGGTGCCGCCGTCATCGGCCGCGGGTTTCGGATGACACCGGGCCGGGAAAGTTTTTTTTCGCATCGACCCATCTGGGGTGTACCTCCACGCGAAGCACCCATGAGACGAGATCGACCAGATTACAAGCCCGCCCGGCGAGCCACGAGAGCGCGTCGGGAGGGAGCGAAACACGGGGGGCGTGTCAGCACCGGGGGAAATCTCGGCTGCCGATCGTGAGCCGAACGATCACCATGCCTCCCGGCTCCGCAGCTCAGTCCGACAACCGCGGGCCTGACGGCAAGTCCTCGACTCCGGGCCACCCGCCCCGAGTTCGTGGACCGGAGTTCGAATCCCCACGCTCGATCCGGGTTCGACGCTGCCGTGCGGGCGCACTCACAGGGGAGGCACGCGTGACCACAGACGACGCGGTCCGGAACACCGTTGCTACCGACATCGACACCGGCCTGACGATCCCGATGACCGCCGCACAGCGCGGCATCTTCTACGCACAGCAGCTCGAGCCGGACGTGCCGATGACCATCGACGCGTACGTCGAGTTCCGCGGCGACACCTCGGGTCCACAGGCCGAGAACGGTGACGACCCCCTCGTCGACGTCGATCCGGACATCATGCAGCGGGCGGTCACCCTGACCGAGCGCGAGACCGAGGCCCCCCTGCTCCGCCTGATCCCGACCGACGACGGCGAGCCGATGATGGTGCTCGACCGGTCGCAGGGAGTGATACTCGGGCGGCAGGACTTCTCCGATGCCGACGACCCGCGCGCGGCCGCGCTGGCCTGGATCGACCGCAGGCGAAGCGCGAGCTCGGACGTGTTCGAAGACCGCATCCTGGAGACCCATCTGCTGAAAATCGGTCCCGGACACTCGATCTGGTACTGCCACGGTCACCACATCGGCTTCGACGGCTACGCGGCGATGTACATGATGCTGCGCGTCGCCTCGCACTACACCGCGATCGTGAACGGGACCCCGCCCCCGATCGCGGACACCGCGTCGATGGTCGACATCGCCGAGTTCGACCGCGAATACCGCGCGTCGGCGAAGTTCGTCGAGGACCGCGAGCACTGGGCGGCACACCTGGCCGATATGCCCGAGATGACCACTCTCACCAGCCTTTCGGCCTCGGCGGCGCCGCTGTCGGACGTCCGCTCGGCGGTGCTCGACGACACGCTCGTCGCGCGCATCCGCGAACTCGGCCGCACGCACCGGGTCCGGCCCGCCTCGGTCATCACTGCCGCCGTCGCCGCCTACGTCGCGCGCTACACCGACCGCGACGAGGCGATGCTGAGCCTGCCGGTCGCCGCCCGCGATCGCGATGTCCTCCGCACCTCGGCGGGCCTGACGTCGAACGTCATCCCCCTGCGCATCGCGCTCGACGACGACACGGCCACCCTGGCCGATCTGTTGACGTCGGCGAACTCGGAGATCAAGGTCGCCGTCCGCCATCAGAAGTTCCGGCACGAGGACATCACCTCGCAGATCCTCGGTGCGGCCGGTGCCCGACGAGGATTCTTCGGCCCGCTGGTCAACGTCATGCTGTTCTTCCAGCACATCGACTTCGGTCCGCTGAAGGGCGAATTGCACGTGCTGTCCACGGGTCCGATCGAGGACCTGTCGGTGAACGTCTACGACAGTCTCGACGGTGGGATGACCCTCGACCTCGAGGCGAACCCCAACATCTACCCGGCCGACGAGATCACCACCCATCACCGGCGCCTGGTCGACTTCGTCACCGCCTTCGTCGGAGCGCCGGTCGAGACCAGGGTGTCGGACCTGCATGTTCTCACCGACGCCGAACGCACCGAACTCCCCGAGCGCATGACCGGGGAGCGGGTCGACCACGGCGACACCACCCTCGTCGACCTGCTCGACGACGCGGCCCGGGCCCACCCCGACGAGACCGCGATCACCGACGCGCAGGACGACCGCTCGCTCACCCATCGCGAGTTCGCCCGCGCGGCAACGCAGATCGCCTCCGCACTCGCGCGTCGCGGGATCGGCCCCGAGAGCGTCGTCGGCGTTCAGCTGCCCCGCAGCACAGACCAGGTCGTGTCGTTGCACGGCGTCGTCCGGGCCGGCGCGGCGTTCCTGCCGATCGACCCGGCCGAGCCGGCCGACCGGCTCGGTCACATCCTCGAGGTGGCCTCGCCCGACCTCGTCATCACCGAATCGGTGCTCGCCGAACTGCGCGCCGACGACGATCCCGACGCGGCCGCGCCGACGCCCCCGGGCCCCGACACGGCCGCCTACGTGCTGTTCACGTCCGGGTCCACCGGAAAGCCGAAGGGCGTGGTCATCACCCACCGCGCCATCGTCAACCGCCTTGCGTGGATGCAGTCCCGGTATGACCTCGCCACCGACGACCGCGTGCTGCAGAAGACCCCGGCCACCTTCGACGTGTCGGTGTGGGAGTTCTTCTGGCCGTTCACGACCGGCGCCGCGCTCGTAGTGCCGACCGCCGACGGGCACCGTGATCCGTGGTACCTGCGCGATGTTATCGCCGAACATCGGGTCACCACCGTGCATTTCGTCCCGTCGATGCTGGCCGCCTTCACCGCGGCGCTCGACACCGACGACGCGTCGGCGCTGACGAGTCTGCGCCGGATCTTCACCAGCGGTGAGGCACTGACGCCCTCGACGGTCGGCGCCTCGGCGACGCTGACCGCCGCACCGATCCACAACCTCTACGGTCCCACCGAGGCCGCGGTCGACGTCACCCATCACGACGACTGCCGCGCCGATCTCCCGGTCATCCCCATCGGCTCCCCGGTGTGGAACACCAGCGTCCACGTGCTCGATCACCGCCTGCGGCCGCAACCGCCCGGCGCGATCGGCGAGCTCTATCTCGGCGGTGTCCAGCTGGCCCGCGGGTACCGCTCCCGCGCGGACCTGACCTCGTCGCGGTTCGTCGCCTCGCCCGCGGCGCCGGGTGAACGTCTTTATCGCACCGGCGATCTCGTCCGCCTGAACGCCACCGGCGAGCTGGAGTACCTCGGCCGCACCGACTCCCAGGTCAAGATCCGCGGCCAGCGCGTCGAGCTCGGTGAGATCGAATCGACGCTCAGCGGCCTCGACCACGTCACCGCGGCCGGTGTGGTGATCCGCGACGATCTCATCGCCGGTGAGGCCACGATCGTCGGCTACGTCACGGGAACCGGGCTCGCCGACCGTGACCTGCGCGCCGAACTCCGCACCGCGCTTTCCGATCACATGATCCCCACCGCGATCATGGTCCTCGGCTCGTTGCCCACCACCGCCAACGGCAAGCTCGACCGGCGCGCCCTCCCCCGGCCGGATCTGCGGACCCACCGCGAGTTCGTCGCCGCCCGCACCCCGCTCGAGCGTCTCGTCGTGACCACCGTCGCCGACGTGCTGGACCTGCAGGACGAGGACGCGGCCGACCGCTCGTCGGGCAGTTCCGCGGACGCCGAGACGGCCTCGGTCTCCCTGAGCGACAACTTCTTCGAGATCGGCGGGACGTCGCTGTCCGCGACTCGGATGGCGTCGCGGCTCTCCCGGGCCACCGGCCACCGGATCGGGATCCGCACCGTGTTCGATGCCGACGACCTCGCCGGCATCGTCGCGACCATCGACGACCTCGGCGTCGACACCGACACCCTGGCCGCCGCGGGTACCGCGGGCGTCGACGAGACCGCGGGCCGGACCGCGTCCGGGGCCGTGCCGCTGTCCCCCGCCCAGCACCGCCTGTGGCTGGCGACCCGTCTGGACCCGGCGTCCTCGGCGACCTACAACATGCCGTTCACCGTCCGGTTCGTCGGGGCACTCGACACCGACGCCCTCCGCGCGGCACTCGTCGACGTGGTCCGACGACACGAGCCGCTGCGCAGCGTCGTCGCCGAGATCGACGGCGTGGCCTGCATCTCCGCCACCGACCCGGGCGAGGTCGACGTCGACCTCCCGGTTCTCGCCGCCGCCGACGTCGCGCAGTGCCCTGACCGCGACTTCGCCTCGCGGCCCTTCGACCTGGCCACCGAGATCCCCGTTCGTGCACGCCTGGTCCGGACCGACGACGACGATCACCGGCTGACGATGGTCGTCCACCACATCGCGGCCGACGGCTGGTCGCTTGCCCCACTCGCCGGCGACCTGGCCACCGCCTACAAAGCCCGACGCGACGGGACCGAACCCACCTGGGCGGAGCTGCCGGTCAGCTACTCGCAGACCAGCGCCGTCCGGCATGCCTGGCTCGACGAGAGTCCCCACGCCGCAGCCGAACTCGACTTCTGGCGGGACACCCTCGCCGGCGCGCCGGGTGAGACCGAACTGCCCCTGGACCGGCCGCGGGGCCGGGACTCCGAGGTCACCGGCCGATCCGGCTCCTCGGTGACCTCGACGATCGACGCCGACACCTATACCGCGATCCGGACCATCGCCACCGACGCCGACGCCACGGTGTTCATGGTGCTCCATGCGTCGGTGGCGCTCCTGCTGCGTTCCCTCGCGCAGTCCTCGGACGTCCTCGTGGGCACACCGGTGTCCGGCCGCGGCGATGCCGATCTCGACGACCTCGTCGGCATGTTCGTCAACACGCTCGCGTTGCGCACCGACGTCGACAAGGACATGCCGTTCGGCGATCTGGTGGCCCGCGTCCGGGACACCGACCTGAACGCGTTCGACAACGCCGACATGCCGTTCGACCGGCTCGTGACGGAGCTGAACCCGGTCCGGTCGGGCAACGTCCACCCGTTCTTCCAGGTGTCGCTGGCCCTGGAGGACCGCTCCGCGATCCGCCTCGACTTCGCCGGACTCGCGGCGACCGCGTCCCGCGTGGACACCGGCCGCACCACCTTCGACCTGCAGTTCACCTTCACCGAGGTGCGCGGGGCGAGCGGCGAACCGACCGGGCTGACCCTCGAGATCGGCTACGCCACCGCACTCTTCGACCGGGGCACGGTGACCGGGCTCGGCTCGCGACTGATCCGGATGCTGGAGGCGGCGACCGCCGACCCGAACGCACCCGTCGGCGATCTCCCCGTTCTCGACCTGCACGAGCGTCTCGACCTCGTGCCGGCCGTCGGCGACGGCCGCCGCCCGGTCGAGCACCTGACCCGGCTGCTGTCGGCGGCCGCGGAGTCCTCGACGCACCGTATCGCGGTCACCGACGGCACGCGATCGTTGACCTACCGCGAACTCGACACGGGGTCGAACCGGTTGGCGCGGTTGCTCATCGACGGCGGCGCCGGCCCCGAACGTCATGTGGCCGTGGCTCTTCCGCGCGGTGTCGAATGGATGACGACGATGTGGGCGATCGCCCGCACCGGAGCCGCCTGGGTCCCGATCGACCCCGCCTACCCGGCGGGCCGCATCGAACACATGCTGACCGACTCGGGAGCGCGGCTGCTCGTCACCGATCGCGCATCCGATCCCCGCGCCGGGGGTGAGGTCACCACCGTCGTGCTCGACGACCCGGACACCCGCACCCGCATCGACGCCGGATCCTCGGCGGCCGTGACGGATTCGGACCGCCGAGGCGTCCTCGACGTCGACCAGCCCGCCTACCTGATCTACACATCCGGCACCACCGGCACGCCGAAGGGCGTGGTGGTCAGTCATCGTGGACTCGCCGACTTCGGTGCGCAGCAGGTCACGCAGTACGGGATCACCCCCGGCAGCCGGACCATGCACATGGCGTCGCCGAGCTTCGACGCGTCGGTGCTCGAGATCCTGATGGCGATCTCCGCCGGGTCGACGATGCACATCGTCCCGCCGGGCATCGTCGGCGGCGCCGAACTCGCCGAGCTCATGCGGGACGCGCGGATCACGCACGCGTTCCTCACCCCGTCGGTGCTGACGACCATGTCCCCGGACGACGTGCCCGACCTCGAGGCACTCGTCATCGGTGGCGAACACCCGAACTCCGAGGTGGTGCGCACCTGGTCGTCCGGACCGAAGCTGTTCAACGCATACGGTCCCACCGAGACCACCGTCGTGGCCGCGGTGTCGGCGGCGATCAGTCCCGATTACACGACGCTGACGATCGGTCGCCCCATCCGCGGCATCTCCGCGGTGGTGCTGGACGAGCGCCTGCGCCCGGTCGCCCCCGGCGCGGTCGGCGAGTTGTACATCGCCGGCGAGCATCTCGCCCGCGGGTATCACGGTGTCCGGCCGCTGACGTCGAAGCGTTTCATCGCCAACCCGTACGGCGATCCCGGCGAGCGGATGTACCGTACCGGCGACCTCGTGCGCTGGACCGCCGACCACGAACTCGAGTTCCGCGGGCGCGCCGACCATCAGACCAAGATCCGCGGCCATCGCATCGAGCTCGGCGAGATCGACGCCGCCCTCGTCGCCGACGACGCGGTCCGCGCCGCGGTCACCACCACGCACGGCGAGGGCGATCGCGCCCATCTCGTGTCGTACGTGACGGTCACCGACGGTGGCCACGGTCAGGCCGCGGCTGTGCGCGACCGGTTGGCGCAACGCCTGCCCCGGCACATGATCCCGTCCACGATCATCGAACTCGACGAGATCCCCACGACTCCCATCGGCAAGGTCGATCTCCGCGCCCTGCCCGCGCCCGAACCGGCCTCGGTGGGCGCCGACGTCGCGTTCATCGCACCCCGCACCCCCATCGAGCAGGCCGTCGCCGATCTCATCGCCGAGCGTCTGGAGCTGGAGCCCGGCACCATCGGGCGCGATCACGACTTCTTCGATCTCGGCGGCAACTCACTGCTGGCGACCCAGATCGTCGGCGCGCTGGAGAATCTCACCGGGCAGCGCATCCCCGTCCGCGAGGTCTTCGATCATTCGACCGTCGCCGGCATCGCCCGTCTCGCCGGCACCGACGACGGCCACGCCTCGCTCGTCGAGGCGCGGACACTGCCCGATCTGCGGCACGATCCGGACAGCCCGGCCCAGCCCGGACCCGCTCAGCAGCAGCTCTGGTTCCTCAACCAGCTGGCCGGCCTCCAGGATGCCGACGGAAGCCACCCGGAGGCCGAGACCGGCTCGCCGACTGCCGATTACGCCATCGCCTTCGCGCTGGACCTGCGCGGCGACCTCGACGTGGCCGCCCTCGCCGGCGCACTCCGGTACGCCGTCGAGCGCCACGAGATGCTCCGCACGGTCTACCCCGAGCACGACGGACGGCCCGTCCTCGACGTTCGTCCCGCCGACGAGGTCCACACCGACCTGACCGTCGACGAGACGACCGCGGCCGACTGGGCGGAGCGGGCACAGGCACTGGCCCGTCGTCCGTTCGACCTCACCGTCGACGTGCCGCTGCGCGTCGCTCTGCACCGGATCGACGGCGACGTCACCCATCACAAGCTGACTCTCGTCATCCACCACATCGCCGCCGACGGCTGGTCGATGGTGCCGTTGCACCGCGACATCACCCACGCGTACGCCGAACTGCACACCGCCGCCGAGAACGGGCCCACGCTCACCGCCATCCCGGCAGCCCTGGACTATCGCGACTACCTCCGCTGGCAGGCCGACCACCTCGAGTCCCGGACCGACCTGGCCGACCGCTGGCGCCAGGATCTCGACGGCCTCGACGTCGGACCGATTCTCCTCCCCGATGCGCCGGCCGGAACCAGCCGGACCGCCGGCGTCGTCGACATCGAGTTCGACGCCGACCTGCGCAGCCGGTTGAGTGCGCTGGGTGACGGCCGGGCAACCGAGTTCATGTGCGTGCATGCGGTGTTCGCCGCGCTGCTGCACCGGTTGACGGCCGACCCGCAGGTCCACGTCGCCGGTACGCCGTCGGACATCGTCATCGGCACCCCGGTCGCCGGACGCACCGACCCCCGCCTCGCCGAGATCGTCGGCATGTTCGTGAACTCGGTCGTCCTCCGGACCCCGGTCGACGGGAGCAAGGGGTTCGCTGCACTCCTCGAGTCGGTGCGCAACCGGGATCTCGAGGCGCTGTCGGCCGCGGACATGCCCTTCGAGCAGATCGTCTCGATGCTCAATCCGCCTCGAACAGATCGTCATCCGGTGTTCCAGATCGCCCTCGCCTTCGACGCGGGGGTCTCCGACACCCTCGAACCCGATCACACCCGGGTGGACCTGCCCGGCCTCGAGATCGTCGCCGAGGAGATCGAGACCGACGGCGTGCGGTTCGACCTCGAGCTGCGAATCCGCAACGGGCGCGCACGATTCACCTACGCGACCGACGTCCACAGCGCCGAGCGTGTCACCGAACTGGCCCGCATGTTCGTCGACCTCGCGCGTACGGTCGTCGCGGACCCGTCCACCCCGCTCGACGACCTCGCCCTCGGCCACCCCGGCATCACCGGCAACGCGAACGTCGCCGATGCGGACGCCGACCGGGGTGACGCGGTCGAGCCGAGACACCTCGCCGACATCATCGCCGACACCGTCATCGATCACGCCGAGCAGGTCGCGATCGAAGACGGCGACCGTACGCTCACCTACGCCGAACTCGACCGGGTGTCCGCCCGCTGGGCGCGATCCCTGCGAGATCTCGGGGTCGGTCCGGAGGACGTGATCGCGATCGCCGTCGATCGCAGCCTGGAGTCGGTCATCGCCACCTGGGCCGTGGCCAAGTCCGGCGCTGCCGCCCTGCCGGTCGACATGCGGTATCCGGCCGAGCGGATCGCCCACATGATCGCCGACTCCGGCGCCATCCTCGGCATCAGCGGCACCGACCATCGTCGCGATGTGCCGCGCGACATCTGGTGGCTCACCCCGCAGGACCTGTGCGCAGGCGAGCGGACGGCGTTCGCGTCCCCGGCCCGCCACCTCGATTCGATCGCGTACATCGTCTACACCTCGGGATCCACCGGAAAGCCCAAGGGCGTCAGCGTGACCCACCGTGGTCTGGCCGCGTTCGCCGCGACCCAGCGGGAACGGTACGAGGTCGGCCCCGGTGACCGCACCCTGCTGTTCGCCTCCCCCTCGTTCGACGCGTCCATGCTGGAGTTCCTGCTCGCGGTCGAATCCGGTGCGACGATGGTGGTCGCCCCGACGACGATCTACGGCGGCGACGAACTCGTCGAATTCCTCGACGACCGCGAGGTGACCCACGCGTTCATCACCCCGTCGGCTCTCGCGGCCGCCGCGCCGCATCCCCTGCCGCACCTCCGGACGCTGGGTGTGGGTGGCGAGGCGAGCACGCCGGAGCTGGTGGCGCGCTGGGGAACCGGCCGTCGTTACATCAACTCCTACGGACCCACCGAGACGACGATCGTCGCCGCGATGTCGGCCCCGCTGCACCCGGATGAGCCGATCACCATCGGCACGCCGGTCCACGAGTGCACCGCGCTCGTGCTCGACCACCGGTTGCGCCCGCTGCCCGACCACGTCCCCGGCGAGCTCTATCTCGCCGGGCCGGGAGTGGCACGCGGCTATCTCGGCCGGCGGAGTCTGACCGCCGGACGATTCGTGGCCTCACCCACCGGTCGCGGGGCCGTCATGTACCGCACCGGCGACATCGTCCACCGCGGCGCCGACGGCGCGCTGATCTACCACGGACGCAGCGACAACCAGGTGAAGGTCCGCGGCTTCCGCATCGAGCTCGACGAGGTGAGCGCCGCGCTGGCGGCCGTCGACGGGGTCGACTTCGCCACCACCGTCGTGCGCGGTGAGAGCGCATCGGCCACCCTGGTCGGCTACGTCACCCGGTCCGGCGGTAGCCCGGACGCCGAGACGCCGGAACACCAGACCTTGGACACGGCAACGGTTCTCGAGTCCGTGCGCCGTCGACTCCCCCGCCACATGGTCCCGTCCGCGATCGTCGTGCTGGACGAGATCCCGTTGACCGGCAACGGCAAGCTCGACCGGCGGGCGCTGCCGGAGCCCTCGGCGAGCAGCATCTCGTCCACCGGTCGCGTCCCGCGCACCGACGCCGAGACCGCGCTGGTCGAGATCGTCGCCGACGTGCTCGGTCTCGCCCGGGACGAGGTGGGGGCCACCGACGACTTCTTCCTGCTCGGCGGCACCTCCCTGCAGGCGACCACGCTGGTCAGCCGGATCAACCGCGCGTCGATCGATGGTCGGCTGCGCGTCCGGGACGTGTTCGACAACCCGACCGCCGAGGCCCTCGCCGACCTCATCAGCCTGCCCGAGGACTGGGAATCCGCCGCTGCGGCCGACGCCTCGGCGGACCGCCCGGAGCGCCGGGACGCATTCCCGCTCGCGCCGGTCCAGCGCCGGTTGTGGTCATTGGCCGCGGCCGACCCGGCGTCGACCGAGTACCTCATGCCCTTCGTCCTGCGACTGTCCGGCGAGGTCGATGTCGACGCGCTGCGCGGGGCCCTGGCCGACGTGGTCGGGCGGCACACGAGCCTGCGGACGGTCTTCGAGGCCGTCGACGGCGCCCCGTCCGGCCGCGTGCTCGACGACCCCGAGGCGGTCGTCGGCGCGCTGACGCCGATCGTGCCCGCGAACCCGGACGCGCTCATGAGCGAGATCGCACGTCTCGCGTCCACGCCGATCGATCCGACCACCGAGGCGCCGTTGCGCGCAGCGCTTCTCGTCGACCCCGGTACCGGTGACGACGCCGGCACCCGGCACGGCGCCGACCACGTACTGATGCTCGTCGTACACCACATCGCCGCCGACGGCGCGTCGTTGCCGATCCTCGTCGGCGACCTCGCGCAGGCCTACCGCGAACGGCGCTCCGGCCGGATCGGGACCTGGGCCGCCGCCGAACTCGACTACCGCGATCACGCCGTCGAGAGTGCAGCGGCGATCACGGCCGCCGAGGAGCTGGAGTTCTGGACCGGACATCTCACGGGTGCGCCCGCCGAGAGCACGGTCGAACCGGTGGCCGGTGGACAGCGTCGATCGGGCGGACAGGGCGAATCCGGCGCACGGTCGGTGAGCCTGCCTCTCCCGGCGCACACCCGGGCGGGCCTGACCGCCTTCGCCCGCGAGCAGTCGACGACACCGTTCTCGGTGCTGCACACCGCGCTCGCGATCCTGCTGCACCGTCTCGGTGTCGGCGACGACCTCGTCATCGGCAGTCCCGTGGACAACCGCACCGGGGTGGCCGGAGTCGACCGCGACTACAGCGGCGTGGTCGGCATGTTCGTCAACATGGTGCCGCTGCGCAGCCGGCTGCGGAGCGCGGACACCGTCGCCGCGCTCGTCCGCCGGACCCGCGATGCCGACGTCGACGCCCTCGATCACCGGGGCGTGCCGTTCGACGACGTGGTGACCGCGCTCAACCCCGAACGGGCGCACGGCCGACACCCGCTCTTCCAGGTGGCGCTGTCGGTGCACGACTTCGCCGGCGGCGCACCGACTCCGGTCGGAGGTGCGGACTCCCTCGCCGGGACCGCCGTCCCGATGGACGACGACCTGCTCGCCGAGGTCGCCGAATTCGACTCGCTCGCAGCCAAGTTCGACCTCCAGTTCACCGTCACCGGCCTGGGTGCGACCGATGCCGACACCGACGCCGCCGTCCAGATCACCTACGACGCCGCGCGGTACGGCCACGACGACGCCCACCTGCTGGGGACCCGCTTGATGCGGGTCCTGCGCGGGATGCTCGGCGATCCCGGACGCGCGATCGGCGACATCCGCATCACGGATCCGCTCGAGGTCGCCGAGCGCACCCCTGCGCTGGGTCCGCGCGGCAAGGCGCCGACCACGCTGGATGTCCTGATCGCCGACGCCGTGCGCCGCAACCCGAACGGACTCGCCGCCATCGGCGGGTCCGCCGGGGACGGCGACGCCCCCGAGACACTCACCTATGCCGAGCTCGACGCTCGTTCGAACCGGCTGGCGCGGGTGCTGCTCGGCCGCGGGGTCGGGGCCCACGCCCGTCCGGACGACGAGCCGGGGACCGCAGGTCCCGACGTCCGGTCGTCCCGGGAACCGGTGGTCGCGATGGCGATCAGTCGCTCCCTCGATTCCCTGGTGGCGATCTGGGCGATCGTGAAGGCCGGTGCCGCGTACGTTCCGATCGACCCGGAGTATCCGGCGGACCGCATCGCGCACATGCTGGACGACAGTGGCGCGCAACTGGTCGTGACGACCTCGTCGGCATGGGAACGCATCCGGGAGAGCTCGGCCGGCAACGACGTACCGACCCTGGTGCTCGACGCCGCGTCGACCCGGACCCGCATGAAGCACTCGTCGCCGGCACCGATCACCGACGCCGAGCGGGAGGCGACGATTCGCCCGGATCAGTTGGCGTACATCATCTACACGTCGGGGTCGACCGGTAAGCCCAAGGGCGTCCTGGTCCCGCACAGCGGGTTGCGCGCCGTGCACGACGAACTCGCCGAACGGATGACCCCCGGGCCCACCTCCCGCGTGTTGCACTTCGCCTCACCGAGTTTCGACGCCTCGGTGCTGGAGATGCTGCTCGCACTGGCCGGTTCGTCGGCGCTGACCATCGTCGAACCGCACGTCTACGGCGGTACCGCACTCAGCGACGTGATCAACACGCGACAGGCGACGCATGCGTTCATCACCCCCGCCGCGGTCGCCAGCATGGATCCCGCCGCCGTGCCGTCACTGCGCGCTCTCGCGGTCGGCGGCGAGGCCTACGGAACCGATCTCGTGCGGCGCTGGTCGCCCGGTCGCACGATGATCAACGTCTACGGCCCCACCGAGACCACGATCATCACGACCGGCAGCCGTTCGCTCACCCCGAACACGCCGCTGACGATCGGCACGCCGAACAACGGCGTCGGCGCGCTCGTCCTCGACGATCGGCTCCACCCGGTGCCGCCCGGCGTCACCGGCGATCTGTACCTGACCGGCGTGCAGCTC
The DNA here is from genome assembly GCF_040547295.1 of Gordonia sp. PvP123. NCBI lineage: Bacteria > Bacillati > Actinomycetota > Actinomycetes > Mycobacteriales > Gordoniaceae > Gordonia > Gordonia sp. PvP123. Next base: position 151,934 of record NZ_JBEPPN010000009.1, on the reverse strand, counting down.
ACGCGCGGCTATCACCGCCGACCCGGCCTCACCGCCGTACGGTTCGTCCCGGCTCCCATGGTCACCGGGCCGCGGTTCGCCGGTCAGCGGATGTACCGCACGGGTGACCTGGTCCGCTGGACCGGCGACGGCGAACTCGTCTACGTCGGCCGCAGCGACACCCAGGTCCAGGTCCGCGGGTTCCGCATCGAACTGGGTGAGATCGACGACGCGCTGGCCGCCGAACCCGACGTCGACTTCGCCGTCACGCTGGTCGACGGCACCGGGACGCAGGCGATCCTGCGGAGCTACGTCACCGCGACGCGCGGATCCGATCCGGAGCCCGCCGATCTGCGACGTCGGGTGGGGCGCCGCCTGCCCCGGCACATGGTGCCCGCGTCCGTGTCCGTTCTCGACGCCATCCCGCTGACCCCGACCGGCAAACTCGACCGGGCAGCCCTGCCGACGCCGTCGGCGTCCGCGTCGGGCCGAGCTCCGGCTCCCGGGACCGAGGCGACCGTCGCCCGCGTCTTCGCCGAAGTCCTCGAGATCGACGTCGACGCCGTCGGTGCCGACGACGGGTTCTTCGACCTGGGCGGCAACTCGCTGATGGCCACCGCGGTGACGAGCAGGCTGACCGAGCTCACCGGGCAGCACGTCGCGGCGCAGACGCTGTTCGGGGCCCCGAGTCCCGCGGAACTCGCCGACCTGCTCGACGGCGGGGCGGATCCGAACCGGACCGACGAGCCGTCGGCATCCGGCCTCGGCACACTCCTGCCGCTGCGCCGCGTCCCGGACCGTGCCGGAAGCGACACTCCCGCACCGCTGTTCGTGGTGCACCCGGCAATCGGTCTGTCCTGGAGCTTCACCTCCCTGCTGCCTCACCTGCCCGCGGACCGCGCGGTGTACGGGCTGCAGCACCCGGCGCTCGCCGGCGATCCGTGCCCACAGACGATCGCCGACCTCGCCGAGGTGTACGTCGCGCGTCTGCGGTCGGTCTCGCCCGCGGGGCCGTACCACCTGCTCGGCTGGTCGCTGGGCGGGCTCATCGCCCACGAGATGGCCGTGCAGTTGCAGGATGCCGGTGAGACCGTGGAGCGTCTCGTCCTGCTCGACAGCTACGTCGTCGCCGAACGCCCCGATCTCGACACCGAGGCGTCGATCGCGGAACTGATGCGCGAGTTCGGACTCGACGTCCCCGACGAGATCGCCGAGAAGGGCACCGGCGACGCCGCCGAGCCCACGGTGGCGGATGCGTTCCGGGTCATCTCCGCGGCCGGCGGAGCACTCGGCGGGCTGTCCGAGGACACGCTCACGACGGTGCACGAGGTGTTCCGCTACGCGTCACCGCTGGCGCGGAACTGGCAACCCCGGGTCTTCGACGGCGACCTCACCTTCGTCACCGCGACCGTGGACGCCCACGACGGCCCACCGGCCGTCGCCGGCTGGCACGACAAGGTCACCGGTCACGTCGTCGAGGTCGAGGCCACCAGCACCCACGCACGCATGTTGCTGCCGGAGAACGTCTCCGAGTGGCTGACCGCAATCGAAACAAGCCCGGGCACACCGGGAATCGCAGCACAGGAGGAGGAATCATGACGAACCCGTTCGACGACACCGAGGGGACCTTCCGCGTCCTCGTCAACCACGAGAACCAGCATTCCCTGTGGCCGGACTTCGCTCCCGTCCCGGACGGCTGGCGCGTGGTGTTCGGCCCGTCGGGTCACGACGAGTGCCTCGAATACGTCGAGGAGAACTGGCGAGACATGCGGCCGGCCAGTCTGATCCGCGCCATGGAACGTTCGCAGGACAGTGAAAGGGAGGTCACACATGGGGCGGCACAGTATGGCTGACACGACATCGGCAGAGGCGACCACGACAACCCCGACGCCGGGTACCACCCCCGGCGCCGCCGCACCGGCGCGGAACGCGCTCGAACTGCGCGGTCTGCGAAAGACGTTCCGCACCGGCCTGTTCGGCCGCGGCCGTCGCGTGCACGCCCTCAACGGTCTGGACCTGACCGTGCCCGCGGGCACCGTGCACGCGCTGCTCGGGCCCAACGGTGCGGGCAAGACCACCACCGTCCGCGCGGTCGCGACCCTGATGAGGCCCGACGAGGGCAGCGTCCTGGTCGACGGTGTCGACGCCATCGCCGACCCCGGCGCGGCCCGCAAGATCATCGGTGTCTCCGGCCAGTACGCGGCCGTCGACGGGAACCTGACCGGCTTCGAGAACCTGCGGATGGTCGGGCAGCTGTACGGGCTGTCGCGCGGCGAGGCCTCCACACGTGCCCGTGAGCTGATCGCCGACCTCGCCCTCCAAGACGCCGCCGACCGGCCGATGCGCACCTACTCCGGCGGCATGCGCCGACGGCTCGACCTCGCCGGCGCCCTCATCAACCGGCCGTCGCTGGTGATCCTCGACGAGCCGACCACCGGGTTGGATCCCCGTGGGCGGCGCCAGATGTGGGAGGTCATCACCGAACAGGTCGCGGGCGGCGCGACGGTGTTGCTGACGACGCAGTACCTCGAGGAGGCGGACGCACTGGCCGACGAGATCACCGTCATCGACCACGGGACCATCCGTGCCCAGGGCAGTGCCGCCGATCTCAAGGCGGCCACCGGCGGTTCGATCCTCACCGTCGAGGTCGACATGCGCTCGGGATCGTCGGAACCGCAGGACGAGCTCGTCGCCACGACGCTGGCCGAGATCGGTCTCGGCATGCCCGAACGACTCGAGAGCGAGGCCACCGCCCACCCGGGGTCGACGGGCACCCGATGGTCGATTCCCGTCGACAACGGAACGCGCAGTGCCGTCGAGGCCGTCCGCGCCCTCGACGCCGTCGGCATCGACGTCGTGGACGCCACGGTCGCGACCCCGACGCTCGACGACGTGTTCCTGACGCTCACGGAGCGCGACACGCACGGGACCGACGGCGACAGCGACGCCGGTGTCGGTACACCGGCGGGGTCCCATGCCGATGCCGAGACCGCCGTCATCCCGAAGGTGTCCGACGCCGATCCCGACCTCTCCCACGCCCCGACGACCCGATCGGATCGACTCCATGCTCACTGACACCGCAGTCCTGGTCGAACGAAATCTGCTCACCGTCAAGCGAATTCCGACCCTGCTCATCAGCGCCACCATCCAGCCGCTGATGTTCGTGTTCCTGTTCGCCTACGTCTTCGGCGCGACGTTCGGCGGGGGTTCCTACCGCGAGTTCCTGATGGCGGGCATCTTCACCCAGACCGTGGTGTTCAACGCGGCGTTCACCACCGTCGGCCTGGCGAACGACACCTCCGACGGTATCGTCGACCGGCTCCGGTCCCTGCCGATGTCCCGGTTGGGCGTCATCAGCGGACGCGTCACCTCGGACATGCTGCTGGGGATCGTCGGTCTTGCGGTGATGGTCGCCTGCGGTCTCGCGATCGGCTGGCGGGTCCAGGGCAGCGCCGGCGACGCCGCCCTCGCCTTCGGCATCATCGGCCTGTTCGCACTCGCCATGGCCTGGGTCGGGGCCGTGACCGGCCTCGCCGCGCCGAATGTCGAAGCTGCGCAGAGCATCGGCTTCCTGTGGATGTTCCCGGTCACCTTCTTGTCGAGCGCGTTCATCTCGGCCCAGAGCCTGCCCGGACCGTTGCGTGCGATCGCCGAATGGAACCCGGTCACCGCAGTGGCGACGGCATCCCGGCAGCTCTTCGGCAACGAGGCGCCGCCCACCTTCCCCGAGGCCACCGGATGGGTCGCCGACCACGCGGTCGCGTACTCGGTCGGTTCGGCCCTGGTCATACTGGCGGTGTGCATACCTGCCTCGCTCATCCTGTACCGCCGTGCCGCCAACCGGTGACCGGTAGGTCCGTGATCCATGAATTCGCGATCGGTCTACCCGGGATCAACGATCACCCGAGAAATCCCCACGTGTTCGTTACCGTGGAACAGTGACACCGGACGATGGCAGCGCGGCCGCCGACGCGCACCACGGACGCGGGGGCGAAGCACAGGTGCTGCGGGAGTTGCTGGCCGCCGCGGCGACGGGCGACCGGACCGCGTTCTCCGCTCTGTACGACCGCACGAGTTCACGGATCTACGGACTCGCGTTCCGGGTCGTGCGGGACCGTCAGTACGCCGAGGAGATCGTCCAGGAGGCATATCTGCAGTACTGGCAGAAGGCCGGCGAGTACCAACCCGGACGTGGTTCGGTCATCACCTGGATGATGACCATCGCCCATCGGCGGGCCGTGGACCGCGTGCGCTCGGAGGAACTGCAGCAACAGCGGATGTCGCAGTACGGGGCGGTGTCGGTGGAGACCCCGCGAAACATACCGCTCGAGGTCGTTGTGCAGACCGACGAGGCGCGTACGCTACGAACATGTCTCGGTACGCTCACGGAACTGCAACGGAGCTGCATCGAGATGTCCTATTTCGGGGGCCTGACCTACCCGGAGGTCGCCCGGCACACCGATACCCCCCTGCCCACCATCAAGTCTCGGATTCGAGATGGCCTGCGTCGGTTGAGAACCTGCCTGAGGACGCACGAGGACGCCTGATCCCACAATGACCACACCCGATACGCCATCCGGGGACCGCGAGGCCGCCTGGCTCGACGACCACGTCGAACTCTTCGCCGTCGGCGCCCTGACGCCCGACGAGACCACCCGCGTCGAGCGAGAACTCGCCGTCCTGCCGCCGCAGGAACGCGCGGTCTACGACGCGCAGATCACCGACATCCAGGCGGCGATGGCGGGCTTCGCCACGACCTACGCGCTCGACGCACCGCCCGAACTCCGGGACCGGGTACTGCACCATGTCTTCGAGGGCGCCGCGCTGACCCCGGACGCCTATGTGCCCGCGGGCGCCGATCCGGGCCCGCAGACCCCGATCGGAGCCGCGGCAGACCCCGAGCCCCCAGCCCCGGCCGGACCCGATCACAGCGGAGAGACCGACCTCGCGCCACCGCCGCCGGTCGAACTGCGACCCCGCGATTCCGCTCCCGGACAGCACCGGTCCGGCGGCACCGCACCGCGCCCGGCGCGTGCCACCGCGATCCTGGCCGCGGCGGCGGTGACCGTGGCGGTGGCCCTCGGCGCAGGCGTGCTCATCGGTCGCACCACCGCGCCCGAGACGTCCACCTCCTCGACGGCCCTCAGCGACTCGCAGCGAGAGGTGCTCGGGGTGCTCACGGCTGCCGACGCCTCGGTGAGCGTCGAACCCCTCGCCGACGATCGCGGCACCATCGCGGTGGTGACCTCCGAGTCGGCCGATCAGGCCGTGGCGCTCCTACGAGACCTGCGGACGCCGATCCCCGCCGACAGCACCTACCAACTGTGGCTGGTGGGCGGCGCCGACCGGCCCGTACCGGCCGGGCTGATCCCCGGGGACGACACCGCCCCGGTGGTGGTGAACGACGTGAGCGGGTCGAGCGTGCTCGCGGTGACCATCGAGCCGGCCGGCGGCTCGCCACAGCCGACGACGCCGATCCTCGCCCAGGTCGCCCTCTAGACCCGGCGAGATTCGATCCTTCAGGTGACAGGCGCGGCGCGCTCTTCTCGTATCGTTTTCCTCTGGGCGGACGATCCACCCGAGGAGAGCCGGTCAATGCGTCAACGAACGAGTGCGTGTCGAGAACGAGTGGGTGCGATGTGAACGAAAGCGGTCGTCGAATCCAGCGGCACGTACTGTTCGGCGGTCGGAGACTGCTCGCAGCTCTGCTGACCGTGGGCGCGGTGATGGCGGGTCTCGCGGTCACCACCGGAGCACCGGCTTCCGCTGCACCGCCGTCGTCCCCGGATGGCTCCCGCGTCATCGACTCCTACACCGACGACCCACAACAGGTGACGTTGCTCGTCCACTCCGCAGCCATGAACCGCACGGTCCCGGTCACGGTGCTCACCCCGCGGGATCGTGCCCGGCCGGCCCCGACGCTCTACCTCCTCAACGGTGCCGGTGGTGGCGAGGACTCCGCGACCTGGGACGCGCGGACCACCTACAAGCGCTACTTCGCCGACAAGCACGCCTACGTCGTCACCCCCATCGGTGGGGCCTACTCGTATTACACCGACTGGCAACGCGACGACCCCACCCTCGGCCGCAACAAATGGCAGACGTTCCTCACCGAGGAGCTCCCGCCCCTCATCGACGGCACGTTCGACACCACAGGGGTCAACGCGATCGCCGGGATCTCCATGGCCGGGACGTCCGTACTCAATCTGGCCATTGCCGCCCCGGGGCTGTACCGATCCGTCGCAGCGTTCAGCGGATGCGCCCGGACCAGCGACCCCGCCGGTCAGCAATACATCCGTCTCGTGGTCGAGGACCGCGGTCAGGCAGACATGACCAACATGTGGGGGCCCCTCGACGGGCCCGGCTGGCGGGCCAACGACCCCTATCTCAATGCGGCGAAGCTCCGCGGCAGCAAGGTCTACATGACCACCGGTACCGGCGCGCCGGGAGTCCACGAGCAGCTGACCGACCCGAGTATCGAGGGCGACGGGTTCACGCTCGCCAACCAGGCGATCCTGGGCGGTGGGATCGAGGTCGCGATCGACATCTGCACCCGGCAGATGGTCCAGCGCATGCGGTCCCTGAACGTCCCGGTCCACGTCAACTTCCGGCCGACCGGCACCCACTCGTGGGGCTACTGGCAGGACGACCTGTACCAGACCTGGCCACGTATCGAACGCGACCTGCGCTGACCACGCCGATCCCGTCCCGACCGAACGGTCCGCGCCGCACGCGACCCGCCCGGCCGAGAACTCACCACGAGTCGAGGCCGGTGTATCCGTCCTGGAGAGCCCGCGCGAAGAGATGCGTCTTGGTGGGGGCTCCCCGGCCGACCGCAGTGTATTTGGCACGGATTCGTGCAAGGTGGGTGCTGACCGTCGACGCCGAGATGAACAGGCGCGCCGCGGCATCCTCCTTGGAGTCGGCGGCCAGCCACGCCAGCAAGACCTCGATCTCCCGGTCGGACAGGCTCGGGCGCGGAATCGCGGCGGCCACCTCCCCGCTTCCCCGATAGTCGGCGAGTCGCGCAACAGGCTTGTGCGCCAGCATGTCCGAAGCATCAGCACGGCGTGGCGCCGACGACACCCCGGTCGTGAAGAATTCTGTGGTCGCCGTCATTGATCCATCCCCTTTTCGATCGGCGCATCGCTCACGTCCCCGACGCCGCACGCTCCACGCGTTCTCATCGTTGCCCCAACGGTAGGTCGGCCGACTACTGGTCGGTAGACCCAGAACTGGGGACCCCGGCGTCGCTCGAACTGTTCCCGCACCCGGTTCCCCATCGTTCCCCTCCTCTGCACTCCGGTCGGCGTCGTATTCACCGCGCCACCGTCACTACGCGCCACCGTCTCTGCGCGTCACCGTCTCTGGGCGCCACCGTCTCTGGGCGCCACCGTCTCTGCGCCACGGACCCCGATCGCCGGTGGTCCGCACCCACTCATGGTCCGCACCCACTCATCGTCGGCGTCCGCGTGAATCCTCGGACGCCACCCGCGTCGTCCGCCGATACCGTTGTGGCACCGGCAACCAGCCGTCTTCGACGGCACGCTTGAACAGGTCCACCTTGGTGCGCGTGGGCCTCCCCGCATCCGCATACTTCTGCCGGATTCGTTTGAGGTACTCGTTGACCGTCTCGGCGGACACACCCAGGGCGGCGCCGACCCGCGCCGAGGTCTCCCCGGATGCGTACAGAGCCAGCACTTTCTGCAGCTGGGGCGACAGGTCGACCGCGGCGAGCTCGGGGTCGCCGTCGATGGCCGCGGCCCACTCCGTGGTGAGGACCGCCCTCCCCCGCGCCGCAGCCCGGATCGCTTCGATGATGACCGATTCATCGGCCGACTTGAGGACAACGCCGAGCGCTCCGGCCCGGGCGGCCGACCGTAGCAGCGCCGGATGCTCGCCGGACGTGTAGACGACGGTGGCGACCCCGGCCGCGGACAACGCGTTGACGTTCTCGCGAGGCGTCGTGCCGTCGTCGAGACGCAGGTCCAGCAGGACGACGTCGAGCGGCATCCCGCCGAGCACCGCGTCCACCGTGGAGGCTGCGCAGACCAGGGAGATGTCGGCGATCGGGTCGAGTACGCGCTCGATCCCCCAGATCGGCGAACGATGGTCGTCGACCATCCCGACTCGGACGAGAGATGCGCCGCCCGCCGAGTACTCTCCCGTCATCGCGTTCACCCCCTCGGAACCTGTCCGCGCGATCAGCGTCGACCGCGGTGGCTGCGGACGGTCGGCGACTCTCAGCAATTACACAGCGTTTTGTGACCGTGTACTCAGCGAACGTTATCCGACGACTCGGACATGACCCCCCGTCATCGACCTCACCAGCGGCGATCTGTCCCAATCTGCATGCAGTTGTGTCCACATTCCTGGGGACATCGACGGTTCGCGGGCCCATTGCCCCCCGGTACATGCAAGACTAGAACATGTTCTAGAAACGCGATCGGACGTCCGCCCGGCCGTCGATCGCACGTCGTCTCGCAGAAGGAGAACAGGTGAGCGCACCTTCGACCCACGACGTCCTCGGCACACCGGTGACGATGCCGGTCGAGATCCGGCACGCGCGGTGTTTCGTCGCCGGCTTCACCGCCGACTCGACAGCCGTCGCGCGGGCCATCGACGCCGAGTCGCCGCGGCCCGGCACCCTCCGCCCACTGCGCATCCGGCCGGGTCGCACGATGTGCATGCTCGTGTTCGTCGACTACGTCGACGGCGACCTCGGGCCGTACAACGAGTTCGGGGTGTGTTTCCTCGTCGAGGACCCGTCGGTCCCGCCGGCCTCCCCCGTCCGGGCACTGCGCTCCCTGCTGCGCGGCGACGCGCGTGCGCTCGTGCACCGACTCCCCGTCGACGGCGACTTCACCCTGGCCGCAGGCCGCGGCATCTGGGGGTTTCCCAAGACGCTCGCCGAGTTCGACGTGGACCACTCCTCGGCAACGAAGCACGGCCGGCTCGTCGCCGACGGAGCGCTCGTCGCCGACCTGAGCGTGAAGCCGGGGATCAAGGTCCCCGACTCCACCGCCGACACCGTGTTGCACGCCTACTCACAACTCGACGGGACCACCCGGATGACGCCCTGGCGACTCACCTCGACCAGCGGGACCCGCACCCGGATCGGTGGCGCGAGTCTGACACTCGGCGCGCACCCGATCGCCGACGAACTGCGGTCCCTGCGATTGGGCCGGCACGCTCTCATGTCCAGCTCGGTGGACCGGATCACGATGCGTTTCGAGGACCCGACCGTCGTCTGATCGGGGCGGGCCGCGTCGCTGCACACGGGTCGGCAGACGCCGGGGCCGCGGTCGCGGACAATGTGGTCATGAGCAATCTGGAAACGGACCCCGTCGAGGTCGAATGCCACGCCGACGCGGGCGTCGCCTCGGGTTCGGGCCACCTCCGCATGGACGTCCTCACCGCCCGCGACGTGCCCCTCGGCGGCCCGCGCGCGATGACCGTGCACCGAACTCTGCCGCAGCGGTCCCGATCGCTGATCGGGGCCTGGTGTTTCATCGACCATTACGGCCCCGACGATGTCGCGAGCAGTGGCGGGATGGACGTCCCGCCGCACCCGCACACCGGGCTGGCGACGGTCAGCTGGCTGTTCACCGGGGAGGTCGAGCACCGGGACACGATGGGCAATCACGCGATGGTCCGCCCCGGCGAGATCAACCTGATGACCGCCGGGCACGGCATCGCGCACACGGAGGTCTCGACACCCGACACCACCACCCTGCACGGGGTGCAGCTGTGGGTTGCCCTGCCGGCCGACAAGGCCGACACCCCACGCGACTTCGCGCATCACCGGCCCGATCCGCTCGATCTCGGCGGGGTCACCGCCAGGGTCTTCCTGGGCGAACTGTTCGGCACCCGCTCGCCGGTGCACACGTTCACCCCGCTGACCGGCGCCCAGCTCGACTTCGCACCGGGCGCATCGGTCGCCATCGATGTCGATCCCGCACACGAGCACGGCATCCTCGTCGACACCGGGACCGTCGAGGTGACCGAGGCGGACGCCGCACCGTTGTCCCGCACCGAGCTGGGTTACGTGGGGCTGGGAGGGCGGCGGATCACGCTGACCAACGTCGCCGACGCCGATGCCCGCGTCGTCTTCCTCGGTGGCGCACCGCTGTCCGAGGACATCGTGATGTGGTGGAACTTCATCGGTCGCACGCACGAGGAGATCGTCTCCTACCGGGAGCAGTGGGAGGCGCACAGCGAACGGTTCGGGCAGGTCACCGGGTACGCCGGATCGACCCAGCACCTTCCCGCGCCGCCACTGCCGCACTCCCGGCTGCGCGCCCGCAGCAACACCCCCGGTCGCGCCACTCCCTGACAACGGAGGGCTGCAGGCGATCACGCCGTGCCGAGCAACCTCGCGAAGTTCGCGATCCCCGCGGCCTCGGACGCCTGCTGCCGGCCGTCGGTGACGGCGGGCGCGTTCGACGGCTCGCGGCCGCCGGCGGCATCCGCCGACCCCGGACCGCCCCGCGGTGTGAGGAGCGACGCGAGTTCGGCTGCGGCACGGTCGATCCGGTCGTTCAGCGAAGCGGTGTCCCCGCCGGCGCCCGCCCAGTCCGCCGATGCGGCGTAGACACCGGTCGGCAGGACGACGGCCCGCAGGTAGGCGAACAGCGGTCGCAGAGCGTGGTCGAGCACCATCGAATGCCGCGGACTGCCGCCGGTCGCGCCGATCAGCACCGGCTTGCCCGCCATCGCCTCGATGTCGACGAGATCGAAGAACATCTTGAACAGGCCGCTGTAGGACGCGTTGAAGACCGGCGTCGCCACGATCAGGGCATCGGCCCCCTCGACCGCGTCGAGCGCCGCCCGCGCCCCGCCCGAGGCGAAGCCGACGGTCATCGCCTGCCCGAGGTCGACGGCGAGGTCACGGAGGTCGACGATCTCGACCTCGGTGCGTCCCTCACCGAGCCGTGCGGCCGCCGCCGCGACCATCCGGTCGATCAGCAGTCGCGTCGACGACGGTTCGGACAGGCCGGCATTCACCGCGACGATGCGCAGCGCTGTCATGACGACACCTCCACACTTTCCTCGGCTGCACCCTCCTGGGCCACTCTGTCCTGGGATTCGCGGCGCGCAGCGACCAGCGAGGAGTGCGTCGGCGCCTCGGGCACGTCCGCGGGCCGCCCTTCGGCGAATCCGGCACGCAGGTCCGGCAGCACCTCACCCAGCAGGTCGAGTTGCTCGAGAACGGTCTTGAGCGGCAGCCCGGCGTGATCGACGAGGAACAGCTGGCGCTGGTAGTCGCCGAAGGTCTCCCGGAAGGTGAGCGTCTTGTCGACGAACTCGGCCGGGCTACCCACCGTCAGCGGCGTCTGCGAGGTGAAGTCCTCGAGCGACGGCCCGTGTCCGTACACCGGCGCGTTGTCGAAGTACGGACGGAACTCGCGCACCGCGTCCTGCGACTTCGGCCGGATGAAGAACTGCCCGCCGAGCCCGACGATGGCCTGATGGGCCTTGCCGTGTCCGTAGTGCTCATACCGTTCGCGATAGAAGTCGATCAGGCGCTGGAAGTGCTCATTGGGCCAGAAGATGTTGTTCGCGAAGAAGCCGTCGCCGTAATAGGCGGCCTGCTCGGCGATCTCGGGGCTGCGGATCGAGCCGTGCCACACGAACGGCGCGACGTCGTCGAGCGGCCGCGGGGTCGAGGTGAACGACGTCAGCGGGGTGCGGAACTGTCCCTCCCAGTCGACCACGTGCTCGGTCCACAGCCGGTGCAGCAGATGGTAGTTCTCGATCGCCAGCGGAATGCCCTGCCTGATGTCCTGACCGAACCAGGGGTACACCGGACCGGTGTTGCCCCGCCCGAGCATCAGGTCGACGCGCCCGTCGGCGAGGTGCTGCAGCATGGCGAAGTCCTCGGCGATCTTCACCGGGTCGTTCGTGGTGATCAGCGTGGTCGCGGTGCTCAGTTGCAGACGCTGCGTCTGCGCCGCGATGTAGGCCAGGGTCGTGGTCGGCGACGACGAGAAGAAGGGCTCGTTGTGGTGCTCGCCCAACGCGAACACATCGAGTCCGATGTCCTCGGCCTTCTTCGCGATCTCGACGATCGCCTTGATCCGCTCGTGCTCGGTCGGCGTCGTGCCCGTGGTGGGGTCGACGGTGATGTCGCTGACGCTGAAGAGTCCGAACTGCATGTCGCGCCTCCTTGTCGTGGTTACACAGACCATAACCGGACCGCGGTCCGATTAATTCCGGAGGGTGGTGAGTTAGTGTTGGCTCACTGCGGAGAACGCAACCCAACCGAGGAGAGTCGCATGAAGATCCGGAAGTCCGTCGCTGCCGTCGCCCTCGCCGGGGCCGCACTGTTCGTCGCCACCGGCTGTTCGGAGTCCACCGACACCGTCGACGAGGCGACGAGCGCGGTGTCGACCGCCGTCGAGTCCGCCGCCAGCCAGGTCGAGACCGCTGCGAGTGACGCGGTCGACGAGGTCACCGGGCTCAGCAACGACGACGCGACGGAAACCCTCCGCCAGGCCATCGACCCGGCCACCTCATCCGAGGATCTCGACAAGGTCATCGACGTCACGAACCCGGCGACCAAACCGGCCGCGATGGCATTCGCCAAGGGCGCATCCGCCGCGGGTTACACCCCGGATGCCTTCTCGGTCAAAGAGGTCACCGAGGACGGCGACAAGGCCACCGCAACCGTTGCCGTGAAGAGCCCGCATTCGCCGGCACCGGTCGACATCCAGCTCGGCTTCGTCAAGGTCGACGGCGACTGGAAGCTCAGCGGTGACGCCATCCAGCAGCTCATCAGCATGGGCAGCGGTCAGCAAGAGGGCAACTAGACCCGCGGCGTACGTCGCCTCCTCGCCTACACTCGGACGGGTGCGGTTCCGACCCGGGGCCGAGCGGCGAGGAGGTGTACGTGCGTACCGATCAACCCACCCATCCGTTCGCTCCGCCGGTGACCCAGCGCCACGCGCGGTGGCCGCTCGTGAACGATCTCGACGACACCGAGCTACCCGCCGCCGCGATCACGCCGGCCGACACCCGGATCGACGCGAGTGCCCCGGTATCCGACTCGCCCACGCCGACCAGAATCGACACCGCGGCGAGACCGGTGCCGCGGTCGGCAACCCGGGTGGAGACCAGACTGCCCGCACGCGAGCACGCTGCACTCCCGCCGGTGGGCGACTTCTGGGACCTGCAGCACGCGGACCGGTCACCCCTGGTCGCGATGTCCACACCGGTCCGGGTGGTCACTCCTTCACCGGCGCCCTATCTCACCCGGCCCGTCGGTGGTCGCCCTGTCGCTCCGGCCGCATCGCTGGCGTTGACCACCGGTTTGATCTCGATTCCGCTGACCCTCGTTCTCGGCCTGGGCGCGATCCTCGGCCTGGTCGCCGTGGTCTCCGGTGTCATCGGCGTCAAACAGGTTCGCCGCGCCCCCGCCGAGCGCAAGGGCACCGGTCGCGCGATCACCGGCATCATGACCGGCGCCGGCAGTATGGTCGTCGGCGGCCCGATCCTGCTGCTCGTCCTCGTTCTCGCCGGACTGTAGCCGACGGGCGCACCGTTCGAGGCTCGTCGCCTCCGCGATCGCACCACCACAGATACGACGAGACCCGCCTTTCGGCGGGTCTCGTCGTGTGTATGCGTGTGCCGGGGCCTAGCTGACCGCGCGGAGCCGCGGCCGGGCCGAGGCCACCTCGCCGCGTTCGCGCCCGAGCCAGGCCTGGATTTCACCGATCACCTGCAGCCGGGCGTCCACCGGGTCGATGTCCACCAGCGACGGCATGCAATGCATCAGGGCGGCGTAGAACGCCGAGGTCGGCGACATCCCGTATTCGGCGAGCACGTTTCCGTAGTCGTCGACACGATCAGCGAGTTCACCGTAGGTGAGAGCGTCATCGCCCAGCCGAACTGCTGTCAGGTGGGGCGTGATCGCCCCTCGGGTCTGGATGTCATCCAGAAGTAGCTGGTCCATGATTACTGCCTTCCCGCCCGTGGAGCGTCGATCGCTGTGTCCCCGCCTCCCCTGACGTTGGTACCGAGCGATCCTTCAACCCAGTGTGCCCTACATCATTCAAGTAGTAGAACACTGGCTCAACATGTGTGGGATATTCCACAACATTTTCCGTAACTATGCTGCACTTTGATGTTACGGCTGTGACTGTAGTTGCAACAGGGCATCAGTGGTTTGATTCTTTACCTGTTATCCACATGCAACTGTCCCGACATTCGAGCACGTCCGACTTTGGCGATCGCGAGTGTCGACCTCCGAACCGAGGTTCAGGCGTCGCTGCTCTTGTCCGCTTCCATGGCCTCGATGAGGCTCTTGGGCCGGAGATCAGTCCAGTTCTGCTCCACATACTCCAGGCACGCCGCGCGGCTGTCCTCACCGAAGACCTTGGTCCATCCGGCGGGGATGTCCGCGAAGGTCGGCCACAGCGAGTGCTGGTTCTCGTCGTTGACGAGCACGTAGAAGCGGCCGTCCTCGTCATCGAATGGGTTCGTCATGAGTGTCCTTTCTCCGGTGGCGCGGCGACTGTCGTCGCCCGCCTGCTTTGTTGTTGTCGAACGTAGTGGCTCTCGGCCGGGACGTCGGCGAGGTCAGGTCGATGATGTCACGCAAATCCCCTCATTCCGCTCACTGTCCGGCCGAGCCGTCGACGCGCGACAACTGATCGTCGAGCGTCGGCCCGATCACCGAGAGCGCGTCGGCGTTCGCCATCCCGAGGTGATGGGTGGCGACATCCATGTTGTCGATCGCGCCGGTCACGTACGGACGCCAGGCACCGGCCAACAGCGACGGGTCGTCCTTGTCCTCGGTCGCGGTGAACACGTGCATGTCGCCGGCGAAGACGTCCGGGCGGTAGTCGAGAACCACCTGGGTCGAGGAATCGAAGCTGTCCATGATGCGCTCCACCTGGTCCTCGGCCAGCAGTCCCATGCCGAAGATCTGCTGCCGGATGATCGCGGTGACCTCCTCGGAGGTGGACGCCTGCACGTCGTCGCCGAGATCGAAGAGGTCGCGCCAACCGCCGAGGACGTCGACGACCGTCGACGCATCGGGTTCGATGGTCTCGGCGACGGTCGACCCCGGCGCATCGGCCACGACGATGTCTCCGGGCTCGTCGCCGGCGAGCGACGGGCGGTCGTGACCGGTGATCACCGGCTCGTCCTCCGGACGCGAGTCCATGATCCCCAGGTAGGCGACGCCCTCACCGAGTCCGACGAGGTGGGTGGCCATGGCGTGTGCGATGACACCGCCGACCGACCAGCCGAGCAGGTGGTACGGGCCGTGCGGCTGGACGCGCCGGATCTCCTCGACGTAGCGCCGGGCGAGTTCCCGGGCATCGGTGACGCTCGGTTCGCCGGTCACCACGTGCGGGTCCTGCAGCCCGTAGATCGGCCGGTCCCGCAGATACGGGGCCAGTCCGCCGTAGAACCAGGCCAGGCCACCGGCCGGGTGCACACAGAACAGCGGGGCCCGCGCCCCCTCGCCGCGAAGGGTGATCACGACGTCGCTGCTCACCGCATTGCCGTCGGCAAGGCGCCGGGCCAGACCACGCACGGTCGGATCGTTGAACAACCACGCGAGCTCGATGTCGAAGCCGTTGCGGTCGCGGAGTGCGGCCTTCACGCGCGTGGCCGACAGCGAGTTGCCGCCCAGATCGAAGAAGCTGTCGGTGGCCCCGACCCGCTCGACGCCGAGGACCTCGGCGTAGGCATCGGCGATCGCCTGCTCGACCGGGGTGCCCGGGGCGACGAACTCGGCGGGCGCCACCTCGGGTGCGGGCAGCGCCGCACGGTCCAGCTTGCCGACCGGGGTCAGCGGGAACTCGTCGAGCACCGTGATCGACGCGGGCACCATGTGCGCGGGCAGCTGGGCGGACAGCAGGCCGCGCAGGGCGTCCACCTGTACGCCGCCACCGACGACATATGCGGCGAGACTCGAGGCCACCGAACTCGGTGCCCCCGACGAACCGACACCGACGACGACCGCGGATCGCACCTCGGGCGCCGAGCGCAGCGCCGCCTCGATCTCCCCCAGCTCGATGCGGAGGCCGCGGAGCTTCACCTGGTCGTCGCTCCGACCGGAGTACTCGAGGGTGAGACCTCCCGAGCGCGACTCCCGCCACCGCACGACGTCACCGGTCCGGTACATCCGGCGTCCGGCGCCCGCATACGGACTGGCGACGAACCGCGCGGCGGTCAGGCCCGGCTTGTCGAGGTAGCCACGAGAGAGGGCGGGTCCGAGGACGTAGAGCTCGCCGGCCACGCCGACCGGGACGGGCCGCAGGTGCGCGTCGAGCACCAGGAACTCGACGCCGGGCAGCGGACCGCCGAGGCGGACCGGCTCGCCGGGCGTCGCCGCCTCACCGACCGCGATCATGATCGTCGTCTCGGTCGGGCCGTAACCGTTGTGGATGCGGGTGTGCGGTGCCCAGGCGTCCATCACCGACTGCGGCACCGCTTCGCCGCCCACGGACACCGCCTGCAGGCTGGGCAAGGCGGTCGGGTCGAGCGTCGACAGCACCGACGGCGTGAGGAAGGTCGTGGCGACCTCGTGTCGCTGCATGAACTCCTGCAGCTCCGTGCCACCCACCGCGGTCGACGGCCGGTAGGCGAGCGTCCCGCCGTTGACCGTCGCGAGGAGGTATTCGAGCACCGAGGCGTCGAAGCTCGGGGACGCGAATCCCAGGACAACCGCGCCGTCCTCGACCCCGAGCGCCCGCGACTTCGCGATGGCGAAGTTCCGTAGACCCGAATGTGACACCGCGACGCCCTTGGGGCGACCGGTCGAGCCCGAGGTGTAGATGACATAGGCGACGTTGTCGGTCCGAACCGGTCCGGCCTGCTCCCCCGGCTCCACGGCGGCCTCGGAGGTGGCGTCGAGTTCGGCGACCACCGACGTGTCGTCGAGGCGAAGCCACTCGAAACCCTCGTCCGGCAACGCTCCGACGGCGGTGACCGACAGACCCAGCCGGGCGCCCGCGTCCTCGACCATCGTCGCCACGCGTTCGGCGGGATAGTCCGGATCGATCGGGACGTACCCGCCGCCGGTCTTCGCCACCGCCCAGATCGCGACCAGGAGATCGACGGACCGCGGAATCGCCAGTGCCACCAGCGTTTCCGGGCCGACGCCGCGGCCGATCAGCCACCGGGCCAGGCGGTTGGACCGGGCATGCAGCGCCGAGTACGACAGCGTCGCCCCGGAGGCGTCGACCACCGCGGTCCGACGCCGATAGCGCGTGCCGGCCTCGGTGAACAGGTCGCCGAGCAACACGGGTTCGGCGGCCTCGCCACCGCGCACCGGCACCAGGGACTCGGCCTCACCCGCCAGCAGGATGGGCGCGGCGGCGACCGGAGCGCCCGGGGTCGCGGTGAGCGCGTCCAGCAGGTTGACGAACCGCACCGTGAACCCGGCGGCGGTGGATTCGGTGAACAGATCGGTGGCGTATTGCAGTGCCGCCGTCCAGGTCTCGCCCGCTCCGGCCTTCGCGACCGAGAACAGCAGGTCCACCTTGGCCGGCACCTCCCCCGCGTCGAGCGGGGTGACCGCGATGTCGCCGAGATCGGCTGACAGCGACTGTCCGGCGAGCTCGGGCACCACGCTCTGGTCCAGGGTCAACCACACCTGGGTGAGCGGCGCGAACGACTCGGAGCGAACCGGATTGAGCCGATCGACGAGGGTCTCGAACGGCAGGTCCGCATGCGCGAAGGCGTCGAGGTCGACACGGCGGACGCGATCGAGCACGTCGGCGAAGGTGTCGGCTCCCGCGTGCGCGGTCCGCAGCACGAGCGTGTTCACGAACATCCCGACGAGCGGATCGAGCACGGCGGCGCCCCGACCGGCGATCGGCGTACCGACCGCCACGTCATCGGTGCCCGACAGATCGGCGAGCAGGACCGCCAGCGCCGCGTGCAACACCATGAACGGGGTGGCCCCGAACTCGTCGGCGACGGTGTCGATCCGCGCGGTGACGTCCGCCGGGATCGTGAAGGACACGCGCGCACCGCGCTGCGACGCGACCGCCGGACGCGGGCGGTCGGTCGGCAGCTCGAGCAGATCCGGCATGCCGGCCAGGTGTGCGGTCCAGTAGTCCAGCTGGGCGCCCATCGCCGACGTCGCGTCGTCGACATCGCCGAGGGCACGTCGCTGCCAGATGGCGTAGTCGGCGTACTGGACGGGCAACGGCTCGAATCGCGGCTGCTCCCCGGCCGTCCGCGCGAGATAGGCGGTGGTGAGGTCGGTGACGAGCGGGCCGAGGGATTCACCGTCGGAGGCCACGTGGTGCAGCACCACAGCCAGAACGTATTCCGTTGTGCCGGACGAGGTCTCGATCTCGAGCAGCCTGGTCCGCACCGGCCAGTCGGCAGTGAGGTCGAAGCCGGCGGTGACCGCGGACCCGACGACCGCTCCCGGATCACGACCGTCGGCCGCCGGCACGAACTCGTGGTCGAGCCGGGTCGCGATGTCGGACACCGGGGCGATCACCTGGACCGGCATACCGCCGACCTCGGGGTAGGTGGTGCGGAGGATCTCGTGCCGCGCGACGACGTCGGCGATGGCGGCGCCGAGCGCCTCGGGATCGAGTGCACCGGTCAGGCGCATCACGGCCGGGATGTTGTAGGCCGCCAATGTCGGATCGAATCGGTTGATGAACCACATCCGCTGCTGGGCGTACGACAGCGGGATCCGGTCGGGCCGCGGTGTCACCGCGGCGATCGGCGGGAGTCCGCCGGTCCGGTCGGCGAGGCGTTCGGCCAGCAAGCGCGGCGTCGGAGCCTCGAAGACGTCACGAACCGTGACGTCGGCACCGAGGGCGTCACCGAGACGGGCTGCCGCCCGCATCGCCGACAGCGAATTGCCGCCGATGTCGAAGAAGTTGGTGGTGGCGCCGACGTTCTCCGGCGACATCGACAGCAGTTCGGCGAAGACCGCCGCGGCGGCCGATTCACGTGCGCCCGCGACCGGCACGATCGCGGCCGCGTCGACGGTCGGCGCGGGCAACTGCTGCCGCACGATCTTGCCCGCGCTGCTGAGCGGCATCTCCTCCAGCAGCATCCACATACCGGGACGCATGAACTCCGGAAGGGACTGCGCCACGGCGTGTTTGACCGCGTCGAGGTCCACCGACGACGGGGTCAGGTAGGCCACGAGCTGCTGACCGGCCGGGGTCTCGACGACCGCCGCCGCGGCGTACACGACTCCCGGCGCCGACATGAGGGCCGACTCGATCTCGCCGAGCTCGATCCGCTGACCGCGCAGCTTCACCTGGAAGTCGGTGCGGCCCTTATACTCCAGCTCACCGTCGGCTCGCCAGCGGACCAGGTCACCGGTCCGATACAGGCGGGATCCGGGTGCGCCGTAGGGGTTCGGCACGAACCGTTCGGCGGTGAGGGCGGGCCGCGAGGTGTATCCGCGCGCCAGTTGGACACCACCGAGGTACAGCTCGCCGGTGAATCCCGTTGCCACCGGCCGCAATCGATGGTCGAGCACCAGCGCGGTGGTGTTCGCGACGGGTCGCCCGATGGCGACCGAGTCACCCGAGACCCGGGCGACGGTCGCGTAGATCGTCGCCTCGGTCGGTCCGTACTGGTTGCTGACGGGGGCGTGTGGGATGAGGTCCCGGACGGTCTCGGCAACGCTCTGCGGGAGGGCTTCGCCACCGGTGTGCAGGTGACGCAACCGGGTGAGCCCCCGCAGTTGCTCGGGTTCCGCGACCTCGGTGAGCACGGCGAGCATCGAGGGCACCAGCGTCGCCGAGGTGACGCCGAAGTCGGCGAGGTGACGCAGTACCGCGACGGGATCACGATGCGCACCCGGCTCCATGACCACGAGGCGGCCACCCGACAGCGGCGGACGCAGGATCTCACCGACGGAGGGGTCGAAGGTCAGTTCCAGCACCTGTAGGAACACGTCGTCGGGACCGAATTCGTAGGCGCCGCGGTCGTAGTCGAGATGCGCGCGCAGTGTCTGGTGACTGACCGTGACGCCCTTCGGACGACCCGTCGAACCGGACGTGAAGATGGTGTAGGCCGGATTCGCGCCGTCGACCGCCGACACGCGTTCGGCAGGACTGAAAAGCGGTACCACCGCGTCCGAGTCGTCGTCGACGGTCACGACGGTCACCTCGGGGTCGAGCGCCTCGATTCCCGCCGGGGACTGCCCCGGGCCGATCAGTACGGCCGCGACCCCGGCGGTGCGCGCCAGGTAGTCGATGCGGTCGGCCGGGGCGGCGGGGTCCATCGGCACGAACTGCCCACCGGCAGCGAGGATCGCGTGGACCGCGACGATCATCTCCGTCGACCGCGGGATGCACACGCCCACCGCGACTTCCGGCCCGACACCCAGACCGACCAGCCGTCGGGCGAGCACACTCACCCGGTTGCCCAGTTCGGCGTAGGTCGCCTCCCCGAACCGACCCTGCACCGCGATCGCGTCCGGAGACGCAGCGATCCGCTCGAGGAGCAGATCGGCGACGTGGGTGCCGGCTGGCGTGAGGTCCGGGCCGGCCGACCACGTGTCGAGGCGGGCCTCGTCCACGGTCGACATCGGCGGGATGTCGGCGATGGGAGTCTGCGCGTCGTCGGCGATCGTCTGCAGGATCCGCACGAGCGACCGCGCGAAGACGGCGACCTCGTCGTCGGTGAAAGCGTCGGGGAGGTAGGTCAACCGGACCGCGATGCCCGACGCGGTCGGCGAGGTCGCCAGGTTGAGGGGATAGTGCGTGGCGTCGGAGACCTCGACGTCCCGGATCGACAGCCCCACCGCGGCACTCGCGGCGCCGCCGGCCAGCGAATCGTTGTCCACGGGATAGGACTCGTGCACGGTCAGCGTGTCGAACAGTTGCGGATGACCGACAGCGGTGAGGATCTCGGGCAGGCCGATGTGCTGGTGATCGAGGACGGCGGTCTTGTCCGACTGCAGCCGGCCGAGGACCTCGGCGATCGTGGCGTCCGGATCGACGTCGACGACGGCGGGCAGGGTGTTGATGAAGAGGCCGACCATCGACTCGACCCCGTCGAGTCCGGCGGGCCGCCCGGAGACGGTCTCACCGAAGGTGACCACCCGGTTGTCGGTGAGACGGGACAGCAGGACCGCCCACGCGAGCTGGAGCGTCGTGGCCATGGTCGAGCCCGACTGCCGTGCCGTGCGCTCGAGCGCCGCGACGAGGTCGGGTTCGAGGACCCAGCGGTGTTCGCGCGGCAGATGTTCTGCCGCGGTGCGGTTCTCGCCGTCCTCGACGGATGTGCCGGTGAGGCCGGGGGCGACCAGGGTGGGTTCGGTGACCGGTCCGAGGACCCGTGCCCACGCGGCGAGACCGGCGTCGAGGTCGGTGTCGGCGATGCGGGCGAGGTAATCGGCGAAGTCGGTGCGCTCACCCGTCCCCTGTCCGGTGAACGGGGACCCGGTCGCGTAGAGCGCGAGCAGGTCGGCCAGCACGAGCGGACCGGACCAACCGTCGAACAGGATGTGGTGGTTGGTGATGACCACACTCGTCCCCTGCGCGTGCCGCACCACCACCGCACGCAGCAGCGGCGGGTCGGCGAGGTCGAACGGTTCGGTGCGCTCGGCCGCCGACACCTCGTCCACGGCAGCCCGGAGATCGTCGTCACCGGCTGCCGGCACGTCGATCACGCGCCAGCGCAACGGCACCGTCTCGGGCACGACGGTGACCACGTGTCCACTGGGCACCCGTACGAAGCCGGACTTCAGCGTGCGGTGGTGATCGAGCAGAGCGACCACGGCGGTGCGCAATCGGTCCAGGTCGACATCGCCGTCGAGATGCAGGACCGCTTGGGTCACATACACGTCGAGCTGGTCGGTACCGGCGAGCTGCGACTGGAAGTACAGTCCGCGCTGCAGCGGCGACAGTGCCCAGACCTGGGCGCCGGGGAACCGCTGCGCCACCGTGTCGAGATCGTGCTGGGTGACGTCGGCACCCGGGACGTCCGCGGGCGACCGGCCGACGTCGACGCCGTCGGCGACGAGGCGGACCACGTCGGCGAGTTCCGCTGTCCACCGCCGTGCGATGTCGCGGACATCCTCCGGCGACAGGATCGCCGCGGGGAACTGCAGGTCGGCCGACAGCACGCGGCCGTCCGGGGACGCGCCGGTACTCGCGTTGACCGTCAGCACACTCATCGCCGCCACCCCGTCGGACACGGCAGCGGGCAGGAACGGCGCGTCGGGTGCGGGCAGGAACGCGGCGCCGGCGAGCGCCGCTGCACCGGACGTCGGGGTGTCGACCTCGCCGGGCGCCGTCGGCGCCTCGCTGCGTCCGGTCGCGCCGCGGGTGCCGAGATAGTTGAACGCGATCGTGGGCAGCGGACGGGACCGCAGTTGTGCGACCGGGTCGGTGGGGTCGCCGACAGCTGCGGCATAGCGCAGCAGGCCGAACCCGATCCCGGAGTCGGGCATGCCGAGACGCTCTTCCTTGGCCGCCTTGATCGCGTGGACGAGGTCGTCGGCTGGATCGATGGCGAGCGGGGCGATCGAGGTGAACCAGCCGACCGTGCGCGACAGGTCCGCGCGACGCGGCTCCGGGCCGGCGAGCAGCACGTCCTCGTAACGGCCGTGCCCCTCGGTGAGCACGGTGACCGGTGCGGCGTCGGCGATGTCGCGATCGCGCTGCCAGGAACGCACCGCCCGCGCGAGGGTGCCGAGCAGGACGTCGACGACGGACGCCGAGAACGCTTCGGGCACAGTCGTCGTCAGCGGATCCACGATGGCCGGCTCGACGCGGTGGACGATCGAGGTCAGCGTGCCGTACCGGTCGCGGTCGGGGTCGAGCGGCGCGCCGAAGTCGGTCGGTTCGGCCGGCGAGCGGTCGAGCCAGTACCCGGCCTCGGTCCGACGTGCGTCGACCTGCGCGGTGAGTGCGCCCTGCCACGCACGCTGCGAGGTCTCCTCGGCCCGGACCGCCACGGGCTGTCCGGCGGTCAGCTGGGCGTGGACGGTGAGGAGGTCCTCGATCAGGATCGGCCACGACACCGCGTCGACACCGAGGTGGTGGATCACCAGCACGATCCGAGCGGGTGCACCGGGCTCCGCGGGCGCGGACTCCCGGGTCGCGGCGCCGCTGACGATCGTCGCCGCGACCAGTCGCCCGGCGGCCGGGTCGAGGCGGCCCGCGGCCTGGGCATGCGCGTCGACCAGCGCGTCGGCGAAGCCTGGCTCGCCGACGGCCGTGTCGGTCGAGAGCGCGACGATCGAGGCGTCGGCGTCGAACGGCGTTCCGCCAGTGAGGGTCCAGGTGTCCCCGGTCTGGGTGTCCCCGGTCTGGGTGTCCCCGGTCTGGGTGTCTCCGGTCTGGGCGCCACCGGCGGGCTCCAGGCGCGCGCCGAGCATCGGATGCGCGTCGACGAGCGCCCCGAGCACGTCGCCGAGGTGGGCGACGGTGAGGCCGGCCGGCGCGGTCAGCACCATCGACTGGTTGAAGTCGGCGAGGTCGGCCGGTGTCGGCGCGGCATCGACGAGCCAGGACACGATCGGCGGGAGGTCGACCCGTCCGGCGGGATCGCCGGTGGGTTCGGCGAGCATCGGGGCGCGGTCCCCGCCCGCCGAGGCGACCCGCGCCATCGCGCGGATGGTCTTCTGTTCGAAGATCTCTCGGGGTGACAGGGGCAACCCGGCCGCCTTTGCGGCGGAGGCGAGCTGGATCGACATGATCGAATCGCCGCCGAGCGCGAAGAAGGACTCGGTCACCGAGACGGTCTCGAGACCCAGCAGCCCCGCGACGATCGCGACGAGCGTCTCTTCGGCGGTCGTCGCCGGTGCGACGTATCCGTCGGCGGGAGTGGTGAACTCGGGGGTGGGCAGCGCGCGCCGGTCGAGCTTGCCACCCGGCGTCACGGGCAGTTCGTCGAGCACCATCGCCGAGTGCGGGATCATGTGTCCGGCAAGGCGGTCGGCCGCCCCGGCGAGAACCGCGTCGGCATCGAGGCGCCGGTCGCCGGTGGTGTCGTCGGCCACGAGGTAGGCGACGAGCCGGGTGCGCCCGTGGTCGTCGTCGACGCCGGTCACGACGACCGAGCCGACGCCCGGCTGATCGCCGAGCACGGACTCGATCTCGCCGAGTTCGACGCGCTGGCCGTTGATCTTCACCTGGTGGTCGGCGCGCCCGGCGAACTCGATCTCACCGGTCGCGGTGATCCGCACCAGATCACCGGTGGCGTACATGCGCCGGCCCGGTTCGCGGGCGAAGGGATCGGCCACGAAGGACGATGCGGTGAGGCCGGGCCGGCCGAGGTAACCCCGGGCCAGCGAGTCGCCGGTGGACAGGTAGAGCTCACCCACCACGCCCTGCGGGACCGGATGCAGACGGCCGTCGAGCACGTGGGCGGTGAAGCCGCGGACCGCGCGACCGATGGTCACCGGCGCCCCGGGCTCGGATCGTCCGGTGGTCGCCCAGACGGTGGCCTCCGACGGCCCGTAGAAGTTGTACATCCGGCGCCCGGATTCCGGTGTGGCCCAGCGCGCTATCAGCTCGGGCGGGCACGCCTCGCCGCCGGTGACGAGGTTCCGGACGGTGCGGCCCCGCCGCGGGTCGACGGTCGCCAGCACCGTGGGGGTGATGAGGGTGTCGGTGACCCGGTCGCGTTCGAGGATGCGCCCGAGCGCGTCGCCGGCGTACTCGGCGGCAGGCGCGACGACGAGGGTGTGCCCGACCGCGATCGACCACATCATCTCCAGCACCGAGGCGTCGAAGCTCGGTGAGGCGACGTGCAGGACACGGGTGTCGGGGGCCTGTGCCGGTGTGCCGGTGACCTCGGTCAGCGCGGCGACGAAGTTCGCGATGCCGCGATGCGGGACCCCGACGGCCTTGGGGCGTCCGGTGGAGCCGGAGGTGTAGACGAGGTAGGCCAGGTCGTCGAGCCGGACCGGTCGGCGACGTTCGGCGTCGGTGACCGGCCCGCCGGCGACGGCCTGGTCGTCGAGCGAACCGAGTTCGAGCCACTCACAAGATGATTCGCCGAGCCGGGCCCGCGTCGAGGCGTCGGTGATGCCGAGCCGGACACCGGAGTCGGCCACCATGAAGTCGATGCGATCACTCGGATAGGCGGGATCGATCGGCACATACGCGGCGCCTGCCTTGATGACGCCGAACACCGCGACCACCGACCCGATGGACCGCTCGAGGCCGACGGCCACCACGTCGCCGGGGCCGACCCCGCGCGAGATCAGCTGGCGCGCAAGGCGATCGGTGCGGTCCTCGAAGTCCGCGTAGGAGAGCTCGGCCTCGTCGTGGATCAGGGCCGGACGGTGTGGATCGAGGTCGCGTCGCGTGAGGAGTTCGGTGAGGGTCACCGGTTCGGTCACCCCGCCGTCGGCAGCGGGTGTGACCTCGCCGACGGAGTTGCGGCTCGGCGCGCTCAGAGTCGCGGCGTCGATGCCGACGATGTCGACGTCCCCGACGGGCAGCGACGGATCGGTGGCCATCGCGGCGATCACCTGGAGCCACACCTCGGCGAAGCGGCGGATGGTCGCGGCGTCGAACAACGAGGTGGCATAGAGGAAATCGGCCCGCATCGGCGACGACCCGGTCCGTTCGGACACCGAGACCGTGAGGTCGAACTTGGCGATCGGGGCGGCGGCCCCGAGCGGTTCGGCACTCAGACCCGAGAACTCCACCCGGCCGATCTCCTCCGGCCGTCCGCCGGCGGCCACGAGGGTGTAGGCGATCTGGACCAGCGGCGGGTAGGCCGTGGACCGCTCCGGCGCGAGTTCCTCGATCAGATCGTCGAACTGCACGTCGGCGTGCGCGAAGGCATCGAGGTCGGTGGCGCGGATCGTGGCGATGAGGTCGTCGACGGTCGATGCCGGGTCGACGTCGGTGCGCAGCACGAGCGTGTTGACGAACATGCCGACGAGGTCGTGGAGTGCGGCGTCGGGGCGTCCGGCGATGGGTGTGCCGATGACGACGTCCCGGGTGGCGGCGAGCCGCGCGACGGTGACGGCGAGCGCGGCGTGCAGCACCATGAACAGCGTGACGTCGCGGTTGCGCGCCAGGTCTTCCAGAGCGGTGGCGAGCGCGTCGTCGACGGTCACGGACTCGACGGCCGCCGCGGTGTCGAGCACGGCCGGCCGCGGGCGATCCATCGGCAGGTCGGTCACCGCGGGCAGATCTGCGAGGAGCTCGCGCCAGTGGGCGAGCTGACGACCCATCGGTGCGCCGGGATCATCTGCGGCGCCCAGGTATTCGCGCTGCCACAGCGCGAAGTCGGCGTACTGGACCACAGGCGCGGCGACCGGTGGCGCGGCGTTCGTCCGGGCCAGGTAGGAGCCGAGCAGATCGCGCACGAACACCGGGGTCGACTCACCGTCGAAGGCGATGTGATGCACGGTGAGCACCACGTCGACCGTGTCGTCCCCGCGACGCAGGACCCGGCCGCGCAGCGGGAATTCGCTCGCGACGTCGAAGCCGGTTGTCGCCGAGACGAACAGCTCCTCGTCGGTCTCCACCGCCCGCCAGTCGAGGCGGGCGCGGGCCGTGTCGGCATCGGTGACGAGCTGGAACGGTCCCTGCTCGTCGCTGGGGTAGGTGGTGCGCAGGATCTCGTGGTTGGCGACCACGTCGCCGACCGCGGCCGCGAGCGCGTCGAGGTCGAGGGCTCCGGTCAGCCGGAGGGCCATCGGGATGTTGTAGGCCGCCGAGGCGGTGTCGAACTGGTTGATGAACCACATGCGGCTCTGCGCCGTCGACAACGGCAACCGCTCGGGTCGCGGCATGGCGGTGACCCGCGGGACGCTCCGGCCGCGTCCGGACACCAGGCCGGCCAGATCCCGCACCGACGGCGCGTCGAACAGGTCGCCGACCGACACGTCGACGTCGAGCAGGTCGGCCACGCGCGCCGCGACCCGCGCCGCGGACAGCGAGTTGCCGCCGAGGTCGAAGAACGACTGCGTCACGCTGACGCGATCGGTGCCCAGCACATCGGCGACGATGGCCGCGATCGAGGTCTCGGCGTCGGACTCGGGTGCGGCGAACTCCTCGACGGTGAGTTCGGGGACCGGCAGCTTACGCCGGGCGACCTTGCCCGCAGTGTTCAGCGGTAAGTGCTCGAGCGTCATCCACACCGTGGGCCGCATGTAGGCCGGCAATGTCTGCGCGACAACCGATTTCACCGCGTCGACGTCGACGGACGCCGGCGAGACATAGGCGACGAGGTGCGATTGTCCGGACACCTTCGCCACGGTGGCCGCCGCGTGGAGGACACCCGGCGCCGACATGAGGACGGACTCGACCTCCCCCAGCTCGAGTCGCTGGCCGCGGAGCTTCACCTGGAAGTCCGTGCGGCCCAGGTATTCCAGCTGGCCGCGCGCATTCCAGCGGACGAGATCGCCGGTACGGTACAGGCGTTCACCGGGATCACCGAAACCCTCGGTGTCGTCGGCCGCCTCGCCGCGGGCGGGAGCCGCGAAGGGGCTGGCGACAAAGCGTTCCGCGGTCAGGCCGGGCTGCGAGGCGTAACCGCGGGCGAGTTGCACGCCCCCCAGATACAGCTCACCGGGCACCCCCGAGGGCACGAGCTGCAGTCGCGAGTCGAGGACGAAGGTGGTGGTGCTCGGGACCGGGACGCCGATCGGCACCGACGCCTCCCCCGCCCGCACCTGATGGGCGGTCACATCCACCGCCGCCTCGGTCGGGCCGTACAGATTGTGGACCTCGTTGCCCGGCAACGCCGCCACCAACGCCTGCGCCACCGGCGCGGTCAACGCCTCACCCGAGGTGAACGTCAACCGCAACGACGACAACTCACCCACCCGATCGCCCAGGACATCCAGGAACACCGACAACATCGACGGCACGAAATGGATGACCGACACCCGCTCGGCCGTGATCAACTCCGCCAGATACCGCGGATCACCATGCCGCTCCGGCTCGGCCACCACCAACGTCGCCCCCACCGCGAACGGCAGGAACAACTCCCACACCGACACATCGAACGTCACCGGTGTCTTCTGCACGAAGACATCCGAGTCCTTGATCGAATACCAGTCCCGCATCCACTCCAGGCGGTTCACGATCGCCGCATGCGACACCGTCACACCCTTCGGCCGACCCGTCGACCCCGAGGTGAACAACGTGTACGCCGCATCGGCGGGTTGCAGCGGCGCGAGCCGTTCGTCGTCGGTGACCGGTGCGGTGGCGAGGTCGACCTCGGCGGTCGTGTCGACCACGACCGCGGTGACGTCCGAAGGCAGCTCGACGGCCGAGTCGGCGGCGACGAGGACCAGCCGGACGTCCGCGGTGTCGAGCATGTACCGGGTGCGGTCAGACGGCGCGTCGATGTCGAGCGGGACGTAATGACCGCCCGCCGCAACGACGCCGTGGATGGCGACGAGGAGCTCGACCGACCGTGGGATGGCGACCGCGACGGCGACGTCGGGTCCGACACCGATGGAGATCAGATGACGAGCCAGTGAGTCGACCCGTGCACCGAACTCGGCGTAGCTGACGCGACGCGAACCGAACACGATGGCCGGTACGTCGGACCTCGTCGCCACATGCACCACATCGGTCACCGTTGGGCCTCCATCTCGCCTCGTCGTCTGCCGTCTCGTCCCGCGTTCCCCATTCCCCCCGTGTGTTCGCTGTGCTCAGTCATCCCCACCGGGACCACTGCCATCGGAACCATCGTCACCGTAGCGACCCGCGTCCCCGCCCAGGCCGTTGTACCCGTCGGGGTCGTCGAGGCCGTTGTACTCACCGCGACCGTTGTACCCGACCCCGCGGCCGGCCACACCGTTCTCGCCGGCTCCCGGCTCCCCCGCGCCGGGCTGCCGGGATCCGACGATGCCCGGCAGGGTCGCGCCGGTCGGCCGCGTCGCGGCACCCGCCGACCAGGCCAGCACGCGATCACGTTCCGCGGGCGTCACGAGCGGACACTCCCCGACCGCGGCATCCGGTCGGGCGGTGAGTCCGTCGAGGAGCGTAACCAGACGCTGCGCGAACAACTCGACCGTCCCCTCGTCGAACAGGTCCGTCGCGTACACCATCGACGCCGACCAGGACCGGTCCGGACGTGTGACCACCGCGACCGTCAGGTCGAGCTGCGCGGACGTGACCGGCGACTCGAGCGGCGCGACCCGCAACCCCTCCGCCTCGAACACCGGCGAGCCATTGCCCGCGCTGGTCAGCGTGAGCATGACCTGTGCCAGCGGGGAGAACGCCCGCGACCGGGTCGGGTTCAGACGTTCGACCAGTGTCTCGAACGGCACGTCGGCGTTGGTGAAGGCGTCGAGGTCGACGACCCTGGTGTCCTCGAGCAGTTCGGCGAAGCTCATCGCCGGGTCGACCTCGGCCCGCAGGACCAGGGTGTTGACGAACATTCCGATCAGCTGATCGATCTCGGCACGTCCGCGACCCGCAATGGGCGTGGCCACGGCGATGTCGTCGGTCGCGGTGACCCGGGCGAGCAGCACTGCCAGCCCCGCGTGCACCACCATGAACGGCGTCATCCCGCGCTCGCGCGCCAGTGCCGAGATCCGCGTCGCGACCTCGTGCGGGATCTCGAAGTCCACCCGTGCACCCCGCATCGACGCCACCGTCGGGCGAGGCCGGTCGGCGGGTAGCTCCAGCACGTCGGGCACCCCGGCGAGCTGCCGCAGCCAGTACGTCAGCTGCCGGCCCACCACCGACGTCGGGTCGTCGACCGCCCCGAGCTCGCGTTGCTGCCACAGCGCGTAGTCGGCGAACTGGACCGGCAGCGGCGGCAGGTCCGGTGTCCGGCCCGCGGCCCGGTCGCGGTAGGCGGTCACGACGTCGGTCATCAGGGGCCGCATGGACTCACCGTCGCCCACGATGTGATGCAGTACCGCGAGCAGGACCCACGAACCCTCACCGCGCTGCCACAACCGGATTCGGACGGGCACCTCGGTGGTCACGTCGAAACCGGCGGACAGTGCGTCGAGGAGCTCGGCCTCCGAGGCACATTCGACGAGCCGGGGCAGTGCCGCCGGACCCTCGGCGTCGTGGACGACCTGCGTCGGCCGGCCATCGACGGCCGGGAACGTGGTCCGCAGGATCTCGTGCCTGGCGACGACGTCGCCGATCGCCGCACCGAGGGCCTCGACGTCGAGCTCGCCGCCGAGTTCGACGCCGATCGGCAGGTTGTACGCCGCCGACGCCGGATCGAGGCGGTTGATGAACCAGATCCGCTGCTGCGCGAACGAGAGCGGGATCGCCGCCGGCCTGGGCTCCACCCGGGTCACCGGGGCGCGCAACCCGCCGCGGTGTTCCCCGAGGGCGGCCAGAGCACGCGGGGTCGGCGATTCGAACACGTCCCGGACGCCGATGTCGGCGTTCAGCGCGTCCCCGACGCGCGCGGCCAGTCGGGTCGCCGACAGCGAGTTGCCGCCGAGGGCGAAGAAGTCACCGGTCACCGACACCGCGTCGACGCCCAGCAGGTCGGCGAAGACGGCGACGACACGCGCCTCGGCCGCGGTCTCCGGGGCCACGAGGTCGTCCGCCTCGATCTCCGGGGCGGGCAGGGCCCGCTTGTCCAGCTTGCCCGTCGGGGTGAGCGGCAGGGCGTCGAGCACCGTGATCGTCGCCGGGATCATGTACGTGGGCAACCGATCCGCGAGATGGTCGCGTAGATCGCCGACGTCGAGGGCCGCCGCCCCGCCCGCCTGCGCGTCCGATGCCGGCACGACATAGGCGGCCAGCGCGGTCGCGACCGATCCGCCCACCCCGAGCACCACGGCCGTCTGGACACCGGGGTGCGAGGACAGCGCGTTCTCGATCTCGCCGAGTTCGATGCGCAGGCCGCGCAGCTTCACCTGGTCGTCCGAACGTCCGAGGTACTCGAGCACCAGCTCGCCGGACGCCGAGCGCACCCACCGGACACGGTCGCCCGTGCGGTACATGCGATCGCCGGGCGCCCCGAACGGGGACGCCACGAACCGTTCGGCGGTCAGTTGCGGGCGCCCGAGGTAACCGCGTGCCAACGAGACGCCGGTGGCGTACAGCTCGCCGGCCATCCCGACGGGCACCGGCGCCAGGCGCTGGTCCAAGACCAGCAGACCGGTACCCGGCACCGGGGCGCCGATGGTCACCGGACGGTCCGGATCGAGCGGACCGCTGATGGTGACCGCCACCGAGGCCTCCGTCGGACCGTACGCGTTGTGGAACGCGACCCGGTGCGACCACGAGCGGACGAGGGCGGTGGAGACCGCCTCGCCACCCGAGGCGAGCATCCGCAGTGCGGGCAGGTCGTCGGGTTCGACCGTCGCCAGCACACTCGGAGTCAGGAACACGTGCGTCAGCGCGTGCTCGCGGAGGAATCCGGTCAGCACCTCGCCGCCGACGACCTCGTCCGGCCGGTAGACCAGCGTCGAACCCGAGGTCGAGGCGAGCAGCCACTCGAGCACCGAGGCGTCGAAACTCGGTGAGGCGTAACCGAGTACACGTGAACCCGGACGGATACCGAACCGCTGCGCCTCGGCGACCGCAAAGGCGTGTGCACCACGATGGGTGACCGCGACACCCTTGGGCACACCGGTCGAGCCGGAGGTGTAGATGACGTAGGCGAGAGCGTCGAGACGCGGGGCACCTGCCAGCTCACCCGGGGCGAGAGGACTGCCGTCGACCTCGCGCACCGCCTCGGAGAGGGTGTGCACATCGATCGACTCGACGTCGCCCGGGACGTCGATGCCCGTCCCCGGGCCTCGTCGATCGGACGTGATGACCAGTCGCACACCGGAATCGGTGATCATGTGCGCGATCCGGTCGGCGGGCAGCGTCGGGTCGACGGACAGGTACGCCGCACCCAGCTTCGCCAGCGCCCATTGCGCCACCAGACGGTCGACGGTGCGTCCCACCGCGAGCCCCACCACGGAATCGACGCCGATCCCGCGGCCGGCCAACCACCGCGCGAGACGATTCGAGCGCTCGTCGAGCTCGGCGTAGGTCAGGGACGTCCCGCTGCCGTCGGTGACCGCGACGATCCCCGCGTGCTCGGCCGCCACCGCGGCGAACACCTCGCCCAGCAGACGCGGTTCCGGCGCCGCCGGACCGTTCACCGGGGCGAGTTCGGCAGCCGCTTCCGCGTCGAGCAGGGTGATCGCCGAGGTCGGCCGATCGGCATCGTCGACGGCCGCCCGCAGGATCTCGCGCAGCGCCGCACCGAAGACCCGCACCTGGTCGTCGGCGAAGGCCGACGGCAGGTACTTGAGCTTCAGCAGCAGGCGGTCTCCCGACGGTGACGACGCGAGGTTGAGCGGATAGTGCGTCGAGTCGTCGGCATCCACGCCGACGATCTGCAGACCGCCGGCCAGCGACGTGTCCGCGGTCGACAGCGAGTCGGAGTCCACCGGGAACGACTCGAACACGGTGAGGGTGTCGAAGAGAGCACCCATCCCGGCCAGCGCGGTGAGGTCGGCGAGGCCGACGTGCTGATGGTCGAGGACAGCGACCTTGTCGGCCTGCATCGCGGCGAGCACGTCACCGATGGCGGCGGCCGGATCGACGTCGACGACGCTCGGGACCGTGTTGATGAACAGGCCGACCATGCCCTCGACACCGTCGAGGTCCGACGGGCGGCCCGACACGGTCTCACCGAAGGCGACGACCCGGTTGCCGGTCATACGCGACAGCAGTACCGCCCACGCGAACTGCAGGATCGTGCTGACCGTGACCCCGCGCTCGCGGGCGAGCCGGTTGATCGCGGCCGTCGTCTCGGCGTCGATCCACTCCTCGTGGTTGCGCGGCAACGAGGTGGTCGTGGCCTCCTCGGCGCCGGACACCAACGTCGGTTCCTCGAGCGGCGACAGCACCTCCCGCCACGCGGCGAGACCCGCGGCCCGGTCGCCGGCGGCGAGACGCCGGACGTGATCACCGAAGTCGGTCTCCGCGGCGATGGTGGCCGTGTACGGGCCGACCCCGGCGTAGAGAGCGAGCAGGTCCGCGAGGACCAGCGGTCCGGACCAGCCGTCGAGCAGGATGTGGTGGTTGGTCACGATCAGGCTCAGCGTCGTCTCGGAACCGGCGGCGTGCTCGACACCGACGAACCGCATGAGAGGCGGTTTCTCCAGATCGAACGGCGTGATCCGTTCGGCGTCGGCGATCTCACGCACCCGCTGTGCGGCCCCGAGGTCGTCGAGACCTGCTTCCAGGGACACCTCGGACCACGGCAGGTCGACGCGCGGGGGCACGACGGTCACCAGTGCACCTCCGGGCGTACGCACGTATCCGCTGCGCAACACCCGGTGGTGGGCCACCAGTTCCTCTGCGGCCGAACGCAATCGCGAGCGGTCGACGTCGCCCCCGAGGTGCAGGACCGCCTGGGTGACGTAGACGTCCACACTTGCGGCTCCCGCCGCGGGCACATCGTCGGCGCCCGACGGGTCGCGCGCCGCCATCTGCGACTGGAAGTACAGACCGGACTGCAGCGGCGTGAGCGGCCAGACGTCCGCACCCGGGAAACGCACCGCGAGCGCGTCGAGTTCGGCCTGGGTGACGGGCGTGCCCGGCACGTCCGACGGCGAGCGGCCCGGGTCGCCGACGGCGGCGACGTGCTGCGCGAGCGCGGCGAGTTCGTTCGCCCACAACTCGGCGAGCGAGGTGACGTCGTCGGTCCCGAACAGTGCCGACGGGAAAGTGAAATTGGCCGTCAGTCGCCGGGCATCGCCGTCGCTCTGCGTTCCGACGTTGACGCTCAACGGGTTCAGCGCGACCATCGCGCCCGACACCGACGGCGGCATCCCCGGTGCGCTCGGCGCGCCGGTGAACGGGATGACGTCGTGCGCGGGTTCGGCCGCGGGGCGTCCCGCGCGTCCGGCGCCGAAGAAGTTGAACCCGATGCTCGGCAGCGGACGCTGCGACAGCTCGGTGTCGGCGCCGTAGCGCAGCACACCGAATCCGAGTCCGCCGTCGGGTTGCCCGAGGCGTTCCTCCTTGGCCGACTTCACCGCATGGGCGACGTCGGTGGACGGGTCGACGGCGACCGGGGCGATCGTGGTGAACCAGCCGACCGTGCGGGACAGGTCGACGGCGCGTTCGCCGTCGTCGGTGAGAATCTCGTCCTTACGGCCGTGTCCCTCGACCAGGACCGTGACGGGTGCGACGTCGGCGATGCCGCGCGCGGCCTGCCACGCCCGCACCGCACGTGCGAACGTACCGAGCAGAACGTCGTTGGCGTTGCCGCGGAACGCTTCCGGCACCGAGGTCAGCGCGGCCTCGGTCACCTGCGCGTCGAATGCGTGGACCACCGACACCTCGGTGGCGAACCGGTCCCGCGACGGGTCGAAGTCGATCCCGAGATCGGTGGGCCGGGCCGGGAGCCGCTCGAGCCAGTACGGCAGCTCCCCAGACCGCCGGTCGGCCTGTGCGCCGACAGCGTGGGCCCACGCCCGCTCGGACGTCGCCTCGGCCCGCAGCGCGATCGGCTGACCCGCTGCCCGCTGCGCCCATCCGATCACCAGGTCCTCGACGATGATCGGCCAGGACACCGCGTCCACACCGAGATGGTGGATCGCAAGGACGACCCGGCCGACGCCGTCGATGTCTTCGACGATGCCCGCCGCGACGAGCACACCGGTCGACGGATCGAGGTGTGCCAGCGCCTCGGCATGCGCGGCGCGTACGTCATGGTCGTGGCCGGGGGTACCCACCGAGGAGGCCGATGACCGCGCGAACACGTGCGGGGCTGCACTCTGACCATCGGTGTGCGAACCATCTGGGCTCTCGCCCGATCCGGCGACGAGTTGCCAGCGGTCACCATTGCGGGTGAGACGCGCGGACAGCATCGGGTGTACCGCGATGAGCTCGGACAGCAACTCCGACAACGCGTCCACGGTGAGCCCCGACGGCGCGTGGAGTACCCGGTACTGCGAGAAGTCCGCTAAATCGCCGGGCTCCGGCGAATGTTCGATCATCCACGACATCACCGGCAGCAGCGGCAGTTCGCCATGCGCTCCGCCGGTCGGTTCGTCGAGCGCCGGCAGGCGATGCGCTTCACCGGCGACCACGCGGGCCATCGCCCGGATGGTGCGTTGCTCGAAGATGTCTCGCGGTGTCAGCGTGAACCCGGCGGCGCGAACCGCCGAGGCGAGCTGGATCGATATGATCGAATCGCCGCCGAGCGCGAAGAACGACTGGGTGACCGAGACCCGCTCCAGTCCGAGCAGACCCGCCACGATGCTCGCCAGGGTCTCCTCGGTCGCGTTGGCGGGCGCGACGTAATCGGCGTCGAGCCCCGCGAAGTCGGGAGCGGGCAGGGCGCGGCGGTCGAGCTTGCCCGCGCTGTTCAGCACCACCTCGTCGATCGGCATCCACAGCGTCGGACGCATGTACTCCGGAAGTGCCCGGGTCACCGCGTCCCGTAGGACCTCGAGGTCCACGGTCGACGGCGCGACATAGGCGACCAGATGCTGTCCGCCGCCCGGCGCGTCGGCCACCGACACCGCGGCGTGCACGACGCCGGGTGCCGCAGCCACGACGGACTCGATCTCGCCGAGTTCGATGCGCTGGCCGCGCAGCTTCACCTGGAAGTCGGTACGGCCGAGGTATTCGATCTCCCCGTAGGCGTTCCACCGCACGAGATCACCGGTGCGGTACAGCCTCGAGCCGGGCCGGCCGAACGGGTCGGCCACGAAGCGTTCGGCGGACAGTCCCGGTTGCGCGGCATACCCGCGGGCCACCTGATTTCCACCCAGATAGAGCTCGCCCGGGACCCCCGTCGGGACCGGGTTCAGCCGCGCGTCGAGCACATGGGTCGTCGTGTTCCAGACCGGCACGCCGATCGGCACGACCGACGGTGCCCGGGTCACGTCGGCGTAGGCCACCTCGACCGCCGCCTCGGTGGGACCGAACAGGTTCACGATCTGGACATGTGGCAGCAGCTCGTGGGCACGGGCCACCACCGCGGGCGGCAGCGCCTCACCGGAGGCGAACAGCCACCGGAGCGTACCCAGGCGCGAAATCGTCTCGGCCGGTACGACATCGAGGAACACCGACAGCATCGACGGGACGAAATGCACCGAGGTGGCACCGCTGGACGCGATCAGGTCGGCGATGTAGAGCGGATCGGCGTGACCGCCCGGTTCGGCGATCACCATCGTCGCACCGGTCAGCAACGGCGCGAACAGCTCCGGCACCGAGACGTCGAAGGTGTAGGGCGTCTTCTGGATGACCCGGTCACCCACGGTCCAGGCGTACTCGTCGAGTCCCCACCACAACCGGTTGGCCACCGCGGCGTGGGAGACGGTCACACCCTTGGGCCGTCCGGTCGAGCCGGAGGTGAAGAGCGTGTACAGCGCGTCGTCACCGCGGATCGGCCGCACACGCTCGGCGTCGGTGAC
Organism: Gordonia sp. PvP123; assembly: GCF_040547295.1. Lineage (NCBI taxonomy): Bacteria > Bacillati > Actinomycetota > Actinomycetes > Mycobacteriales > Gordoniaceae > Gordonia > Gordonia sp. PvP123. The sequence goes on along the minus strand of NZ_JBEPPN010000009.1, from coordinate 115,666 downwards.
CGGCGGTGTCGCCGGATCGATGTCGCGGGTCGAATCGACGGTGACACGCCGGATCCCGTCGTCGAGACCGGACAGGTCAGCCGCCACGGGCTGCGGCCCGACCAGGAGGACCCGCGCACCCGCGGTCTCGACCATGTAGCGCACGCGGTCGCCGGGGGCCGCGGTGTCGATGGGCACGTATCGGCCACCCGCCGCGGTCACCGCGTGGACCGCGACGACCATCTCCACACCGCGATCGATGCAGATCGCCACCGCGACATCGGGTCCCACCCCCAGCCCGAGGAGTTCCCGGGCGAGATCGGCGACGCGAGCGCCGAATTCGCGATAGGTCAGCTCACGGTCGGCGAAGGTCAGCGCGATCGAGTCGAGCGACCGCGCGCCGCGAAACCAGAGCGCATCGGCCACCGACTCCGCCGGGACGGCGATCTCGGCACCGCGCGATCGCCGCAATATCTCTTCGACCTCGGCGGGCTCGAGGAGCGCGGCGTCGGCCACCGGCGCCTCGGTCCGCGCCGTCAGCTGGTCGAGAAGCGCGACGAACCTGCGGGCCAGCTGGGCGACGGTGTCCTCGTCGAACAGATCCCGGGCGAACACGAACTCGAGCGGCCAGTCGCCGTCGCCCTCGGGGACGGTGACACCGACGGTCAGGTCGAGTTTCGCCGGCGGGTCCGCTGGCACCATCGGTTCGATGTCGAGGCCGGCGACGGAGGCCGGGGACGTGTCGGCTCCCATCTCGGGGATCGCCGTCTGACCGAAGGTCAGCATGACCTGCGCCAGTGGGGCGAACGCCTCCGACCGTACGGGGTTGAGTCGTTCGACGAGCGTCTCGAAGGCGACATCGGCGTTGGCGAAGGCCTCGAGATCGGTCTCGCGCGCCTGCCCGAGGAGTTCGGCGAACGTCATCGACGGAGCGATCTGCGCGCGGAGGACGAGGGTGTTGACGAACATACCGACCAGCGGGTCGAGGACACGCTGGCCGCGGCCGGCCACCGGCGTCGCGATCGCCACGTCCTCCCCCGCCGACAGACGCGCCAGCAGTACCGCGAGCGCCGCATGCACAACGATGAACGGAGTCGCGTCGGCCTCACGGGCGAGATCGCGTACGCGGTCACCGATCTCGGCCGGTATCGCCGCACCGACCCGGCCGCCCCGCTGCGAGGCGACGAGCGGCCGCGGCCGATCGAACGGCAGCGTGAGCACCTCGGGCAGATCAGCGAGTTTGGTTGTCCAGTATGACAACTGGGCGCCGATGACCGAGTCCGGGTCGGAACCGTCGCCGAGGACATCGTGCTGCCAGAGCGCGAAGTCGGCGAACTGGACCTCGAGCGGTTCGAAGTCGGGTGCCCGCCCGGCGACCCGCGCGTCGTAGGCGTTCATCACGTCGGCCAGGAGCGGATTCATCGACTCGCCGTCGGCGGCGATGTGATGGACGACCACTGCGACCACGGATCGCCCCGGCTCGACCGGCCAGACCCGCGCACGGACCGGCCAGTCGGCGCTCACGTCGAAGCCCGCGACGATCGCGCTCTCGAGTTCGTGCTGATCCGCCACGATCTCCCAGTCGAGGCGTTCGGCGATCTGCTCGCGCGGGTGGATCAGCTGATACGCCGCCCCCTCGACGGACGGGAAGGTGGTGCGCAAGACCTCATGACGCCCCACGACGTCGGCCATCGCCTGGTGCAGTGCGTCGGTGTCCAGAGGCCCGGTCACCTGCAACACCACCGGGATGTTGTAGGTCGGCAGCGACGGATCGAACTGGTTGATGAACCACATCCGCTGCTGTGCGAACGACAGCGGGACGAGTTCCGGCCGTTCGGCGTTCGCGACGATCGGGGGCAGCGCCTCGGCGTGTCCGGACACCTCGCCCACCAGCGCACGCACCGTCGGCGCCTCGAACAGGTCGCGCACCGAGGTCTCGACGCCGAGCACCTCGCCCACCCGGGCGGCGACGCGCGTCGCCGACAGCGAGTTGCCACCGAGGTCGAAGAAGGACTCGGTCACGCTGACCTGGTCGATGCCCAGGACCTCGGCGAACACCGCGGCGACCGCGGCTTCCTCGTCGGTCTCCGGTGCCACGATCTCGCCGACCTCGATCACCGGTTCGGGGAGCGCCGCCTTGTCGAGCTTGCCGACCGGGGTGAGCGGGAGCTCGTCGAGCACCGCCACCGATGCCGGCACCATGTGCGCCGGAAGTCGTTCGCCGACAAATGCTCTCAGCTCGGCCGGATCGACGTCGGCGTCCGTGGCGACCACATAGGCGGCCAGCGCGGTGGCGACCGACCCGCCGACACCGACGACCACGGCCGAGCGGACTGCCGGGTGCTCGGCGAGAACTGCCTCGATCTCACCGAGTTCGATGCGCAGCCCACGCAGCTTCACCTGGTCGTCGCTGCGTCCGGAGTACTCGATGACCGGGGCGCCGGTGGAATCCTGTTTCCACCGCACGATGTCACCGGTGCGATACATCCGGTCACCCGGGTGCCCGTGCGGGTTGGCCACGAACTTCTCGGCGGTCAGGCCAGGGCGGTCGAGGTATCCGCGCGACAGCGCGCCGCCGTTGACATACAGCTCACCCGCGACCCCGATGGGGACCGGACGCAACTGCGCGTCGAGCACCATCAGGCCCACGCCGGCGAGCGGGCCGCCGAGCGAGACCGGCTCGCCCACCGCCATCGGCGCACTGATGGTCACGCCGATCGTGGTCTCGGTGGGGCCGTACAGGTTCTGGATCCGCCGGAACGGAGCCCAGCTGTCCTTGAGCGCCTGCGGCACGGCCTCGCCACCGGCATAGACGACCCGGAGGGCTGGGACCGCCTGCGGTTCGATGGTCGCGAGCACGGTCGGCGTCAGGAACGTGTGGGTGATCGCCTGTCGCATCATCAGGTCCTGCAGCGGCGGGCCGCCGACCGCGTCGGCGGGGCGGTAGATCAACACGCCGCCGGACACGATCGCGAGCAGGTACTCGAGCACCGACGCGTCGAAGCTGGGCGAGGCGAAGCCGAGCACCCGCGAGTACTCGTCGGCGCCCGAGCGCCGGATCTCCTCCGCGGCGAAGTTCGCCAGACCCGAATGGGTCACGGCGACACCCTTCGGTCGCCCGGTGGAGCCGGAGGTGTAGATCACGTAGGCGACATTGTCCACCCGTACCGGGCCACGACGATCCGCTGCGGTGATCGGCGCGTCGGACAGTGTCTCGATCTCGGCGGACAGAGTGGTGTCGTCGAGACGGAGCCACGAGAAGCGTTCCCCGGGCAGGGTTCCCGACGCCTGGACGGCCAAGCCCAGGATCGCGCCCGAATCTTCGACCATGTTCGCCACCCGTTCGGCGGGATAGTCCGGGTCGATCGGCACATACCCACCACCGGTCTTGGCCACCGCCCAGATCGCGGTGAGCAGCTGCGCGGAGCGGCCGATCGCCAGCGCGACCAGCCTCTCCGGGCCGATGCCCTGACCGATCAGCCAGCGCGCCAATCGGTTCGACCGCGCGTCGAGGTCCGCGTACGACAGCCAGACGTTGTCGGCGTCGACGACGGCCTGGCGCGGTCCCCACTTCGCGGCGGCCCGGGCGAACAGGTCACCCAGGACAACCGGCTCGGTTCCCGGCCCCCCGGTCACGACCGCGTCGGAGTCGGCGATCGACACCGTCTGGCGCTCCGGCTCGGGTTGCGCTGCGGCGCGGGCGAGTTCGGCCAGCGACATCGTGTCGCCGAGGGTGATCTGCCGCAGCGGAACCCGGGGATCGTCGACGGCCTCGGTCAGCAGTCCGACGAGCTGCTCGCCCAGGCGGACCGCGGTCGACTCGTCGAACAGGTCCGTGGCGTAGGTGATGGTGCCCGCCCACTCCTCGCCGCGGCCCGGCTGGGTCATCCCGACGAGCAGGTCGACGCGCGCCGGGGTCTGACCGGTGTCCACCGGACTCACCTGGAGGCCGGCGACCTCCCCCACCGACAGGTCGGCGCCGGCGAGCTCCGGCAGGGTGGACTGGTCGAAGGTGAGCCAGACCTGGGTGAACGGAGCGAAGGCCGCCGACCGTTGGGCACCGGCGGCATCGACGACGATCTCGAAGGGCACATCGGCGTTCGCGAACGCGCCGAGATCGGCCTCTCTGGTGGCCTCGAGCAGATCGGCGAAGCCGCGGTCGAGGTCGACGCTGGTGCGCAGCACGAGCGTGTTGACGAACATGCCGATCAGGGGATCGAGCACGCGCTGACCGCGACCCGCGACCGGGGTGCCGATCGCGATGTCGTCGGTCGCCGACAGGCGCGAGAGCAGCGCGGCCAACGCCGCGTGCACGACCATGAAGGGCGTGGCGCCGGTGTCCTGTGCGACGCGCTCGATCCGGTCACCGACCTCGGCCGGGACGGTGAAGGAGACGCGTCCGCCGCGCTGGCTGGCACGAGCCGGGCGGGGCCGGTCGGTGGGCACGTCGATCACGTCCGGCAGACCGGCCAACCGCTCGACCCAGTAGGCGAGCTGCCGACCGACAATTGACTCCGGATCGTCGGGCGAGCCGAGCACGTCGTGCTGCCAGATCGCGAAGTCGGCGAACTGGACCTCGAGATCCGCGAAATCCGGATCGGCATCGGCGGTTTCGGCCAGATAAGCGGTGACGACATCGCTCACCAGGGGCATCATCGATTCACCGTCGGAGGCGATGTGGTGGGTGACGACCGCGAACACGTGCTCATCCGGCGCCACCTCCCAAATCCGGGCGCGGATCGGCCAGTCGCGCGAGACGTCGAAGCCGGCCGACACCGCGGCCTCGATCTCCTCCTGCGAGGAGACCACATCCCAGTCCAGACGCGCGGCGACCGACGATGCCCGGTTGATCTTCTGATACGGCATCCCCTCGACGGAGGGGAACGTGGTCCGCAGCGACTCGTGGCGCGACACCACGTCGATCAGGGCGGCGTGCAGAGCGTCTTCGTCGAGGGAACCGGACAGACGCAGCACCACCGGGATGTTGTAGGCCGGCGACGTGGTGTCGGCTTGGTTGACGAACCACATCCGTTGCTGCGCAAAGGCCAGCGGGATGCGTTCCGGACGGGGACTGACCGCGACGATGGGCGCCCGGGCTGCGTCGAGATCGACGCTGGCACGGGCCAGTTCCCGCACGCTCGGCGCGTCGAACAGGTCGCGGACCGAGATCTCGCTGCCGGTGACCTCACCGACGCGCGCGGCCAGCCGCATCGCCGACAGCGAGTTGCCGCCCAGGTCGAAGAAGGAGTCGGTGACGCTCACGCGGTCGAGGCCGAGGACGTCGGCGAACACGGCCGCCACCGCGGCCTCCGACTCATCGGCGGGCTCGACGTACTCACCGGCGGAGAACACCGGCTCGGGCAGCGCGCGACGGTCGATCTTGCCTGCGGTGTTCAGCGCGATGTCCTCGACGGGCATCCACACGCTCGGCCGCATGTACTCCGGGAGCGCTTCGGCGACAACCGACTTCACCGCGTCGATGTCGAGGCGCTCGCCCGGGACCCCCGCCACGTAACCGACGAGGTGTTCGCCGCCACCGGGTGCCGTGGCCACGGTCGCCGCGGCGTGCACGACGCCGGGCGCCGACGCGATGACCGCTTCGATCTCACCGAGTTCGATGCGCTGGCCGCGCAGCTTCACCTGGAAGTCGGTGCGGCCGAGATACTCCAGCACGCCATCGGGACGGCGGCGCACCAGGTCGCCGGTGCGATACAGACGCGAACCCGGCTCGCCGTAGGGGTCGGCGACAAATCTCTCGGCAGTGAGGTCCGGGCGGGCGGCGTAACCGCGGGCGAGTTGGACCCCGCCGAGATAGAGCTCACCGGGCACGCCGGGCGGTACGCGACGCAGTCGTGAATCGAGGACCACAGCCGACGAATTCCACACCGGGACACCGATGGGCACGGTCGGGTCGTCGGCGGCGACGGAATGGATGCGCTCGAAGGTGATCTCCACCGCGGCCTCGGTCGGACCGTAGAGGTTGAAGAACCAGGCATCCGGCCACAGTTCGCGCACCGGTGCCGCGACCGCAGGCGGCAACGCCTCACCCGTGGTCGAGACGATCCGGAGGGTGTCGAGCGCGGCGAGCTGTTCGCGGTCGACGACCTCGAGGAACACCGAGAGCATGGACGGCACGAAGTGCACCATCGTCGTGCCGGTGCGGGCGATCTCGTCGGCCACCTGCCGCGGATTGAGGTGACCACCGTCGGCGAGGACGACCACACGCGCACCGATCGCCAACGGCGCGAACAGTTCCGGCACCGAGCAGTCGAAGGTGTACGGCGTCTTCTGCATCACGACGTCGTCGGGGCCGATCGGCAGCGCGTCAAGGCCCCACCACAGGCGGTTGAGCACGGCCGCGTGTGACAGGGTCACACCCTTCGGACGTCCGGTCGACCCGGAGGTGAAGAGGGTGTATGCCGCATCGTCCGGGCGCAGCGGCGCGAGTCGCTCCTCGTCGGACACCGGGGCGGCTGACGCCGAGTCGACGTCCAGTAGTGCCGAGGCGTCGACGGTCATGACACGGACGCCGGCCTCGTGCGCGGCGTTCACCGCGCCGGGTACCCCGTCCGCGTCGGCGACCAGCAGCACTCGCGCACCGGCGGTCTCGTACATGTAGCGAACGCGGTCCGCGGGTGCAGCCACGTCGACGGGCACGTACTGACCACCAGCGGCGACGACGGCATGGATGGCCACCATCATCTCGACCGATCGCGGAACACACAGCGCCACCGCGACATCGGGACCGACCCCGGCGGCGACCAGAGCACGGGCGAGCGTGTTGACCCGGGCCGAGAACTCCGCGTAGGACACCTCACGCTCACCGAAGACGAGCGCGGTCGCGTCGGGTGTGCGTCGGGCCTGAGCGGCCACGGCGTCACTGACCGTCTGCACGGCCGGCAACTCCACGGGGTCGCCCCATTCGGCGGTCTCGATCTCGGCCACCGTCGCCGGCGCGACGAAGGGCGCGTCGCCCACTGCGGTTCCCGGCGCCGCGGTCAACGCAGCGAGCAAGCGGGTGAAGCGGTCGGCGAACTCGACGACGGTCGCTTCCTCGAAGAGATCGGTCGCGTAGATGATCGACAACCCCCAGTCCTGGCCGGCCGTCCCGGACGTCACCGTGATCCACAGGTCGGTCTGCGCGGTGACCGCGACCTCGCCGTACGGTGTGACCGTCAGACCGCCGGCGTCCCCGAGCGCCTCGGCGGCCGAGGCCGCCGGATCGAACGAGAAGGTCACCTGCGCCAAGGGTGAGAACGCCTCGGAGCGAACCGGATTGAGCCGATCGACCAGGGTCTCGAACGGGACGTCGGCATGCGCGAAAGCGTTGAGATCGGTGTCGCGGACCCGCGCGAGCAGGCGGTCGAACGGCTGGTCACCGTCGACCGCGGTGCGCAGGACCAAGGTGTTCACGAACATGCCGACGAGCGGATCGAGCACCGCCTGCCCACGACCGGCGATCGGGGTGGCGATCGCGATGTCGTCGGTGGCCGACAACCGCGCCAACAACACTGCGAGCGCCGTGTGCACCACCATGAACGGCGTCACATCGGCCCCGCGTGCCACCTCTGCGATACGCGCACCGATCTCAGCCGGGATTCCCACGTCGTACCGATCACCCCGGCCCGACGCGACCGCCGGACGCGGCCGATCCGCCGGCAGCTCGAGCACATCCGGCAGACCGGCCAACTGTGCAGTCCAGTACGCCAATTGACGTCCGACAACCGATTCCGGGTCGTCTGCCGAGCCGAGCACAGTGTGTTGCCAGATCGCGAAATCGGCGAACTGCACCGCGAGCGGCTCGAAACCGGGAGCCTCGCCGACGACGCGGGCGCCGTACGCGGCGACGAGATCGGAGACGAACGGCGCCATCGACTCACCGTCGGCGCCGATGTGGTGCAACACGATGGCGAGCACATGCTCCCCGTCGGCGGCGCGCCAGAGGCGGACACGGATGGGCCATTGGGTCGTGACATCGAAGCCGGCGATCACGGCTGCGACGAGCTCGTCCTGGGAACCGGCGATACCCCAGTCGAGCCCATCGGCGACCGATGCCTCGGGATGGATGAGCTGATACGGCACGCCGGCCTGATCGGGGAACGTCGTTCGCAGCACCTCGTGCCGGCGGACGACGTCGACCAGCGCGCTGTGCAGGACATCGGCGTCGAGATCACCCGACAGACGCAGCACGGCTGGGAGGTTGTGCGTTGCCGACCCCGGCTCGAAACGGTTCAGGAACCAGATGCGCTGTTGCGCGAACGACAGCGGAATCAGTTCGGGTCTCGGGGAGACGGCGACCACCGGGGCCACGCCGGCGCCACGACCTGACAGCCGGGCGACGAGCGCCCGTACGGTTGGCGACTCGAAGAGGTCACGCACCGACACCTCGACGCCCAGGGCGTCGCCGACCCTCGCGATGACACGAGTCGCCGACAGGGAGTTGCCGCCCATCTCGAAGAAGGACGCTGTGACACCGACTTCGTCGACGCCGAGGACCTCGGCCACGATGTCGGCGACACGGCGCTCGGCTGCGTTCTCCGGCGCCACGAAATCGTCGAAGCGGATCTCCGGCGCGGGGAGCTCGCGACGGGCGACCTTACCCGCGGTGTTCAGCGGCATGGCGTCCAACGGCATCCAGACGCTGGGACGCATGTACTCCGGAAGAGCACCGGCGACGACGTCCTTGACCGCATCCAGATCGACGGATGCGGGTGCCACGTAACCGATCAGCTGGTCGTCGACGACTGTCGCCGCCGCGTGCACCACGCCGGGTACCGACATCAGAACGGATTCGATCTCGCCGAGCTCGATCCGCTGCCCGCGCAGCTTGACCTGGAAGTCGGTGCGCCCGAGGTACTCGAGTTCGCCTGAGGTGCTCCAACGCACGAGGTCGCCGGTGCGGTAGAGCCGCGCACCGTTGTCGGCGAAGGGATCTGCGATGAACCGTTCAGCCGTCAGACCGGGCTGTCCCGCATACCCGCGGGCGACCTGCGCGCCGCCCAGGTACAGCTCACCCGCGATTCCGGCCGGTACCGGCCGCAAACGGGAGTCGAGGACCCAGGTCGTGGTGTTCCAGCCCGGACGACCCATGGTGACGGACTCGGCCGGCACGACGTGCGTCGTGGTGAGATCCACGGTGGTCTCGGTCGGACCGTACTGATTGAGCAGGCGCACGTCCGGGGAGGTGCGGTGCAGGTTCGCGGCCAGGGAGTCCGACAGTGCCTCGCCACCGGTGAACAGGTGCCGGAGGGACGTGCTGCCGGACTCGTCGTCGTCGGCCAACTCCAGGTACACCGCGAGCATCGAGGGAACGAACTGCACCGCGGTGACACCGTGCCGACCGATGATGTCTCGCAGGTACCGGGGATCGGCGTGTCCGCCCGGCGCGGCGACGACCACTCGACCGCCCGTCATCAACGGCCAGAACATCTCCCAGACCGAGGCATCGAACGTGTAGGGCGCCTTGAGAAGGGTGATCTGCTCAGACGCCTCCGGCACCAACGAACCTCGCCAGGCCATGAAGTTCATGACCGCGGAGTGTGGGACGGTCACTCCCTTGGGACGGCCGGTCGATCCGGAGGTGAACAGCGTGTAGGCGGCGTCGTCGGGTCGAATCGGTCGGACCCGATCAGAGTCGGACACCGGTCGGGTCGAGGAGTCCACGGCCGCGGAGCAGTCCACGCCGATCACCCGCACCCGATCCGCCGGTCCCGAGATCCCGGCCGGTGCCGTCCCCCTGGCGACGAGCACGAGACCCACGCCTGCGGTGTCGATCATGTACGCGACCCGGTCCGTCGGAGCCGCGGTGTCGATGGGGACGTACTGACCGCCGGCGGCGACCACGGCGTGGACGGCGACCACCATCTCGACCGAACGATCGATGCAGACACCCACTGCCACGTCGGGGCCCACTCCGGCCTCTATCAAGTCCCGCGCCAGAGCCGAGACCCGGGCACCGAACTCGCCGTAGGTGACGTTGCGGTCCTCGAACACGATCGCGACGTCATCCGCCGATGCCGCCGTCTGGGACACGACGGCGTCGGCCAGCGACCGTTCGGCAACGGCGACCGACCGTCCGACCGACCAGGTACGCACCGTGTCGAGCAGCGACGCGTCCGCGAGTGCGATGTCGGCGGACAACGTGTCCGGATGCTGCGCCATCGCGGCCAGGATCTGCGCCAGCGCCTCGGTGAACACCCGGATCTGGGCGTCGTCGAAGGCAGAGGGCAGATAGGAGAGACCGAGAACTATCTCGTCCCCCCGCCGCGAGGTCACGAAGCTCAGGGGGTAATGCGTTGCGTCGGTGGTCTCGACATCGAGCACGCTGACGCCTTGGCCGGTGTCCACCTCGGAGATCGATTCGACGTCGACCGGGTACGACTCATGCACCGCCAGCGTGTCGAACGCCACCGGTGACCTGACCGACGAGAGGATGTCGGACAACCCCAGGTGTTGGTGATCGAGGACCGTCACCTTCTTCGCCTGGACCTCGGCGAGGATGTCCAGGACCGAGGACTGCGGATCGACGTCGACGACCGCGGGCAGCGTGTTGATGAACAGGCCGACCATCGACTCGACTCCATCGAGATCCGATGGGCGCCCGGAGACGGTTTCGCCGAACGTGACCACACGATTGCCCGTCAGCCGCGACAGCAGGATCGCCCATGCCACCTGCAGCGCGGTCGCCGTGGTGATGCCGTGGTCGCGCGCCAGCGCGTCGACCGCCGAGGCGACGCGAGCATCGACCACCACGTCATGCCGCTGCGGAAGCGTGTCCGCGGTCGCCTCTGCTCCCGGGGCGACCAGCGTCGGTTCGTCCACGTCGGCGAGGATCTGCGCCCAGGCAGCCAAACCGGCTGCATCATCGGACCCGTTGATACGGCGCAGATAGTCGGCGAAATCCTGGGTGGTCCGGGCGACCTGTCCCGTATATGTCTGCCCGGTTGCGTACAGGGCCAGCAGATCCGCGAGAACCAGCGGACCGGACCACCCATCGAGGACGATGTGGTGGTTGGTGACGATGACCCGGGTGGTGTCCGGTCCGCGGACCACCACGAAGCGGACGAGCGGCGGCGACGCGAGATCGAACGGGCGGACCCGTTGGGCGTCCGCGAGCTGCGCGACGATCGTGTCGAGGTCTTCGGGTTCTGCACCGGCGACCGGCGTACGACGGTCCACGACGTCCCACGGGATTCCCACCGACGGTGGTACGACCGCGACGACGGTCCCACCCGCCGTGCGCACATATCCCGATCGCAGCACGCGGTGGTGCGCGAACAGCGCCTGCGCCGCGCGCTGGAGCGCCGTCACATCCACATCACCGCCCAGCGTCAGGATCGCCTGCGTCACATAGACGTCGACCGCACCTTCGGAGATGCCACCCTGCGCGAGCTCGGCCTGGAAGTGCAGTCCCCGTTGCAGCGGCGTCAGCGGCCAGATGTCCGCGCCCGGGTGGGACGCCGCCAGTGCGTCGAGTTCGTGCTGGGTGAGCTCGGTGCCGGGCACGTCAGACGGCGACAGTCCGACGGACGTGCCCGCCCGGACCAGGTCGACGACCGCCGAGAGCTCGTGCGCCCACAGTCCGAACAGCGCGCCGATCTCGTCCTCGGTGAAAAGCGCGCCCGGGAAGTTGGCCCCGGCCACCAGCTTTCGCCTACCGTCCGCGTCGTGCGACGTGGTGACGGTGACACCGAGCGCGGCCAGCGACACCATCGCGCCGGACGCGGACGAGCCGAGGACTGGCGCGTCGGGCGCGTTGGTGAACGGCAGGGCGTCGGTCTGGGTGACGGAGGCCCCGCCGCCGGCACCGAAGTAGTTGAACGAGATCGACGGCAGGGGTCGCGACGCGAGGTCGGCGTCGGCTCCGGGCCCGTAACGCAACCAGCCGAAACCGATGCCGTTGTCCGGCTGGGCCAGCCGTTCCTCCTTGGCCGCCTTGATCGCGTGGACGACATCTTCGCCCGGGTCGAGGGACACCGGTACCAGGGTGGTGAACCAACCGACCGACCGTGACAGGTCGGCGCGGCGCGGCGACGGCCCGGTGGCGAGCACTTCTTCGTACCGTCCGTGCCCCTCCGTGAGGACCGTGACCGGTGCGGTGTCGGCGACCTCGCGATGGGTTTGCCACGAACGGACGGCGCGTGCGAACGCGCCCAGGAGCACGTCGTTGACGTTGCCGCCGAATGCCTCGGGCACCGACGTCAGCACCGCCGCCGTGACGTCGGCGTCGATCTCGACGGAGACGAGTCGCTCGGTGGACATGCGGTCCCGGCTGCGGTCCAGCTCGACGCCCAGCGAGGTGGGGCGGGCCGGGAGCCGATCGAGCCAGTGACCGATCTGTTCCGACCACGAATCGGTCTTCGCCGCAACGGCGTTCGTCCACGCCTGGGCACTCGTCTGCTCTGCTCGCAGATCGATCTCGCGACCGCGGGACAGCTGCGCCCAGCCGGTGACGAAGTCCTCGATCAGGACCGGCCACGAGACGGCGTCGACGCCGAGGTGGTGGATCACGACGAGCACCCGTCCGGCGCCCTCGGTGTCCCGGACGACCGCGGCACGCGCGAGACGGCCGGTCGACGGATCCAGGGTTGCGGAGGCGGTCGCGAATGCGGCGCGGAGATCGGCGTCGAACCCGGCGGTGCCGACCGCCGCGGTGCTCGTGACCCCGATGACGGCCTCGGTCGCGTCGAAGCCGTTACCCGCGACCGACCGCCAGCCGCCCTCGGTCTCGGTCAGCGTCGCGGTAAGCATCGGGTGCGCGGCGACGACCGCGGCGAGCAGTTCGCTCATCTGCGCGACGTCGAGTTCCTCCGGCGCCAGCAGCACGGCCGCCTGGACGAAGTCGGCGAAGTCGGCCGGCTCCTGGGAGTGCTCGATCATCCAGTGGACGACCGGCGACACCGTCACCTGGCCGACACCGGCGGGCTCGGCCTCCTCGAGCATCTCGAGGCGTGCCGCACCGCTGTCGGCCGTCGCGGCCATCGCCCGGATCGTGCGGAGTTCGAAGATCTCGCGCGGGGACAGGTCCAGACCGGCAGCACGCGCCGCCGAGGCCAGCTGGATCGACATGATCGAGTCGCCGCCCAGAGCGAAGAACGACTCGGTGACCGACACGCGGTCGACACCGATCAGGTGCGCGACGATCGCGGCCAGCGTCTCCTCGGTCGAGCTCGCCGGCGCCACATAGTCCTCGGTGTGCACGCCGAAGTCGGGTTCGGGCAACGCCTTCCGATCGATCTTGCCCGCGGTGTTGAGTTCCAGGAACGGCACCGTGACCCAGACCGTGGGTCGCATGTACTCCGGCAGCTCCGCCGCCACGGCCGCCTTGACCGAGTCGAGGTCTACGTCCTCCGGTGCGACGTAACCCACCAGATGATCGGCGCCGGTCGGGGCCTTGGCGACCGTCACGGCGGTGTGCACGACGCCGTCGACGGCCGCGATCACCGACTCGATCTCGCCGAGTTCGATCCGCTGGCCACGCAACTTCACCTGGAAGTCGGTGCGGCCCAGGTATTCCAGCGAACCGTCGGCCTGCCACCGGACCAGGTCGCCGGTGCGGTACAACCGGGAGCCCGGCGCGCCGAAGGGGTCGGCGACGAACCGCTCGGCGGACAGGTCCGGGCGCGCCGCGTACCCGCGCGCCAGCTGTACGCCACCGAGATAGAGCTCACCCGGGACACCGGCGGGCACCGGCCGCAGCCGCGCGTCGAGGACCCAGGTGGACGTGTTCGCCACCGGCACGCCGATCGGGATCAGCGCGGGCGCCGAGGTCACGTCCGCGACGGCGACCTCGACCGCCGCCTCGGTCGGACCGAAGAGGTTGACGATCTGCACCTGCGGCAGCAGGGCGTGCAGCCGGGCGACGACGGCCGGGGGCAACGCCTCGCCGGACGCGAACACCCAACGGAGCGACGAGAACTCGGCGAACCGAGCATCCGGGACGAGGTCGAGGAAGATCGACATCATCGAGGGCACGAAGTGCACCGAGGTGGCCCGGGTCTCGACGATCAGGTCGGCCAGGTACTCCGGATCGGTGTGTCCGCCCGGACGGGCGACGACCATCGTCGCGCCGGTCAGAAGCGGGCCGAACAACTCCGGCACCGAGACGTCGAACGTATACGGCGTCTTCTGCACGACGCGGTCGCCGACTGCCCAGGCGAACTCCCCGAGTCCCCACCAGAGGCGGTTCATCACGGCGGCATGCGACACCGTCACGCCCTTGGGGCGGCCGGTCGAGCCGGAGGTGAAGAGCGTGTATGCGGCGTGATCACCGCGCAACGGCGCCAGACGCTCGGCATCGGAGACCGGCGCGGCATCCGTCGGCGGCGTCGTGGTGTCCACCTCGACGACCTGCACGCGGTCGCCGAGGCCGTCGATCGCGGGCGGCCGTATTCCCGCGGCCACCAGCACGATCCGCGCCTGCGCGGTGTCGACCATGTACTCGACGCGGTCGGTGGGCGCTCCGGGATCGATGGGGACGTACTGGCCACCAGCGGCGAGGACGGCGTGCACGGCGACGACCATCTCCACCGACCGGTCGATGCAGACACCGACGGCGACGTCCGGACCCACTCCGGAACCGATCAGTACACGCGCGAGATCGGCAACGCGGGAACCGAATTCACGGTAGGTGACCTCACGGTCGGCGAACCGCACCGCGATCTGTGCCGCGTGTGCGGCGACACCGTCGGCCACCGCCTCGGCGATCACCGGCCGGCCGAAGGTCGCCGACTGCCCCACGGACCACTCGGCGACGCGCGCGCGGTCGTCGGCGGAGACCAGTGCCAGGTCGCCCACCGCACGGGATCGGCGGCCGGCGCCGGCGAGATCGCTCAGCACCGACACCAGCCGGGTCGCGAGTTCGGTCACCGTCTCGGGGTCGAACAGGTCCTGCGCGTAGATGACCGTGCCCGACCACGCGCGGCCGGGGACATCGGCCGCAACGGCGACGGCCAGGTCGAGTTGCGCCGAGACCTGTGGCGGGTCGACCGGCGTGATGGACAGTCCGGCGAGTTCGGGCACCTCGGCAGAACCGCTGCCGTCGACCGACAGTGCGGCCCCGGACAGCAGCGACTGGTCCATGGTCAGCATGACCTGGGCGAGCGGGGCGAACGCCTCGGAGCGGATCGGATCCAGATGTTCGACGAGGGTCTCGAACGGGATGTCGGCGTTGGTGAAGGCGTCGAGATCGGTGGCCCGGACCTGGGCCAGCAACTCGTCGACCGTCATGCCGGGGACCACGCGCGACCGCAGCACCAGGGTGTTGACGAACATACCGACCAGCGGATCGAGCACCCGCGATCCGCGCCCCGCGACCGGCGTGGCGATCGCGATGTCGTCGGTGGCCGAGAGGCGCGAGAGGAGCACCGCGAGGGCGGCGTGCACGACCATGAACGGGGTGACACCGTGCGCACGAGCGGCGCCGGCCACCGCCTCGGCGACGTCGGCCGGGATCTCGAAGCCGATGCGGCCGCCCCGGGCGGTGGCGATCGCCGGGCGCGGGCGGTCGGCCGGAAGCTCCAGCACGTCGGGAAGGCCGGCCAGGCGGCCGGTCCAGTGGGCGAGCTGCCGGCCGAGGACGGACTCGGGGTCGTCGGCTGAACCGAGCTCCTCGTGCTGCCAGATCGCGAAGTCGGCGAACTGCACCTCGAGCGGGACGAACGTCGGGGTCTCCCCGGCGCTGCGCGCGACGTAGGCCGTCACCATGTCGGCGACCAGCGGCTGCAGCGACTCGCCGTCGGAGGCGATGTGATGGGTGACGAGGCCCAGGACGTGGGTGTCGGCGTCGATCTGCCACAGGCACGCGCGGACCGGCCATTGGGCGGCCACGTCGAAGCCACGGGACACCTCGGCCTCGAAGTCGCCCTGGGTACGCACCTGCGAGAAATCGAGATGCGCCGGCACCTCGTCGGCATCGGCGATCACCTGGTGCGGACCCTCGGCGTCCTGCGGGAACGTCGTCCGCAGCACCTCGTGCCGTACCACCACATCGGCGATCGCCGCGCGCAGTGCCTCGACATCGAGCCGCCCCGACATCCGGACGACAGCCGGGATGTTGTAGGTGGGCAGGCTCGGATCGAACTGGTTGATGAACCACATGCGCTGCTGTGCGAACGACAGCGGGATGCGCTCGGGGCGAGGCGACACCGCGACGATCGGGGCGCGTCCGTCCGCGTGCCGCGACCCGGACGCGATCAGGTCGCGGACGTTCGGCGCATCGAAGAGGTCCCGGACCGTGATCTCGGTGCCGAGCACGTCGCCGACGCGCGCGGCAAGGCGCATCGCCGACAGCGAGTTGCCGCCGAGGTCGAAGAAGCTGTCGGTCACGCCCACCCGGTCGACACCGAGGACATCGGCGAAGACAGCGGCCACCGACTCCTCGACGGGGGTGGTGGGAGCGACGGTCTCGCCGCTGCCGAAGTGCGGCTGCGGCAGCGATTTCCGGTCGATCTTGCCCGAGCTGTTGAGGGCGATGTCGGGCAGCGGCATCCACACCGTGGGACGCATGTACTCCGGTAGTTCCCGGACCACGGCCGCCTTGACCGCGTCCGTGGACACGGTGTCGGGAGCGAAGTAGGCCACCAGATGCTGTCCCGAGCGAGGCGACTCGGCCACCGTCGCGGCGGCGTGGACCACTCCCGGTACGGACGCCAGCACCGTCTCGACCTCACCGAGCTCGAGTCGCTGGCCGCGGAGCTTCACCTGGAAGTCCGTGCGGCCCAGGTACTCCAGCTGTCCGAGCGCATTCCAGCGGACGAGGTCACCGGTCCGGTACATACGGCCGCCCGGCGCGGCATACGGATCGGCGACGAAGCGATCCGCAGTGAGATCGGGGCGCGAA
Source organism: Gordonia sp. PvP123 (assembly GCF_040547295.1). NCBI lineage: Bacteria > Bacillati > Actinomycetota > Actinomycetes > Mycobacteriales > Gordoniaceae > Gordonia > Gordonia sp. PvP123. The sequence continues at coordinate 98,847 of NZ_JBEPPN010000009.1, read as the reverse complement.
GCGTATCCCCGCGCCAGCTGGACACCCGACAGGTACAGTTCGCCGGGCACGCCACCCGGAACCCGGTGCAGGCGCGAATCCAGAACTCGCACAGCAGTATTGGGCACCGGGACGCCGATAGGCACCGACGTCTCCCCCGCCCGCACCTGATGGGCGGTCACATCCACCGCCGCCTCGGTCGGGCCGTACAGATTGTGGACCTCGTTGCCCGGCAACGCCACCACCAACGCCTGCGCCACCGGCGCGGTCAACGCCTCACCCGAGGTGAACGTCAACCGCAACGACGACAACTCACCCACCCGATCGCCCAGGACATCCAGGAACACCGACAACATCGACGGCACGAAATGGATGACCGACACCCGCTCGGCCGTGATCAACTCCGCCAGATACCGCGGATCACCATGCCGCTCCGGCTCGGCCACCACCAACGTCGCCCCCACCGCGAACGGCAGGAACAACTCCCACACCGACACATCGAACGTCACCGGTGTCTTCTGCACGAAGACATCCGAGTCCTTGATCGAATACCAGTCCCGCATCCACTCCAGGCGGTTCACGATCGCCGCATGCGACACCGTCACACCCTTCGGCCGACCCGTCGACCCCGACGTGAACAGGGTGTACGCGGCGTCGTCCGGCCCGATCGTCCGCCCGCGCTCGTCGTCGGTGACCGGTGCGGTCGCGAGATCGACCTCGGTGGTCGTGTCGACCACGACGATCGAGGCCGCTTCGCCCAGTCCCCCAACTGATTCCGGCACGGCACCGGCCGCGACCAGGACATGGTGCACACCGGCGGTCTCGATCATGTAGGCCGCGCGATCGCGGGGCGCGGTCGGATCGACGGGTACGTAGTGACCGCCCGCCGCGACGACCGCGTGAATGGCCACCATCATGTCGATCGAACGCGGAAGGCACACGGCGACTGCGTCTCCGGGCCGCACGCCGGAGGCGAGCAGGGTTCGGGCGAGGGTCCACACCTGAGCACCGAACTCGCCGTACCGCACCGACCGGCCGCCGAACGACAGCGCTCGCGCGTCCGGGTTCTCCGCGACCCGGGCGACGAGGGCGTCGGGCAGGGTGACAGCGGGAACGGCGGTCTCGGCGCCCGACTCGGCGCCCTCGATCTGTGCCTGCGCGGCATCGTCGAGCAGGGTGATGTCACCCACCGGGGCGGCGGGAGACGTGACGAGTCGGCGCAGCACCTCGACGAAGCGCGCGCCGAATTCGGCGATCGTCGGGTCGTCGAACAGATCGGTCGCGTAGATCAGCGAGACGTCCCACGCGGCGCCCGGTGTCGCGGTCACGGTGACCGTCATGTCCATCTGGGCGGCGACCGAGTCGCGCTCGACCGGAGCGATCCCCAGCTCGGTCACCGCGTCGACGACCGCACCGGCCGACATGGCCGGGTCAAACGACAGCATCACCTGGGCGAGCGGCGAGAATGCCTCTGAGCGAACCGGATTGATTCGCTCCACCAGGGCCTCGAACGGCACGTCGGCGTGCGCGAACGCATCCAGGTCGGTGACCCGGACCGCGGCGAGCAGCTCGTCGAAACTCATGCCCGGCCGTACCTCGGAGCGGAGGACCAAGGTGTTGACGAACATGCCGACGAGCGGGTCGAGGGCACGCTGACCGCGTCCCGCGATCGGGGTGGCGACCGCGATGTCCTCGGTGGCCGACAGCCGGGCGAGGACGACCGCGAGGGCGGCGTGGACCACCATGAAGGAGGTCATCCCCCGCTCGGCGCGCAGGGCGTCGACGGCCGCGGCGACGTCCGCGGGGATCTGCAGACCGTGGTGTGCGCCGCGGTTGGAGGCCACTGCCGGACGCGGGCGATCCGCCGGGAGTTCGAGGACCTCCGGCAGTCCGGCGAGCCGGGCCGTCCAGTATCCGAGCTGGCGACCGATGATCGATTCCGGGTCATCGGGGTCACCGAGGACCTCGTGCTGCCAGATCGCGTAGTCGGCGAACTGCACCTGCAGCGGACCGAACTCCGGCTCGGCCCCCCGACTGCGCGCCTGGTAGGCCGCAACGACGTCGGAGACCAGCGGCGCCAGCGACTCACCGTCTGCGCCGATGTGGTGGAGGATGATCGCGAGGATCGCCTCGGTGTCGTCGATGCGCCAGAGTCGGGCCCGCAGGGGCCACTGGGCAGTGACGTCGAATCCGGTTCCCGCGGCGAGTTCGAGCTCGTCGGCGGAGTCCACCAGCGCCCAGTCGAGTCGTCGGTCGACCTCCTCGGCGGGGTGGATCAGCTGATACGGCTCGCCTGCGTCGTCGGGGAAGGTCGTGCGCAGCACCTCGTGCCGCTCCACCGCGTCGACGATGGCGGCGCGCAGCGCGTCGGGATCGAGCGGGCCCGTGAGGCGCAGCACCGCCGGGATGTTGTAGGCGACCGACTCGGGCTGGAACCGGTTGATGAACCAGATCCGGCGCTGCGCGAACGACAGCGGGATCCGATCCGGGCGCGGCGACACGGCCACCACGGGTGGCAGATTCGCGCCGCGTCCGGCGACTGCCTCGACGAGGTCGCGGACGGACGGCGCCTCGAACACGTCTCGCACCGACACCTCGGTACCGAGTGCGTCGGCGACGCGCGAGGCGAGGCGGGTCGCGGACAGCGAATTACCACCGAGGTCGAAGAAGCTTGTCGTGACCCCGATCTCGTCGACTCCGAGCACCTCGGCGAAGACCTGCGCGACCGCGGTCTCCTGCGGGCCGGTGGGCGCGACGAACTCCTCGACCACGGTGGCCGAGTCGGGTACCGGAAGGGCGTCGCGGTCGAGTTTGCCGTTCGCGGTGAGCGGCAGCGTCGCCACGTCGACGATCTGGTCCGGGACCATGTACGACGGCACCGCGCGGCCGGCGAGGCGCCGGACCTCGGCGGCCTCGACCGCATCGTCGGCGTCGCGGACGAGATAGCCGATGAGTTGCTCACCGCGACCGGGGATGTCGACGACACGCGCCGCGGCCGCGTTCACACCCGGGACCGCGAGGAGTGCCGCCTCGATCTCACCGAACTCGATCCGGTAGCCGCGCAACTGCACCTGCGCATCGCCCCGGCCGAGGTACTCGATGTCATCGCCGACGCGGCGTGCCAGGTCGCCGGTGCGATACATCCGGGACCCGGGCTCGCCGTAGGGCGAGGCCACGAACCGCGTCGAGGACAGGCCGGCGCGCTTGAGGTAACCCTGCGCCAGTTGTCCACCGGTGACGTACATCTCGCCGACGATGCCCTCCGGGACCGGACGCAGGCGGTCGTCGAGCACATGGATGGCCAGCGACGACAGCGGACGACCGATGAAGCTCGCGTCATCGGCGGCCACCGACGACGGGTCGAGCGGACGGAAGCTGACGTGCACGGTCGTCTCGGTGATGCCGTACATGTTGACCAGCGACGTGGTCTCGCCCGGATGATCGTCGAACCAGCGCCGGACCTGCTCGAAGCTGAGCGCCTCGCCACCGAAGACGATGTAACGCAACGCCAGTGCGGTCCCACGGCGCCGGCGGGCCTCGGCGAGCTGGTAGAACGCCGAGGGCGTCTGGCTCAGCACGGTGACCCGTTCGCGCGACAGCAGATCGAGGAACTCCTCCGGAGCCCGTGCCAGGTCCCGGTCGACCAGGACGAGACGGCCTCCGGACAGCAGCGGCCCCCAGAGTTCCCAGACCGAGAAGTCGAACGCGTACGAGTGGAACATCGTCCACACGTCCGTCTCGTCGACGTCGAAATCATCTGCGGCGGTGTCCATCAGGGTGACGACATCGCGGTGGGTGACCTCGACGCCCTTGGGCCGGCCCGTGGAGCCCGACGTGTAGATCACGTAGGCACGCGAATCAGGATGGACCGTAACCGGTTCCGGACTCGCAGCGGCACCCTCGACGACCAGTTGCGCGACCGGCACCACCGGTGTGGTGCCCAACCGGGACCACAGTTCGAAGTCCGCGGTCGTGTCGTCGATGATCACCGCGCTCGGCGCGGCATCGGAGACGATGAAACCCAGCCGGTCGACGGGGTTGGTGGTGTCCAGCGGCAGATAGCCGGCGCCGGAACGCAACACACCCAGGATCGAGGAAACGAGGTCGACGCCGCGGGAGGTTGCCACGGCGACGAGATCGCCGGTGGACACTCCCCGCGCGCGCAGGGCCGCGGCGACCGCGGCGGAACGTTCGTCGAGCTCGCGGTAGTCGAGTGTGGACGTGGTGTCGGTGACCGCCGGACGATCGGCATGGGCGCGCGCTGCACCCGTGAACAACTCGGCGAGCGGGACATCGGTGTTGCGGGTCCGGGTGACCGGCGGCGTGAGCCCGCTGCGGTATTCGGCGTCGTCGAGCAGGGAGATGGCCCCGACCTCGGTGGCCGGGTCGGCGACGAGGGTCGTCAGGATGCGGATCAACGCATCCGAGTACACCTGCACCTGTCGCTCGTCGAAGGCGGCGGGCAGATACTTCAGTTTCAGCTCGATCTGGTCGCCGACCACGCCGGTCACCAGGTTGAGCGGGTAGTGGGTCGAGTCGGTGGCGTCGAGGTCCTCGATCCCGATGCCACCGGCGTCGGCTCCCTGCTTCAGCGACTGGGCGTCGACCGGGTAGGACTCGTGCACCGCGAGGGTGTCGAACAGCTGTCCGCGACCGACGAGTGCGGTCAGCTCGGGCAGTCCGAGGTGCTGGTGGTCGAGCACCGCGACCTTCGAGGCCTGCAGCGCGTCGAGGACGTCGGCGGCGCGGGCGCCCGGGTCGACGTCCGCGACCGCGGGCAGGGTGTTGATGAAGAGGCCGACCATCGTCTCGACGCCGTCCAGGTCGGCCGGACGTCCGGAGACGGTCTCGCCGAAGACGACCGTGCGCTGACCGGTGATGCGCGAGAGCAGCACCGCCCAGGCGAACTGCATCACCGTCGAGACGGTGACTCCCCGTGCGCGCGTGAGGTCGTCGACGGCGGAGGTGATCTCGGCCGGGAGCAGCACGCTGTGATCGCGCGGAAGCTGATCAGAGGTCGCCTCGCGGCCGGAGCCGACGAGGGTCGGCTCGTCGACGGCGGACAGCACCGACCGCCAAGCCGCCAGTCCCGCTTCGGTGTCGGAGGCGGCGATGTACCGCAGGTAGTCGAAGTAGTCTCCCCGAGCCCCGGACTCGGCGGCGACGGTGCCGGTGTAGGTCTGACCGGTGGCGTACAGCGCGAACAGGTCGGCCATGATCAGCGGGCTCGACCAGCCGTCGATCAGGATGTGGTGGCTGGTGACGACCAGCGTCGAGCGCGTGCCACTGCGGACGAGGACGAACCGCATGAGCGGGCCGGACTCGAGGTCGAACGGCGTCGCGCGTTCGACCTGCGCGACCGCGGCGATCGCATCGTCGCCGTTGTCGGCATCGACTGTCCGCCAAGGGATCTCGACCGTCTCCGGAACCACCGCGACGACCTCGCCGCTGGGCACCCGGACGAAACTGGAGCGCAGTACCCGATGGCGGGCGAAGACCTCGCGCACGGCCTCGGCGAGACGGGCGGCGTCGACCTCGCCCTTGAGTGTGAGAACCGCCTGCGCGGTGTAGACGTCGACCGCTCCGGCCTCGCGGCCCGCCGCGGCGAGTTCGGCCTGGAACTGCAGGCCGCGCTGCAACGGCGACAGCGGCCACACGTCGGCGCCCGGATACCGCCGGGCCAGGTGATCGAGATCGTCCTGGGTGACGCGCGCACCGAGGACATCCGACGGGGAGAGTCCCGGATCGCCGACGCGGGCGATCTCGTCGACGATGGTCGCGAGCTCGACGTCCCAGCGCCGCGCGAGGTCGTCGACCGCCTCGGTGTCGATCGCGCCGCGCGGGAACGTGAATCCCGCGACGAACTCGCGACCGCTGTCGCCGATCGCGGTTCCCGCGTTGATGCTGAGCAGGTTCGGCACGACCATCGCGCCGGTGACCGTGCCGGGCAGGCGCGGTGCGGCGGGGTCGGGCAGGAACGGCATGCCCGCCTCGCCGACGGCCGAGGCGTTCTCGCCGCCGGCCCCGGTTCCCGTGACGTTGCCGAGGTAGTTGAAGCCGATGCTCGGCAACGGTCGCCGGGACAGCTCGGTGTCGCCGTAGCGGAGGAGTCCGTAACCGATCCCGTTGTCGGGCTGGCCGACCCGCTCCTCCTTGGCGAGCTTAACCGTGTGGACAGCGTCGCCGCGCACGTCGACGGCCATCGGCGCGATGGTCGTGAACCACCCGACGGTCCGGGACAGATCCACGGTCCGCGGATCGGTTCCGCGTAGCAGGGCTTCCTCGTATCGGCCGTGCCCCTCGAGCAGGATGGTCACCGGCCGGTCGTCGGCGATGCCCCGGGCCTGCTGCCACGACCGGACGGCGCGCGCCAGAGCAGCCACGAGAGCGTCGTTGACGTTGCCGCGGAAGGCGGTCGGCACCGAGGTCAGCAGCGCCTCGGTCACCGACGAGCCGACCGTGTGGACCACGGTCTCGGTGGTCGACATGCGGTCACGGGCGCGGTCGACCTCCGCCCCGAGGTCGGTGACCCGTTCCGGCGACCGTTCGAGCCAGTAGCGCAACTCGTCGGATCGCCCGGCCCGCTGGGCATCGAGCGCGGCGGTGAAGGCGCGCGCCGAGGTGACCTCCGGTCGCAACGAATACGCCTGACTGCCTTGATGCTGCGCCCACGCGGTCAGCAGGTCCTCGATGATGACCCGCCACGAGACGGCGTCGACGCCCAGGTGATGGATCACGACGACGAGCCGTGCGGCGGCGGCTGGGTCGGTGACCAGAACGGCCGCGACGAGCTGCCCGGTGGTCGGGTCGAGGCGCCGGGAGGCGTCCTCGAAGGCCGCGACGACGGTGTCGGAGAAGCCGGGGTCGCCGACGAGCGCGGGAGAAGCGAGCGCGGTGACCGCACCGGGCTCCAGTGGCGCGACACCGGTGCGCATGCGCCACTCACCATCCGGCCCCGATTCGACGGCCGCGGCGAGCATCGGATGAACGGCGACGACCTGCGCGAGGAGCTCCTGCGCGATCTCGACGGTGAGTCCGGCCGGAGCGGTCAGCACCATCGACTGGGAGAAGTCGGCGAAGTCGGTGACCTCGTCGGTCTGGCCGAGGATCCAGGAGACCACCGGCGGCACGGCCATCGGGCCGATCCCGCCACCGGCCGGTTCCTCGAGGGCAGGCACCCGCTCGCCGCGGGCGCCGACGGCGCGGGCGATCGCACGAACGGTCTTGTGCTCGAAGATGTCTCGAGGCGACACGTCGATCCCGGCGGCCCGCGCGGCCGAAGCGACCTGGATGGACATGATGGAATCGCCGCCGAGGGCGAAGAAGGAGTCGGTGACGCTGACGCGTTCGAGACCCAGGAGTCCGGCGATGATCGTGGCGAGCTGCTGCTCGACCGGCGTCTCGGCGTCGACGTGATCGGAGTCGACCTCGATGGTCGGCGCGGGGAGTGCCCGACGATCGAGCTTGCCCACCGGGGTCAGCGGCAGTGCGTCGAGCACGACGATCCCGGCCGGCACCATGAACAACGGCAACCGGTCGGCGAGGTGCTCGCGCAGCGTGGCGATGTCGACTGCGTCGTGCAACACCACGTAGGCGGCGAGCGCCGCGACGACCGACTGCCCACTCGCAGCGAGCCCACCGTCGGAGTCGACGCCGATGACGACCGCGGAAGCCACCGCGGGGTGGTCGCCGAGCGCACTCTCGATCTCGCCGAGTTCGATACGCAGACCGCGAAGCTTGATCTGGTCGTCGCTACGACCGACATAGTCCACCGAGAGCGACCCGTCGCGGTCACGGGCCCAGCGGACGATGTCCCCGGTGCGATAGATCCGGTCGCCCGGCGCGCCGAAGGGGTTGGCGACGAAGCGCTCCGCGGTCAGACCCCGCCGCTCGAGGTAGCCGCGCGCCAGGGCCGGGCCGCTCACGTACAGTTCGCCCGCCACCCCGACCGGAACGGGACGGAGCCGGGAGTCGAGCACCAGCAGGTCGACGCCGCCGATCGGCGGTCCGACGAGGACCGGTTCCTCGACCCGCATGGGCGGGCCGATCGCGACACCGATCGTGGTCTCGGTGGGTCCGTAGAGGTTCTGGAATCGCACCAGCGGTGCCCAGCGGTCGCGCAAGGTGTCCGGGACCGCCTCACCGCCCGCGTAGACGGTGTGCAGATCCGGGAGGTCGGCCGGATCGAGGGAGGCGAGCACTGTCGGGGTGAGGAACGTGTGGGTCACGCGGTGCTCGCGCATGAAATCCGCGAGCGGTGCATCGGCCACCGCGTCGCGGTGCCGATACACGACGGAGGCACCCACCGCGAAGGCGAGCAGGTACTCGAGTACGAAGGCGTCGAAACTGGGCGAGGCGAAACCCAGGACGCGAGAGTCCGGGGTGATGCCGGATCTCTCCGCGGCCTCGACGCCGAAGTTGCGCAGGCCGCCCGCGGTGACCTCGACGCCCTTGGGCGTACCGGTCGATCCGGACGTGTAGATCACGTAGGCCGTGTCGTCGGCCCCGACCGCGCTCGGCCGGTCGGCGCCGGTCACAGGCGAATCACTACTTGCCGCAACGGCTTCGATGAGCTCCGGCGAGTCCAGTCCCAGCCACTCGCCGCCGAGCATTCCGGGCCCGGCCACGTCGCCGAGCGTGAGCCCGAGCCGCGCCCCGGAATCGGTGATCATGTGCGACACACGATCCGCCGGGTAATCCGGGTCGATCGGTACGTACCCGGCCCCGGTTTTGGCCACCGCCCAGATCGCGACCATCAGTTCCACCGACCGTGGGATGAGCAGCGCGACCAGGGTGCCGCGGCCGATGCCCCGATCCAGCAGGTACCGAGCCAGCCGGTTCGACGCGGCATCGAGCTCGCCGTACGTCAATGACCGGTCGGGGTCGACGACCGCGGTCCGATCCGCTCCGCCGCGCCGGACCGCGGCGGCGAACAGCTCGGCCAGCGGCACGGCCGGCGTCGCGGGCTGACGGCCCACGGGGGTCAGCAGCTCGCGCTCGTCGGTGTCGAACAGGTCGGCGTCACCCACCGGCACGGCCGCGTCGGTGACCAGCTCGTGCAGCAACCGCGCGAATCGATCCATCATCCGCGCGACCGTCGCCTCGTCGAACAGGTCCGTGGCGTAGTTGACGCGGCCGATCCAGGACCCGCCGCGACCGCCGCGGAGTCCGACAGTCAGGTCCACCTTCGCCGAGTTCTCTTCGGTCTCCACGACTTCCACCGCGAGATCGTCGATGTCGGCGACGAGCGACGACGGGTCGGCGGGCGTGGGGTCGACGGTCAGCAGGATCTGCGTCAGCGGCGCGAAGGCCTCCGAGCGCGACGGCGCGAGTGCGTCCACGACGGCCTCGAAGGGCGCATCGGCGTGGGCGAAGGCGTCGAGGTCGGTGACCCGCACGGCGTCGAGGAGGTCGGCGAACCGCTTCGCGGGGTCGACGACGGTACGCAGCACGAGGGTGTTGACGAACATGCCGACCAGCGGATCCAGGGCGGCGTCGCCGCGTCCGGCGATCGGGGTGCCGATGGCGATGTCGTCGGTGGCCGAGAGTCGCGACAGCAGCACCGCCAGTGCCGCATGGATGACCATGAACTCGGTGACGCCACGCTCGGCGGCGAGATTTCGGACGAGATCTGCTGTCGCCGAGTCGATCTCGAATCCGACTTCGGCACCGGCCATCGACGCGACCTTCGGACGCGGACGGTCGGCGGGAAGTTCGAGCACCTCGGGAAGCCCGGCCAGCGCGGTGCGCCAGTAGTCGACCTGCGCCGAGACACGCGAATCCGGGTCGTCGATCGAGCCGAGCTCACGACGTTGCCAGAGCGCGACGTCGGCGAACTGCACCTCCAGATCGGCGAAGTCCGGCGAACGGCCCTGCGAGCGCGCCACATAGGCGGTCACCACATCGGTGACCAGAGGCCGCATCGATTCGCCGTCGCCGGCGATGTGGTGGATCACGATGAGAACGATGTGTTCGAGATCGTCGACGCGATGCACGCGGATGCGGATCGGCCGCTGCACCGTGACGTCGAAACCCGCGCCGGCGGCCGCGAACAGATCCGATTCCTCGTCGACGACATCCCAGTCGAGTTCGGCGCCCACACCGGTGGCATCCCCGATGACCTGTTGCGGTGCACCGTCGATCGACGGGAACACCGTGCGGAGCACTTCCTGACGCTCGACGACGTCGACCATCGCGGCACGCAGCGCGGCGAGGTCGAGCTTGCCGCGCAGGCGCAGGGCGATCGGGATGTTGTAGGCCGCCGAGCTGGTGTCGAACTGGTTGATGAACCAGATGCGTTGCTGCGCATAGGACAGCGGGATCTCATCCGGGCGCGGGCGCACCGCGGTGACCGGCGGGAGGCCGGGTACGCGGTCGGCGACGCGCTGCGCGAGCTCACGCACGCTCGGTGCGTCGAAGAGGTCGCGGACGCTGACCTCGACGCCGAGCGCCGCACCGGCGCGGGCCGCGACCCGCATCGCGGCCAGGGAGTTGCCGCCGAGATCGAAGAAGGAGTCGACGACCGACATCCGCTCGACTCCGAGGACTTCGGCGACCACAGCTGCCAGGGCCTGCTCGGCCGGCGTCGCCGGCTCGACGATCTCGGACCGGGACACGGTGGGCGCCGGCAGCGCGCGCCGGTCGACCTTGCCGGAGGCGTTACGAGGCATCTCGTCGAGGACGACCCACAGCGTCGGGCGCAGGTGGGTGAGCAACCGTTCCGCGGCGAAGGCGCGGACCGTGTCGACGTCCACGGTGTCGCCCGGATGGCCCGTCAGGTAGGCGACGAGCGCATCGCCCGCGGACGTCGTGGTGACCGCGGCAGCGGCGGCGACCACACCCGGTGCAGCAGACAGGACTGCCTCGGTCTCGCCGAGTTCGATGCGCTGTCCGTGGATCTTGACCTGGAAGTCGGCGCGGCCGAGATACTCGAGTTCACCGTCGGCGCGCCAGCGTGCGAGGTCGCCGGTCCGGTACAACCGCGAGCCCGCTGGGCCGGACGGGTCGGCGATGAACGCCTGGGCGGTCAGCGCCGGCGCGCCGGCATACCCGCGGGCCATCTGCGCGCCACCCAGGTACAGCTCACCGGGGACGCCGGGCGGCACCGGGCGGAGGCGGGTGTCGAGGACCCGGGCCGTCACGCCAGGTGCCGGGCGACCGATGGTGACGACCTCGACCGGTTCGACCAGGGGCCGGATCGTCGCGTCCACCGTCATCTCGGTCGGCCCGTACTGGTTGACGACCACCGCGTGCGGGGCGGCCGCGAGCGTCTGCTGCGTCACCGCGGGGGTGAGTGACTCACCGCCGGTGAAGATCTGGCGCACCGAGGACAGACCGGTGGCGGGATCGAAGCTCTCGTCGAGGAACACCGCGAGCAATGACGGCACGAACTGCACCGAGGTGACCCGCTCGTCGGCGATGATCCGGGCGAGATGCGCCGGATCACGGTGGCCGTCGGGTGCTGCGACCACAGCGGTGGCGCCCGCGACGAACGGCCAGAACAGCTCCCAGACCGAGGCGTCGAAGGTGTACGGGGTCTTCACCAGCACCCGTTCGTCCGCCGGGTCACCGGTGTAGGCCCCGAACCAGGACAGCATGTCGTGCAGGCCCCGATGGGTGACCGTCACGCCCTTGGGCTGTCCGGTCGAGCCCGAGGTGAACAGTGTGTACACCGGGTGCCCGGCGCGCAGCGCCACCGGACGATCCGCGGGGGTGACGGGATCCGACGCAGCGGTCGCGAGCGCGTCGAGATCGACGGTGACGAAGGTTTCCGGAACGGCGGACGCGGCCTCGGCCCAGCTCGGAAGTGCGCCGGCGACGACCACCGTCGACGCACCGGACAACGCCAGTTGCCGGCGGACGACCTCGGCCGGCGCCTCCGGGTCGATCGGCACGTAGGCTCCGCCGGCGAGCACGATCCCGTGGATCGCGACGAGCATCTCGACCGACCGCGGAACGGCAACCGCGACCGCCACATCCGGCGCGACACCATGCTCGAGTAGTCGTCGTGCGAACGCATGGACCAGCGCACCGTACTCGGCGTGGTCGTAGGTGCGCCCGCCCACGCGAACGGCGGGGCGAGAAGCGTTGCGGGCGAACGAGTCCGCCAGCGCATCCGCGACCGTGACGACCTGCCCGGGGCCGGCGTCGGTGTCAGCCGCACCGACCCATCGTTCGATCGCCTCGTGCTCGGCCGAGGTCATCAACTCGGCGTCGCCGACAGGCGCACCCGGGTCCGCGGTCAGGGCGTCGAGAAGGCGGACGAACCGATCGGCGAAGAGGCGCACCGATTCGGGGTCGTACAGGTCGGTCGCATAGAGCACCGAGCCCTGCCAGTTGTCGCCGTTGTCGGCGATGCCGACGGTCAGGTCGACGCGCGCGGAGAGCTCGTCCGGTTCGGCCGGGGTCACGGCCAGGCCGCCGGCCTCGCCGATCGTCAGCGTCTGCGAGGCCAGGTCGGCGATGGCCGACTGGTCGAAGGCGAGCCACACCTGCGCGAGGGGCGCGTAGGCCTCGGTGCGCAGCGGGTTCACCCGTTCGACGACCGCCTCGAAGGGGATGTCCGCGTTCGCGAAGGCCTCGAGATCGGTGCGGCGGACGTCGTCGAGCAGTTGGCCGAAGCCGGCCGAGGAGTCGACGCCGGTCCGGAGGACCAGCGTGTTGACGAACATCCCGACCATCGGGTCGAGGATCGACTGGCCACGACCGGCGATCGGCGTTCCGACGGTGATGTCCTCGGTCGCGGACAGGCGCGACAGCAACACCGCGAGCGCCGCATGCGCGACCATGAACGGGGTCAGCCCGCGATCGCGGGCCAGACGCGCAACGCGGTCCGAGACCTCCTGCGGCACACTGAATTCGACGCGTGCACCGCGCTGTGAGGCCACGGCCGGACGTGGGCGGTCGGTGGGCAACTCCAGCACGTCGGGCGCGCCGTCGAGTTGCCGCGCCCAGTACTGGAGCTGGGCCCCGATGAGCGAGGAGTCGTCGGTGGCGGCGCCGAACACCCGGCGCTGCCACAGGGCGACGTCGGCCATCTGGACCGGCAGCGGCCGGAAGTCGGGCGCGTTCCCGGCCACCCGTGCGGTGTAGGCGGTGATCAGGTCGGTCACCAGCGGCGCCAGGGATTCGCCGTCGCACGAGATGTGGTGCACGACCATCCCGAGGATCGTCTCGGTGTCCGAGATCCGGGAGAAGCCAACGCGCACCGGAAGTTCGGCGACGAGATCGAAGCCGCCGAGCAATACCTCGGGAAGCTGCGATTCGGGCACCTCACGCCAGTCGAGCATCGCGGCGGCCGCCGCCGGCTCGTGGACGAGCTGATAGGCGTCGCCGTCGGCTTCGGGATAGGTGGTCCGCAGGACCTCGTGGCGCGTCATGACGTCGAGCAACGCCGCACGCAGCGCGTCGGCGTCCACGTCGCCCGACAGCCGCAGGACCATCGGGATGTTGTGGGCGGGCGAGGCCGGGTCGAACCGGTTGATGAACCACATGCGCTGCTGTGCGAGCGACAGTGGGATGCGGTCCGGCCGGTCGGCGACGGGCTCGATCGGAGGCAGCCCCGGCCGCTTCGACGCCGCGGCCAGTGCGAGGTCGCGAACCGTCGCGGCGTCGAAGAGGTCACGGACGGTGAGGTCCACACCGAGAGTCTCTGCGGCGCGGCCGACGATGCGGGCGGCCAGCAGCGAGTTGCCACCGACGTCGAACACCGACTCGACGACGCTGATGTCCTCGAGACCCAGTACCTCCGCGAAGATGTCCCGCAGGGCCGCCTCGGTGTCGTTGTCGGGCGCGACGAACTCGGTCGTCGAGGCCAGCACCGGCCGCGGCAGTGCGCCGCGATCGAGTTTGCCGTTCTGGGTCAGCGGCAGCCGCTCGACCGTCATGACGACGTCGGGGACCATGTACTCCGGCACCGTGGCCGCGACTCGACGGCGCACGACCTGTTCGTCGACGTCGGCGCCCTGTTCGGGAACCACGTAGGCGGCGAGGATCTCGCCCCGGTCGGGCAGATCGACGACGTTCGCCGCAGCCGCCGCGATCCCGTCGAGACCGACGAGTGCGGCCTCGATCTCGCCGTACTCGATGCGGAATCCCCGGAGCTGGACCTGGGCGTCCGAGCGCCCGAGGTACTCGATGTCCCCACCGACGCGACGCGCCAGATCGCCGGTCCGGTACATGCGGTCGCCGGAACCGTCGGGCGCGAACGGGTTCGCGACGAAACGCGTGGCGCTGAGACCGGCCCGCCGTAGATAACCCTGCGCGAGTTGCGTTCCGGTGACGTACATCTCGCCGATAACCCCCTCGGGCACCGGCCGCAGCCGCGAGTCGAGGATGTGGATGTCCAGCGACGACAACGGCCGCCCGATGAACGACGCGTCACCCGCCGACACCGCGTCGCGGTCCAGCGCGCGATAGCTGACGTGCACCGTGGTCTCGGTGATGCCGTACATGTTGACCAGCTGCGCACCGTCGGCCGGGTTGTCGTCGAACCACCGCCGGACCTGTTCGAAACTCAGCGCCTCACCGCCGAACACGATGTAGCGCAGCGCAAACGAGGCCTGCTTGTGTCGCTGGGCGGTGATGAGCTGGTAGAAGGCCGACGGCGTCTGGCTCAGCACCGTGACCCGCTCGGTCTCGAGCAGCTCGACGAAGGCATCCGGATCGCGCGTGGTGTCCTGGTCGACCACGACGACTCGTCCGCCGGTGACCAGCGGTCCCCAGATCTCCCAGACCGAGAAGTCGAACGCGTAGGAGTGGAACAGCGTCCACACGTCGTCCGGGCCGAACGAGAACTCCTCCGCCGCGGCCTTCATCAGCGCGACGACCTCGTGATGCGAGACGACGACGCCCTTCGGCCGGCCCGTCGAACCCGAGGTGTAGATCAGGTAGGCCGGCAGCCGCTCGTCGAGGGCCTCCTCTGCTCCCTGAGGAGCCCCGGCCGTCAGATCCACGGGCGCGGCGAATCGCACGTCGATGACGTCCCACGCCGTGGCCAGGTCTGCGTCGGCGAGCACCAGCAGCGGCGCGGCGTCGTCGATGATCGACTGAGCGCGTGCGACCGGCTGTGAGCGGTCGAGCGGCAGGTATGCCGCCCCGGTCTTGAGGACGGCGAGCAGGGCCACGATCAGCTCGGCACGGCGCGGGAGCGCGACGCCGACGAGGCGGCCCGGTCCGGCACCGGCCGCGCGGAGTCCGCCGGCCAGCGCGTCGGACTGCTCGTCGAGCTCGCGGTAGGACAGCGCGGCCCCGGTCGCGTCGCTGACCGCGGGATGGTCGGCGTGGCGGGCGACGGCGGAGCGGAAGAGTCCGGGCAGTGACCCGAGATCGGTGCTGCCGATCAGTCCGAGCGCACGCTCGCGGATCAGCGCGATCGCGCGCCGGGTGGCGTCGGCGATCTCCGCGGGTGCGCGGCCGGCGGCGGCCTCGGTCTGGGTGACCCCGGCGCCGACGGCCGCCTCGGGGTCGAGCCCCTGGGCGATGAAGATCTGGGCCGTTGCCAAGACCCGTGCGTACAGCTCTCCGAAGGTGACCGGACCGGACGCCGCCTCGTAGGCGGTCTCGGAGGGTGCGACGCCGGCCGAGAAGGCGATCAGGTGCAATGTCGAAGGCCGCGAGCCCCAGGTGAGAGAGATGTTGGAGGCCGTTGAATCGACATCGGTCACGTCTGAGTCATTCCTTTGGTCGACTGCACTGCTTCGTTCCCGCGGGACCCGCCTCCGGTCACGGCGCGCCATCCAGAACCCGGAGGGCGTTGGTGCGGAGCTCGCCCAGTACGTCACCGAGTGCGTCGGGCCCCGACACCGCGAGGCCGGGCAACAAGCTCATCAGCGCGGTGGTGAGGGCCGAGTCCGGGTCAGGGAGTGCGGCAGCCATCGCATCACTGATCGACGACAGCACCGCGAACGTTACCTGGGCATCCTGATGTGCGGCCGCCACCGCATCCGGCTCTGCGGCGGTGGCACGGGCCACCAGATCCGGGAGCGAGACGGCGCGTTCGGCGTCGGCGATGTCACCGGCCGCCGCCTGTTCGGCCGCGGTGACGATGTCGATGTCGCCCACCAGCACCTGCGGGTTCTCCGACACCTCCTCGAGTACTCGCAGGTACCGCTGCGCATAGCTCTCGACGGTGTTCTTGGTGAAGATGTCGGCGGCGTAGATCAACTGGCCCGTCATTGAATCAGCGTCCTTTGCTGCCGGTGCACCGAAGTCGTTCGGGAATAACGTGAGCTGGAGATCCACCTTGGCTGGGGTCAACTGCTCGGATACCGGTGCGATCGTCATCGAGTCCATGTCGAGCGAGGGGATGGTGAAGTTCTGGTAGGCGAACATCACCTGATAGATCGGGTTGTAACTGGTGGGCGGAGAGGAGAGAACAGATGACACGATCGTATCGAACGGGATCTCGGCGTTCGCCATGTCCGCCAGGTCCTCGTCGCGAACCCGCTGTAGGAGCTCGGCGAACTTCTCCTCGTCCTGGAGCCGCGACCGCAGGGCCAGAGTGTTGACGAACATGCCGACCACGCCGTCGAGTTCGGGCTGACCCCGCCCGGCGAACGGGGTGCCGATCACGATGTCGCGCTGGGTGGTGAGCCGGCTCAGGAGCACCACCAGTGCGGTCTGCATCACCATGAACAGTGTCGCGTTGTGCTGGCGAGCGACCGCCTCGAGCTTGTGCACCAGGCCGCCGTCGATGTCGAAGCGCACCTCCTCGCCGACGAAGGACGGCGTCCGCGGGCGGGGACGGTCGGTCGGCAACTCCAGCCGGGCCGGCGCGTTGTGGAGCCGGTCGGCCCAATAGGCGAGCTGTCGGTCCGCCTCGGTCGTCCCGTCGGGCCCGGGGACGGCGAGCGCCTCCTGCTGCCACAGCGTGTAGTCCAGATACTGGACCGCGAGCGGCTGCCACTCCGGCCGGCGGCCGGCCACCCTCGCCGAGTAGGCGGTCATGACATCGGTGGCCAGTGGCAGCATCGAGGCGCCGTCCGCGGTGATGTGGTGGACGACGAAGACCAGGATGTGCTCGGTCTCGGTGAGCCGCAGCAACATCATCCGCAGCGGCGGGGCGATCGTGACGTCGAAGCCACGGCCGGTGAACTCCGCGATCACCGGCACGGGGTCGCCGTCGACGTCGACGACGCTGCGCTCGAGCAACTCGAGTGCCGCGTCCCGGTCGAGCACGAGCTGGATCGGCTCGCTGTCGACCAGCGGATAACGCGTCCGCATCGACTCGTGGCGGTCGATGAGGTCCTCGATGGCGCCGCCGATGGCGTCGGTGTCCAACTGTCCCGACAGTCGCAGCGCCATCGCGACGTTGTAGGCCGGCGACGCCGGATCGGCCCGGTTGATCAACCACATGCCGCGTTGTACGGCCGACAGCGGCGCGCGGTCCCCGTGCGTGCGAGCCGCCAGACGTGGCCGGCGCGAGGGAGTTCCGTGGTCGCTGGCGAACGTCGCCATCGCGCGCACCGACGGCGCGTCGAACACCGCGGCGACGGGGATGTCGACCTCGAGGTCGGCCGACAACCGGGCGGCGACCTTGGTCGCGCTCAACGAGTTCCCGCCGAGGTCGAAGAACGACTCGGCCACACTGATCTGGTCCACCCCGAGGACATCGGCGAACACCCGGGCGATGACCCGCTCGGTCTCGGTGCTCGCCGCCACGAGTTCGGCGGTCTCGATCACGGGCGCGGGCAACGCTTTTCGATCGACCTTGCCCGCCGAGTTGAGCGGCATGCCCGACAGCGGCATCCAGATCGTCGGCACCATGAACTCCGGCACCGTTCCGGTCAGATGCGACTGGGCCTCGGCCGGGCTGACGGAGTCGGGCGAGTAGTAGGCCACCAGGCTCTGTCCGGCGGCCAGGTCGGCGACCGTGACCGCCGTGTGGACGATGCCCGGCACCGACATCAGCGCCGACTCGATCTCGCCGAGCTCGAGGCGCTGACCCCGGAGCTTGACCTGGAAGTCGTTGCGGCCCAGATACTCGATCTCTCCGGCTGGGCTCCACTTCCCGAGATCGCCGGTGCGGTAGAGCCGCGACCCGGCCGGGCCGTACGGGTCGGCCACGAAGCGTTCGGCGGTGAGCCGGCCCTGCGAGACGTATCCGCGCGCCAGTTGGATGCCACCGAGATAGATCTCACCGGGCACGCCGACCGGGAGCGGACGCAGCCGGTGGTCGAGGACGTGGATCGTCGTGTTGGGCACCGGCCGCCCGATCGGCACGACGGTCTCCGAACCGCGGACGTTGTGTTCGGTGACGTCGACCGCGGCCTCGGTGGGCCCGTACAGGTTGTGCAACCCGACGGCGGGCAGCGCGGTGCGCAGGCCACTCGCGGTCGAAGCGGTCAGGGCCTCCCCCGAGGTGAACACCTGACGCAACGAGCTCAGTTCGGCCAGCCGGTCTGCACCGACGACGTCGAGGAAGGTCGACAGCATGGACGGCACGAAGTGCAGTGTGGTCACGTCCGCGTTCTGTATGAGGTCCACGAGGTACGACGGATCACCGTGTCCGCCGGGCTCGGCGACCACCAGTCGGGACCCGGAGATGAAGGGCCAGAACAATTCCCACACCGATACATCGAAGGTCACCGGCGTCTTCTGCAGCACCACGTCGCGCTGGGTGAGCGTGTAGTTCTCCTGCATCCAGTCAAGGCGGTTGACGATCGCGCGATGCGACACGACGACACCCTTGGGGCGTCCGGTCGACCCGGACGTGAAGATCGTGTACGCGGCGTTCTCCGGACCGAGCGGCCCGCGACGCTCGGTCGAGGCGAGCGGTGCCGCGCCCGGATCGACCTCGGCCGCGGCGTCGACCACGGTGACCGTGACGCGGTCGGCGAGGTCGTCGACCACGGCGGGGCGGGGCCCTGGTCCGACGAGTACGCGCCGGGTACCGGCGGTCTCGAGCATGTAGTCGGCGCGATCGACCGGCGCCTCGGTGTCGAGCGGAACGTACTGACCACCTGCCAGCACGATGGCGTGCACCGCGACGAGTAGTTCCACCGAGCGCGGGACGCACACGGCCACCGCGACATCCGGACCCACACCGTCGTCGATCAGCTGTCGCGCGAGAGCAGTTGCACGAGACGCGAATTCGCCGTAAGTGACCTCGCGGCCCGCGAAGACCAACGCCACCGCGGCGGGATCCCGCCGATATCCGGTCAGCAGCGCAGCCGACAGATCCGGCGCGGACAGTTCCCGTGCGGCGCCGCGGGACCAGCCCCGGACCGTGTCCACCTCGGCCTCGGGGAACGCGAAGAGATCATCGACGCGCAGCGCTTGTCCGGCATCGTCACGCCCGAGCGAGCCCGCGATCGTCCCCAACACATCGTGGAGGTAGCGCGCGAATCGTTCGATCGTGCTCTCGTCGAACAGATCACGCGCATAGCCGAACGCCACCGAGATCTGACCGGCGTGGTCGCCGGCGTCGGAGAACTCGACGACACTGAGCGAGAGGTCGTACTTGGCGAACGGTGCCCGCGCGTCGATGAGGCTGATGCCGGCCTCGTCCTCGAACAGCCGCTCGACCTGATCGTGCTGCATCACCAGCTCGACCTGGAAGAGCGGCGAATGCGAGGTGGAGCGACGCGCACCCACCGCGTCGACGACCTGCTCGAACGGCACATCGGCATTGCTGAGGGCCTGCGCGCGAGTGTGATTGGCCTCGCGCAGCAGACTGTTGAGATCGGTGTCGGGGTGCACCCGGGTGCGCAGCACCAGCGTGTTGACGAACATGCCGATCAGGTCGGCGAGTTCCGGCTCGTCCCGCCCGGCGATCGCGGTCCCGATGGCGACGTCGTCGCTGCCGCTGAGACGCGACAACACCACGGCGAGCGCAGCGTGGAAGATCGCGAAGACAGTCACCCCGTGCTGAGCGGCCACCGCGTGCAACCGGGCGACGGTGTCGGCGTCGAGGAGGGTGTCGACGTAACCGCCTGCGCCGGAGGGCCTGATGGGCCGAGCCCGATCGGTGGGCAGCGAGATGAGCTCGGGCATCCCCGCCAGTTCGGCGCGCCAGAAATCGAGCTGCGCCGACATGAGCGAGGTGTCGTCGGCGGCCTCCCCCAGGACGTCGCGCTGCCACAACGCGTAGTCGGCGTACTGCACCGGCAGCGGGCGCCATGCGGGCTGCTCGTGAGCGAGCCGCGCGGCGTAGGCCGTCAGGACGTCGGTGATCAACGGTCCCAGCGAAGCGCCGTCGCCCACGATGTGGTGCATGACGACGATCAGGACGTGATCGAGCGTTCCGTCGGGCGCCACGGAGCGGAAAAGTCGTGCGCGGACCGGATATTCGTAATTCAGGTCGAAACCGGTCACCGCGAAGTCGGCGAGCCTGCGTTCGGTGTCCGCGGGTGCCACATCGACCACGTCGAACAACCGGGCCGCGGCCGCCGCCTGCGCCGAATGGATGAACTGGTAGGTCTCCCCGTCCTCGTCGGGGAACGTCGTCCGCAACGGCTCGTGCCGCGCGATGACGTCGTCGATCGCCGCGGCCAGCGCGGTGGCGTCGACGTCGGCGCCGAGCCGCACCGCCCCCGGGATGTTGTAGGCCGGCGAGGTCGGGTCCAGACGGTTGATGAACCAGAGACGACGTTGGCTGAACGCCAACGGAATCCGGTCCGGACGCGCCTGCGGCACGAGCTCCGGCCGGCGCGCGGCGGCGTCGTCGGTCACCGGTGTCGCGACCCGGATGATGTCGCCGAGGCTCTGGCTCTCGAAGACGTTGGCCAGCTTGATGTCGAGCCCGACGACGGTACGCAGGCGCGACGCCAGTCGGGCCGCGGTGAGCGAGTCCGCGCCGAGCGCGAAGATGTTGTCCTGCAGCCCGATCGGCTCGATGTCGAGCAGCTCTTCGACGATGGCGACCACTTCGCGCTCCCGCGGGGTCGACGGCGCGACGTAGGCGACCCGTTCGTCACGCGCGAACACCGGCGCGGGCAGCGCCTGCCGGTTCAGCTTGCCGTTCGCGGTGAGGGGCAGCTCGTCGATCAGCATGACGATGTCGGGCACCATATATCCCGGCACATGGGCGCGGACCTGCTCGCGGACCTCGGATTCGTCGAGCTCGCAGCCGATTTCGGCGACCGCGTATCCCACCAGTTTCGCCCCGCCGGCCGATGCCGCGTCGGTGACGACCGCAGCGGCCGCGGCGACGCCGTCGACCGCGCGCAGCGCCGTCTCGACCTCGCCCAATTCCACCCGGAATCCCCGCAACTGCACCTGGGTGTCGGCGCGCCCCAGATACTGGACGTCGGTACCGATCCGCCGGCCGAGATCGCCGGACCGGTACATCCGCTCGCCGGTACCGTGCAGGTCGGCGACGAATCGGGTCGCCGTGAGGCCGCGGCGGTTGCGGTATCCGCGCGCGAGTTGTCCACCGACGACGTAGATCTCGCCGACCGCACCCTCGGGCACCGGACGCAGGCGATTGTCGAGGACCCGCAGGCCGAGCGAGTTCAACGGACGGCCGATGAGGCTCGCACTCTCACCGCGCACCAGATCGGGATCGAGCGGACGGTAGGTCACGTGGACCGTCGTCTCGGTGATGCCGTACATGTTGACGAGTTCGATCTCGTCACCGAACGCCTCGTACCAGTTGTGCACCTCGTCGAAGCGCAACTCCTCGCCACCGAAGACGATGTAGCGCAACGCCAACGGCGTTCCGGTCCGGCGCCGGACGTCGGCCACGATGCTGAACGCCGAAGGCGTCAGGGACGCCACGGTGATCTGCTCGTCGGCGAGCAACTGCAGGAACTCGGCGGGCGCGCGGGCGACCATCCGGTCCACGATGACCGCACGACCGCCGGTCAGCAGCGGGCCGAAGATCTCCCACACGGAGAAGTCGAAGGCGTAGGAGTGGAAGACCGACCACACGTCCTCGGGCGTGAACTCGAAGTCGGCGGACGCCGCGTCGAGCAACGTGGCGACGTTCCGATGCACGATCTCGACACCCTTGGGCGCCCCCGTCGACCCGGAGGTGTAGATGACGTAGGCCGTAGCCTCAGGTGTCGCAGGGCCCCGCGGCACCGGGAGCGCGGCGACTTCAGGAGTCCCCGCCTCGTCGAGCAGCTGTCCGGCCTCGACGACCTCGCACTCCCCCGCCCACCCGGGCCGATCGCCGTCGGAGACGATCACACACGCCGGGGCGGCGTCGTCGACGATGTAGCGCAGGCGTTCTTCCGGATTGCCGGTGTCGAGTGGCAGGTATCCCGCCCCCGCCTTCAGCACGGCGAGCATCACGACGACGAGACTCGTGTCGCGCGCCGTTGCGACGCCGACCAGGTCGCCTGCTCCGATACCGCGAGCGTGCAACGATCGTGCCATCGCGTCCGAGCGGCTCGCGAGTTCGGCGTAACTGAGGGTCGTGCCGTCGGCGTCGGAGACCGCGCCCCGGTGGCGATGGGCGGTCGCGACCTCGTCGAACATCTCGACGAGAGTCGGCGTGTTCTCCCGCGGTTGCGGCTGTGGAAGTGCCTCGAGCAGCCGGCGATCCGTGTCCACGAGCAGGCCGACGTCGGCGACGGGGATGTCGAGTGCCTCCACCGACAGGAACCGGTCCAGGAACGTCAGGAATCGCTGGTGCAGTGCGTCGAGTTCGGCCGGTGTGTACAGGTGCGGGTTGCCGTGCAGGTCCACGACGAGCGGTGCGCCGGGGCTCGACTGGTACAGGTTGATCAGCAGGTCCTCGAGGATGCCCGAGGTCAGGATCCGGTACTCCATCTCGGTGCCGTCGATGGCGACCTGCTCATCGAAGAACACCATGTTGATGGTGGGTCCGAACGAGACCGAACTCTGGTCGAGACCGGCGTCACGCCGGATGTCGTCGGACCGGTAGCGCTGGTGCCGCAGTGCGCCGGTCAGTTCGAGCTGCGCGGTCTGGATCAGCTCCCGCACCGACTTCGAGGCCACCTCACGCAACCGGATCGGCAGGATGTTGGACACCATGCCACCGGAGATCTTGATCTTGGCGGTGGCCCGGCCGGTGACCGGGAGGCTGAGGACGATGTCGTCGTGATTGCTCATGCGCGCCAGGAACGCGCCGAACGCCGAGGTCATCAGGACGGCCAGCGAACTGTTCAGCTCACCGGCGAGGGCCTCGTACCGGCGTTGCCGGTCCGGGTCCAGAGCCGCACCGGCCACGACATTGTCGAACGACAGCGAACCGGTGGTGCCGACCTTCGACAGCGTCACCCGCTCCGGCAGGTCCGCGACGCGGTCGAGCCAGTGCGCTCGGTCGGTTTCCCGCCGAGTGCTGCCCTGATACGCCTCCTCATAGGCGACGATGTCGGCCATGGTGGCCGGCGGCTTGTCGCGCGGCTCGTCCCCTCGGCGGAGAGCGTTGTAGCGGTCGACCGTGCGCCGGATGATCGACAACGCGGCGTAGCCGTCGATGATGATGTGGTGGGCGCGGTTGTACCAGAACGTACGGTCGTCGGAGATCAACAGGATCGAGACGATGATGAACTGGTCGGTCAGGAGATCCACCGGCTGGCGGTACTCGGCCTGCATCCAGGCCATCGCCGCGGCGACCGGGTCGGCCTCGGAACGGAAGTCGAGGATGTCGACGGTCTGGTCGAAGTCCACATCGACGTACTGCATGGGGATGCCGTCGATCTCGGTGAGACGGACGAACGGCGACTCGACGAGTTTGCCGACCTCTTCACAACACCGGGCGAAGAGGTCGATGTCCAGTCCGCCCGGCGCGTGGCGGATGTCCACGTACTGGGCGATGTTGACCGAGTATTCGGACGACAGCGATTCGGCGAACCACATGCCGCGCTGCGCCGCGGTGAGCGGGAGGACCTCGATGGTCTCGTCCACGTCACCCGGCGTACCCGCACGGTAATCGGCGATTGCCACGTCCTCTGAACTCTCCCTCGCTAGTCCTGCAGTCGATTAGACCTCACGACACTGCCGTTGGTAATCGTTCAGACCCTCCACATCGGACGCCGACACAGAATCTCCATGCTATTTCACGCGAGGGGGTCTCATGAAACCGGGATGCGGGGCCAGCCTCTGAGAATGCCATCGCCGACGCCACCTTCCTTGTTACCCGCCGCGGCGTGTCCGAGCTCGGCGAGACGACCGCACCCGACGGGCGTCGCACTCGGCCCATAGGCCACTGACCAGCGTGAATGAGTGCTAGGCCGATGGTGGGGCAATCCCCGTCGGCGGGGCTGAAGCCATACCGAGTGTCATTCGTTACCCGGACGCCACTGGATCGGTTCGCGATCATCGGTCCCTTGCGGCTTTTCGATAGCCGCGAAGAGCTGGATAAATGGAAATGACCAGAATCACCACGGTCCAAACCGCGACTTTCACCAGGTTCTCGGCGAGAGGACCACCCACGGCCAGTGCCCGCATCGCTTCGATGGCCGGTGTCATCGGTTGATTCGCGACGACCGGTTGCAGCCAGGTGGGATAAGCACTGATCGGCGAGAAACCGGAGTTGAAGAACATCAGCAGACTCGACGCCAGTCCGAGGTACGGCACGATCGGCGCACCCGGTCGGGCGCTGACCGCGAGCGCCAGGGTCAGGGTGGCGAAGGCGGCGCCATACGCCAGGGCCACCAACACCAGCCCGATCGCCGAACCGAACCCCTGGGTGAACCGGAAACCGATCAGGTGACCGGCGGCGAGCAGGATGAGCGTCGTCACGAGGATGCGGACCAGCTCGGACATCACCCGCGAGGTGAGGTCGGCCGCCCGATGAATCGGCAGGACGTACAACCTGGCGAGCAGACCCGTGGCCCGTTCCCCGTTCAACCGGGTCGCCGAGGCGATCGAACCGAACATCGCCCCGACGAGGATCACCAGCGGAACCGTGCCGTAGGCGCTGTTCTGGCCGGTCGCCGACCCGATGGCGTCGCCGAGCACGACCTTGAACATGATCATGCTCAGCGCCGGGAAGAGCAGCGCCTGCATCAGTGTCGGGACGTCGCGGACGAACACCACGATCTGCCGGCCGGCAAGCGGGAGACTCTGGCGCCACCACGCCCGGAACGACGACTCCCGCGGCACGTCGGTGGCCGCGGTCGTCAAGAAATGCCGCTGGGTGTTCGGTTCCCCGGCGGTCGTCGAGGCCAGGTCCGCGGTGCTCATCAGCGTGCCTTCCGCGTACTGACCGCGAGCAGGAGCAGCGCCGTCGCGGCCAGGCCGGCGCACCACCACAACGACGGCTGCAACTGTTGCCACGTGGCGGTCCCGGCGTCGAGGGCGCGCATCGAGTCGGCGAACTGCGAGATGGGTTGATTCCGGACGAACGGCTGAATCCACTCCGGGAACTGCTGCAGCGGAACGAATCCCGTGGACATCATGCCCAGGATCAGCGTCGGGAGCGCCAGCGCCTGGCTGGTGGCCTCCGGACTGCCGGCCACGAGTCCCAGGCCGTCGGCGGCCCACGAGAACAGGGCGCCGATCAAGAACGCCAGACCGAAGAGCCCGACGGTGCCCCACAGCCCCCCGCCCGGACGCCACTCGATGATCAAGCAGGCCACCGCCGCACAGACGAGCGAGATCACCAGCAGGACACCATTGGTCGCGGTCCGTGCCAGCATCGGGATCACCGGCGACATGGGCATCACCCGGAACCGGGTGTTGATCCCCTGCTCGCCGTCGAAGGCCGCACGCATCGCCGCCGAGGACGCGGCGAAGTTCACCGACTGCAGCACGATGATCGGCATCAGGAACTGTCCGTAGTTGATCCCGGGGGTGACCTCGACGATGCTGCGCAGCGGCAGGTAGAAGCAGATCGCCAGGAAGGCCGGGGACACGAACGCGAAGATCACCTCGCCGCCCCGGAACACCTTCGAGATCCCGCGGCCGGACAGCGCCCACCACTGCTGGACGGGCCGCACGCGCGGCTCGGTCAACACGGTCGTGACCGATCCCGACGACGTCGCCCCCGATCGCAGTACGTCAGAAGTCGTCATGTCAGGTCGAACTCCGGTCGCGTCGCGGATCGGTCAACGCCAGGAAGACCTCGTCGAGCGATGGCCGCCGCATCGCGACGTCGGACAGCGGGATGTCGGCTGCTGCCGTTCTCCGAATGACCTCGACGAGGGTCTCGGGACCGTCTGGCGCGGGCACGGCGACGAAATGGTCGTCCTCACCCTGGACGTGACCGGCGATGAGATCGGCCAGGGTGTCGCGGAGCCGGGCACGGTCCGCGGGATCGGCGGGTGTGACCTCGCAGCAGGCCGCACCGGTCGACGCCTTCAGCTCGTCGGAAGTTCCCTCGGCGATGACACGCCCCTTGTCGATGACGACGATGTTGTCGGACAGGACGTCGGCCTCTTCGAGGTACTGGGTGGTCAGCAGGATGGTGACACCGGAGTCGCGGAGCTTCTCCACGAGCGACCACACCTCGAGGCGGCTGCGCGGATCGAGCCCGGTCGTGGGCTCGTCGAGAAAGACGATCCGCGGCGCGGTGACCAGTCCACAGGCGATGTCGATCCGTCGGCGCATACCGCCGGAATACTCGCGGACCCGCTTGCCGCCGACATCGGTCAGCGAGAAGGCGTCGAGCAGTTCGTCGGCGCGGGCGCGGGCAGCCGTCTTGTCGAGGCCGAGGAGACGACCGAACAGAACCAGGTTCTCGCGGCCGGTGAGGGCCTCGTCGAGGGCGGCGAACTGTCCGGTCAGCATGATGGACTTCCGGACCGACGCCGCGTCGTGCGCGACATCGTGACCGTTCACGGTGGCGGTGCCGCCGTCGGGCTTCAACAGGGTGCACAGCATGTTGACCGTCGTGGTCTTGCCCGCCCCGTTGGGTCCGAGCAATGCGACGATGCTGCCGGCCGGGACGGTGAAACTCACGTCCTCGACGGCGACCATGTCCTTGAACTTCTTGTGCAGGTTCCTGGCCTCGATCGCGAGCCCTGATGGGGCCGCGGGTGCCGGCGGGGGCGGCTCCGGCGACCGAATGGCGACTGTCGGCGATCCGGACACATCGGCCGGGGGCCGATGCCACTGCGGGACCGTCCGCGCCTGTGCATCGAACGGCGCCGTCTCGACGACGTGGCCGTTGTGATCCGGGGATGCGGGGTCCTCCTGGTCGGCCCACTCATCGCCGACGCCACGCGCTCCATCCGCAGGGCGCTCGTCGACGAGGGGCTCGTCATCAGGAGGTGCGGCGTCATAGGGGGCTTGGGCGGCCGGGCCGGCGGTATGGCCGTTGGGTGAGGTGACGTCCGAATCCGCGTCGTCCGCGGTCGTCGCCGAGGGACTCGCCCGTTCGGCACGCCAGCGCCGAAGTTGCTCCGCTACCGGGTCCGGCAGTACGAACGGGTCCTCGGGCAGTGGCGGAAGGGGCGGGTCGTGCCGTTGATGACGCGGCTCGTAGGACGCGACAGAGGGTCGCTGACCACTGGCCTCGGACATGTCTTCCTCTACGCGTCGACGACAGGACATCGCGGACAGCCCGCTCGTCGGCCGAGACTCCGCAGGGCGGGGCACGACCATCTGAAGCTAGGCATCCACGACAACAAACTTACGCACGATTCGCCGTTTCGGACGAATTTGACCCGGTCCGTCATTCACGAATTTGTCGTCGGGCCGGGCGGAAAGGTTACGCGGGCCTTCGTGACCCGCCGCACACCTGAGCGAGGTCACCGTGCGACGGCGCGGCGTTCACAGGTGACGAGGGTGCGACGCCGTTCGAGCGGCATGAGCAGTCGGTGGGGGCGCCAGTTGTGCTTCTCGTCATCCCAGGGCCGAAACAGCAGCCACATCACAGTGAATCCGAGAAATCGGAACGGCCGGTCCACCCTGAGCACCTTCACCGCCGCGTCGTCACCGCGCCGCGCGGCCGTGCGGACACCCCCGGCGATGTAGGACCGGTTCTGCCACGGTGAGTGGCGCAACTGTCTGCACGACGTGTCGACCTGGACGAGCGGGTCGTAGTAGATTTCCAGGCCCGAATCGGTCATGGCCAGACTCAGATCGAGCTCCTCCCAGATGTCCGGGTCGGACCTCAGCGAATCCCGCACCTGCTTCCACGCGGACTGACGGATCGCGTAATTGGGACCACTCAGGCCCCCGATCTTCCCCCCGTCGGCCAGTTTGCCCAGCGTCAGGGTCACGAGACGATGCTGTAGTGCGCGCGACGGACCGTCCCAGGTGAGCACCAGACCCGTCAGGCCGTCGTAGGTCTGTCCTCTCGCGGAATCGAAGAACGTCACGATCCGCTCGGCCCAGTCCTCCTGCACGAACGAGTCCGCATCGGTCTTCGCGATGATGTCCGACGTGGCGGAATCGAAGCCGCAGTTGCGAGCCGGGATGACACCGGGCCGGGGCTCCACGATGCGCCGGACGTTGTCGTGGTGTGCCGCGAACTCGTCGACGATGGCCGCGGTCGCGTCCGTCGACGAGTTGTCGACGACGATGATCTCGTCGACGTGTCTGCTCTGGTTGATCAGATGGTCCAGGCATCGTCCGATCGTGTCGGCCTCGTTGTACGCCGGGACGATCACCGAAAGCGAACTCACGACACCCTCACCACAGATCGCAGACCACCGATGATCGACGTTCGCACACCCGGTCGGTATTCACCGGATTGTTTTCTCGACTGTTGCGAATACGATTCTCTCGACGAAAGAACACACCTTCGATGATTACGCTTACTAAGAAACCTGCAGATCAACGATTGCAAATCGGGAGAGGCGATCAATTCGCGCGAAACAGCATTCATTGGCCGCAATAATACCGAGAAATCGACGATCGTCTACGTCCGCTCATATGTTTTCGAGAATTGTTTTTGATCGACGAAAAGGGAATATCGGACATTCACCGGATTTCCACCAGCCGCCTCGATGCGCGAGCGATCCCACCGTTCACATCATGACCCTCAGTGCGGGAGCCCGGCCGGGTGCCACTCGGCTCCCGGCGGCGCGGCCGCTCTGGAAGAGTGTCCCCATGACCACTCCATCTCCTGAGCGCGAGGTGCTCACCTGGGAGCTCAACGGCGTCGCCTGCCGTGAACTCGCCGAGCAGGTGGCCGCCGACGCGTTCGTCCCGGACATCATCCTCGGCATCGCCCGCGGCGGCCTGATCCCGGCCGGCGCCCTCGCCTACGCCCTGGACTGCAAGCTGATGATCTCGTTGAACGTCGAGTTCTACACCGGCGTCGGCGAGACGCTGTCCGAACCGGTGATGCTGCCCTCGCTCCTGGAGTCGAGCGGTCTGACCGACCAGCGGGTGCTCGTCGTCGACGACGTGGCCGACACCGGCAAGACCCTCAAACTGGTCAACGATTTCTGCCAGGAGCAGGGACGGGTCGCCGAGGTCCGCAACGCCGTGCTCTACAAGAAGCCGCACACCATCACGATCCCCGACTACAGCTGGCGGACCACCGACAAGTGGATCGACTTCCCCTGGTCGGTGCACGGCCCGATCGTGGCGGTGCGGCGATGACCGCCGACAAGACCGGCGCCGAGACCACGGTGCGCGACAACCCCGCCGAACGCCGCTACGACATCCACGTCGACGCGCCCGCTGGTGAGGCACTGGCCGGCTTCGCGGAATACCGTGACCGGGTCTCCGGGACCGACGCTCCGACGACCGCGCGGGTGTTCTTCCACACCGAGGTCGACCCGGCGTTCGGCGGACGCGGTCTGGCGACGATCCTGGTGCGCGAAGCCCTCGACGACGCCCGCGCACGCAAACTCACGATCGTGGGCGTGTGCCCGCTGGTGGCCTCGTTCCTGAAGAAGCACCCGGAATATGCCGACGCGACCGCTCCGGTGACGCCGGCCGTCCTCGAGTGGTTACGCGACGACGGCGCCTGACCTCACCGGCCCGACGCCGGCGTCCCGTGCTCGGTGGCACCGATGAGGCCGACCCGTCGATCGAACTCGATGCGGTCGGTCCGTCGGTCGGAGTCCACTCCGACCGACGCCAGCACGTCGCGTCCCGGCGGTTGGATGCGTACCGTCACGCGCCCGTCACCGACGTCGTCCAACAGTTCGGCGACCGCGTTCGCCAGCCGTTCGCGCACCCTGGCCGCCGGCGCGTCGTCGAGCGCGGCCAACCCGCCGTCGTCGAGCAGAACGACGCGCACACCCCGCTGACGCGCGCGCCACGCCGCGTCCCGGACCACCGGGAGGTCGAGCCCGGAGGCACGGATGCCGTCGCGCAACTGCGCCTCGAGCAGTCGGGCCATGACCACCTCGTCGGCGGTGAAGGTCTCCCGGCGCGCCATGCGTGTGAGGACGGGGCGTGCACGTTCGTCGAGAGCGGCGAGACGTCGGTCCCGCACCTCGGTGGCCGCCGCGGCGGCGGCGTCGAGCGCGACCTGGCGCTCGTTGGCCTCGCGCAGTTCGTAGATGTTGCGGGCCATCGGGCGCAGCATGACGGAGAACAGCGACCCCATGATCATGATCGCGTATCCCGGCAGGGTGATCGACAGTCCCCAGACCGCTCCTGCGGTCGAGGCGGCGCCCCACACGACCGCGATGACGCTGATGCAACCGCTCGCGAGCCACGCCGCCAGGGGACGACCGCGCACCGCGACGAAGGCCAGGATGATCACCGATGCCCCCATCGGCGGCCCTGTCTGCATCACATGCGACGGCGGCGACGGCAACGAGAACAGCGTCACGGCCACGGCCGAGACGGTCATCGCGGCGATGACGAAGGTCGTCGACCCGGGCAGCGGATCCCCGGGCGAATCGAGGATCGTCATCCCGGCCACGACGAACAACACGAAACCGGTGAACACCCCGGTCCACTGCCACCACCCGGTGAAGGACGAGTCCGCATAGAGCGTCACGGCGAAGTAGCCACATGCGAACGCGCCCATCATCAGCCACAGGGGCCGCGACCCGATACCGAACGCATTGACGACCGCGCCGCGTTCGGCGTCGTCGACGCCGCGAGAACACTCTCGTCTCACGGCCGCTCCCATCGGATCTGGACCGTGGTCCCCCGCCCTGCGCGACTGTGCACCCGCGCGTGGCCGCCGGGCAGTCTCGCCAGACGACCGCGGATGCTCACCGCGATTCCCAGCCGACCGACCGCCACCGACTCCGGATCGAACCCGACGCCGTCGTCCACGACCGCCATGCTCAGGGCGTCGGGTGCCAACTGCACGATGACGGCGCATTCGGCATCGTCCCCGGCGTGGCGCAACACGTTCCGCAACGACTCCGACATCGCCTCGACGACCGCGTCGAGGACCTCGACGGGATACGAGGCCGGCTCGGCACGCGGATCGCCCACGCCGTCCTGGTCACCGGGGTCCTGGTCATCAGTGTTCTGGCCACCCACGACCTCCACGTCGAATCGTTCGGAGATGTCGGCGGCGGCCGATCTGATGCGACGGACCACCTCGACATCCGGAACGGTGTCCGCATCTCCGGGTCCCGGCACCCGGGCGAGTTCTTCGAGGGCAGACGCGGCCTGGGCGGCGAGCCGCTCATCGGGACGCCCCGGCCGGACGGCCAGGAGTGAGGCGATGACCCGATCGTGCACGATGGCGTCGAACCGCTCTTTCTCCACCTCGCGGGCCGACGCCGCGGCCACGTTGGCCGCGGTGCGGTAGGTCTCCTCACGCGTCTCGTCGAGCTCACGGCCGGTTCGGGTCGCGACCAGCACGACCGCGAGGAAGACACCGGTGAACACCAGCGACCACAGGATCTCCACGGGCGCATCGGAAGTCACCTCACCGAACCGGCCGAGCTGCTGGGAGATGTGCGCGAGGGTCGACGACACGAGCAGACCCGCCACCGCGAGACGCGGGCGTACGAGCATCAGCACCATGCTCGGCATACCGCAGAAGGCGACCATCCACTGCGCCGAGTCGTCGGGATTCGTCAGGGTCGTCCCGTTCCAGGCCACGAACCACAGACCCAGGCCGAGGATGTACCCGGCCCAGGTCGTCAGGGCGAGCGGGGTGAGCCATGCCGTGCCAGGTCGAAAGGTCGCCGCGATCAACAGGATTCCGGGGCCGACCGACAGCAGGATGCTCAGCGGTGGCCACCAGGCGTCGGTCAGCGGCGCCGAGGCGAGGATCGACGCCGCCGAGACCACGGGGTAACCGATGAAACCCAGGCCCAGGAAGCGTGCGCCCACCCGGCGGACGCGGTCCAGATCCGGCTCCGCCGAATCCGATTCGAACGCACGGCGCACCCACGCGGGTCGTGCAGAGGTGTCGCCGCCGGCGAGATCGGTGCTGGGCATCGCATCTCAGCCTCACACCGTCCGGCTCGACCGGTCAATCCCCTGTTAAGACCAACCCTTCGTGACGCTCCTCCGCAAGCTCCGGAGCTCCTCAGGGGACAGAACACGCCACCGGCCCGCTCCCTACAGGGAACGGGCCGGTGGCGGTAGATCTCGTTGGGCGAGGGCCTACTTGGCCTTCTCCAGCACCTCGACGAGGCGCCAGTGCTTGGTCGCCGACAGCGGGCGGGTCTCCATGATCCGCACACGGTCGCCGACGCCAGCATCGCCGTTCTCGTCGTGGGCCTTGACCTTGCTCGTGGTCCGAATGATCTTGCCGTAGAGCTTGTGGCTCTTACGATCTTCCAGCTCGACCACGATGGTCTTCTGCATCTTGTCGCTGACCACGTAGCCGATGCGCTCCTTGCGACGTGCGCGCTCCTCGGTCTGGGTTTCGGTCACCTTCTGGTCCTCACTCATGCGTCATCACCATCCGGTCCGGACGCCAGGCCCAGCTCCCGCTCGCGCATCACGGTGTAGATACGCGCGATCTCGCGACGCACGGTCCGCAGGCGACGGTTGTTGTCGAGCTGGCCGGTGGCCATCTGGAACCGAAGGTTGAACAGTTCTTCCTTCGACTCTTTCAGGCGATCGACCAGATCAGCGTCGTTGAGCTCACGAAGCTCGTTCGCAGCAACTCCGAGTGCCATCAGAACTGCTCCTCTCTGGTCACGATCCTGGTCTTGATGGGGAGCTTGTGCTGCGCGCGACGCAGGGCCTCGCGAGCGATCTCCTCGTTCGGGTAGGTCATCTCGAACAGCACGCGACCCGGCTTGACCGGGGCGACCCACCACTCGGGCGAACCCTTACCCGAACCCATGCGGGTTTCGGCCGGCTTCTTGGTGAGCGGGCGGTCCGGGAAGATGTTGATCCAGACCTTGCCGCCACGCTTGATGTGCCGGTTGATCGCGATACGAGCGGACTCGATCTGACGGTTGGTGATGTACGCGCCTTCCAGAGCCTGGATGCCGTAATCGCCGAACGTCACCTTGGTGCCGCCCTTGGCCTGCCCCTTGAGGCTGGGGTGGTGCTGCTTGCGGTGCTTGACCCGACGTGGGATCAACATGGCCTAGCCCTCCTGCTTCTCAGCCGCACCAGCAGTGGCCTCGGCGGGAGCGGCCTCGGCCGCGCGAGCGGCGTCGGTGCTCGTCGCAGTGGTGCCCGAGGCACCGCTACGCCGGGGCCGGCTGGGCCGGCGCGGACGGCGATCCTCGGCTGCCGGAGCGGCCGCGGCCAGCTCACGACGTCCACCGACGATGTCGCCCTTGTAGATCCACACCTTCACGCCGATCCGGCCGAAGGTGGTCTTGGCTTCGTAGAGTCCGTAGTCGATGTCGGCACGCAGCGTGTGCAGCGGCACGCGACCTTCGCGGTAGAACTCACTGCGGCTCATCTCTGCGCCGCCCAGACGACCCGAGCACTGGACCCGGATGCCCTTCACGTTCGGCTGACGCATCGCCGACTGGATCGCCTTGCGCATCGCGCGGCGGAACGCCACGCGGTTGCTCAGCTGCTCGGCGACGCCCTGGGCCACCAGCTGGGCCTCGGACTCGGCGTTCTTGACCTCGAGGATGTTCAGCTGGACCTGCTTGCCGGTCAGCTTCTCCAGGTCGCCGCGGATGCGATCGGCCTCGGCGCCGCGGCGACCGATGACGATGCCCGGACGCGCGGTGTGGATGTCGACGCGGACCCGGTCACGGGTGCGCTCGATCTCCACCTTCGCGATGCCGGCCCGCTCGAGCCCCGTGGAGAGGAGCTTGCGGATGGCGACATCCTCTTTGACGTAGTCCGCGTACTGCTTGTCGGCGTACCACCGCGACTTCCAGTCGGTGGTGATGCCCAGACGGAAGCCGTGCGGGTTGATTTTCTGGCCCACTACTAGGCTCCCTTCTTCTTCGGCTGACGCGAACGGCCACGGCCGCCGGCTGCCTTCTCCGGCAAGCTCTCCACGACCACGGTGATGTGGCTGGTGCGCTTGCGGATACGGAACGCACGACCCTGTGCGCGCGGCTGGAAGCGCTTGAGGGTCGGCCCCTCGTCGGCGAATGCGGTGGCGACGACCAGGGTCCGGCGATCCAGATCCAGGTTGTTCTCCGCGTTGGCGACGGCGCTTGCCAGGACCTTGTACACGGGCTCGGACGCCGACTGCGGCGCGAACCGCAGGATGTCGAGGGCCTCGTCCACGTTCTTGCCGCGAACCAGGTCCAGGACACGACGAGCCTTCATCGGCGTGACGCGCACGAACTTGGCGGTCGCCTTTGCTGTCGGATTATCGGTCTGCGTAGTCATTACCGGCGCTTCGCTTTCCGGTCATCCTTGATGTGACCCTTGAAGGTACGGGTGGGGGCGAACTCGCCCAGCTTGTGCCCGACCATCGAATCCGAGATGAACACCGGCACGTGCTTGCGTCCGTCGTGGACGGCAAAGGTGTGACCGATGAAGTCGGGAATGATGGTCGAACGACGGGACCAGGTCTTGATGACCTGCTTGGTGCCCTTCTCGTTCTGGACATCCACCTTCTTCAGGAGGTGGTCGTCGACGAACGGGCCCTTCTTGAGGCTGCGTGGCATTCTCTTACCTCCTCCTGTTATCGCTTGTTCTTGCCGGTACGACGGCGACGGACGATCAGCTTGTCGCTGGCCTTGTTCTTGCGGGTGCGGCCCTCGGGCTTGCCCCACGGGCTGACCGGGTGGCGACCACCGGAGGTCTTGCCCTCACCACCGCCGTGCGGGTGGTCGACGGGGTTCATCACGACACCGCGGACGGTCGGGCGCTTGCCCTTCCAGCGCATACGGCCGGCCTTGCCCCAGTTGATGTTGCTCTGCTCGGCGTTGCCCACCTCGCCGACGGTGGCGCGGCAGCGCACGTCGACGCGACGGATCTCGCCGGAGGGCATACGCAGGGTGGCGTAGGTGCCTTCCTTGCCCAGCAGCTGGATCGACGATCCCGCGCTGCGGGCCATCTTCGCGCCGCCGCCCGGACGCAGCTCCACCGCGTGCACCTGGGTACCGGTCGGGATGTTGCGCAGCGGCAGGTTGTTGCCGGGCTTGATGTCGGCGGTCGAACCGCTCTCGACGACGTCGCCCTGCTTCAGGCCCTTGGGCGCGATGATGTAGCGCTTCTCGCCATCGACGTAGTGCAGCAACGCGATCCGCGCGGTGCGGTTCGGGTCGTACTCGATGTGAGCGACTTTGGCGTTGATGCCGTCCTTGTCGTTACGACGGAAGTCGATCAGACGGTAGGCACGCTTGTGGCCGCCACCCTTGTGACGAGTGGTGATGCGGCCGTGAGCGTTTCGGCCACCACGCCCGTGCAGCGGACGCACCAGCGACTTCTCCGGGTGGTCACGGGTGACCTCGGCGAAGTCGGAGCCGCTGGCCCCACGACGACCCGGGGTCGTCGGCTTGTACTTACGAATAGCCATGAGTCTCTAGTCCTTCTCTGGGCGCCCCGGTCAGCTGACCGAGCCCCCGAAGATCTCGATGGGCTTGCTGTCTGCGGTCAGCGACACGATGGCGCGCTTGGTGGACTTGCGCTGGCCGTAGCCGGAGCGGGTCCGCTTGCGCTTGCCCTGTCGGTTCGCGGTGTTGACGCTGGCAACGTTGACACCGAAGATCTTCTCGATCGCGATCTTGATCTCGGTCTTGTTGGACTCCGGGTGCACCAGGAAGGTGTACACGTTGTCCTCCATGAGCCCGTAGGACTTCTCCGAGATCACGGGCGCCAGGATGATGTCGCGCGGGTCGGCAACGGTCGCCATGTCAGGCCTCCTCTGCTGTCTTCTCGACGGCAGCCTTGGCATCCGCCGTGTTCTGCTCGATGAAGGCATTGAGCGTCTCGACGCTGAACACCACCTCGTCCGAGTCCAGGACGTCGTAGGTGTTGAGCTGATCCGGCGCGATCGGCAGCACGTTCTGCAGGTTCGCCACGCTCAGCCACGCCGTGAGGTCTTCGCGGCCGAGGACGACCAGGAATTTGCGGCGATCGGAGAGGCTCTCCAGGAACTGACGTGCCGACTTGGTCGAGGGCTTCTGCCCGGAGACCAGTTCGGTGATCACGTGGATGCGCTCGTTGCGAGCGCGGTCGCTCAGCGCGCCGCGCAGTGCGGCCGCCTTCATCTTCTTGGGGGTGCGCTGGCTGTAGTCACGCGGCTGCGGGCCGTGGACGGTGCCACCGCCGGCGAACTGCGGGGCGCGGTTCGAGCCCTGACGCGCACGGCCGGTGCCCTTCTGGCGGTACGGCTTGGCGCCACCGCCGCGGACCTCGCCGCGGGTCTTGGTGGAGTGCGTGCCCTGGCGAGCCGCGGCCTGCTGGGCCACGACGACCTGGTGCATCAGCGCGATGTTGGCCGGTGCGTCGAAGAGCGCGGCGGGCAGATCAACGGTTCCGTTGGTCTTGCCCTCGGCGGTCTTGACGTCCAGCGTCAACCTAGTCGCGGTCTCGGTGCTCGCTGTGTTGCTCATTACTGGGCACCACCCTTCACTGCGTCGCGAACCATCACGATGCCGCCCTTGCGACCCGGGATCGCTCCCTTGATCAGCAGCAGACCGGCCTCGGCATCCACCTTGTGGACGGTGAGGTTCTGCGTGGTCACCTTGTCGTTACCCATGCGGCCTGCCATGCGCATGCCCTTGAACACGCGACCCGGGGTGGCGCAGCCACCGATCGAGCCCGGTGCGCGGTGCACGCGGTGGGCACCGTGGCTGGCGCCCAGACCGGCGAAGCCGTGGCGCTTCATGACGCCGGCGAAGCCCTTGCCCTTGGAGGTACCCGTGACGTCGACCAGCGCGCCGTCGGCGAAGATCTCGGCGGTCAGTTCCTGACCGACCTCGAACTCGCTGATGTCGTTGACGCGGATCTCGGCCAGGTGCCGGCGCGGGGTGACCCCGGCCTTGCTGTACTGGCCGGCGACCGGCTTGGTCACCTTGCGGGGATCGATCGCGCCGTAGGCGAGCTGGACGGCGGTGTAGCCGTCCCGGTCCGCGCTGCGGAGCTGGGTGATCACGTTCGGGCCGGCCTGGATGACAGTGACCGGGACGACGCGGTTGTTCTCGTCGAAGACCTGGGTCATGCCGAGCTTGGTGCCCAGGATGCCCTTGGTCGAACTCTGATTGCTCATGATGTATCTCGCCCCCGTCCTACTGGATGTTGACGTCGACGCTGGCCGGGAGGTCGATGCGCATGAGCGCGTCGACCGTCTTCGGTGTCGGGTCGAGGATGTCGATGAGTCGCTTGTGGGTACGCATCTCGAAGTGTTCGCGGCTGTCCTTGTACTTGTGCGGCGAACGGATGACGCAGTACACGTTCTTCTCGGTGGGCAATGGCACCGGGCCGACGACGCGTGCCCCGGTACGGGTCACGGTCTCCACGATCTTGCGCGCCGAAGCGTCGATCGCCTCGTGGTCGTAGGCCTTGAGCCTGATGCGGATCTTTTGTCCCGCCACGCTGTGTCCTCTTCCGTCAGTTGTTCTCGACAGACAAACACCGCGTGATCGGAACCGACCTCTCGCCGGCTGAGCACATGACCACCGTGTGAGATACGGCAATCGACGCTGTTCATCTGTCGTTGTACGTTGGCTCGTACCTGGTACGAGCCGGTTTGCTCCGGCACCCGCGGTCGGGCGTGTCGGGACCGTGAACCGATATCGGGGCACGCGTTACACGCCCAGTCCCCGTAGACCGGGCCTGGGAGTCATTCACCTGTCCGCGACCGCAGATCTGGCACATGGCACAACCTGCGTCCGCCGGTCAAGGCAACCCGAACAGTATGCATCAGGTCGGGAGCACGATCAAATCCACGTCGGACGTCGGCGGGGCATGCCGAACTGACTCATGAGTAAGATACCGCCATGAGTTCCACGAATCCCACCTTCGCCCTGCGTAAGAAGCTGCCCGCGAACCCGCTCGGCAACGTCCTGTTCTCCCTCGGAATGGTCGCGAGGGTGCCCTACTTCGGCACCGTCCTGCCGCTCGTGCAGGAGATGGAGCCCGGTTACTGCAAGGTCACCGCACCCAACTGGTTCGGCGTCCACAACCACATCGGCACCTTCCACGCGATCGCGGCGTGCAACCTGGCCGAGGCCGCGATGGGGATGCTGATGGAGGCCACCACGCCCACGTCCCACCGCTGGATCCCCAAGGCGATGCAGACGAGCTACCTGACCAAGGCGACGACGCGATTGACCGCGGAGGCCCGTCTGGCCGAACCCGTGGACTTCGGCGCCATCACCGCCGGGACCGACGTCACCGTGTCGGTGAGCATCGTCGACACCAAGGGGGTCGAGGTCGTGCACTGCGACATCACCACCTGGGTGACCCCGACGTAGTCGTCCCCACCCGGGGTGCCGGCCCGACCGGCTGCTCCTAGGGTGGGAGGATGCCTCCGCCCGGTGCGCCAGCGCACCGGCGGCACCGGAGTGCGGCAGCGACGAGGAGGACCAGCGACCCATGTGTGGAATCTGCGGCGAGATCCGGTTCGACGGCACGGCGCCGGATGTCTCGGCCGTCGACGCCATGACCTGCGAGATGACCCGGCGAGGTCCCGACGGTTCCGGCGTCTTCGCGAAAGGTTCTGTCGCACTGGGCCACCGCCGCCTGAAGATCATCGACCTGTCCGAGCGCGGGAGCCAGCCGATGGTCGACCCGGCGCTGGGTCTCGCGCTGGTGTTCAACGGGTGCATCTACAACCACCACGAGCTGCGCGCCGAGCTGGAGGGCAAGGGATACACCTTCTTCTCCCACGCCGACAGCGAGGTCATCCTCAAGGCCTTCCACGCCTGGGGTCCCGACTGCGTCGACCACTTCATGGGCATGTTCGCGTTCGCGATCGTCGACACCGACACCGGCGTGGTCACCCTGGGCCGCGACCGGCTCGGCATCAAGCCGCTCTATCTCGCCGACACCCCCGGCCGGCTCCGGTTCGCCTCGTCGGTGCAGGCACTGCTCCGCGCCGGCGAGGTCGACACCTCGATCGACCGGGTGGCGCTGCACCACTACTTCAGCTTCCACGCCGTCGTCCCGGCGCCGCACACGATCTACAACGGCATCCGCAAGGTCCCGCCGGCCACCGTCATCACGATCCAGCCCGACGGCCGTCGCACCGAACGCAGGTATTGGGAGCCGGCCTTCGAGCCACACCCCGACCGCCGGGACTGGGACGAGAAGCGCTGGCAGCACGAACTACTCGACTCGCTACGGACGTCGGTACGCCGGCGCATGGTCGCCGACGTCCCGGTCGGCGTGTTGCTGTCCGGCGGCGTCGACTCCTCCCTGGTCGTCGCGCTGCTCGCCGAGCAGGGCCAGACCGACCTCGCGACCTTCAGCATCGGATTCGATTCCGCGGCAGGAGAATCCGGTGACGAATACGCCTACTCGGATCTGATCGCAGACACCTTCGGCACCGATCACCACAAGATCCACATCGGCACCGACCGCCTGCTGCCCGCCATCCCCGACACCGTCGCGGCGATGGGCGAACCCATGGTCAGCCACGACTGCGTCGCCTTCTACCTCCTGTCGCAGGAGGTGAGCAAGTCCATCAAGGTGGTCCAGTCCGGCCAGGGAGCCGACGAGATCCTCGGTGGATACAGCTGGTATCCCCCGCTGCTCGACGTGACCCGCGACAAGACGACGCGGGCCTATGCCGACGTGTTCTTCGACCGCGACGACGTCGACATCCGCGGCATCCTCGCCGACGATTACCTCACCGAGGCGGGATACGACCCCAGCTTCGAGTTCGTCTCGGCCCACCACTCCGCGCCCGGCGCCCACACCTCCGTCGACGCCGCGTTGCGCCTCGACACCACGGTCATGCTCGTCGACGACCCGGTCAAGCGCGTCGACACGATGACGATGGCCTGGGGTCTGGAGGCCCGGGTCCCGTTCCTCGACCACGAGTTCGTCGAACTGGCCGCCACGTGTCCCCCCGATCTCAAGCTCGCGCACGGGGGCAAGGGTGTGCTCAAGGAGGCGAGCCGGGCGCTTCTGCCCTCGGCCGTCATCGACCGCACGAAGGGCTACTTCCCGGTCCCCGGCATCCGCCACCTCACCGGCGGCGTCCTCGACCTCGTCTCGGACACGTTGCGGTCCAAGGCCGCCCGCGACCGCGGGCTGTACCGGCCCGAGGCACTCGATCGGCTCTTCGCCGATCCCAACGGAATCCGCACCAGGCTCGACGGCAACGAGCTGTGGCAGGTCGCGCTCCTCGAGATGTGGCTGCAGACCATGGAAGCGAACGCACGACGGTGACCGCTCTGCGCTTCGACGACCGTGGCTGGAAGACCTACGGCGCCTCCCTCTCCCCGGACGGGAGCGCGTTCGCCTACATCGTCGACGACGGCACCGGGTACCCGCGGGCCGCCCAGCGTTCGCTGTCGCGCGACGGCGTCGGCGAGCTGAGGTGGGTCGAGTTGCTGTCCACCGGTCCGGTGCGCAAAGTGGTCCATTCCTCCGACGGCCGGTGGTTGGCCGTGGAGATCGCGCCGAGCGGCGGTGAACACCACCAGGTCTGGGTGGTGACCACCGAACCCGACGACGACACCGCCCACCGGATCGCGGCCACCCGCCCGGACGGCCGGTCGTTCGGCACCGTCGGTCTCGTCGGCTGGGACACCGACTGGGTCCTGATCACGGCCATCGACCACGACGGCACCTCATACGCCCTGCGGGTCCACCCCGGCACGGGGACGACCCAGACCCTCGACCAACGCGTCGGCGGTGTCCTGATCGACTCCTGGAAGGGCGCGACGCTCGTCCGCGTCGGACCCCGCGGTTACCACGACATGCTCCTTCTCCGACGCCATGCCGAAGCGGCCGACGACGACATCACGATGACTCCACTCCTGCCGCAGGACCCCGGTGCGGTCACCGATCAGGGATACGTGCTCGACCAGGGATTCGATCACTCCTCGACGGTGTTCGTGCCCGCCCCGCACGAACCCGTCCGGGATCTCGACAGCGTCCAGGCGCTGGTACGCAGTGACTTCGACGCCAAGTTCCCGCGCCTCCTCGGCGTCGAGGTGAGCAGGTTCGGCGTCCGGTTCCGGGTGATGGCCCAGCGGGTCGACATCGGACTCGATGAGTTCGCCGTCAGCCATGATCAGTCGACCGTTGCGCTGCTGTGGAACGTCAAGGGCCGCAGTGAATTGCAGATCATGACACTGCCCGATCAGACGCTGCACCCACCGATCGAACTCCCGGGTGAGGTCGCCTCCGACCTGTCGATCAGTGCCGCGGGTTCGGTGGTCGCGGTCACGGTCTCGAGTCCGCAGCACTCCCCCCTCGTGCATCTCGTCGACGTCGCGAACCGCGCGGTGTACCCGGTGCGTGACGACGTGGTGACTGGCGAGGGGCCGTCGGATCAGCTGCGTCCGGAGCTGCTGGAGTTCTCGGCACGCGACGGAATGCCCCTGTCGGGCTTCCTGTTCCGCGCCTCGAAGAAGCCCGGACCCACACTGCTGTACTTCCACGGCGGCCCGGAGGGGCAGACGCGACCGGACTACCAGTTCCTGTTCGGCCCGCTCGTCGACGCCGGGATCACGGTGTTCGCTCCCAACGTGCGCGGATCCTCGGGCTATGGACGCCTGTTCGCCCACGCCGACGATCGGTACGGGCGGTATGCCGGCATCGACGACGCCGCCGACTGCGCCGAGTTCCTCTGCCGACAGGGCATCGCCGACCCCGACGCGGTGTACTGCTCGGGACGTTCCTACGGTGGCTATCTCACATTGGCCTGCCTGACCTTTCATCCCGAGGTGTTCGCGGCGGGCATCGCGATCTGCGGCATGAGTGATCTCGAGTCGTTCTTCCGCAACACCGAACCGTGGATCGCGGTGGCCGCCTACACGAAGTACGGCCACCCGGAGTCCGACCGAGAGCTGCTCGCCGACCTCTCCCCCATCCACCGCATCGACGACGTCCGGGCACCGTTGCTCGTCGTCCACGGGGCGCACGACACCAATGTGCCGGTGAGCGAATCCCAGCAGATGGTCGCCGAACTACAGGCCCGGGGGGCGGTCGCCGAGATGTTGATGTTCGACGACGAGGGACACGAGATCGTCAAGCGCGCCAACCAGCATCGGCTCACCGGGGCCGTCGCCGACTGGCTCGCGCGTTTCCCGTCCCGGAACGTGCGGCCCTGAGGCAGGGATATTTCCACGCGTTCATCGTGGGGTAACAAACCGTTCTTACATTTCTCCCATCAACGCCGTTCGCCGACAGACGAGCGCTGTCGCCGAGACCGACAACGGGAGCACAATGTCCACACCAACATCCGGGAACCCCCACCCCGACCCGACGGGTCCTGCGGCACAGTCGCATTCCGGGGCGGCGGGCGAGAGCGTCATCAAGGCGACCTACGACGACCGACTCACCAATACCGACCTCGCGCCGCTGAAGGAACAGAAGTGGACGTGGTACAACATCTTCGCCTTCTGGATGTCCGATGTGCACAGCGTCGGCGGGTACGTGTTCGCGGGCAGCCTGTTCGCGCTCGGGATCGCGGCCTGGCAGGTGCTCGTCGCGCTCGTGGTGGGTATCGTCGCGGTCAACATCCTGTGCAACCTCGTGGCCAAACCGTCCCAGCTCGCCGGCGTCCCCTACCCGGTCACCACGCGTGTCTCGTTCGGCGTCAAGGGCGCCAACATCCCGGCGATCATCCGCGGTGTCATCGCGGTGGTCTGGTACGGAATCCAGACCTACCTGGCGTCGGTCGCCTTCGGTCTTCTCGCGTTGAAGTTCTGGCCCGGACTGGAACCGTGGGGCGACGTCGACCAACACGGTTTCCTCGGGTTGTCCGCGCTCGGCTGGGCGGGCTTCATCCTGATGTGGGTGCTACAGGCGCTCGTGTTCTGGAACGGGATGGAGACGATCCGCAAGTTCATCGACTTCTGCGGTCCCGCAGTGTATGTCGTGATGATCGCGCTGGCCGCCTACCTCGTCGTCGAGGCCGGGTGGGACAACGTGAGCCTCGACCTGTCCGTCGGCGACGGGCTCTCCGGATGGTCGTCGATCACGATGATGATCAGCGCGTTCGCGCTGGTGGTCTCCTACTTCTCCGGGCCGATGCTCAACTTCGGCGACTTCTCGCGCTACGGCCGCTCCTTCGGTGAGGTCAAGAAGGGCAATTTCTGGGGACTCCCGGTCAACTTCCTCTTCTTCTCGCTTCTGGTGGTGTGCACGGTCTCCGCGGCGGTCACGGTCATCGGCACCGACGAGGACGGCAACATCATCACCGATCCGGTGCACATCGTCGACCGCATCGACAACACCACCGCGGCCGTGTTGGGCGTGTTGACGTTCGCGATCGCCACGATCGGCATCAACATCGTCGCGAACTTCGTCTCGCCCGCCTTCGACTTCTCGAATGTGGCGCCCACCAAGATCAGTTGGCGCACCGGGGGCATGATCGCAGCGGTGGGCTCGGTGCTCATCACGCCGTGGAATCTCTTCAACAACCCGACGGCGATCCACTACACGATGGACACCCTCGGTGCGGTGATCGGTCCACTGTTCGGCATCCTGATCGCCGACTTCTACCTCGTCAAGAAGCAGAAGATCGTCGTCGACGACCTGTTCACGATGAAGCCGGCGGGCACCTACTGGTACCGCAACGGGTGGAACCCGATTGCCGTGGGCGCCACCGTCATCGCATCAACCCTGCCGATCTGCGTCGTCATCTTCGGCACCGTCTATCAGGCGAGCTTCACCTGGTTCATGGGGGCCGGAGCCGGAATGATCCTGTACTGGCTCGGCATGCGCTTCGTGCCGGCCCACCTCATCTACGGGACCTCGACCGGCGCGCGGACGACCGGGGACATCGAGATCACCGCGAATTCCGAGGCACCACTGCCCGCTCCCTAGCGGCGACATGACCATCGACAGGGCCGCGCGACGGATCGCGCGGCCCTGTCGCTGTTCCGCCCGCAACCATGCCATTGACAAATGGCACAGTTGCTGATGGTGTGAGGTGATGCACACAGACCCACTCCGGTCGCCGACACCGCTGCCGACCCGCGCGACCGCCCGTTCGACGGTCACCGCCCACCTCA
Organism: Gordonia sp. PvP123; assembly: GCF_040547295.1. NCBI lineage: Bacteria > Bacillati > Actinomycetota > Actinomycetes > Mycobacteriales > Gordoniaceae > Gordonia > Gordonia sp. PvP123. The sequence continues at coordinate 54,604 of NZ_JBEPPN010000009.1, read as the reverse complement.
CCCGCTGGGGTTTCGGTGCCTTCACGGGACTGATCCCGCTGAATCCCACCGGAATCCGGCTCTCACGCGGCCTCATCGCCACGGTGATGCGACTGCTCGGTCCCGCACCCGCCGGCACCACGGTGCGGGCCGTGCAGGAGGACGACGTGCGCGGCGAATGGGTACTCGGCCCCGGGGTCGAACCCTCCGACGCGGCGATCTACTACATCCACGGCAGCGCGTACGCGATCTGTTCGGCGCGCACCCACCGCGGGCTGGCCGCCCGGTTGTCCGCGGCAAGCGGCCTGCCCGTCTTCGTAGTGGAGTACCGGCTGGCCCCCGAGAACCGCTTCCCGTGCGCGGCCGACGACGTCGCCGCCGGGTTCGAGTGGCTTGTGCGTCAGGGCTATCCGGCGTCGCGCATCGTACTGGGCGGGGATTCGGCCGGCGGGCATCTCGCCTGTGACCTCGTCCTGCAACGGGCGCGGGCCGGCAGCGCCCAGCCCTCGTCGATCGTCCTGTTCTCACCGCTGATCGACCTCACCTTCGGGCTGGCCCGTCAGCAGGAACGCATCCGGCGCGACCCGGCGATCACCGCCGCCGCGGCGGCGCGACTCGTCGCCCTCTACACGCGAGACGTCCCGGCGGACCATCCCCGCCTCGAGCTCGAGTTCACCCCCGCCGGGCAGTTGCCACCGTTCCTCATCCAGACCGGCGGGGCGGAGATGCTCAGCGCGGACGCCCGTCACCTCCACGAGCGACTCCGGACGCACGGCGGCGACAGCCGGCTGGAGGTGTGGCCGGGCATGATGCACGTCTTCCAGGCCCTTCCCCGATTGGGCCCCGAAGCCGACGCCGCGCTCCACCGGGTCGCCGACTTCCTCGCCGATGTCGACCGACTGCACACCGTGTCGGAGGTGTCATGATCCCGGTCGTGGACAGCCTCCGACGGCGACTCCTGCGTGACCCCGTGTCGATCGGCTCACGCGCGATCGTCACCGGCGCGGGCAGCGGAATCGGTCGGGCCTTCGCCCTGGAACTCGCACGACGCGGCGGCGAGGTGATCTGCGCCGACATCGATCCCGAGCGAGCCGTGGCGACCGTGTCACTGATCGAAGGCCGGACCGGCCGCCCCGCACATCCCTTCACCTGCGACGTGGCCGACCGAACGGCAGTCGAGTCCCTCGCCGCGTTCGCCGTCGAGACCTTCGATGGTCCTCCCGATCTCGTCATCAACAACGCCGGGGTCGGGATCGGCGGCCGCCCGGTCGGCGACATCGGGTTCGACGACTGGTCGTGGGCCCTGGGGATCAACCTCTGGGGCGTCGTCCACGGTTGCGAACTCTTCGCGCCGATGCTCCGGGAAGTCGGCCGGGGAGGCATCATCAACGTCGCCTCGGCGGCCGGATTCGCCGCGGCCCCGGTCATGGCGCCGTACAACGTGTCGAAGGCGGCCGTCGTCTCGCTGAGCGAGACACTCGCAGCCGAAATGGCGCACTCGGGGGTCGGCGTGACGGTCCTGTGCCCGACGTTCGTGAAGACCAACGTCGCCCAGGACGGTCGGATCACCTCCGAGGCACGCACTCTCGCCGCGAACCTGATGCGCTGGACGGGTATCTCACCAGACGGCGTCGCCTCGGCGACGCTCGACGCGCACGATCTCGGTCGCCTCTACGTCGTGCCCCAGGTCGACGCCCGGGTGATCTGGCACCTCAAGCGACACTTCCCGGCCTCCTACGTCCGGGGCCTGGGACTGCTCAACCGGCTCCTCCCATCGTCCTGACCCCGGCGCCATCCACCCGACCTGACCCGAAAGGACCGTCATGGCCATCGACCTCGACAACATGCTCCAGAAGATCAAGGACCGCCAGTGGGCACTGGCCGACATCGACTGGGACGCCCCCGGTGCCGAGCTGATCGACGCCGACCTGCACGCCAAGCTCAAACCGTTTCTCAGCGACCTGATGTGGATCGAGAACGTGGGGGCACGGGGCTTCGCCGCGATGGCGAAGAAGGCCCCGACCCCCACGCTCAAGAGCATCTACGAGCACTTTCACGCCGAGGAACAGAAGCATGCCAATGCCGAACTGGCCTTGATGCGACGCTGGGGAATGCTCGACGGTGACGAGATCCCGTCTCCGAACGTCAACGTGCAGTTGGTGATCAACTGGCTGGACAAGCACTCCGACGACATGTCCCTGTCGTTCCTGGGCACCGTGATCCCGATGCTGGAGGTCGCACTCGACGGGGCCCTCATCAAGTTCATCACCGACGAGGTCGAGGACCCGGTGGCCCAGGAGGTCTTCAAGCGGATCAACGCCGACGAATCCCGGCATCTGGCCGTCGATTTCGAGGTCATGGAACTCCTCGGCCACGCGGGGCTGCGCAAGCGGACGATCGATTTCGTCGGCGGCTGGGTGAAACCCACCTTCCTCATCGGTGCGCTGAGCTATGTCCCCCTGCTCAACAAGATGCGCGACAACATCGTCGCGATGGGCGTCGACGAGGAACGTCTCTACAGTGCGATGAAACGGTATCGCGCCGTCGGCGACCGCAGCGAGTACGTCCGGCGGCTGCCGATGTTCCGCGTCGTCTCGTATCACGGTGCGGCGGTGGTCAACCGGGGCAACGTGCCTTACCACCTGTTCGCCGACTCGATGGTGAAACTCACCGGGCGGATCCCGTTCGGGCTCGTCCACCGGACACCGACGTGGTCGCAAGAACTCACCTACGAACCGACGGCCTGAGGACGTGACGATGCACATCTCGGTGGCGATCATCGGTGCCGGTTTTGCCGGCATCGGCACGGCGATCCGGCTCAAGGAGCGCGGGATCGAGGACTTCACGATCTTCGAGCGGGACGCGCGGGTCGGTGGAACGTGGCGGGACAACACCTATCCGGGCGCGGCCTGCGACATCCCATCGCGTCTGTACTCCTACAGCTTCGCTCCCAACCCGGACTGGTCGCACACGTACTCGCGCAGCGAGGAGATCCTCTCCTACATCGACACGATGGTGGAGAACCACGGGATCGAGCCCCACGTCCGGTTCGGTCACACGGTGTCGGGGCTGGAGTACAGCGCCCACGACGGCCTGTGGACCATCACCTTCGACGAGGGTCACGAACCGGTACGGGCGCGCGCGGTCGTCCTCGCCTCCGGTCCGCTCGCGAACGCCTCATTCCCCGACATACCCGGGATCGAGGACTATGCGGGACACAAGATCCACAGCGCGCGTTGGGATCACGACTATGATTTCGTGGGCAAGAAGGTCGCCGTCGTGGGCACCGGGGCCAGCGCGGTGCAGATCGTGCCGGAACTGGTGGAGCAGGCCGCGTCGGTGAAGGTCTTCCAGCGCACTCCCGGCTGGGTGCTGCCCCGCGCCGATGTCCGGACCCGAGAGGCCACCAAACGGCTGTATCGATCGGTGCCGGGAGCGCAGCGCCTCGCACGATCGCTCTGGTTCTGGGGTCACGAGACGGTGGCTCTGGGCGTCGTCTGGAATACTCCCCTGACCCGCGTCGTCGAGGCGGTGAGCAAGTTGCACCTGCGGTCTCAAGTCGACGACCCGTGGCTCCGCAGGCAACTCACCCCCGACTTCGCCGCGGGCTGCAAGCGCCTGCTCATGACCAGCGACTACTACCCCGCCCTGCAACGACCGAACTGCACACTCGTCACCTGGCCGATCGCCCGTATCGCCGAACGCGGCATCCGCACCGTCGAAGGTGTTGAGCACCAGTTCGATTGCATCGTCTTCGCGACCGGATTCGACGTGTCCAAGAACGGGACGCCGATCCCGATCACCGGCCTAGACGGTCGGGATCTGGCGTCGGAGTGGGGGCGGGGCGCGTTCGCCTACCGCAGCGTCGCGGTGTCCGGCTATCCCAACCTGTTCTTCACCTTCGGACCCAACTCCGGTCCCGGCCACAGCTCCGCCCTGGTCTACATGGAGGCACAGATCGACTACATCACCGACGCCGTCGGCCGGCTTCTGGACAACGGGTGGAAGGCGCTCGACGTACGCGCCGAGGCGCAGGAGCGGTACAACCGGGACATCCAGCGCCGGCTGACCTCGACCACGTGGAACTCGGGCTGTCAGAGCTGGTACCTGACCGAGGACGGGTTCAACGCGACGATGTACCCCGGATTCGCGACCCAGTACGTCGGCCAGCTCCGCCGCGTCGAGCTGCGTGATTACCGGATTCTCGTCCACCAGGGGACTCGGACTCCGACCGCCGCAGCGTTACAGTGAGGGGATGACCGAGTACCGGATCGACGACCTGGCGCGCGTGTCCGGAACGACGACCCGGAACATCCGCGGCTACCAGGAACGGGGGCTGCTCCCCCAGCCGCTCCGCCGTGGGCGCGTCGCGATCTACACCGAGAAGCACCTCCGCAATCTCCGGGCGATCAACAAACTGCTCGGCAGCGGCTTCACGCTCAAGCACATCGCCACGTTCATGACGAATCCGGGCGCTCGGATCGGGGATGCGTTGGAGCTCAACGAAATCCTCGACGAGCACTGGTCGAGTACATCGCGTCCGGAGATCACTCGCTCCGAACTCGACGACCGGTTCGGTCTGCTGGACGAGGCCCAGGTAGCGGCACTCGTGCAGGCCGGGGTGATCGCCGAGACCGGGCGCGACGGGGTGTACGAGGCCGTCGATCAGCGCATCATCGGGAACCTGGCCAAGCTCGTACGACGGGGCGTGCAGATCTCCGCGCTGGCCGACGTCCACGAGCGGTTCACCGCGAAGATCAACGAAGCCGCCGAGATCCTGCTCGCTGCCGCGCACGACGAGGTGGACCGGCGCAAGGGCCCGGGCTGGCTGCCGGAGAACGACGACGACGTCGCCTGGGCGGTGAACCTGTTGGGGATGATGCGCCGGGTCGGGACCGAGAACGCGCACGCCGCACTCGACCGCGCCCTCGACACGGCGCTGGACCGGGAACTCTCGGCCCACCAGAGCGCCGTCGACGAACGCACGGACGCCGACGCACCGCAGCCGGACTGAGTTCCGGCCCCGCACCTCAGCGGGACACGGTGTGCCGCCCCGGAAGTACGACGAGCGACGCGAGGAAGAAGCAGATCGCACCGACGAAGGTGCCGGACGTGGCGGCCACGGCGTCGGCGGTGACGCCACCCTTGGTCACGAACGCCCCGACCGCGGACACCCCGAATGCGACACATCCGATCCAGTTGACCAGCACCGACCACCAGTCACGATCACGGAGATCCCACCGGCGGCCGGTGGCGCGGGCGTACCCGGCGAAGGCAACCGCACCGCTGATCAGGAAGGCGATCGAACCGCCGGCGTCAGGGGTCCAGACGAGGTGACGGTCGCCCCAGATCGTGTGTGCCACAAGCGCCCCCGTGGTCGACACGTTGAAGAGGATCGTACCCACCGATTGCGTTGCGGCGCTCAACCATTCGGCTCGGATCACCGAACCGGGCGCCGAGGACCGCAGCTCGGTCACGGTTCCGCTGCGAATCAGCTGGATGACACCGGCACCGGTGAAGAACCATGCGCCGACGAAATAGCAGCCGTTGGCGAACCCGGCACCCACCAGATGCGCCAGCCCGGGGGCCGAACCCAGCGCGAACAGCGCCGACCCGATCATGAACCCCCAGCACTGCTTGCGCAGCGTCGGCGTCAGGAGCGCATTCCGCCGCTCATGCGGTGACATCGAGGCTCGCGATGACCTTAATTGGCTCGATCCAGATCGCCAGCTCGCCGGGCACCCCGTTGCGGGCCCCGAATTCCTCGGCGCGGTCGGCGCCCATGTACCGGGCCCCGCACAGCGAGGCGATGCGACGTACCTCGTCGAGGTCCTCGGTGATGCGGGCGCTGCCCTGCACCTGCACGAACCCGAAGGGCGGTTCGGGCAGGTCAACCGACATCACGACCCGTGGATCGCGAAGCAGCGCACGACCTTTGGCGGTGGTGGCGCCGGTGTTGAAGGCAATCCGATCACCGTCGAGCACGAACCACACCGGAACGACGAGGGGTCGTCCGTCGGCGGCGAGATATCCGAGATGACCGGTTTTCGTGCCGCCGGTGAGGAAATCGCGGACGGCCGGATCGGACAGCGAGGACGCAGACATGCTCACAGAGTAGAGAGACCCGGACCGGACCGCGAGCGTTCGGGGGTGGTCCGACTCACCGTTGTGCGAGTACCGTGCCGATGCGGCTCGCCATCATCATGATGGTCGCGTGCGGACCGCTGCGGCCGCTACCGGGCAGAATGGACCCGTCGACGATCCGCAGGCCGCGGGTCCCGGATACGCCGCCGAGCCAATCGGTCCGGATTCCCATCGGCACGGTCCCCCACGCATGCTGGGAGAACCCGGCGCGATCGGCGATCCGGACGCTACCCGGAACGACGACGTCGGCGAACTCCGGCGACCGCAGCATCTCCACGACCCCCGCGGCGGCCGTGCGCAGCGAGGTTGCGGTGTCCGGGTCGGGCTCGACGAACTCCATCCGTACACGTGAGTGGTCCGCGACGAGCCGCACCGGCGAGTGCCGCATCGCGGTCACCTCGACAATCGGCCCGCTAGCGGGCAGACCGTGAATATGGGAAGCGAAATCGTCTCGATAACAACGAATCTCGAGTCCGTTCTCGGTGTGCAGCACAGTCGGCAGCACCATGCCGGCATCGGCCGGTGACCGCCTCGAGTACGACACCGCGAGGCCTCGATGCTCACCGGCGATCAGCGACCGCGCAGGCGTCCGGCCGGTCACGCCCGGGAGTTCCGACCGGAGCAGGATTCCCGCGGTCCCGAGCGTGCCCGCGGCGAGGATCACCTCCCCGGCCCTCACGCTCAGCGACCCCGCACGCACGCCCGTGACCGTCGGACCCCGAACCGTGTCGAGGCGGTCGACCACCCGCCCGGTCAGCACCCTGAGGTTGGGACGCGAGAGCGCAGGGACGAGGTAGGCGTCGGCTGCGGATCGGCGCGCGACTCCGCTCCGGTTGGTCAACACGCGGTTGAGCCCGACCACCGGCCACCGCTGCGCGATCGGGCGCACCGGCGCGCGTTCCGACCAGTAGCGTTCGAAAGCGCGTCCGGCGTCGCCGAGTTCGTCGTCGGTCACGGGTTCGACACCCATGGTGCCCGCAGGCGCGTCCAGTTCGTCATAGGCGTCGGCGATGGCGTCGGGCTCCCACCCGGCCGGCCACGACCCGAAGTCGTCTCGATGCCACCTCAGGAAGTACCCGCCGTTCACCGCCGACGAGCCGCCGAGTGCCGAACCGCGGGCCGCGTACACCCCCAGATCGGTGGCGTGCCGGACGGCGTGCGGCGCAGCGTCGTCGATCGGCAGTCGCCGAAGGTCCAGGTCGGCCGGCGTGGGCAACCCCGCGGGCCCCCGCTCGAGCAGTACGACCGTGCGCTCCGGCTCTCGCGAGAGCCTCTCCGCGAGCACACACCCGGCACTGCCGGCACCGACGATGACAACGTCTGCGGTGAGCGACCGATCGGCCGCCGTCATCGAGAGATGACCGGGCGCAATGCTTCCGGGTCTCGATGGGCGATGACTCCCTGCCACAACCCGGCACCGTAGGCCAGATCGTCGAGGCGGTGCATGAGGATGTAGCGCAACGGTCCGAGCGTGGGTGGGCTGGTCGGATCGGCGAGCAGGTCCCGAACCCAGGACACCACCCCCTCGACGATCGCCACCTGCACGGCGAGGGTGCGGAACCGCTTCGACACCAGCGCGAGCAGCAACGCCACCGGCCAATAGTGGCGGCAGATCGCATCGGCGGCCTGCAGCAACCCGAACCCGGCGGCCCGCCCGGTCATCTGCGCGGACACCAGGGGCGCCGAGGGCAGGTCACCGAGCCGGCGGCGCATCCGCACCGCGAGGTGGGTGAGGATGATCATCGCCAGCGCAGCACCGAAACGGGTCCGCGACAGCAGCGCGACCACCGCGGCCGCCATCGGCACCGACATCTTCATCGGTGCCGCACGGTCGCCGTGGCGGGAGGCCAGGTGTGCCGCGCCGGTGCCGTAGAAGCAGCGGCGCGAGAGCACCGACCGCAGGTCCGTGCGGTGTTCGTGGGCGACGCGTGCGACCGGGTCGTAGCGGATCCGCCATCCCTCCGCGTGCATCCGCCAGCATGCGTCGACGTCCTCGGCCACCCGCAGGGACTCATCGAATCCGCAGAATGCACTGCGCCGCACGACCATCGCGGCACTGGGCACGTACGGCGTCCGGGTGGACGGCGCCACCGCGGACTCCTCGGGACCCATGTCCAGTGACGACCAGCCGTTCTCGTAGCGCTCGGCCAGCGATGTCGTCATGGCGTCGTCGTCGGATCGCAGCCCGACGATCCGCGGCGCGACGAGTCCCACGGTCGGATCGGAGAAGTGCGTGAGCAAGATCGTGAGCCAGTCCGGGTCGGGCACGACGTCGGAGTCGAGGAAGGCGACGAAATCGGTCGTCGCCGCCGCGGCTCCCGCGTTGCGCGCCGCCGACGGGCCGCGATTGTCGTCGAAGCGCAGGACCCGGGCGGTCGGGCGATCCGCCTCGATCGGTGTCGCGGAGCCGTCGTCGACGACGATGACGGCCAACCCGGCGAGGGCCTCGAGGAGGCGGTCGACACCGTCCTGGTTGTCGCGCACCGGGACGACCACCGTGACATCTTCCGGTTGCGGGCCGAACATCGGCCGCGGATTGGCGATCCCCGCGTCCAGCAGTGCGCGCGCAAGACGACGGGTCACGTTGTCGCACACCTCGATTCGTCCGTCCTCGGACGTCATCCCGAGCGCGGTGTCGGACATGCGCAGCAGGCGCGTCGGCGATCCGCCGACGAGGTAGCGGAAGTCGCCGGCCTTCGCGCATCGCAGGTCGATCTGCACCTGGAACCCGTCCGGCAGACCGGTGTGCGTTCCCGTCGATGCGTCCGCCGCCGGCTCGCCCTCACGATCCGCGGAGTCGGAGTCGGAGTCGCCACGAGCTGCGGCGCCCTCCGCGCTCCCATCCTGGTTCTCGGCACAGCGACGTGGAGCCGAGTCGTCGAGGGCGGTCATCCCAGGCGCCCCAGATCGTCGACCTGCCACGAGTCGAGCGCGGCGCACAGCCGATCGGTGACGTCGCCGACCATGCTCGCTCCGTCGTCGGGGTTCGCGCCGTCCGGATCGCCGAGGACGCCGTTGGGACTCACCGCGGCGACACCGCCCGACCGCATCGCACCGAGCAGCGCGCCCACCGGCTCCCGATTGCCCGCGACTGCGCGCGAGGGATCGACGACCGACGGCGAAACATGCAGCAGCACAGATGTTTCGGTGAACCCGGCGTGCGCATCGGCCCCGTCGAACGCGCACGGGAACCAGGCGACGTCCCGGCCCTCGTAGCGCAGTCGGGTCACCGCCTCGATCAGCGTCCTGGTGTTTCCGCCGTGCCCGTTGACGAACACCACACGCGCCGCCCACCGGCATGCACTGCGGCCGTATTCGACGAGCAGGCCGCGCAGCGCCTCGTGCCCGATCGAGATGGTGCCGGCGAAGCCCTCGTGTTCACCGCTGGCGCCGTAGTTGAGGTCCGGGGCCCGCAGGAGTCCGGAAGCCTCCGGTCGTCCGCACACGCGCTCGGCGATCGCCGCCGCGATGCGCGTATCGGTGTCGAGCGGGAGGTGCGGACCGTGTTGTTCGACCGAGCCGAGGGGCACCAGCAGGGTGATCACCTGCCCGTCGAGGTCTGGCCAGTTGCACTGCCCCAACATCGATGGCCCTGTCATTCGACCAATGCTAGCGATGGTGCTTGCGAGTGTGTCGGTCTCGCCCGAAAAACGAAGCGAAAAACGCGCCCAGATCACGCTGCGGACCACCCTGACGAGCGTTCGATCGGTTGTGGAATGCTTGGTGCATCCAGTGACACCTGACACAGTGCGCAGTACAACGATCGGGAGGACGACACCCATGAGCAGTGCCACACCACGCGACAGCGGCAAGCCCGGCCCACTGAGTTCGATCCGGGTCATCGAATTCGCCGGCATCGGACCCGGTCCGCATGCCGCCATGCTCCTGGCCGATCTCGGCGCCGATGTCGTGCGGGTCCAGCGGCCCGGCTCACTGCCCACGCCGGGCCGCAACGCCGACGCCCTCCTCCGCGGCCGGCGCGTCGTCGAGGCGAACCTCAAGGACGAGAACGACCGCGAGACCATCCTCGGCCTCGTCGCCAAGGCCGACGTGATCCTCGAGGGTTTCCGCCCCGGCGTGATGGAGCGGCTCGGACTCGGACCCGATGATCTGGAGAAGGTGAACCCGGGACTGGTCTACGGACGTATGACCGGCTGGGGCCAGGACGGGCCGCGCGCCAACCTGGCCGGGCACGACATCAACTACATCTCGCTCACCGGCATGCTGCACGCCATCGGACGCAAGGATGATCGCCCGGTGCCGCCGCTCAACCTGGCCGGCGACTTCGGCGGCGGGTCGATGTTCCTCGTCGTCGGCGTGCTCGCGGCGCTGCTCGAGCGCGGGATCTCCGGGCGGGGACAGGTGGTCGATGCCGCCATGGTCGACGGCGCTTCCGTTCTCGGACAGATGATGTGGGCCTTCCGCGGCACCGGCCTGTGGAGCGACACCCGCGGTGTCAACATGCTCGACACCGGCGCCCCGTACTACGAGGTCTACGAGACCTCCGACGGCAAGTACATGGCGGTCGGCGCGATCGAGCCCCAGTTCTACGCCGAACTGCTCAAGGGCCTCGAACTCGCCGATGCCGATCTGCCGGACCAGAACGACATCTCCCAGTGGGGCAAGCTGAAAGAGGTCTTCACCGACACCTTCAAGACCCGCACCCGGGACGAATGGGCCGCGGTCTTCGAGGGCACCGACGCCTGCACCTCGCCGGTCCTGACCTTCGCCGAGGCACCCGCCGACGCCCACATGGCCGCGCGCGCCAACCTCGTCGACATCGACGGCGTGACCCAGGCCCAGGTCGCTCCGCGCTTCTCCCGCACCAAGCCGGAGACCCCGGCCGGCCCGACCACCGAGGCGACCGATCCGTCGACCCTCTGGGCCGACTGACGAACGACCCGCTCCCCGAGGCGCGAGGACCGAACGCGGGGAGCGAAAGCGACCCACCCCCGCCCCCTGAGGTGCGAGGAGCGAAAGCGACCCACCCCCGCCCCCTGAGGTGCGAGGAGCGAAAGCGACGAGCCACGAAGGGCGACAACTCACGTCGCCCTTCGTGGCTCGCTTCGCTCACGCCTCAGGGAGCAGAATGTGGCTCGCTTCGCTCACGCCTCAGGGAGCAGAATGTGGCTCGCTTCGCTCGCGCCTCAGACCTTCGAATGCCCCATGTCGATCTGGAACTCGGCCGCGGTGATGCCCTTGGCGCTGTCGGAGGCAAGGTAGAGCACCGCGTCGGAGATCTCATCGAGCGCAGCGACGGGGTGGTAGTCGAGGATCGACGTGAAATGTGGATTGACCCACGGGATTCCGAAGATCCGGTGGGCTTCGGTGTCGGCCACGCCCATCGGGGTGTCGACCGCGTAGGGGTGCACGCTGTTCACCCGGATTCGGTGATGCCCGAGCTCCTTGGCGGTCGTCTGCGTCAGTCCGACCAGCCCGTACTTCGACGCCGAGTACGACGCCTGCAGCGGCATCGCCTTCAGCCCCGCGACCGAACTGATCACGGTGATCGATCCCCCGTTGCCCGCCTCGAGCATCGCCGGGATGGTGGCCTTCAACGTCTTCCACGCACCGACGAGGTTGATGTCGATGACGTCGGTGAACTGATCCTCGCTGAGCTCCCAGACCTTGCCCCAGGTCAGCACGCCGGCATTGGCGACCACGTGGTCGAGCCGGCCGAACTGCTCGACGGCGTCGGCCACGAGTTGCTGCTGGAGAGCCAGATCACGCGTGTCACCCTGCCGCGCAAGGATCTTCCCGCCGACGCCCTCGACGAGACGGATCGTCTCGGCGAGGTCGTCGGCGGTCGCCGCGGGGTAGGTCGCGTGGTCGATGATCGGTCCCGCGATGTCCAAGCCGACGATCGCGGCCCCCTCGCGGGCGAACCGGATCGCATGATTGCGACCTTGACCACGGGCGATGCCGGTGATGTAGACGACCTTGCCGTCGAACTGTCCCATGGCAGAACTGTAACACGTTCTAGTTCTGCTTCCCCAGGGTTCTCACCGGCAGATTCTCACCGCCACGGGGACGGATCAGGCGTCGCCGAACGACCGGGTGAAGCCGTCGGGGATGACGAGGTCGGCGGCCGAGAGTTCGTGGACGCTCTTGTGTCCGAGGCCCATGAGCACGCCGTCGAGTCCCATGCGCATGAGGTCGAGGACGTTCTCCACGCCGGCCTGGCCGTTGGCGGCCAGACCCCAGAGGTACGCGCGGCCGATCATGACCGCGCGGGCACCGAGCGCGAGTGCTTTGGCGACATCGCTGCCGCGACGGATACCGCCGTCGAGGAGGACCTCGATGTCGTCGCCGACCGCAGCCGCGATGTCCGGGAGGAGACGGATCGTCGCGGGAGTGCCGTCGAGGTTGTTACCGCCGTGGTTGGACACCGACAGCGCCGTTGCGCCGATGTCCACGGCCCGCTTGGCGTCGTCGAGGCGGGTGATGCCCTTGACCATGAACGGTCCGCCCCACTGCTCCCGAAGCCACTGCAGGTCTTCCCATGTGGGCGGGGGCGTGTTCATCCACGACCCGTAGGCCCCGAAGAACGTGGGACCGGTGACACCCTGCGGGGTGAGGTTGGGCGCGGTCAGGTCGGGGATGTTGATCTTGCCGCCCTTGACCCAGTCGAGTGCATAGCGCGGCTTGACCGCGATCTCCGGCCCCAGACGCAGGAGGGCCTTGAAATCGACCTTCTCCGGGATCTCGGGGCTGCCCCAGTCGCGGCCCACGTTGAACACCCAGTCGGTGGTGACGATCAGGCCCTTGGCGCCGGCCGCCTTCGCGCGCTCCGCGCGGGCCAGGATGTCATCCCGGCTGCCGAGCCAGTAGATCTGGAAGAACACCTTGTCGTTGACCTCGGTGACCTCTTCCACCGCGTGCGAGGCGAAGCTCGACAGGCCCATGGCGGTACCGCGCGCCGCGGCGGCTCGCGCCACCGCGACCTCGCCGTCGGGGTCGACGGCCTGCACCCCGGTGGGCGAGATCATCACCGGGAACGAGATCTCCTGGCCCATCACCGTTGTCGTCATCTCGCGGTCGGACTGTGCACCGACGACATGCGGCGCCCAGCCGAGTTCGGAGAACGCGCGCACGTTGTCGTCGACGGTCACACCGGCCTGGGTGCCGGCGACCAGCGAGGAGTACACCGACTTCGGCAGACGTTTCTTGGCCCGGCGCTGTGCTTCGGTGACGGTCTCGAACCAGGGGTTTCTCGCCCAGGGGTTGGCAGCCATGTTCTTCCTACTCATTCATCGTCCATGAGCGCCGGCCGGGCACTCATGAGGCCGGGCGCTCCGGGTCCCGCCGGGACCCGGTGCACCCGGAACGTACCGCGGGTGGATCTACCGCGCGGCGGGGGTGAACCCGGCGAGCGGGTTCTCATCACAGGATTTGGTGGGGCGCGACGCGACCGGGGTCAGGTCGCCGTCGGGACGCCGGGTCATCAGGGTCAGCGGGGTGCCCCGCGAATGATCCTTGTTCGCAGTCGGTTTCATCCGCTCGCCGGCGAGGAGTTCTTCGCCGTACCCCTGCACACACTCCGGGTCGGGTCCGGCCAGCGGAAGTCCGGTGAAGAACTTCGCCGCCATGCAGCCGCCGCGGCACGCATCGAAGTGCGCACACTTGGTGCACGCTCCCGCGTTCTGCGGCTCGCGCAGCTCGGTGAACAGATCCGACCGCTGCCAGATCTCCTGGAAACCGCCGTCGGAGAGGATGTTGCCGGCGAGGAAGTTCTCGTGGATGGCGAACGGGCAGGCGTAGACATCGCCGACGGGGTCGATCAGGCAGACCACGCGCCCCGCACCACAGAGATTGAGACCGGGCAGGCCGCCACCGGAATCCGAACCGAATGCCGACAGGTGGAAGAACGAATCGCCAGTGAGCACCCGATCACCGTGCGCGACAAGCCAATCGTAGAGTTCACGCTGCTGCTGCGGCAACGGATGCAGGTCGTCCCACACATCGGCGCCACGGCCCGAGGGACGCAGCCGTGTGATGCGCAGGGTGGCGTTGTAGCGGTCGGCGAGCGCCTTGAACTCATCGAGCTGGCTGACGTTCTGCCGGGTCATGACGACACTGATCTTCGCGTCGGCGAAACCCGCCTCGGCCAGGTTCTCCAGCGCCCGGACCGCCATGTCGAAGGAGCCGGGACCGCGGACCGCGTCGTTGACCTCCGCAGTCGCACCGTCGAGCGAGATCTGGACGTCGACATAGTCCGACGCCGCCAGGCGGGCCGCGACCTTCTTGTCGATGCGAAGACCGTTGGTGGAGAACTTGACCCCCACCTGGTGGCTGGTCGCGTAGTCGACGAGCTCCCAGAAATCCGGACGCACCGTCGGCTCGCCACCACCGATGTTGACGTAGAAGACCTGCATGCGCTGCAGCTCGTCGATGATGGCCTTGCACTGTTCGGTGGACAGCTCGCGGGGATCCCGCTTGCCCGACGACGACAAGCAGTGCACACACGCGAGATTGCACGCGTAGGTCAGCTCCCACGTCAGACAGATGGGGGCGTCGAGACCCTTCTCGAACTGGTCGACGAGTCGGCCGACCTTGGGCACGTCGCCGGCGGGCGGCATCGGCGCACGGAGGGAATCCGCGAGTTCGGCTGCGGTGGGTGGCATCTCGATGGTCGTCATCGTTGAGGTCCTTGCATTCGGGGCTGGCAGTTTCGGGCTGGGGCGCCGGGCCCGGGCGATCAGAGGCGGGCGACGACGGCGACGATGTGGATCGAACCGGGGGCTGTACCGGCCGGCATCGCCGTGCGGGGTCGGCGGGTCAGGCGGCGCGCGGCACGATCATGCCGCTGTCGGCGAGCGCGGTCAGCGCCTGCAGGTACAGCGGACGCTGGGCCGGCGTCACCCCGGCGGCGAGGAGCGCGGCCTCCGCGGAGTCGTGATCGGCCAACGACTTCACGATGCCGACAACGGTGAGGTTCTTGAGGAACGACAGCTTGCGCGTACCGAAGTGGTACAACAGCGCGCCGAACGGCTCCGGGCGCAACGCGACCTTCGGGTTGAGCTGCCACGGCTCGAGGGTGTCGAAACCGGGCGCCTCGGCTGGGGAGTCGAACCGGACCCCGGCGACCGCGGAACGGTCGCCGGAGATCGGATTCGATGTCGGGGCTGACATCAGTAGACCCCGCACATCCCGTCGATCGAGACCTCTTCGACGAGCGACTCGGCGAGAAGCTCCGTGTCGTTCGTGCTGTGAGCTGCTGCAGCGGACTGATCTGCCATGATCCATACCTCCTGGTTGATCGGGTAGTGATGCGGATCACGACAAACTATAGTGGCACTCAGTGCATAAATCCAGAGGGCAGGCGACAACTGTCCGAACGGCCAGGTCGACCGGTTCCGTGATCCCTTATCCCACGGGTCCCATAAGGTGAGGTCGGAGATGACGACGACGCCGCACAACGATCAGCCCGCACGCACGCCCCCGGGCCGACGCCCCATCACGTCACGTGCGCAGATCAGCGCACTCGCGATCCACCTCTTCACCAACCGGGGCTTCGAGGACACCAGCGTCGACGACATCGCCGAGGCGGCGGGCATCGCCCGTCGCACGTTGTTCCGCTATTACTCGTCGAAGAACGAGATCCCCTGGGGCGAGTTCGACGACCATCTCGACGAATTGCGGACACTACTGGCCGGCATCCCGGATGAGACACCGATGGCCGAAGCCCTCGTCGACGCCCTCGTGTCGTTCAACCGCGTACCGGCCGAGGAACTCGACAATCACCGGCGGCGCATGTCACTACTCCTCGGCGTACCTGCACTGCAGGCACATTCGATGATCGTCTACGCCGACTGGCGGCAGGTGATCGCCGAGTTCTGCGCCGCCCGGCTGGGCGTCGGAGTCGGCGATCACCTGCCGCAGACCATCGGCTGGCTGTGCCTCGGCGCCGCGCTCGCGGCCTACGAGAAATGGCTCGACGACCCCGAGGCCGACCTGGAGGGTCTCATCGAGTCCGGCGCGCGGACGGTGGCCGACGGTGTGGCAGCCCTGGCGTGACTACGCTGGCAACGGCTGCGCGGGATCGACGGGAAGCCCCTCGTGGGAACCCCGGTCGTTACGCTAGGCTGAAGTAGAACGTGTTCTAATTTGGGCCGGTTGCCGGTCCTCGACGGCGGAGACTGCTCACATGTCTGACCTGACCCCTCACGGTTCACGCAGCGTGATCCTCACGGTGTCCGAGGTGATCGACGAGACGGCCGAGGCCAAGTCCATCGCCTTCGAGGTACCCGAGGCCTCGCCGAAGCCGTTCACCGATTACAAACCGGGACAGTTCCTCACGCTACGGATTCCGAGCGAGCAGACCGGCTCGGTCGCGCGCTGCTACTCGCTCGCGTCGTCGCCGTTCACCGACCCGCGGCCGAAGGTGACCGTGAAACGCACCGCCGACGGCTACGGATCCAACTGGGTGTGCGACAACCTCTCTCCCGGCACCCATGTCGAGGTGCTGCCGCCATCGGGCGTGTTCACCCCGAAGTCCTATGACATCCCGCTGCTGCTCATCGCGGCGGGCAGCGGTGTCACACCGGTGATGTCGATCCTGAAGGCGGCCCTCGAGAAGGGCGACGCACCGATCGTCTTCTTCTACGCCAACCGCGATGTCGCCGACGTGATCTTCGCCGCCGAGCTCCGCGACCTGTTGGCCGCCCACCCCGACCGGCTCACCCTCGTCCATTGGCTCGAGTCTCTCCATGGACTGCCGAGTGCGACCGCTCTGGCAACGGCCTTCGCGCCCTACGCGACGTCGCACGTCGCCTACATGTGCGGGCCCGGCCCGTTCATGGATGCCGTCCACAAAGGCCTCGCGGACGCGAACTTCCCGCACCACAACGTCCACACCGAGGTCTACAACTCCCTGTCCGGGGACCCGTTCGCCGACGTCGAACTCGACGAGGTGAGTGAGGAGGAACAGGCCGGCGCGGCCACCGTCGAGGTCGAACTCGACGGTGAGACCCATACCCTGACCTGGCCGCGCTCACGGACTCTCGTCGACATCATGCTCGCCGCCGGACTCGATGCGCCGTATTCCTGCCAGGAAGGTGAATGCGGTTCGTGTGCGTGCACTCTCACCGAGGGCAGCGTCGACATGGACAATGCCGGCGCGCTCGATCCCGAGGACATCGAGGACGGCTACATCCTCGGCTGTCAGGCGCACCCCACATCGGACACCCTGAAGATCGAATTCTGACAGAGTGGGTCGAGTCCGTGCAGTCGCAGTTCTACCGAAGGAGTACGACGACGTGAGCACCATCCGCGGTTCCCGGCTCGATCCCACCCAGCTCGCACGTGGTCTCGCAGCCATGCTCATCAGCATCGGCGTGCTGCACTTCGTGGCGCCGAAACCGTTCGACGAGATCATCCCCGAAGAGATCCCCGGCGATCCCCGGACCCTGACCTACGCGTCCGGCGTCGCCGAGATCGGCTTGGGCGCAGCGCTTCTCGCTCCGAAGACCCGACGAGCCGCGGGCGCGCTGTCCGTCCTGTTGTTCCTCGCCGTGTACCCGGCCAACATCAACATGGTCCGGCTCTGGTGGAACAAGCCGCTGCCCTACAAGATCGTCGCTCTCGCCCGGTTGCCTTTTCAGCTCCCGATGATCTGGGCCGCGGCGAAGGTCGCGCGCGAGGGCTAAGGCCGGAGCGCACGGTAGTGTGCGCGTTCGTCCGGAGTCCGGTGCTCGAGCGCATACGACAGTGCGGTACGGCCCATCCGGGCGGCATTGTCGTCGAGGTAGCCGAGCAGCACGGTCGTGTCGACACGTTTGCCGACCTCGCGCAGCATCCAGCCGAACGCCTTCTGGATCAGATCACGGCGGTCGTCGCGGACCAGCGGTGCCACCGCCAGCAGTGCCGTCGCGTCACCGCGCTTGATGGGCGCGAAGGTCGCGATGATCCCCACCCGGCGCCGCCACAGGTCATCATCCCGCGCGTGTCGCAGAATGAGGTCGAGTTCGCCGGTGCGGCGGCAGTATTCGCCGAGCACCGGATCGGCGGAGGAGTCGACGAGATCCCAGTTGTTCACCCGGCCCCGGCGCACGGCGTCGAGATAGAGGTCAACCCAGCCACGCCCGTCGCCACCGCCGCGCAGTTCGGTGTCGAACTCCTGGCGGAGGATGAACAGGGCGATCAGCCGGTGCTCGTGCACCGGCGAATCGAGTAATTCGACGACCTGGTCCGGGCCGATGCCACGGAACCCCTTCGCCAGCTTCCGTTGCACGGGGACACGGATTCCGAGAAATTTGTCGCCCTCTCCGTATCCCCCGGGCCGCGCCTGGAAGAACGCGGCCTGCCCGAGCGCGAGCTCCGGATCGGCCACCTCGGCTGCCGCATCACGCACCTGCGCTGCGGTCGGCGCGTCCGACATGTGTCGCTACAGCAGATCGGCCACGGGGGTGGGGGTCTGGAGCTTGGGCCGGGTCTTCATCACCGCACCCACCTTGCCTGCGCCCACCACACCGGTGAGCACACCGCCCCGGCTGTAATACGCGACGAACTTCTTTCCGTCATCGTCGACGAGATGGACCTCGTCATCGGCGCGCGGAGCACCGAGCACCTGGATCTTGACGTCGAACTGGTCGCTCCAGAAGTAGGCCACCGACGCCGTCACCGCGTCGCCACCGGTGATCTGGTGGGCCACCACCGACGCCTGCTCCACGGTGTGGTTCCAATGCTCGACGCGTGTGGGCCGCCCCTCCCCGTCGAGCCAGTTCGCCACATCACCGAGCGCATACACATTCGCGACACTGGTATGCCCGGTGGCATCGCAGGCGATCCCACCCCCGACCTCACGCGGGGCGAGATCGATTCCCGAACCGTCCAGAAAACCGGTCACCGGAGTCGAACCGATACCGACCACGACGATCTCGGCGGGCAACGTCGTGCCGTCGGTGAGTTCGACCGCCTCGACCCGACCGTCCGACACCACGATGCTCGCGACACCGACACCGGTCCGCAGATCGATGCCGTTGGCCACATGCAGCCGTGAGACCAGCGCGCCGATCTGCTCCCCCAGCGCCACCGCCAGGGGCGTCGCAGCCGGCTCGACGAGACTGACGGACAGCCCGCGCGTCACAAGACCCGCCGCCACCTCGCATCCGATGAAACCGGCGCCGATGACGACCGCGGTGCTCGCGGAATCGATCTCACCGCGCAGCGCCACCGCGTCGTCGTAGGTGCGCAGCACGTGCACACCACCGACCTTCTCGGGCAGACCCGGGAACGGCCGCGGATCGAGGCCCGTCGCCAGGACCAGGGTGTCGTAGGCGACGGTGGCGCCCGAGGCCAGCGTGATCGTCTGCTCCGCCGGCGACACCGCGCTCACCGCGTCACCGAGCCGCAACGTGATGCCGGCCTCGTCGTAGAACTCCGCGGGCTTGAGGTCGACGCGGTCGTCCTTGCCCAGCAACACCGACTTCGACAGGGGCGGACGATCGTACGGCGGGTGATCCTCCGCCCCGACGAGCGTGATCGGGTCCGCGAACCCGTTGTTCCGCAGGTTCTCCGCGACCCGGATACCCCCAAGCCCGGCACCGACGACGACCACGCCCGCGCTCGATCCACTCATCTCTCGTCCCCTCTTGTCGTCTCTCCCGCGGACACCGGTCAGAGCCCGGCGGTCGCGCGGACCGCCCCGGGGCACGGGTGCCTCAACGGGTCACATCGCCGACCGGTTGCAGGTCGGACAGCAGCCAATTCCCGTCGACCTTACGCATAAGTGCCCACCGCGCGGTAGGGGTCGCCGCAGGTTTTCCGTCGGCGGGCTGCCTAACGTCTGTAGATTCTTCGCCCGCGCTCCGTCCGACCACCTCGTTGACGAACACCAGCACCCGCGCCCGGTCCGAATCAGCCTCGTGCAGACCGGCACCGACGACCTCGCCCCGGACCGACAGCGCGGACGCACGGACACCCGGCACCACGACATCGGCCCCGCGGTTGCGGTAGTCCAGGCGGAGCGGGTCGGTGAGCAACGCGTCGGTCGCGCGACGCCGGTCGGCAGGGTCATCGGGCGAATAGGTCAGCACCGCACCCACGGCCGCCGCCGCAGCCGTGAGGATCTCGGCGCGCTGATCGTCGGTCGGGTCGGAGTCCGGACGCAACGTGGCCGCGCCGGCGATCACCGCGATCACGAGCAGCAGCACCGTCGCGGCGACGACGAGTCGCAGACGAGCGCGCTGGCGGCGGGTCGGCCGTGCCGGTAGTGCTTCCCGGCCTTCGGTGGTGGTCACGGACGCCTCGCCTGGGCGATCTTCCAGCCGTCTTCGGTGCTGGTCATCGTGACCAGGGCCGTGATCCGCTCACCGGTGGTGTCGATCTCCGAACCGTCGCCCGGCTCCCCGAGGAGCGCCGGGTTCGTCGCGTCGGCGACGACCAGGACGTCGACACTGCTGCCGATCTCGTCGGACGTCGGGTCGGTGACGAGTCCCGCCGAAACAATCTGCCCGACACTCGGAACCGCCTGCCCACCCGCCTCCGCCGCCAGGGCGTCGCGGGCGGCGTCGATCCGCTCCCGCTGCGAGCCGGTGCTCACCGCGGCGACGGCGGCCACATATCCCTCGGGGTCGGTCGGGTCGGCGGTGAGCATGGCGGTGACGGCTCCGCGTGCGGATGCGAGCACGTCATCCGCCAGGGCCGCCGCCGCATGCTGTTCGCGGATCTGCCAGCTCAACACTCCGGCCACCGCGACGAGCAGCAGCACGGCGACCGCCACTGCGATGAGGGCCCGGCGCAGCAGACGCGTCCGTCGTGAGGCACGCGACCGTAGCGCCGGGGCCGCGGCGATCCGGGCGGTGCGCGCGCGGCGCACCGCCGTGTCGACCCGCTCGCGAGCGAGTTCGACTCTTGCCGAACCGGTCTCGTTCATCGCCGCCACCGCCTCCGGCCCGCGGGCGCAGTCATCCGATCACATCCGCCGCCGCGAGAAGCCAGGCGTCGTCCATGCGGACGAACCGGGCGAGGACCGAGCGGCGCACCGTCGTCGCCGGCCCGGCGTCGGGGCGTACGGTCACCGACACCCGCACCAACGCCTCCCCCTCCTCGCCGTCGGCTGCGACGACGCTGACGATCTCAGGGCGCCACGTGACCGACGACGTCCCCTCGGGCGGCGGCCGATCGAGCTGAGCGCCGTAGCTGTCGGTGAAGTCGTCCGCGACCAGAGCCCGCGCGCGGGCCCGGTCCTGCTGCCATCTGCCCGCGTCGACGGAGAAGACGTCCGAGACGATCGCGCCGGCCTGTGTTCGCAGCTGATCCCGGCTGTGCGCGACCTCGGCGCCGGCCCGCTGCGATTCCCACAGCGCGAGCACGACGACGAGGGCGGTCACCAGTACGACCGATGCGATCGCGATGCGGACCGCGGCGGCTCGTGCGGTGACCGGCTGTGTCGTCTGCCCCCGGCCCGATCCGGCGGCTCCGTACTTCGTCAGCGAACTCATGGAAGATACTGCACCGCCCCGAGTTTCAGACTTCCGTCGGCCGGCGTGACGAGGACACGCAACCGGAATCGGCGCGCCTGGTCGTCGGCCGCGCCCGGAGCGTTCTGGCCGGCGAAGACCACGGTGGCGGCCACGAGGACCGTGGCGGAATCGCCGTCGCGGACGGAGATCCCGGTGCCGTCGACCGAAGACTTCGCGACAGTGCCGTTGGCGCGGACGAATTCGGTGTAGCTGTCCGCCGATTGAGCGAATTCGTCGTAGAAGGCCCCGGTGGCACCGGCGAGGATCCGCTGGGCGCGCCGGTCGTCGCGGCTGTCCGGCGCGATCAGCACCTCGACGCGTTCGGCTGCGGCCGACTGGAGTTCGGCATCGGAGTAGTGCGCGCGGTCCCGCGTCCACGCGGTGACCGCGACACCGGCCAGCCCGAGCGCAACGACGAGCACGAGGCCGGCGACCACCCACCGACGCCGGGGAAGTCGGCGCCGTAGACCGGCGTCGACCTCGATCCGGTGCAGCTCGTCCAGCGCGTCGCGCAGCTCGCGTCTGGCCGCTCGATCGGCATCCAGCTCATGCGACCCGGACGGGGCGGCCGCCCGCCCGCTCGTACCCCCCGCCTTCACGACGACAGGGGCGTGCTCTCCTGGGGCGATGTCAGGCGCTCGCCCGCCGCCCTCGTCTCGACCTTTTCGCCGCGGATTCGGCTGGAGTATGCGGCGCGGGCCTGCTGGTCGGGACTGAGGAAGATCGAGTCCAGCTTGGTCAGCTTGCGCGACAGCCGCTTCATCGCCTGCGGGAAGAGCGGACTCGACTCGGCCCACCGCATCGACCGCGGCGCGTAGACGCGGGTGACCGGCCGCGCGATCGTCTGCACGACGATCGAGGCGACCTCACCGGGCTCGACGGTCTGGATGAATTTGTTGGTCTGCAGACCCGAGATCAGTGCGGTCCGCGTGAATGTCGGCAGCACTGCGCTGATCGTGACGCCCTGCGGCTCGAGTTCGGCGCCGAGCGCCTCGGAGAATTCGATGACGGCTGCCTTGGCACCGTTGTAGATCGTGAGGCCGGGAGTCGGTATGCGTCCGGCGGTCGAGGCGATGTTCACGATGTGACCGGTCCGGCGCGGCGCCATCCGGCGGGCCGCCTCCTGGCATCCGATGATCACACCCAGGACGTCGATCTCGTAGGTCTGGCGGATGATCGTGTCGTCGTAGGACAGGAACGGACCGACCGGCATGATCCCGGCGTTGTTCACGAGTACGTCGATCGGCCCCAGTCGAGCCTCGACCTCGGTCAGGAACGCGTCGAAGGACTCGCGCTTGGTGACGTCCACCTCGATGCCCTCGATGCCGAGGTCGGCGGCGGCCTTCCCCACGGCTTCGGAGTCCACGTCGCCGATGGCGACCTTCGCCCCCGCGTCGAACAGCTGGGTGGCGGTCTCGAATCCGATGCCCCGCGCGCCACCGGTGATGACCACGACCTTGTCCCGCAACGCGGCGCGGATGGCCGCGTGGTCGGGTGTGCGGGACAGCCTGTCGCGCAGACTCATTGGATCTCCTTAGGTGGAAGTGAACGGAATCGGTCAGCGCGGAGCGGAGCGGAGCGAGCCGTTCATCTCCGGCAGGGTGTCACCAGATCATCGGTGCGAGGAACTTCGCGGCGAAGTCCCGGACGCGTTGCGGTTCGTTGCGCGCGGGGTCCGACGGCGGCGTCTCGAGCAGCGAGATCACCAGGCGCACATGGATCTCCACGGCCTCCAACAGGTCCTCGACGGGCATCTGTGCACCTTCGTCGCGGAGCGTCGCGGCCACCCGGTCGGTGACCATGTCGATGAACAACGACGTCATCTTGGCGGTGACGCTCTTGATCTCGGAGTCGGTGAGGACGATCCGGCTCAGCAACGGGTCGGAATTGACCCATTCGGCGCCGACCGCGAACGCCTCGACCAGTGCGGCCTTGGGACCGAGCCCCTTCACCGAGGCCTCGAGCTTCTGCATGCCGGTCTCGTAGGCGTCGTTCGCCACCGCGTAGAGCAGCGCGTCCTTGTTGGGGAAGCGCCGGTACAAGGTGCTGCGGCTCACCCCCGCACGCGCGGCGACCTCGTCGATGTTGGCGCGTCGGACGCCGACCTCGGCGAACTCGGCCCCGGCGGCGGCGAGGATCGCCGCCTCCTGGTCGGCCGGGCTCGCGGTGTTCCGGACCTTACGCGTCGACGTCCGGGTCCTGCTGTCGGTCTTCGTCCCGGTATCTGCCACGGTCATCGCCGCCGCGAGGTGACAGGGAGCTCGGTCTCCGCGGGTTCCGACAGCCGGCCACCGCCCGGCGTGGGATGCATGATCGTCGTGATCTCCATCAGGTCAAAATACAACCCTCCGCTGCGGCAGATGCGGCCGACGAGAGCACCGTCCTCGGTCTCCGGCATCGCGACGCCGTACGAGAAGGGAGCCTCGGACAGCCCGATGCCTGCGGGCGCAGCCGCCAGAACCGAACTCATGCCCATCCCCTCCCGCTCAGACCGTGAGTGAGTCACCCCGATGATGTGACCCACATCGCATACTAGACCATGTTGAGACAGATCGAAAAAACCGTTTCTACCGCGAGGTGCGCCCGGGCACCGTCACCGACCGGCGAGGAGGCGATGACATCGCCGCAGACGTTCCCGCCACCGGTGCTGACCGTCGGGTCCCAGCGAGAGTCCGCCGGTGTCGATCGGGGCGTCGGCGTCGAACCATCGGACGTCGACGCCGCCGTCGACCATCTGGAACGACGTCGCGACGTCCGCGGCGAGCAGCGTCCCCGTACCCAGTCCGCACGCGAGTTCCAGGCGGGGCAGCGCGGCGGCGGCGGCGATCCCCGCAGCCATCCCGATCGCGCTGTCGAGCGCGCTCGAGACCACGATCTCGAGCCCGATGTTCTCGGCGAGCGCGAGCGTTGCCCGCATGCCGCCGAGCGGCGCCACCTTGACCACGGCGACATCCGCGGCGTCGGCGGCCACCACCCGATACGGATCGTCCGCCTTACGGATGGACTCGTCGGCCGCGATCGGCACCCCGACCGCCCGACGGACCGCGGCGAGTTCCTCGACTGTGCGACATGGCTGTTCGGCGTACTCGACGTCACCAATGGCCCGCAGGGCGGCGATGGCCTCGTCCACTGTCCACCCCCCGTTCGCGTCGACGCGCACCCGGCCGATCACCGCACGCGTGGCCGCCACCCGCGCGACGTCGTCGTCGAGCGTCTGCCCGGCTTCGGCGACCTTGACCTTCGCGGTGCCCGCACCGGGGTAGCGCTCGAGCAGCGCCGCGACCTCCTCGGCCGGGATCGCGGGCACCGTCGCGTTCACCGGAACCCTGTCGCGAACGGCCACGGGAGGCCCGACCCACGCCGCCTCGAGACCGGCCCGGAGCCATGACGCCGCCTCCGGATCGTCGTATTCGAGGAACGGCCCGAATTCACCCCACCCCGCCGGACCGGCGAAGACCATCGTCTCGCGTGAGGTGAGCCCGCGGAACCTGGTGCGCATCGGGAGTCGGACCGCCACAGCGGATGCGAGGACGTCCTCGACATCCGGAAGATCCCAGTCCTGCTCGTCGCGCATCATCCGACCTCTCTCTCCGAACGCGGATCACCTGCTTCGTTGAAACAACCTTCCAAGTTTGTTCCAAGTGCGATAGTCTCGCCGCCATGTCAGTCAACCAGGGATTCGATGCCGGTATCCGCGAGGCGGAACCGATGATCGTCGATGACACTCCGGACACCGCGGGCGAGATCGCCTCTCCGCGCCTCGGTGCCGACTCGCTCGTGTGGAAGTTCTACGGCGACAACCGCGGCCTGCTCGGTTTCCAGCGTCTGGCCGGCACCGAGAACTGCATCGAACAACTCGGCCAGGCCGTCCTGGACCATTCGGTCATCTTCAGCGACTTCCTCGGCCGGGCCAAGCGCACCGGCCCGCCCGTCATGCGCACCGTCTACAGCACCGAGCCGGAGAAGTGGGGTCGCACGGTGCGCGACTTCCACAAGGACATCAAGGGCACGATCAGCGACGGGTCGCGCTACCACGCGCTCAACCCGGAACTCTTCTACTGGGCCCACGCGACCTTCGTCGACCAGGTCCTCTTCATCACCGACACCTTCATCCGACGCCTGAGCTACGCCGAGAAGGTCCAGATCTTCGAAGAGAGCAAGGTCTGGTACCAGCTCTACGGCGTGAGCGACCGCGGCCAGCCGCAGACCTACGACGAATTCGTCGAGTACTGGGACGACATGCTCGATCGGTTCGTCCCGCACAAGACCATCGTCTATGCGACGGGATACATCCGGCAGGGACTCCCCCGGCCCAAGAAGATCCCCGCGCCGGTCTGGAAGGTCGTCTCGGCTCCGCTGAACGCATTCATCCGCACGGTGGTCGTCGGCACTCTCCCCCAGCAGATGCGCGACGTCTGCGACCTCGAGTGGAATGATCGGCGCGAGAAGAACTTCCAGCGTTTCGCCGCCCTCATGCGGGCCGCCAATCCGCTGATCAACCGGCTGCCGCTCAAGTATCTCTATGTCCCATGGGCCTACGACGCCTGGCGCAAGGTCGGGATCGACCCGAGGCCGCTGCACAACAAGCCCGCACGATAGCCGGGGCGCGACGAAATGACTACCACAGCCGCGGCCAGACCACCCGCCGCCACGGCGATTGTGCGATGGCAGATCTGGGGTGTCCCCAACAGGAAATGGCCTGCCAGATGCTCGGTCTTGCGCTCAGGGCCTAGACCGCCCCGGCACGTCGTTGCAGCGCGCCCATCAGGCGTACCACGGCCCGCCGTGGCATGAACTTGGTGACGATCGACAGAGGCCGGCCGTTGCTGATCACCGAGGGAGGCGGCGAAGACCGATCAAGTGTTCCCAGTGCTACGTCGACCACTCTTCGAGGCGTCGCACGCTTTGTTCCGAAATCCGCTGAGCGACTACCTGCGACATCGTAGAACTCGGTGGCAACCGCGCCCGGGCAGATTGCCAGAACACGCAAGCCGGACGTGCGGGTCTCCTCCCAGAGCGATTCGGTGAAGCTGAGCACGAATGACTTGGTCGCTCCGTAGACCGCCAGGTACGGGGTCGGTTGATACCCGAGAATGCTGGCGACGTTGATGATCGTGCCGTTGTTTCTCGTGAGCGGCTCCACGAACGCATGGGTCAGGTCCACCAACGCACTGACATTCAGAGCGATCATCGACTGGAGTCGCGCAGGATCTTCACGTGCGAAGACACTCCGCGACCCGAAGCCTGCGTTGTTCACGAGACCGGTCACGCTGATGCCCCGGTTTTGGAGTTCTTCCCGCAAAGTCCGTCCAGCTTCCGGACTACCAAGGTCTCGGACGAGGGTGGTCACTCGGACCCCGTGTTGGCGCGTGAGTTCGTCGGCCAGTGCGGCCAACCGGTCACCACGCCTCGCGACGAGGACAAGATCGGAGCCTCGCTCGGCGAGTCTGCGAGCGAATTCCTCCCCAAGCCCCGAGCTCGCACCGGTCACAATGAAGTTCTGCCCACGGTAGTCCGTACTAGTCATGATTTGATCGCCCTTTCTCTCGTCGTGCTAGTCGTCGGTCTCCGAGCCCTCAACGTCGTGAGCGCCGCCGCGACGACGATCCAGGCGATAAGCACTAGCCATCCGGACCATTGGTGGGCTCCGTCGAAGTAGCTGACGTCGGTGATCGAACGGATAGCCGCGCCGGGCGGTAGGAGTTCTGACAACACCCGGGCGTACCCCGGCAGGAGGTCAACACCAACTGTGGCACCACTGGTGGAGTTGCCGATGGTGATCAACAGGATTGTCGCGATCGGTATGCCTACCGCACCAAGCCAGGCGCCGAGCGCTTTCGTAGCCAGTGCGGTCGCAGCCGAAAGCAACGCCAAAGTGACTGCCATCCCGGTGAAATCACCTGGCAATGCACCCATAACCGGACCCGCCAAGACCGACGCGAGCACGCCGACCAAGGCGGCGAACCCGATGACGGCGATCAACCGGTGCCGTAGGTGAAGTTGCGCGGTCATCGCCATCAGCATCTGGGCCAACACGAACGAAGCCAACGTCACGCCGAAGGCCACGTAGAAACCGACGGTGCCCCGACTGTCATACCGCACCAAAGGGACTCGGTCTTCGACCGCCACCTGAGTACCGGTGGAACGCGCATAGCCCCTGATCATCCGTTCCAGCGCACCGACCGTCGACGGCCCGTTGGCGCCGGCGACTTCTAAAGTCAGCGGCACGCGCGGCGACGCCCGGTGGTCGGGAACCTGGGACACGACGGCGACAACGTCTCGACCGTCGACGAGCTCTCGGCCTTCCGCGACATCGGAGACCTCTCGGACGCCGACAACATCTCCCAGCGCCCGCTGCAACGAGGTCCCCAGCTCGCTTCCGACAACCGCGATCGGAATGCCATGGGGGGCCGGATCACGTTGGAGTCCGACATACATTCCGATGAACGCGATCGCGATCAAGGAGGACACGAGTAACGGTTGCAGCCATGCACGGAGCGGAGGACGTGGTCCAGAACGGTCACACTCATCGGATTGCGTCGATGGAGCTGCGTGACGCGGGGTGTGACCGAAGGCCGGAACTGCGACCTGTTCGTCCACGCCACCTCCCGGGGGTAGATTTAGTAGGAAATTCCTACTCAAGGTACAGAGGTTTAGTTTGAAAGTCCAACCTTATGATTCGTTGTCGGTCGCACTCGACGCGATCTCCGACCGGTGGTCGCTGCACGTCGTGCGAACCTTGGCGTTTGGGGCAATACGCTTCACCGACATAGTCACTCACACCGGCGCCCCGCGCGACGTGTTGACCACTCGGCTCCGCAAACTGACCGAAGACGGAATCGTGGTGCGCCGCCCCTACCGAGAGGACTCCGTACGCGAAGGCTACTTCCTGACTGACAAGGGACGGGACCTCGCACGTATCCTGCTCGTCCTCAAACGTTGGGGAGACACCTACAGCCTCCCGGACACAGCCCGTCGATCGTTCGTTCACACACCATGCGGGGCCAGTTTCGAGGCCCTCATAGTGTGCGAACACTGTCGCGAACCAGTCGGATCCGATGAACTCGTCGAGCTTTCTGTCGCGTCCCATGTGGGCGAGGACGGTTAGACCCCCTGGACCAGCTGCGCTCTTCATGGTCGATGTCGAGGACAAGACATTCTGGCGCCCATGGTGGCGACTTCGCATAGCTTGATCGGCCCGGGCTGATGACCCATCCAGATGTCGTGGCGCTCGAGGAGCTCGCAGACGTCGAACCCGGTGGTCAGCAGCAACTGAACCGGCCGATTCTCAACTCCCGTATTCAGCAGCGCGTTCACTCGGCCGATTGTCCAGCAGCCTCTTGGCTTTGCCCGTTGAGCGGGACAGCACGCCCGGCTCGACCACGTCGACGGTGGCGGTGACCCCAACGCGGTTCTTGATCAGTGTCTGCAATTCGACGGCCGCCACTCCCCGCTGCTCAGACGGCACGTCGTGACGGGGCTCGACACGAACTATGAGTTGATCCAGGCGCGCGGGTCGTTCAAGTACACACTGGAATTGCGGCGCCAGAGCCGGCACTGTCAAGATGAGCTCCTCGATCTGTGTCGGAAATAGATTGACTCCGCGCAGAATAAACATGTCGTCGGTTCGCCCCGTGACCTTCTGCATGCGACGCATCGAGGGTCGTGCCGTCCCCGGCAACAACCGACTGAGATCGTGTGTCCGATAGCGAATGATGGGCATCGCCGCTTTAGACAGGGACGTGAAGACCAGCTCGCCCTCCTCTCCATCGGGTAGCACCTCGCCGGTTACCGGATCGATGATCTCCGGGTAGAAGTGGTCCTCCCAAATGTGCAGGCCGTCTTTGGTCTCTACGCACTCCATCGCGACGCCGGGTCCCATCACTTCCGACAGCCCGTAGATGTCAACCGCATCAATGTCGAGCTGCGCCTCGAGTTCGCCGCGCATCTGCTCGGTCCACGGTTCGGCACCGAAAATACCAGCCCTCAGCGAAGTCGATGAGGGGTCGATACCTTTGGCCAGCATGGCGTCGACAATCGTCAGCATGTAGGACGGGGTGACCATGATCGCATCTGGCTGGAAGTCCTCGATGAGTTGGATCTGCCGATCAGTCATCCCACCCGACATCGGGATCACGGTGCAACCAAGGCGTTCAGCGCCGTAGTGTGCTCCCAACCCGCCGGTGAACAAGCCATACCCATACGCCACATGTACTTTGTCCGACGGGCCGACACCTGCCGCCCGAAGGCTTCGGGCAACCAACTCAGCCCAGTTGTTCAAGTCGCTCGTCGTGTACCCGACGACAGTCGGTCGACCGGTCGTCCCTGACGAGGCGTGGATACGGGACACCTCGTCCGGCGGTACAGCCAGCATCCCGAACGGATAGTTCTCGCGCAGATCAGCTTTCACGGTGAACGGGAAGAGCCCGAGGTCCCCGATAGAATGCAAATCCCCGGGATGCACGCCCCGGTCGTCGAATGCCCGCCGGTAGTGGGGCACATTGTCATAGGCATGGTTCAAGGACCATCTGAGTCGTTGAAGCTGCAGGGCTTCGAGCTCGTCGCGAGACGCGTACTCGGTACCCTCGTCTCGGCCGTCCGCCGCAGGGTGAGATGCGAAGCTAGTCATCGTGACTCCGGCCTTCTGTTACGCGTCGAAGTCGACAGTCACACTGTCGTCGACAGGGAAGGTCTGACAGGTCAGGACAAAACCATCCTCGACCTCCGAACTCTCGAGAGCGTAATTACGACGCATATCGACTTCGCCGCGGGTCACTTTGGCGCGACAAGTACCGCACACGCCGCCCTTGCAGGCAAACGGCAGGTCAGATCGCAATTGTTCGCCCGCATCGAGAATCGACTGGTCACGGGACAGTCGACCAGACACGGTGCGGCCGTCAAGGACGATGGTCACGTCACTGCTCGGGCCCGTCACACCAGGCTCACGGTGACGCTCCTGCGGCGGCGGGACCTCTTCGACGTAGAACAGTTCGTGGTGGATGCGCTCCGCAGAAACCCCTCTATCGGCGAGCACCTTCTGCGCGTCGGTGACCATGCCGAATGGGCCGCAAAGCCAGAAGTGGTCGACGTCGGCAGTGGACACCACATCTGCGAAGAGGGCGTGCAGCCGCTCGCTGTCGAGACGACCGGTGAACAGTTCGACGTCGCGCGGTTCCCGGGACAGGACATGGATCACTTCGAAACGGGCACCGTACTCATCCTTCAGATCGGCGATCTCGTCGGCGAACATCACCGAACGAGACCGTCGATTACCGTAGAGCAGAACGACGTCGGCGTCCGGGTTCTGCAGCACCGAGGCCGCGATCGAGAGCATCGGCGTGATGCCTGAGCCGGCGGCGATCAACACGTGCCGGCCCCCCATCGCCGGATCGGCGACGAAGGTGCCCGTGGGGCCCTGCACGTCGATGCGATCACCGGCCCGGACGTCGTGGACCAGCCACGAGGAGAACAGTCCGTCGGTCACCTCGCGCACCCCGACGCGTGGAGCCGAACCGACCGGTGCGCAGATCGAGTATGACCGACGATGCTCGACGCCGTCCACGACGCGACTCAGCGTCAACGACTGGCCGGGACGGAAGTCGTACTCGGACAGCAAATCTGCGGGTACATCGAAACGGACGGCGACGGCGTCGTCGCACAAACGCTCGACATCGGCGACGGTGAGGGTGTGGAACGGCCGGTTGCGCGCGGCGCGCGCGACGTCGGCCGGGGGGTCGACTGCTGTGGTCACGGGGTCAGATCTCCTTCACGTGATCGAAGGGTTCCACACAGCTCAGGCACCGGTAGTGAGCCTTGCAGAGAGTGGCGCCGAACTCCGAGACCAGCTGTGTCTCCTCGGAACCGCACTGCGGGCAGGCGATCACACGTGGCCTGGGGGTCAGGGTGAGCGGGATCGGCCCGCTCGTCGCCGTCGGTACACGCCGCGGTGTCGAGTACCCGCTCTCGGCGAGCTTGCGCAGTCCCACCGCGGAGATCCAGTCGGTCGACCATGCCGGGTCCAGGCTAGTCCGCACGGTCACCGAACGAAACCCGCGGCGCGCCAGCACATATTCGATGTCATTGCGCATCGTCGCGATGGCGGGGCACCCGGAGTAGGTGGGGGTGATGGTCACCGTCACCGCACCGGAAGCGGTCACCTCGACGTCGCGCAGTACACCGAGGTCGTCGAGCGTGAGCATCGGCATCTCCGGGTCGGTGACCCCGGCAACGAGCGCCCGAACCTCGTCCGGCGTGCCCGATACGGCCATGTCGTGGATCAGGGTCTCCGTCGACATCACCACACCCCCTCGGGATGGGCACGAGCAACGCTCTGCATTTCCGCGAGCAGCAGCCCCATGGTCTCGGTGTGTATCCCGCGGCGCCCACCGCGCCCGCCGACAGTGCCCACCGAACCGACCTCCGGGAGCTCCACCTCGGCAGCGTGCAGAACCTGGGCGACAACGTCGTCGAACTCGTCGCGCACGGACCGAGGGTCGACCGCAACCGAGACCGCGGCGAGCGCTATCTCCTCGTCGGTCGGCACGAAAAGCTCGTCGACGTAGGGCCAGACCCGCGTCAGGGCATCGTGCAGCCGGCGACGGGACTCGTCGGTGCCGCATCCGAACGTAACGACCCAGCGCGCCGCGTAGTCGCGGTGGTAGGTCAGTTCTTTGACACCCTTTCCGGCCACTGCCGCCAGGACCGGGTCGCGCGAGGTCCGCAGGCGATCGAAGACCGCAAGTCGGAAGGTGGCGAAAACCAGGAGTCGCACGATCGACACGGCGAAGTCGCCGTTGTCGAGTTCGACGAGCCGGATGTTGCGGAACTGCTGTTCGTCGCGGAAGAAGGCCAGGGCATCCTCAGCCGGTACCGGTGAGGTGTCCGAGATCCGGGGGACCACCTCGGCGTCAGCCGCCGCGGCGCGAGCCAGCAACAGTCGAGCCTGACCGAGGAGGTCGAGGCCCACATTCGCGAGAGCGACTTCCTCTTCCAGCTCTGGGGCACGAGTACTCCACTCGGCCAGTCGTTGTCCGCTGAGCAATGCATCGTCACCCAGCATCAGACAGTAGCCCGCGAGTACACGAAGGTCGACGTCATCGGGAACGGTGGTGTCGACGCCGGCCAGCGGATCGTCGAAGCTGGTGC
The DNA here is from genome assembly GCF_040547295.1 of Gordonia sp. PvP123. NCBI lineage: Bacteria > Bacillati > Actinomycetota > Actinomycetes > Mycobacteriales > Gordoniaceae > Gordonia > Gordonia sp. PvP123. The sequence goes on along the minus strand of NZ_JBEPPN010000009.1, from coordinate 21,872 downwards.
CGAAGGCCCACTGCCCGTGAGAATCCTCGTCGACCAGCCCTTCGTAGGCGTTATCGTGATCGGTCATCGGTGCCTCACATATGGGGAACGTTGTCGGGGATCTCGTAGAACGTCGGGTGGCGGTAGACCTTGTCGCCACTCGGCGCGAAGTACGGGTCCCTCTCGGCCGGGCTCGATGCGATGATGTCGATGGAAGCCACCACCCAGATGCTGACGCCCTCATTGCGTCGCGTGTACACGTCGCGGGCATGCCGCAGCGCCATCTCGTCATCGGCGGCGTGTAGCGATCCGACATGGACGTGGTTGAGCCCGCGCTTCCCGCGCAGGAACACCTCGTACAACGGCCAGTCAGCTTTCACCTGCTCCGCTTTCGGCTCCACGGGCACGTTCTCGGTTGGCACCGCACCATGACCGCCCTCGGCAGTGAACTCGCTCATCGTGACCCCTTCTGGCCTTGCGCTTCGCGCTCGGCTCCGCGTGCCGCGAAAGCCATCGCCGCCTCGCGTACCCACGCGCCGTTCTCATGTGCGGCGCGCCGGTTGGCGATCCGCTCCGCATTCGAGGCGCCGTTGCCCTTGACCACCTCCATGAACTCGCTCCAGTCCGGCTCGCCGAAGTCGTACGAGCCGCGCTCGTCATTCCATGCCAGGTCGGGATCCGGGAAGGTCACGCCCAGCGCTTCCGCCTGCGGCATGCTCATGTCCACGAAACGCTGACGGAGTTCGTCGTTGGTGTGCCGCTTGATCTTCCAGTCCATCGACTGGGCGGTGTTGGGTGATTGGTCATCCGGTGGCCCGAACATCATCAACGCCGGCCACCACCAACGGTTCACCGACTCCTGCACCATGTCGCGCTGCTCGTCGGTGCCCCGCATCATCGTCGTCAGCAGCTCGTAGCCCTGCCGCTGATGGAACGACTCCTCCTTGCAGACCCGGATCATCGCCCGGGCGTAGGGACCGAACGAGCTGCGGCACAACGGCACCTGGTTGCAGATAGCCGCCCCGTCGACGAGCCAGCCGATCGTGCCGACGTCTGCGTACGTGAGCGTCGGGTAGTTGAAGATCGACGAGTACTTCTGTTTTCCCTCGATCAGTTTGGTCGTGAGATCGGCGCGATCGGCACCCAGGGTCTCCGCCGCCGAGTACAGGTACAGGCCGTGGCCCGCCTCGTCCTGGACCTTGGCCATGAGAATGGCCTTGCGCCGAAGGGACGGGGCCCGGGTCAACCAGTTTCCTTCCGGCTGCATCCCGATGATCTCAGAATGGGCATGTTGAGCGACCTGACGGATCAGCGTCTTGCGGTAGCCGTCCGGCATCCAGTCGCGGGGCTCAATCCTCGTGTCGTCCGCGATCGTCTTCTCGAAGTAGTCCTCGAGCTGCGCCGCGTCGACGTCAATGGGCTGTGACGTGGTCATTCATCCTACTCTCATTACCGAATGATCGGTTGGTAATAGTATGCGTGATAATGCTCATGGACACAAGGGCGGCGGCTCACAGGCCGGTGAACACCGGCTTCTGCTTGGCGAGGAATGCGTCCACGGCAGCTTTGTGATCGGCAGTTTCGCCCAACGCGACCTGCGCGTGGAATTCGCGGTCGAGGGCGGCGTCGAGACCCGCCGCCGAGGCCGAGACGAGGTCTTTGATCTGCCGGTACGCGAGCGTCGGGCCCGCAGCGAGCTTCCAGGCAATACCCGAGGCGACGTCGCGAACCTCGTCGTCGGCCACCACGCGATGCACCAGACCCCAGTCAAGGGCCTGGGCAGCGGAGACCTTGTCGCCGAGCAGAAGCAGAGCGCCGGCCCGCCCCGGGCCGAGATTGGCGACAAGGGACTGACTGAGTCCAGAGTCGGCGGCCAGGCCGATGCCACTGAAAGCAGTCGCGAACGAGGTCCTCTCTCCCGCGATCCGGATGTCGGCGGTGAGTGCGATCCCCCAGCCCGCGCCCACGCACGCGCCGGAAATCGCAGCGACGATAGGCACCTCGATCGCGGCCAGAGCGCGGATCAGTGGGTTGTAGTGCTCCCCGACGGTGTTCATCGCCGTTGCGGCGTCGGCGTTCAGAGCCTCAACGTGGTCGCCGAGATCCTGCCCTACGCAGAAGTTCTTTCCCTCAGCCGTGAGCAGCACCGCGCGGACCTCGGGCACGGTGGCGCCGCGGACCGCGTCGACGAAGGCGACCTTCGTCGCCTCGTCGAGGGCGTTGTGCGCAGACGGCCTCGCCAACGTGATCGTGGCCAGGCCTTCGGAGATGTCGAGAGTGACGGTCATGACGTAGATCCTTCCCATTCGTGGAACCCGCGGCCGGTCTTACGACCCAGGTGGCCACGGGCAACTTTGTCTCGCAGCAACGGTGGCGGATCGAAACGCGGCCCCAGGGTCCGGGCGAGGTGTTCGGCGATCGCCAGGCGCACGTCGAGTCCAACAAGATCGGTAGAACGTAGCGGTCCCATCGGATGGCGGTAGCCGAGTTCCATGGCGCGGTCGATCGATTCGGCGTCGGCGACCCCTTCCTCCAGCATTCGGATCGCTTCCAGCCCGAGGCACACGCCGAGGCGGCTGGTTGCGAAACCCGGCGAGTCGTTGACCAGGACCTCGGACTTGCCGAGGAGTTTCACCCAGGCGCGGACGGTTTCTACGACCGTCGTCGATGTCGTGGAGGTGCGGATGATCTCGACCAGGACCGATGCCGGCACCGGGTTGAAAAAGTGCATGCCGATGAAGCGGCTCGAATCATGCAGAGCAGCACCGAGTTCAGCGATGGAGATCGAACTCGTATTGCTGGCAATAACCGTTGACGGACCGACGGCCTTCTCGACCGCCGCCAGCACGTCGACCTTCAGCGACGGGATCTCCGGGACGGCCTCCACCACGAGATCCAGCGCCGACGGTAATTCGAGAGGGTCGCCGACGGTGGTCACCTTCTCGGCCACCGCGCCCACTTCCTGGCCGTCGAGCTTGCCGCGCTCGTGCGCACGCCGCAGACCCGTGGTGACCCGATCGAGGGCGGCGATCTGGTCGGAGGCCTCGGCGATGGCCACCTCTGATCCGAGTGTCGCGAACACCTGGGCGATGCCAGCGCCCATTCGCCCGCCACCGATCACTCCAACGCGAGCTGGTACTCCGGTCATCGCTTCGCCCTTTCCAGGAACGCGGTCATCCGGTCCTGTTTGTCCTCGGTCTCGAACAGCACCGCCTGGGCGATGTCGTCGGCCCACGGGTGCGCGCCCGGCGCATCGACGATGGTCTTGGTCAGACGCAGGGCCAGCGGGGACTGCCGCACGATTCGATCAACAAGCCGATGCGCCGCATCGAGGTGATCGTCGACGATCTCCATCAGGAGCCCTGCCTGCAAGGCAGCAGAAGCGTCGAGTGTACGGCCTCCGAGCAATACCTGCTTGGCGATCGAAACACCTATCAGCTCCGGCAACCGGTAGCTCGCGCCGGCGGCGGCGAGGATTCCCAGACCCGGCTCGGGGTTGCCGAAAACCGCTGTCGGGGTGGCGATCCGGATGTCACACGCGTAGGTGAGTTCCGCTCCACCGCCGAGCGCGTAACCGCTGACCGCGGCCACGGTCGGCTGGGGCAGTCGCGCGAATCGATCGAAAAGATTCCGGTTGATCCCGGCCAGCGCCTCGGCGCGCCTCCGGTCTCGGAGCTCCGCGATGTCGGCTCCGCCGGCGAAGTGGTCCCCCTTGCCGACCAGGATGACCGGCTTCGGACTCCGCTCGGCGAGCCCGCAGACGTCGTGCAGATCGGCGATCATCGCAGCGTTGATGGCGTTTCGCTGCGCGGGGCGGTTCAGCGTTATGACTAAACGGTCATCACGCTCGTCAACGTCGATGGTGGTCACGGCGCCTCGATCAACATCGAGACACCCTGTCCTACACCGACGCACAGAGTCGCCAGGCCTCGCCGGGCGCCTTCGCGTTCCATCCGACCCAGCAACGTAAGCACAATCCGCGCGCCGGATGCCCCCAGCGGGTGCCCCAAGGCGATCGCACCGCCATCGACGTTGACGATGTTCTCGTCGAGCTCCAGCCGCCGAATGACACCGAGCGATTGCGCGGCAAAGGCCTCGTTGAGTTCGATCGCACCAAGGTCTTCGACCGACCACCCGGCACGGGCGAGCACCTTTAGAGTCGCGGGCACAGGACCGAGACCCATTACGTTCGGGGCCACGCCCGCGCTCGCAGATCCGACGATCCGCGCCCGAACTCGGAGGCCGTGCTCACGGACGGCCGCTTCGCTCGCGACCACCAGCGCCGCGGCGCCGTCGGTCAGCGGCGACGATGATCCGGCCGTGACGATGCCTCCGGCGCGGAAGATCGTCGGTAGCGTGCCCAACTTCTCGAGTGTCGTGTCCCGCCGCGGGGTCTCATCGATGTCGAACTTCTGCGTACGTCCACGTCCTGTGGGTATCTGTACCGGCACGATTTCCCGGGCGAACCGTCCTGCGTCGATGGCTGCTGCAGCGCGCTGTTGACTCCGAAGCGAGAAGGCATCACTTTCCGCACGGGAGATCCCCTCGACAGCCGCGACCTCTTCGGCCGTTTCCCCCATCGCGAGTGTGATCCGACCATGACCTGGTGTCGGCCCTTCGGGTGAGCGCTCGTCACGATCGACGAACGCAGCGTTGGTGAAACGCCAGCCGAGCGCCGTGTCGTATGATTCGCCCGGTTTGGCCCATGCCTTCGTCGGCTTGGCGGTGACCCAGGGCGCCCGAGTCATCGACTCGACACCGCCGGCGACGATGATGTCGGCCTCACCCGCACGGATGGTGCTCGCAGCCGTCGCCAACGCAGTAAGTCCACTGGCACACAGGCGATTCACGGTATAACCAGGGACGGAATCGGGCAGCCCCGCAAGCAGCACTGCCATCCGGGCAACATTGCGATTATCCTCGCCCGCCTGGTTGGCCGCGCCGAGGATCACCTCGTCCACCTGGTCATCGGGAACGTCAGCTCGCCGGATTGCCTCCCGCACCACAAGTGCAGCCAGGTCATCCGGTCGCACCCCGGAAAGTGCACCACCGTAGCGGGCCTGGGCGGTTCGCGCCCCGTCCACCAAAAAGACGTCAGTCACCTTCACTCCTTGTCTCGATACGCCAACAGTAACCAACTCTTCGGTCGGTAATCAAGAACCGATGGAGACCTGCACCTAGTGGCATGGGGTCGGATAGATGTCAAGATGATTGGCATGACCAGCGCACGCTCCCCTCGACGGTCCGGCCGCCCCGGCCGGCCCGGGTACGACCTCGATTCGCTCCTTGCCGTAGCCGTCAAAGTGTTCAACGACAAGGGTTACGACGGAACCAGCATGGATGCACTCGCCGAACGCCTCGGAATCAGCAAATCCTCGATCTATCACCACGTCGCGGGAAAAGAGGAGCTGCTCGAACTCGCCCTCAACCGCGCACTCAACGCGCTCTTCGCAGTGACCACCGAGTCCGGAGCAACCGAAGGGGCTTCGATCGAGCGTCTGGAGTACCTGGTCCGCCGCAGTGTCGAAATCCTCGTCGCCGAACTGCCTTATGTCACGCTTCTGCTCCGCCTTCGAGGCAACAGCGCCGTCGAACGGCGTGCGCTTGCCCGCCGGCGTGAATTCGACGATTTCGTCTCCGGACTCGCTGTCGCCGCCGCCGACGAGGGGGACCTTCGCATCGGGATAGACCCACACGTACTGGCGCGATTGTTATTCGGGACGGTGAACTCCCTGATCGAGTGGTACCGACCCCGAAGCAGTGGGTCCTCGACCGACATTGCCGACGCCGTTGTGGCGCTAACCTTCGACGGGCTACGCCGCACCTGACGCGTACCTCTGGGAGAGGGCCCCGCCTTGACAACATCCACTGTGCGCAGCGATGGTAATTACCGACCGAACGTACGGTGAGATGGAGTTGAAGTGAGCAGACTACTCGAGAGCTATGCGCAGGGCGCGTGGTTCGCCGCGCACGACGCGGGCACCCCTTTGCTGAGTGCCGTTGACGGAAGCGAGGTGGCCCGTATTTCGTCGGCGGGCCTCAACGTTGCCGGCATGGTCGACCACGCTCGCCGAGTCGGCGGTCCGGCACTACGCGAGCTAACGTTCCATGAGCGCGCAGCGCTGCTCAAGCAGCTGGGCCTAACGTTGATGGAAGGTAAGCGCGAATTCTACGAATTGTCGGCGTCTACCGGCGCGACAGCCAGGGATTCCGCAGTAGACATCGACGGCGGTATCGGGACCGTCTTGAGCTACGCAAGCAAGGCGCGGCGTGAACTCCCCAACGACACCGTGTATCTCGATGGGGCTTCGGAAAAGCTGGGCAAGGCGGGCACCTTCCTCGGCCAGCACATCTATACGCCTCGGCACGGTGTCGCGGTGCAGATCAACGCTTTCAATTTTCCGGTATGGGGCTTCCTAGAGAAGCTTGCACCCGCGTTTATCGCAGGTGTCCCGTCGATCATCAAACCCGCCAGTCAAACCGCCTACCTCACGGAGTTGGTGTTCCGCCGCATCATCGAGACCGGGCTGCTACCTCAGGGGTCAGTCCAACTGATCTCCGGCAGCGCGCTAGACCTACTCGACCACCTCGGTGGTCAGGATTCGGTGGCCTTCACCGGGTCCGCAGACACCGCCGCTCTGCTACGCGCACACCCACGCGTGGTCAAAAGCGGCGTGCATTTCACGGCAGAGGCCGATTCGCTCAACGCCTCCATCCTTGGCCCCGATGTCGCACCTCACGATCTCGAGTTCGATCTGTTCATCAAACAGCTGGTCACCGAGATGACTGTGAAAGCGGGACAAAAATGCACCGCGATTCGCCGGGCCATCGTGCCCAACAGCCGCATCGACGCGGTCATCGAAGCCACGAGCGCACGACTGACTAAGATCACCATCGGAAACCCGACGTCCGAAAACGTACAGATGGGGGCACTCGCGAGCGTCGAGCAACGCAACGAAGTACTCAAATCGGTGCGCGCACTGATGAAGTCGACGAACGTAGTCTTCGGGGACCCTCATCACGTCGACCTTGTCGACGCCGACCCAGCCAAGGGCGCATTCCTCTCCCCGATCCTGCTGCGAGCAGACGACAGGAACGCCATCGAGCCGCACGAGATCGAAGCCTTTGGCCCCGTCTGCACGGTCATCGGCTACGACGACACCGCTGACGCCATCGACCTCGCTGCACGCGGCCAGGGCAGCCTAGTCGCTTCCGTCATCACCAAAGACACAGCGACCGCCCGCGAGATCGTCCTCGGACTGGCCCCCTACCACGGTCGCGTTCTGATACTGAACAGTGACGACGCCAAGGAATCCACCGGCCACGGTTCTCCGCTCCCGGTGCTGGTCCACGGGGGTCCGGGACGAGCAGGTGGCGGCGAAGAACTGGGCGGAATACGCGGTGTCCTCCATCACATGCAGCGTACCGCCGTACAAGGCACGCCCGAGATCCTGACCGCAGTCGGGAACAAATGGGTCACCGGAACGTCCCGAAACGAAGGGACACATCCATTCCGGAAGAATTTGAACGAATTGCGTCTGGGCGACACCGTCATCGCAGGGCCTCGGACGGTGACCCGCGCCGACATCGATCACTTCGCCGACTTCACCGGCGACACCTTCTACGCCCACACCGACGTGCAGGCTGCATCAGCCAATCCGATCTTCGGAGGCATCGTCGCCCACGGCTACCTTGTGGTCTCACTAGCCGCCGGCCTATTCGTCGACCCACCCCCCGGCCCCGTGCTGGCGAACTTCGGCGTCGACAATCTGCGCTTCCTCACGCCGGTCAAGCCCGAGGACAGTCTGACCGTGACTTTGACAGCTAAACAGATCACACCCCGCCACAGCACCGACTACGGCGAGGTCCGATGGGACGCCGTCGTCACCAACCAGAATCGCGACCCGGTGGCCACCTATGACGTGCTCACGCTCGTTGCCAAAGGAGAGCAGGAATGACCATCAGAGTCTCGGTCTGTTACGGAACACCCTCTGACCCAGCGGCTTTTGATGACCACTACACCAACGCGCACATCCCGATGGCTAGAAAAGTGCCTGGGCTGCAGGCCTACGTCTACGGCAAAGTCAGCTCGCTCGATGACTCAGAGCCGCCGTACTACTCGGTCGCCGGGTTGTACTTCCCTGACCGAGACGCGCTGAGGACGGCATTGGTCTCACCCGAGATGAGAGCCACCGGCCGCGATGTGAAGAACTTCGCCTCCGGTGGCGCAACGATGTTCATCACCGATGAAGAGGTCGTCGGCCCATGAATCCTGAGCAGTCGGTCACACAGCGCAGTCATATGGTCGCGAGGAGAATGTTCGATTCCGACGCCGCGTCGAAGGCCCTCCGTATCGAGATGGTCGAACTCGGAGACGGTTTCGCACGCACCACGATGACCGTCACCGAACTGATGGTCAACGGTCATGGGATCACCCACGGCGGTTACGTCTTCCTGATCGCCGACACAACCTTCGCCTTGGCGTGCAACAGCTACGAGGACTCCGCGGTCGCGGCCCGCGCTGACATCCGGTACTTGCGTCCTACCCGGCTCGGCGACGTACTGGTTGCTACCGCGACGGAACGATCGCGCTACGGCCGCAACGGCCTCTACGATGTGGCGGTCAGCGTCGGCGATCATGTGATCGCGGAGTTCCGTGGAGACAGTCGGACCGTACGTATTCCAAGCCTGTGAACATCAGCCGACGTTCGCGACAGGCATAGGGCAGGTTCGCGGTCACCGCAGCAGCTTGACTGTTGAGACTGTGTGCCGCGGCCAGGGCGGCGGGCGTGTCGAGGTGGGCTGGTCAGGAGTGGTTCAAGCAGGCTGGTGGGGTGCGTCCTGTCACGAGCAACCCGCAGTTAGAGGCAGTCGTCGACCACGGTGTAGACCGATTGTCCTGGAAGGGTCGGTGCCGCATCGAGGATCTCGTCACCGCCCACTACCATCCGGCGCAGATCGCTCGGTTGATGGGCCGGGCACGCTCGACGATCAGCCGGGAGTTGGCCCGGGGAGTACCGATCGATCGGGCCAGCCGGTACCGGGCGTTGGTGGCGCAGAACCGGGCCGAGGCAGCTCGTCGCCGTCCTAAGTAACGCAAATTGGTGCCCGGGACCCGTCTTCACACTGAAGTCGCCGATCGACTCATAGTCCGGCACAGATCTCGGGATCGTTGTCGGTGGATTTCCCGACGACGCGGAGATGCAGGTGTCCCACGAAACGATCCATCAGGCGCTCCACGTCCAGGCCCGCCGCGGACTGAAGAAGGAAGTCCAGACCGCTTTGCGTACCGGACGTGTCCGTCGTAAACCGCAGGGACGCAGTACCTCTGACCGCGAGCGTTTCAAGAACATGGTGTCTATCAGTGAGCGGCGGGCCGAGGCTGATGATCGGGCGGTGCCCGGCCATTGGGAAGGTGACCTGATCATGGGGACCGGTAACGCACCGCAGCGACCGAGTTGCCCATCTATTTCGCCGATCCGCACAATCCCCTGGCAGCGAGGCAACCAGAACACCAACGGACTGCTGCCCCAATACTCCCCAAAGGCCCGACCTGTCGTTCCACGGGCCGGGCATTCTGGCCGACGTCGCCGCTGAACTCAACGCCCGGCCCCGTAAACGACACGGCGGGCGCAGCCCCGCCTACAAACTCGACGAACTACACCTGGATTGCAGATTGGTCGGTGCTGATCGGACCTCAACGAGCTGCCTTGGTTTCGGACCGCGGCTCGTTTGCATTTCATCAGCAGCCGGGCGCAGCCAGGTGCGATAATGCCGATGACGCCGAAATTTCCATCTGAATAGCAGTCAGCGCGGTGATCACCGCTCAACGGTGACCACCGCGCTGACGTAGTGCCAACACCTCAGTGTTCTGCGCGGGATGCGGCTTCTAGAAGAGGCTGGCGTGGAGGCCACCGTCGAGGACAAGGCCGGAACCGTTGCAGAACGATGCCTTGTCCGAGACGAAGAACATCACTGCCTCGGCGACCTCGTCGGCCGTACCGTAGCGGCCCTGCTTTTGACTTACAGCCCCGTCGAAGCTCCCCTCAGGGAGCCCTAGGGCACTCTCGAAGCGTTCGGCGTTGGTGCTGACCAGAGCGGTCTCGACGAACCCGGGGAGAACGACATTGACCCGAACGTTCTGGTCGCGGAGTTCCATCGCCGCGGTCTTCGTGAGGCTCACCACGGCGGCTTTGGCCGCCGAGTAAGCCCCTCCTAGGGGTGGGCTGGCAAGAGCCGTCACCGATCCGATGTTGACGATACTGCCGCCACCACTGGCAGTGATGGCCGGTGCCGCATAACGGATCGAGAGAAAGACCCCATCAAGATTGATCGACATCGCTGCGCGCCAGGTCGCCAGATCTTGCCCGGTCAACGGGGCAACGGTCATGATTCCCGCATTGGGAATCATGATATGTAGACCGCCATAGGTCGCCACCGCTGTTTCGATGAGCGACTTGACCTGGTCTTCGTCGCGAACGTCACAGGCCACGGCGGTGGCGTTGTTCAGTTGTTCGGCAGCGGCCTTGGCGGCTGCCTCATCAATGTCGGACAGGACGACGTTGGCGCCGGCCTCGCTGAGCTTGCGGGCGATCGCGAAGCCGATCCCTTTCGCGCCTCCAGTGACGATCGCGGTCTTGCCTGCGAGATGACTCATGAAACTTCCTTTTTCAGATGGTGAGTAGCGGCATTGCTGAAGCTGCTGTTCCCGACTGGCACGTTGGGTGGCGCCCACCGAGGCTGAGGAGATCGCCTCAAATTCGCTGCTGGAGTGACGCCCGACTGCGTTCTGTCGCAAGAGCGTTCTGTCGTAGCCAATTTCGCGATTCGGGAACCGCAGTCCGGTGTCCGCAGGCGTTACTGGCTCACCTTTCGGTCGTCCGGGGACGAACGGCGGACGCGGGTGCCTCCGCGAGGTTCCGCACAACCTTTCCCAGGTCTGGGCGAGACTGGGGAAGGTTGTGCGGAACGTCGTGGTAGGTCGATCGAGCCGGATGACGATGTGGTGATCAGAGGGGAGCTAGGGTCTCGAGATCGTATGGGATGGGCCGGTTTTCCTTGGCCCACAGCCTTTCGATGTCGGAGTCCGCGGGCGGAGGGATCAGACCCTGGGTATGCCACTGAGTCACCGGGGTGTCGTCGAAGTGAATTTCCCAGTCGAAGCCTCTGTCTTTCACGAATGGCGCTAGTGCATCCTCGAAGGCCTGCATGGCCGCGGGACGAACATCATCGTCCATGTTGCGAGCGATGTGATCGACCACGAACCGCACGAAATTGGTTGTGGCCTTTCCGCCTACGTACATCTCGTTGTCGGCCAGTTCCTGGAACCGGATGACGACATAAAACCTTGGCAAGCTCACGAATTGCACGTAGACGTCGGTGATCGCGGATGAGAACTGCTCTTTGTCTTGGTCCGTGTAGGCACCCTTGGGGGTGAAGATCTCCCAGTACGGCATGACTATCCTCCTGTTGTTCTGTGCGGGTATTTATTGTTCTGGTAATGCTGATACGTGCGAATAAATCTCTACTGGATCTGGCCAGGTCTCGAAGCTGCCCGGCTGAAAGCCGCGATGGCTTCGTAGTCTGTGACCGCTCCCGGAGAAACAACATCGGCCGGCTCGGCGCCGGCGAGGATTCTCTTGATCGGTGTCTCGAGCTTCTTGCCGGTCAATGTTCGAGGTACAGCGGGGACCGCTGCGACGAGGTCCGGCACATGCCTGGGCGACAATTCTTTGCGGATCAGCTTCTTGAGCGCATCTGCGGTCTCGACGCCCATCTCGTCACCGGATACGAGCTTCACGAAGAGCATCAGCTTCCCCGGACCGCCCGTATTGTCCTCGAGGTGCACGACGAGGCTGTCCTCAATGTCGGGCAGGTTCTCGATGAGGTTGTAGAATTCCGCCGTTCCGAGCCGGACGCCGCCCCGGTTCAACGTGGCGTCAGATCGCCCTTGGATGACAACGCTGCGTCGATCACTCATGGTGATCCAGTCTCCGTGCCGCCAGATTCCGGGATAGATGTCGAAGTATGCCGCGCGGTAGCGGGTCATACCCTTGTCGTTCCAGAACGCCACTGGCATCGATGGCATAGGTGAACGGATCACCAGCTCACCGACCTGGTCGAAGATTTCTTTTCCGTCGTCATCGAAAGCGGCGACATCGGCGCCCAGCGTCGGACCTGATATCTCACCTCGGTACACGGGGAGCCATGGATTCCCTGCGACGAAGTTCGAGCAGATATCTGTACCCCCGCTTTGAGAATTCACGTAGATCTGCGCAGGCAGCACTTCATAGAGCCAGTCGTAAAGCTCTGCAGGCAAGACAGCGCCGGTCACAGAGAGTGTCCGAAGCGCAGCGAGATCGAACTCGTCCCCTGGGCGCATGCCCTTCTCACGACACGCCCCAAGGAAGCCCGGGCTCGTACCGAAGAGGGTGACGCCGTCCTCGGCCACGGTTCGCCACGGTTCGTCGACCCCGGGATAGAGCGGGTTGCCGTCTGTCAGTACGATCCCGGCGCCCATCATCAGTGCACTGACCAGTGCGTTCCAGACAGTCCAACCGGTCGTGGTCATCGACATGGCCCGGTCGCCTGCGCGGGTGTCGAAATGAAAAGCGTGCAGTTTCAGGTGCTCAAGGGTGATTCCGCCGTGACTGTGCACCACTGCCTTCGGCAACCCGGTAGTACCCGAGGAAAACAAAGTCCACAACGGATGCTCGAAGGGGACGTGCTCGAACGACAGTAGTTCCTCCGGAGGCTGCGTGGATAAGAGGTCAGTCCAATCCTCGCTCGCAGCCACCTCGTGAATGCCGTAGGTCACCCCGATCACATTCCGAAGGGTTGGCAGAGACTCTCGGATCGTCCGCAGTTCGGCCGTCCTGTCGACTTCCTTCGCGCCATAGGTGTATCCAGCGACCGCGATGAGAAGCTTGGGCTGCAGTTGCGCAAGACGATCGATGACGCTGCGCGATCCAAACTCCGGAGGACAGCAGGCCCAGGCAGCGCCCAGCGATGCGGCGGCAAGCATGGAAATCACGGCTTCTGGGATATTCGGGAGATACCCGACCACGAAGTCGCCGCGGCCCACCCCACGAGCCTTGAAGGCCGATCGAGCTCGCCGCACCTGTTCACGGAGCTCACCGAAGGTCAGCTGCACCGGCTCGCGAGTTTGTGAACGCCCAATTATCGCTATGCGGTCCGGGTCCTCGATGGTTCCGAGTACACACTCGGCGTAGTTCAACCGAGCGGTGGGAAACCAGTTGGCACCCGGCATCTTCCGGCTGGAAAGCACAAGGTTTCCCGAGGCGCCGGGCACCTCGAAGTAGTCCCACAGCGACGCCCAGAAACCCTCGAGGTCATCGACCGACCACTTCCAGAGATCGTCATAGGACTCGAAGTGTTGACCTCTGTCGGCCAGCCAGCTGACGTATTTGCCGAGTCCGGTCGCCGCAAACTCGGCTCCACCGAGCGCGGCCCGCATCACGGGGCCGCGGACGCGTGTGCTGATGGCCGGTTCCGGACGGTCAGCGAACTCGTTCATCGCTGATCAGTTGGGCCGAGGAATTTCAGAAAGTGATCTCGGGCTGCTCCAGCGCATTTATCGAACTCCGGTCCGGTGTACGCGTCGAAATGGCCGCCTGGGCTGAAGACCAGCTCTTTTGGCTCTCGTGCGCGTTCGTAGGCCTCAAGTGCGAACTGGTGGGGAGCGACGCCGTCCTCGGTAGCAACGATCATCAACAGCGGAGTAGGCGAGATCTGGCTGATGTAGTGGCCGGGCTCGTATTCGGTTGCGAGTTCCAGGCTCCGCGCCGTGACTTCGTTCTTCCAATTCGGGGCGCGATCGGCTGCGGTGGTGGTGAACCACTCGTAAGCATCAGACGAGGCCATGAGGGCCTGGGCCGTGGGGTCCGGAGTTACGACCGCGAGCATATTGGGTTCTCCGCCGTTGAACCGGTGCAGCCGGTCGCCGGCGAACATCTCTCGTGTCGGCGGGACGAAGTCCGGTCGGATAAACCGGTTCAACGTACCCGATCCCGAGATGAAGGGGACCTGCGCGACGACCGCCTTCACCCTTTTGTCGATCGCGGCGACCATCAGTGCGTGGCCACCGGCGAAGCTACTCCCCCACAGCCCAATCCGTGTTTCGTCGACCTCAGCCCTGTTCGCGAGATACGTTATGGCATTGCGGATGTCGCGATATTGCAACACTGGGTCAGCTTCTTGTCGCGGCTGGCCATCACTGTCGCCGAAATTACGGTGGTCGTACGCCAGGACATTCAAACCGGCGTCAGAGAAAAGTTGGGCGTAATCGTCGAGGTGCATTTCCTTGACGGCTGTGACACCGTGGGTCAGGACGACCGCGGGTGCGGGCGACTCTGTTCCCTCTGCGTGGTAGAACCAGCCCCGGAGGGTAACGTCACCCTCGCCCTGGAATTCGATGTCTTCGCGAGTCATCTCCACTTCACTTCCTGTTGTGTTGTGCGACTTACACAAACCTAGAAGTTGTGAGGCAGCTCTCGTAGAACTGGAACGCCTGGCGGTGGAACCGGCGCGCCACGGTCTCAGACGATGCCGTGCGCCGCTCGATAGTCGCCCGGCGACATGGAGAATTCACGTCGGAACTCCCGGCCAAGATGGCTGGCATCACAGAAGCCCCAGCGGTGCGCGATGGTGGCGATCGAGGAGTCGGTGTGCACCAGATCATTGCGCGCCGCTGCCAGGCGGTGAGCACGGACGACCGAACCCATAGTGTCACCCGTTGTGGCGAAGGCCCGGTGGACCGTTCGAGGCGCAACACTGTGCGCGAGCGCAACGTCGCCCACCCGGATGGGGCCGTCACCGAGATGGGCCACTATCCAGTCTTCGAGCGACCCGCGTAAGAACGGGAGGAAGTCCGTCTCGCCGGCATCTGGTGCATGTCCGGAGCGGATCATTCCTGCCAGCAACACCAGGAGAGCGTTGCGGGAACTCTCGACGTCGGCGGGGGTCATCTGGCGCAGTCGAGAACCGATCCCATCGAGAAACTCGGCTGTCAGCTGCGCCAGAGGGTTGGCGGCGATGTCAATAGACAGGAAGTTCGGAATCCCGCGTCCTGTGTCATACCCCGCAAACGCAGCCGACGGCACACGGACGGTGCGCTTGCGGGTCTTCTCGGGAACAACGATCCTGACGGGGGTTCGAGAACTCATCAGAAGTAGCGAGCCTGGTCGCAACAGCGCAGTGTCATCAGGTGTCTCGACGAACTGCGTGCCGGCGGTCGCAGTAAGGACAAGGAGGGACTCCGCCTCCCTACCGACAACCGCGCTTCGGCGGGTGCCCTCCAGCGAGGTGCCCGACGTCCAGTCCGTGATCAGTACGTCGCCGACGTCGCGGCCCACGAACGATCCGTGGCCGCGATGGTCGTGACAGCCACTCAGATCTAGATCGGCCAGTCGTTCCTGCAATGCGCGTCGCCACAGAAAATCACCCTCTTCCGGCGAGAACCCGGGAAGTGAGTTGGAGATCGTTTGGGTGTGTGTCACGAGGCCGCTCCGCTGCTGTCTTGTTTGAGACTACATAGTGGTGTCGTCGGACGACACCGCCATAGAAATAGGTACGGTCGAGTTCGGCGCTTCCGAACGCAGTGCCTGGGGCGGCGATCTGTCGCTCGGTGTCCACCGAGTCGAGAACGGCAGACGGGTCGGGGGTACAGCCGGAACGCCAGCAGTGGGCCTAGTCGCACCGCATCGCGGTGTCAGAACCTCCTCCCCGGAAGACGCGTCCTCTGCTGGCCGACGATGTCTCCAGTACGTCGGTCCCAGGACCGGGGTTTGAACCATCCGATATGCGAATGTTCGCCAGGAGTGCTTCGACGCTGAGGGCGCCACGCCCTCAAGGCGGACACTGTCGTGACGCCCAACGTCCGTGGAGACGCGAGGACACCAGACGCACCCTGGGCGCGGGCTCATCGGACGATCACTTGCCCGCTCATTGATCCCCGCAAGGCCCATGAACTCGTCGCGATGCGTCGGTAGTGGTTCCGGCCGGGTACCGCAGTTGCACCACCGGCCACCACGCCGACCAGAAGACGCCCCCGGCCTTCGGCTCCGCATCGTCGGCCTAGGACGTAGATCCCCACCATAGGATCATGGTACCCCAACGCGCCGTACATTTGGTCGGTAATTAACGGCGCGTGATGGTGTCTGCCTGACCACGGTTTTTTCGGCAGCATCAACTCCGACGAGCGTTGTTATCCCCCTTACGAACCGCCAGAACTGCACCGATAGGCCTTCTGGGGCACAGCCCTCTTGTTTCATCGAGAACCCTATTGATCTACCTTGCGCCCCGGTATGTGCTCGACGCACGAGTAGCCAAAGATTTGAAACAGTCCGATTGGTCGGTTATCAGATGGACATCACGAGGCCGAGATGAACGACTTGCAACAACATCCATCCACCTAGGACAGCCGCTCCCGATCCCCGAAGGATCAGTTGCACCCGATCTCGTTCGACCTTGCAAGGGATACCTACGAGGACGTGCGGCAACGTCGTTGAGACGCCTCCCCGCGCACCGCAAACCCTCGCAACCCACGACACGGCTCCGTGCGTCTCGCGCGGGGGCACAGGGTTCCTCAGTGACCTGCTCGTTCCATCGCCAGGCACGCTGGTTCTAGAGCTGGAGTTTTACGAGGTCCAGAGTCGTGTGTAGTGACGGCCGTTACAGCAAGCCGTGACTGACCACTCACAGCACCTGGAGGTTCACATGACAACCGACGCTCGCTCGACCACCGTTCCGATCCGGGCCACTGTCTTCACCGGACGGTGGCCGGATATCCCGGTCGAGGACTATCCAGGCGTCCCCTCCGGCAAGTTTTCGCCGACCACAGCGACGCTGATCAGTGGAGCCACCGAAGTGGTTCTGATCGACGCGCTGTACCTCAAGGAGGATGTTCGGGACCTCGGCGACCTGATCGAGCGGACGGGTAAGAAGCTAACGACGATCTACATCACTCATGACCATGCTGATCACTATCTGGGTTTCGGGCCGCTCCTGGAACGGTTCCCAGGCGCGAAATGCGTGGCTTTGCCGCACGTGGTGGAGTCCATGAAGCGGACCATGGAGTTTCAAACCGACCAGTGGCGCATGCTCTTCGGCGACACCTGCGTAGCCTCGGGCCCGATTCCGGATGTACTGGAAGGCGACACTATCTATGTGGACGGCTCGCCCGTACACATCATCGAGGTGAAGCAGGCTGACATCCACCCTACGAGCATCGTTCACGTACCCGACATCGATCTGGTCGTTGCCGGCGATTCTATCTACAACGAGATCCACCAGATGCTCGGCCTGTCGACGCCTGAGGAATGGCAAGACTGGCTGAAGACCGTCGATGTCGTCGAGAACCTCCGCCCGCGCATGATTGTCGCCGGGCACAGGCGGCCCGACGGTGACGACTACGCGGTAGACACCATGATCGCTCAGACCCGCGCTTACATCCGGGACTTCACATCCGCCTACGAGTCGGCCAAGGATGTAGATGACCTTGTGTCGATCATGTCGGCGAAGTACCCGAACTACGGGAACATGTGGACTCTGCAGTTCTCTGCCATGAACGCCATAGCGCACCGGGACGGTAACTCGACGATCCGCACGGCGCCGCAGTCATAGCCAACTCATCGCTGCCGAGACCACCAAGGACCTGAGGGACGACGCATTCAGAGCGTGTTCTGGTCTATGGCGAGGGCCGACTGTCGGTCTCGAGAGACCTCTGCCCGCCGTCAGACGAGCTCAGGGCGGTGGGCAGAGGGCCTCACCTCCGTAAGCGATCGACCCGGCCTCGAGACGCAACGGTGACACGTTCGATTCGGGGCAGTTCCGGTTGCCGGTGGTCGACCGCCCTACGAGACGGGTCTCGATCCTCGGCGAGGAGGTATCCGCTGTTCTGACTGGTGAGGGTACTGCCGAGTATGTTCCGCCAAGTCAAGGGTCGATGTGGACTTCGACCTCACGTTGCTGGCGTCACCGATGTGAGCGGCGGGCTCCGAACCGACAACGCCGACCCTGCACACAGCTCCGGCTCGGTGAGCGGAACCACACCCTCTAAAACGTTTCAAGTCGCCGAAGCACAGTCCAGATCATTGATCGCGTTCGAAGAGGAGTATTGTGGATCTCCACGAAACTGGTTGTACCAAAGACGTCGGGTACCCCATTGAGCTATACGACGGGAACGACACCCGCATCACCGCGAACAAGGTCGCTGCCCTCCTTGCACACAACTGCTCAGACGCTGGCCGTGGCCGCCTAGGCCACGGTTTCACCCGACCTGTTGCGCTGTTCGATCCAAAGCACAACGACAGCGCTACGATCGCTTTTCGCGACGCCGGCGCCACCGTGTACAACGGAATTGCCGGGCGCCCGGTCGTAGTGCTGGAATGTGCACTCGGCGAGCTGGCCCCAATCAAAGTCCGGCGATTCAGCGTGCCCGCGACACTGCTACTCGGACGCGCCGGAACGGCCATGCTGCGATCCTTGGCCGGTCGACGTGTGCGTCTTCGCGACGCGGCGCTTCATCCCCTGGTCGTCGTCCGGTTCCTCACGATCCTGTCACCTCCGGCAGACGAGGCCGTACCGCACGTCACCAGGCCGAATTCCGCGGTCAGCGCATGATGAGCGTTCCCACATCGTCAGCTTCGCGACAAAAGATTCTTCAAGTCGTCCTGATCGTGACAGTGGCGATCTTCGCGGCTGTGTACCTGGCCCCTCGGATCTACGACCTGGTGGCCACACCATACCGACTGGATCAAACCATCGTGTCCGCCGACAACTACAACCCAGCCCTCGACACGATCATCGCCCACGAGAGGGTCACGATCCGGGCATTCGACTCCCTCTCCCAGATGAAACGAGCCATCGCGAACGTCATAGACACAGACGCTCGCGTACACGACGAGCTGACCTTGCTCTCGGATCAGATTAGCGACGACATCAGAGTCACCCTCTCACGCGCTAACGTCAGCTTGAGCATGCTCATCGGTGAACTCGACAGTCTTACCGGACGTATCGACTCACTATCGGTGACCCTCGACGGCACCTCAGACAGCCTGGGCCACAACCGGTCTCGACTCGCTGCGATCCTCGATGACACCCGAGAAACAGCAGCGAAGATCCACGACACCCGTATGTCGGCCGATGCTGCAGCCGACGACTTGTCCGGTCGAGGAGGAGCCCCATGACGTTCTTCGGTAGGCGGGGCGGACCCATGCGGATGGTCCTGGCATTTATAGCAGTAATCATGCTGGCAGTACTGTGCTTCGTCATCGTCAATCTCAATACGCGTCTGGACAAGCAGCACCAGGCCAACCTGGAGAGCATTCACCGCTCCGAACAGATAGTCACAGTGAATGACGAACTCACCCAGCAGTTGCAGAGCCTCACGTCTCTCACCGCTGACGCCCAGAGTGCGCTCGACGCCACCGCAGGGCTGGGCCCGGTGCTGGCGCGCCTGGGCGAAGCCATCAAACCCGTGGCCCGCCTCCTGACGTCGAACACGGCCGGCGCCCAACTGACCAACGATCAGCTCAACGCAATCAGGATCATCCTCATCGAGGTGCAGACCAAAGTCGAGGCGCTCAAGATTTCAGCCAAGGCGTTCGGCAATCAGAGCACCCAGCTGCTTGATCTCGTGTCAGGTCTGGTCACAGATCTTGAGAGTTCGGTGTCCTCAGCTCAGACCATCAACCAGATGCTGCCGCTCCCTGGATGATCTCGCATCCCATCCGTCCCACCTCATCGCACTTCGAAAGGTCTCCGTTGTCCACAATCAGAGTCGGTCACGGCCGCCCGTGGGGCGAGCAAGTCCGCACCGACCTCCCAGACGACGAGTTTCCGACTTCAACTCGCTTCGCCGTCGCGACCGAGTGGGCGGGCAAAGTGGCGGCTGTCTTGGCTGCACTGTTGTTGCTACTCGTGCTCATGGCGATCCACAAAGGGTTATTGGTCCAATACACCGCCAAGTCCATCGTCACTGACTTTCGCACCACCAATCAGCATTTCGAGGACCGTGCAGACTTCTCTGCCACCGCCGGCGCCCGGCAGCGGCTTGAGGATCTTCGTGCCGTTCTCGATGACCTGAACGCGGCCGCCGCCCGCGACGTGCAGCAACTCACTGACCTCCTACCCGACGCGCAGGCCCTGCTCGCCGCCGGACAGACAGATTCCCAGATCGCCCAGCAGCTACGTGCAGTTACCGGCTCCTTGCAAACCGCAGCCGGTGCGATCAACCAGATCGCGGTGACCGCGGACACCACCGTCGACCAAATTTCAACGAAGCTCAACGAAGCTCTACGCCTGGTCCGCCAGCTCAACGCCGAACTCACACGCACCACCGTCAAACTGGCACCCATCCCAGCCCAAGACGACTTAATCCCCGCGCCAGGAGAAAAGTGATGACGAGCACCCGGAACTGGATCGGCATCGTCGCCATCCTCGGACTGATACCAGCACTCGTGCTGTGTCTGATCAACGGATTCATCCCGCGATGGCCTGATCTCAGCGATCCCCTCGGACGCCCTTCATCACTGAGCAATGAGCTGATCGTCTCTGCCGACGAGCTCGATCAGCTCACGGCCGAAATGGCACCCAAGCACGGCACTCTCGCCATCACAATCCAAGACATCGGGCCGCTGGCCGACAGCCTCACTGAACTCACCGATCTCGCCGCCAAACTGCCCGACAGCGCGAAATCGGTCAACATTTACACCACCGATGTAGCAGGCACCGCCCGACCACTACCCGACATAATCACCTCCGTCGTCGGAAACTCCACACAAGCCTCCACCACGGTGGGGAACATGACCACAGCACTTGAACGAGTCGGAACCCAACTCGACAACGTCGATACCGGAATGGCACGCGTACAAACGACTTTGAAGACGTTAGGACCACGCGCCTCCACCATCTCGGCAACACTGAAGTCGATTGAAGAAGAAGCCGCTCGGGTCGCTGCACTCGGACCACTACTTGCTGTGCTTGGGCCGGCGGTCAACGGCCCCAAACGACCCGCGCACAACCCCAGCGGAGCATACTGACATGTACAGAGTTTCATGGGCCATCACAGCGGCGATAACTGTCGCCGCGATGGTCGGACTGCTCATCCTCAGCAGAGACCTCTCCATCACCAGCGAAACATTCAAAGACGGTGTTGCCCAAGCGGAGACAGTCAACGGGACCACCGATGAGGCACTAGCCGGGGCCGACCAACTCGATCCGGCAAACACCGCGACCCGAGCGGGCATGCCAGAGATCACCGGCATCGTGGCTTCACTCTCCCAGGCCAACACATCGCTGTCTGAACTGGGTACCAAACTGCAGCAATTAGGCGACGCCCTCACCGGTGCCAACACGTCCTTGGAAGGCGTGATCTCCAGTGGAAACTCAGCTGTCGACAACGCTTTCCGCGCCAGCACCTCCGTAGCGTCCATCTCCGACCGGCTCGAAGGCATCAATACACGAGCAACCGAGATCGCAGCCGAGCTGGACAACACCCGCGCGCTGTCTCACACCATTGACACCAAACTGCGGATTGCACTTCTGCTCCCAACAATAGGACCTCCGGTTACGCCCAGAATCCCCGGACCGCGCTAGGACCGTCGTCGGTAGGCGCTCACCGGCTGCCATGCGGATCTCTCCCACATGCCGCCTGACCGATCAACACGACGTCCTGCCACGGCTCGAAGTTCAACCGTCCGACCGTCTGCAGGTGGTACGTCGACTACACCCGCCGGTCCGAAACGGAAAGCTGACCGTCATGTGATTGCCACAGTGTGAACCGCCCCGGGTCTGTCGGAGGCTCTCGAACCTGTGAAGGATGGAGAGCATGGCAGCACCACGCAAGTACAGTGAGGAACTCAAGGACCGGG
>NZ_JBEPPN010000008.1:0-319352 GCF_040547295.1 Gordonia sp. PvP123 | reverse complement strand
CTGGATTGTTTTAGTGTCTCAACACCACCAATCATTCCAGCTCAGAGGGCATTTTCACGTTATCGACACCCCGGGCCAGTCCACGGATCCAGGCTGAGGTGCGAGCGAAGCGAGCCACGAAGGGCTCGCGAGGTATCTCACCAGGCCCTTCGAGGCTCGTCGCTATCGCTCCTCGCACCTCAGGGAGCAGAGGGGAGGTCACTTCGTTCGGATCAGGGAGCAGAGGGAGGTCACTTCTTTCGGATCAGGGAGCAGAGGGGGGTCACTTCGTTCGGATCAGGGAGCAGAGGGGGGTCACTTCGTTCGGATCAGGGAGCAGAGGGGGTCGCTTCTTTCGGATCAGGGAGCAGTGGGTGTGTGGTTCTTTCGGATCAGGGAGCGGGGGTTGCTCTTCGAGCAGCGCCGCCCACCTCAACGCCGGTCGCGGGCCGAGAACGGACGGTCCTTGTCCGCACGGGGTTCCGGCGGCAGGCCGAGCACCCGTTCACCGATGATGTTGCGCTGGATCTGGTCGGTACCACCCGCGAGTCGGTACCCGGGGCTGCCGAGCAGGTGTTCGGTCCACGCGAACCGACTCGGGTCGGTCGCCACCGCGATGTCGTTGCCCAGCAGATCCGCGGCGATCTCACCGATCTTCACGAGAAGATCGGACGCCATCAACTTGCCTACGGAAGCAGCGGGTCCGGGTGACCGGCCGGCGGCGGCGGCACGCGCCACCCGATCGGCGGTGGCCTTACGCAATACCGCCCGGATGTAGACGTCGGCGAGCTGCTGGCGGACGACCGGATCCCCGGCCGCCCCGACCTGTTGCGCCAGTCCGACCAGTTCGTCGACCGAGCCGCCCTTCTTGCGGGTGACCGATCCGGACGCGGTCCGCTCGAAAGACAGTGTCGCACCGGCGATCTTCCACCCCTGGCCGATGTCACCGAGACGCGCGGAGTCCGGGATACGGACGTCGTTCAAGAAGACCTCGTTGAACGACGCCCCGCCGCTCATCTGCCGAATCGGCCGGATCTCGACACCGGGCGCGTCCAGCGGGATCAGGAACGCGGTGATGCCCTTGTGTTTCGGCAGATCGGGGTCGGTCCGGGCGAGCAACATGCCGAGATCCGCGAAGCGTGCGCCCGAGGACCAGACCTTCTGACCGTCGATTCGCCAGCCGTCGCCGTCGCGGACGGCCCGACAGGACAGGGAGGCCAGGTCGGAACCGGCGCCCGGTTCGCTGAACAGCTGACAGGCCAGGAGGTCGGTCCGCAGCAGAGGTCGCGCGTACGCATCGCGCTGTTCGTCGGTGCCGAACATCGCGACCGCGGGACCGACCAGTCCGGTGGTGACACTGATCAGTTCGGTCGACGGGGGCACGTCGAACTCGAGTTCGGCGCGGGCCACCTCCGACGCATACGACGCGGGCAGGCCCCGCCCCCCGTGCTCGGCGGCGAGTGTCAGTGCGCCGTATCCGGCGTCGTAGCGCTTGCGCCGGTACTCTCTCGCCGCGTCGAGCAGCCGGCGTTCCTCGTCGTCGGACAGGTTGCGGAAGACCGCGAGATCGGCGGGCCCCGACGGAGTTGCCGACTTGGGTGCCGCGATCCCGGAGAGCCATTCGCGAACCTCCGTGCGGAACACCGCGAGGTTCGACCCACCCGGGTCCGTGGTCGACAGTGCGGGTGCCGACATCGGCAACCTCCTCAGACAGTCAGAACCGTGCACGCCGACAGTCCCGGCGCGCCATAGACATGTGTGAAACCGACCTTCGGTGCGCCCGGCACCTGTTTGCCCTCGGCACGACCCTGCAGCTGGCGGACCACCTCGTGCACCTGGCGTAGCCCGGACGCACCGATCGGCTCGCCGTTGGCGAGACAACCGCCGTCGGTGTTGATCGGTGTGGCCCCGTCGACAGCGGTTGCGCCAGAGCGGATCAGCTCGGCCTGTTCGCCGTGCCCACACAACCCGGTCTCGGCGAGGTGGATGATCTCCGAACCGCTGTCGGTGTCCTGCACCTGTGCGACGTCGACGTCGGACGGGCCGACCCCCGCTGTCGCGAAAGCAGCTGCCGCGGCGTCGATGCTGGGGCTGTGCACCGGGTTGGTGGTCAGCCACGGCGAGAACACCTCGAAGGAACCGAAGCGTCGTGTCCGCACCTCCGCGGCCGCGAGCCGGACCGGCTCGTCGCACATGTCCGCGGCGCGGTCGCCGGACGCGAGGATCAGGGCGACACCGCCCTCCCCCGGCGAGCAGAACATGTATTGGGTCAGCGGGCTGTTCACCGGCGCCGCCGCCAGGATCTCGGCCTCGGTCAGGGGTTTACGACGCCACGCCATCGGGTGCGCGGCGCCATTGGCGAATGCGCGCTCGGCGGCCGCTCCGAGCAACGACTCGTCGAGCCCATGGACGTGAAAGTACCTGCGCGTCTTCATCGCGAAGTACTGGGTGGTGACCATCATCCCGGACCGGGCGTACCAGGGTCCGAGCCCGTACGCGGCCGGGTCGGAACCGAAGGCCCCACGTTCGTGCTTGTCGAATCCGACGACGGCCACGACGTCTGCGCGTCCGGACGTGATCATGTCGGCTGCGGTCGCCAGCGCGACACCGCCCGTGGCGCAACCGTTCTTGACGGTGACGAAGGGGATGCCCGTGAGGCCGAGTCGCGAGACGAGCGAGTCCGGCTTTCCCGACACATTGCTACCGCCGACGGCCGCGTCGATCGAGGACCAGTCGAGGCCGGCGTCGGCGAGGGCCGCGCGTAGCGCGCTCTCGCCCATGTCCATTCCGCTCACGTCGCCGTGCCGGCCGAAGGCATGCATTCCGACCCCGACGATGTGGACGCCTGCATTCCTTCTCCCGGCGCTCATCCGGCGACCCTCTCGAACGCGAAGGTGGTGCAGTCGCCGAGATCGAGCAGTCGCAGTTCGACCTCGTCACCGATCCGGACCGGTGACGTCACCCGAGACTCCACCAGGACGACGCCCAGATCGACGTAGGCCACGACGAAGGGCTCGAAGCCCGAGCCGGGAACGCGGAACGGGGGTTTGGGCGCGAAGGCCTGCTCCGTCCATGTCCACACCGTTCCGCGCTGCGGTAGCGCGACCCGCGACACCGATGTGCCGGCACAGCCGGGACAATGCGTCACAGCCGGGAACGCGACAACCGCACACTCCGCGCAGTCCGATCCGGCGAGTACCGGCGGGTCGAGCTGCGCGAACAGTGTGTCGTCGACAACCGCTGACATCTCCGTCACGCCCCCGAGAGCAGGGTGAGTGGACGGCCGAGGATCTCACCGACCGTGCGCAGGTACTCCGCCGCAGGAGCACCGTCGACCGCGCGGTGATCGAAGGTGAGACTCAGCGTGAGCACCTGCGTACGCACCGGTGTGTCTCCGTCCCAACGGAATCCGTCCTTCACCCGGCCCACGCCCAGTATCGCGACGTTGCCCGGGTTGATGACCGGGGTGAAGAAGTCCACTCCGTAGGCACCGAGGGTGCTGACCGAGAAGGTGGCACCCTCGAGGTCGGCGAGCCCGAGCTTCCCGTTGCGTGCAGCAGCGGCCAGTTCGGCGGTGTTGCCTGCTATCTCGCCGACCGACAGCTGATCGGCGTCGCGGACGACCGGCACCACGAGACCTCCGTCGACAGCGACGGCGACGCCGATGTCGACACGCTCGGCCACCACGATCTGGTCGTCGACGATCCCGGCGTTGAGCAACGGGTGCTCGCGAAGCGCAAGCGCCGCGGCCCGGATGATGAAGTCGTTGAGACTCGGCGCTCGACGCCCCGCGGCGGCCGACTCCCCCTTGAGCGCGGCGCGCACCGCGACGAGGTCGGTGACATCGACTTCGTATCCGTGGGTGAGCTGCGCCATGGAGTGCAGGCTGTCCATCATGTTCCGGGCGATGGCACCGCGCATACCACGCAGCGGGATCACATCACCGGGTTGCGGACCGACCGACGCCGAATCCGGCGCGGCAGCAGAGGTGTCTGCGGCGGAACGGGATCGACCTGTGGCGGCGCGTTCCACGTCGGCGCGGGTGACCCGGCCACCGATCCCGCTGCCACTCACGGTCGCGAGGTCCACCCCGAGTTCGGCGGCGAGTTTGCGGACGACCGGACCCACGAATGTCGCGGCACTCCCCGGTGCCCCGCCCGCCGATGTCACGCCGTCCGATGTCCCGTTCGCCGATGTCGCGGGCGCGGAAGCCTCCGGACCGGACTGTTCTGCCTGCGGGCGCGCGAGGAAGTCCTCGACATCCTCGGACACGATCCGACCACCGGGCCCTGTCCCGGTGAGACGGCGCAGGTCGACGCCGGCCTCGGATGCGACGCGGCGAGCGTTCGGGGATGCCTTGAGCCGGGCGCCGTCGGTCGCGTTCACCTCCGAGGGGATGCCGGCAGGTGTCGCCTCCGGTGTGCTCTCGGGTGCTGCCGTCGACTCGGAATCGGGTGCGGTGGGGGTGGATCCACCGTCGGGCGCAGATTCACCGTCGGCGAGGAGCCAACCGACCACGGACCCGACCGGCAGCACCGCACCGTTGTCCGCATTGGTGGCCAGCACACCTTCGGCCTCTGCCTCGACGTCGACGTCGACCTTGTCGGTCTCGACCCGGAACAGGGTGTCGCCCAACGCGACCCGCTGTCCGGGTTGGGCGACCCACTCCCCGATGACACCTTCCTGCATGGTGAGCCCCAGTTTGGGCAGCACGATCTGGAAGGCCACGATCAGTTCCTTTCCAGGAGTCGCCGGGCACCGGCGACGATGCGGTCCGCGTCCGGCACGTAGGCCTTCTCGAGCGGCGTGCTGAACGGGACGGGCGTGAACGGAGCACCGATCCGCAGCACGGGCGCGTCCAGGTGATCGAACGCCTCCTCCTGGATCTGCGCCGCGACCTCGGCGCCGATGCCGCCGAACGTGACCGCCTCGTGGACCACGAGGATGCGGTTGGTCTTGCGCGCCGATTCGACGATCGTCGCGGTGTCGAGCGGCTGCACCGACCGCGGGTCGATGACTTCGGCGGAGATTCCCTTCTCGGCCAACGCGTCGGCCGCCTTGAGGGCCTCGGCGACCATCCGGCCGAACGCGACGATCGTCACGTCGTCACCGGTGCGGGCGACAGCCGCCTCCCCGATCGGGATCTCGTAGACCTCCTCGGGCACCTCCCCGCGCGAGCCGAGCAACACCTTGTTCAGCATGAAGACGACGGGGTTGTCGTCGCGCACCGCGGAGACGATGAGGCCCTTGGCATCCCGTGCATTCGACGGCATGACGACTTTGAGTCCCGGCGTGTGGGCCAACCAGGACTCCAGGCTCTGCGAGTGCTGCGCCCCCGCGCTCACCCCGGCGCCGTAGGCGACGGCGATGACCATGGGCACCTTGACCTCGCCGCCGTACATGAACTTCATCTTCGCGGCCTGGTTCACGACCTGGTCGAGGGCGACGGCGAGGAAGTCCATGAACATGATGTCGACGATCGGGCGCAGGCCACGAGCCGCCGCACCGACACCGAGGCCGATCAAACCCATCTCGGCGATGGGTGTGTCGACCATGCGGCGCTTGCCGAACTCGGCGAGCAGACCGTCGTACATGTGGAAGACGCCGCCGTATGCGGCCACGTCCTCGCCGATCACGAAGACGTTCTCGTCTTCGCGCATCACCTGCGCTACACCCTCGTTGAAGGCCTTCACGTAGGTGGTCGACCGCGCTGCCGGAGCCGCGTTGTCTGCGCCTGATTCTGTTGCGATGGTTTCTGTTGCAGTGGACATGTTCTCGGCTTCTCCGGGTCAGACGCTGTAGACGTTGAGCGCGATGTCGGCGGTGTCGGGGTACGGGCTGTTCTCGGCGAAGGCGACGGATTCGGCGATGTCGGCGTCGACCTCGGCCCAGATCTGGGCGAACTCGGCCTCGGTCACCACACCTTCGGCGACGGCCCGGGCCTCGAGCAGCTTGATCGCGTCGCGCTCCTTCCAGGCCTCGACCTCTTCCTGGGTCCGGTAGGTCTTGCGGAGGCCCTTGACGCCCTGGTGGTCGTAGTAGCGGTAGGTCTTCGCCTCGACCAGGGAGGGTCCCCCGCCGGCGCGGGCGCGATCGACGGCCCGCCCGACCGCGGCGCGCACCTCGATGGCGTCCATACCGTCGCAGATCTCACTGGGCATCCCGTAGGCCACGGCGCGGTCGGCGACGTTCTCGAGCTTCATGTGATCGCGCAGGGCAGTGAACTCGGCGTAACCGTTGTTCTCGCACACGAACACGACGGGGAGTTCGAGGATGCCGGCCATGTTGGCCGCCTCGTGGAAGGCGCCGATGTTGCTCGCACCGTCACCGAAGAACGGGATGGCCACCGAGTCCTCGCCGCGGTACTTCGCCGCGAAGGCCGCACCCACGGCGATCGGGATGCCACCGCCGACGATCCCGTTGGCGCCGAGCATGCCGATCGACAGGTCGTTGATGTGCATCGAACCGCCGCGTCCCTTGCAGTAACCGTCGACGCGGCCGAACAGTTCGGCGAACATCTGCCGGAACTGGGCACCCTTCGCGACGGCGTGGCCGTGGCCGCGGTGTGTCGAGGAGATCTGGTCGTCGTCGCGCAGGTTGCTCATCGCGCCGGCCGCGACCGCTTCCTGTCCGACGTAGAGGTGCAGGAAACCGGGAAGCCGGCCGCCCTCCATCAATCGGCCCGCCTCGGTCTCGAACTGGCGGATGCGCACCATCCGGCGGTGCAGGTCGAGCACGACCTCACGGTTCGGCAACGGCTCCGCGGTCTTGGTCGCCTGTCCGGCAGGAGCAACCGGCTCGGCGCCGGTCTCTGTGGTGGTCACCATGACACCTCTCTGGGATGACTGTGCAGGTGGCGGCGATGTGAACCCCGCCGAAACCGCAGAGTTTGTTGATCGCTTCTGCAGTATGTGTCACCACTGTAGACGATTGTTAGTAGAATCACTATCAAGTTAGTCGACGAAAGTCGATCAGTTCGGACTGTTACTTGACTTGCTCTCCAGTTAACCCGACGATGGGTGCGCAGACAACCCGTGCGAAGGAGTGGTGACCGATGCTCGACCGGATTCGCGATCGAGCGAAGGCCGATCCCCAGAGCCTCGCGCTCGTCGACGATTCCGTCTCCCTCACTTGGGATCACGTCGCGGAGACCCTCGCGACCCTTGCGTCTGCGCTGCGCCGTCTCGCGCCGGGTCCCGACGATCGAGTGGCCGTGATCGGTGAGAACAGGGCGGAGACGCTGCTCGCCCATGTTGCGGCGATCGGAGCGGGGATCGGGACCGTGGCCGTGTCCCGCCAGTTGACCGCGGGTGAGATGGCCGACCAGTTCGTCGACGCGGGATGCGTCGCGGTCGTGACAGGCCCGGCGGGCCTGGCCGCCGCAGGTGAGGCGGCCGGTACGGCGTCGTTGCGGACGGTCATCACCCACAATCACGAGGGAACAGTCCCGCTCGACGGCGGAGTGGAGCATCTGACGTGGGACGGTCTGCTCACGGGTGAGCCGAGCCCGCCAGACGACCTCGCCGACCGGCCGGCGCGACCGCCGCTCGTCTACACCTCCGGCACCACCGGGCGCGCCCGGGGCACCGAGGTTCGCTGGCTCCCCGGCCACGCAAAGGACGCCGCCGAATTCCAGGCGGCCGTGGCGGCACGGTCCGGCTACCCGACGGGTGCTCACCTGGTCGTCGGGCCATTGCAGCACAACGGCCCCCTCACCTCCATCCGGCACCTCCTCTCCGGTGAGCCCGTCGTCATCCTCGGCCGCTTCGACGCCGAGCGGGTCCTCCACCTCATCGACGCCCACTCGGTCACATCGACCCTGATGGTGCCGACCCACTTTCAGCGACTGCTCGCGCTGCCGCCGCAGATCCGAGACCGGTACGACGTCACCGGCCTGCGCTACGTCGCCCACACGGGATCGGCCTGCCCGGCGGATGTGAAGCGGGCGATGATCGACTGGTTCGGGCCTGTTCTGATCGAGTCCTACGGCGGGAGCGAGATCGGCACCGTGTGCAAGATCGACTCCCACGAGTGGCTCGCCCACCCGAGTTCCGTCGGCCGCGTCGTCGAGCCGTTCGAGGTGGTGGTGGTCGGATCGGACGGAGACGTTCTCGGTCCCGGCGACACCGGCATCCTGGGATTCCGCACTCCCCCGGGTCGCGAGGTGGTCTATCACGGCGATCCGGAGAAGACCGCCAAGGCCTACATCCTTCCCGGCGTCGCCACCCTCGGCGACGTGGGGCATGTCGACGAAGACGGGTTCGTGTTCATCACCGACCGGGTGGCCGACATGGTGGTCTCCGGCGGAGTGAACCTCTACCCGGCCGAGAGCGAGCAAGTGCTGCGCAGGCATCCCGACGTCGCCGAGGTCGCGGTCATCGGCGTACCCGACACCGACCTCGGCGAGGCACTGCTGGCCCTGGTCGTCCCCGAGACCGGCGCGAGCGTCGACACCGAGTCGCTGCGCGCCTTCGCCAGAGGGTCCATGGCGTCCTACAAGTGCCCGAAACACTATGTCGTCGTGGCGGAATTGACCCGCAACGCGATGGGCAAGCTCGACAAGAAGGCCCTGCGCCGACCGTACTGGGACTCCGAGCGCACCATCGCCGGCTGACCATCCACCGAAAGGCACACCCATGATCGAGATCCTGTTCGTCCGGCACGGACAACCGGTCTCCGGCATACGCAATCCCGACCTTGCACCCGCGGGGATCGACGACGCCCGGCGGTTGGCCACCTGGCTGCGCGGCGAACGGATCGACCTCGTCGTCGCGAGCCCGTACGCCCGCGCATTGCAGACCGCGCAGGTCGTCGCCGCCGAGCTGTCCCGCGACGTGGACCTCGTGCTCGACGATCTCCGCGAATGGGACGACGACATCACCGCGGAGGACTACACCGCTGTCGAGGACATGGCGACCGACGATCCGCGGCTGCTCGCCGTCAGCTCCGGGCGGTACGAGGAGTACGTCCCCTCCCTCGACCTCGGCGGATTCCGCCGGCGAGCACGGGCGGCGCTCGAGCAACTGTTCGCTCTCCGGCCCAGCGGACGGATCGTCGCCGTCGCACACGGCGGGATCATCAACGCGGCCCTCGCCGACGTCCTCGAGATGCCGAAGACGTTCTGGCACAACCCGGCCTACACGAGCGTCGCCCGCGTGCGACATCTCGACTCCGGGGTCGTCGTGGTCGATTCCGTCAACGACACGGCTCACCTGCGCGGCGTGCCGTTCGCGGCCGAGCCGGACCACCACACCGATGCCGCCTTCGACGCCGAGCCCGCGCGATGACCACGACGTCGACATCCGTTCCCCCGACCCCCGTCGATGCCGCTCCTGCCCCGGATGCCCTTCGCACGGACGCCCCTCGCACGGACGTCCCAGACACGATCGTCCCAGACACGATCGCCGCCGCGAGCAAGATCATCCTCGTCCGCCATGGCCTCCCCGGCGGGCCGGCCGGGCCGGACCCCGGCCTCGGCGACGAAGGCGTCGGCCAGGCCCGCCGACTCGGCACCTGGCTGCGAGGCCTCCCGGTTGTACAGGTGGTGGCGAGCTCGTACACGCGCGCCTATGAGACGGCACGCCACGCGGCCCAGCCGCTCGGTCTCGAGGTCACGGTCGACGAACGCCTCCGCGAGTGGGAGAGCGACCGCGCGGTCTACGCCACTCCGGAGGCCATCGCCGCCACCGACCGGGGGCGGGCCTTCGCCGAGGGCCGCTACGACGACTTCATCCCCGACTACGACCGGAACGCCACCGCGGCCCGGATGCGGGATGCGGTCCTCGACGCAGCGCGCTCGGCTCCCGGTGAGCTGTCGGTGCTGGTCTCCCACGGTGGGGCGATCAACACACTCCTCACCGACATCCTGCAGGCACCGTCGCCGTTCTTCTTCAATCCCGCCTACACATCGGTGAGCCGGGTCGCGGTCCTGGGTTCGGGCCGCATGGTCATCCAGTCGGTGAACGAGACAGCGCACCTCGGCTGAAACGGCTTTCTTTACTTTGATACCTGTTAGGGTTCTTCCCAACAGTGATGTGTGACACACGCACTCGCTCGTTTCGAGGAGATCCCATGAGCCATTCCGGCGTCGTGGCGAGTCGTACACTCGCCGATGAATACTCGACCATCGTCCGCAGCCTCTCCGGTCCCGAGTGGTCGGCCCCGAGCCGGTGCGCCGGATGGTCCGTCAAAGACCTTGTGGCACACACCGGCTCGAACTTCGCAGCCATCGTGAACCCGCCCGAACCCGACCCTGACGTCCCGGCTCCGACGACCGCCGAGGAACTGCAGGAGCGTCTCGTCGACGAGCGCCGCGACTGGGCCCCCACCCGGGTCGCCGACGAGTTCCTCAGCACGGTCGGACCGGCCATGGAGGTGCTCTCGGCGATGCAGGCGCCGGAGATCGGTTCCGCCCCGATGACCCTCACCGACCTCGGAACCTATGACAGTCACCAACTCTCGGATGCATTCGCCTTCGACATGTGGTGTCACATGTACGTCGACCTGCTCGCACCCGGCGGTCCGGTGTCGCGCCCGGTCGGCGACCCGGACGACGCGGTCCTGGGTGCGGCGATCGGATGGATGCTCGCCGGGTTGCCGCAGATGTGTCCCGACGTCAACGCAGCACTGGGTGGACGCGCACTCGGGGTGCGGCTGACCGGCCCGGGTGGCGGCGAGTGGACCCTTCGGCCGGGTGAACGACTGCTGACCGTGGAGACCGGACTCGACCGGAGCGACACCGTGATCGATTCCTCGGCAGCCGATTTCGTCCTGTGGGGCACGACCCGGTCACCGTGGCGGCAACACGTGTCGGTCCACGGTGACGAGGCTTATGCGGCAACAGTTCTCGACACGATGGACATCGTCTGAGCGTTCGGCCGCGCCACCCGCGATCGACAACAGAGCCCGGAACGCGACAAGCGTTCCGGGCTCTGCTGATGATCGAGGTCAGTTCAGTGCGACCAGCATCTTCCCGACGTTGCCACCCTCCAGCATCGACAGGAACGCCTCCACCGCGTGGTCGATGCCGGTGTGGATGGTGGACTCGGCTACGAGGTCGCCGGCGGACAGCCACCCGAGCACACGTTCCTCGAACTCGGGACGTAGGTCCTCGTGATCACGAACGATGAACCCGGTCAATGTGATCCGCTTCAGGATGGCCTGCATGAGGTGGTCCATCGACGGTCCGTCCCCACCGCCGGCGGAGATCATCCCGCACATCGCGACGCGTCCGTTGAGGCGCAGATCGTGCAGCGCGGCGACGAGGTGCTCCCCGCCGACATTGTCGAAATAGAGATCGGTGCCGTCGGAGACCCGGCGCAACCCGGCGGCCACCGACTCGGAGCGGTAGTCGATCGCCGCGTCGAAGCCCAGACGCTCGGTCAGCAGCGCCACCTTCGCCGGTCCACCCGCGCTACCGATGACGCGCCCGGCGCCGAGAAGTTTCGCGAACTGTCCGGCCGCACTTCCGACCGCGCCCGCAGCGGCCGAGACGAACACGTCGTCCCCCGGACGCAGACCACCGGCACGCAGCAGTCCGCAGTAGGCCGTGAACCCGGGCTGTCCGAGCACGCCGAGCCAGTGGTGCAGATCGACGCCGCGCGGATCGATGACGGTGGCCGCGTCGGCATCGACGACGGCCAGTTCGCGCCAGCCGAGCCGGTGCCGCACACACGCACCGTCGGGGATGCGTGAGTTGCCGCGGACGACGATGCCGATCGCCGAGCCGTCGAGCGGCGCATCCTCCTGAAAGCTCTTGGTGTAGTGCATCTCCGAGGTGCCCAGGCGCCCGCGCATCGAGGGGTCGACGCTCATGTAGCGGTTCTCCACGACGATCTGGTCGTCGCGGACGGGCCCCAGCTCGGCCTCCCGGACCTCGAAGTTCTCCGTGCGCGGAACCCCGTCGGCGGGTCGCTGCTTCAGGAACACCGCACGTGTGGTCGTCTCGACCCCGCTCGTCATGACAGCTCCAGGATGGTGACCGTGCCCTTGGAGCCGTCGACCTCGACCAGCGTGCCGTCGGGGATTCTCCGGGTGGCAGCGGGAACACCGGCGGCACAGGGTATCCCGAGCTCGCGGCTGACGATCATCGCGTGCGAACCCATCGCTCCGACGTCGGTGATGGCGGCCGAGGACACCATGAACAACGGCGTCCAGGACGGATCGGTCTGCGGCGCCACCAAGACCTCGTCCACCTCGAAGCTGTCGAGGTCGTCCATCGATGTGATGGTCCGGGTGCGTCCGCGGACCACGCCCGGGGATGCCCCGGACCCGTGCAGGACCTCACCCTCGGTCACCTCATCCACCTCGACCTGGTCCTTGCGGCGCAGACTCGAGAGCGGGGGAAGCGGCTCACGGGTGTCGAGGAAGGTCGGCAGGTCCAGACCGAACAGGCCCTTCCACGCCCGATGCCGTTCGGCAAGGGTCTCGGTCAGTGCGGCCGGTTCGCTGGCCAGGAGGTCCAGCTCGTCGTCGACGGCCATGAAGACGTGATCAGCAGCGGCGAGATGACCCTGCTCGTGCAGCCGTCGCCCGAGCTCGGCCAGCGGCACACGCGCCTCGTGCAACACCTTGATGCAGTTCGTCTTCGCACGTTCGCGCCAGGCCGCGAAGCGTCGTGCCGAGGCGAGCGCCGCGTCGAGGGTCGCCTGCCCCTCCGCGTCGTCGCCGACGATCGCACGCGCCCGTTCCAGGGCCGAGTCGGTGTCCCCCGCGTGCTCGGCGAGACGCGCGGTGGGTGACGCCGAATCCTCCTGCAAGCGCAGGCGGTCGATGAGTCCGAGCACCAGTTCGGGTTTCGTCTCCCACGATGTCGAACCGAGGTCCCATTCGTTGGGGCCCCGGTAGCCGAACTCGGCGATGAAGTCGGCGAAGGAGGCGTCGAACTTGGGATCGAGCCCGCGCACCCGCGCCGCGACGCCGTCGATTCCCTGGTCGAATGCCTCGGTCAGGCGCTCGTCGGCGCGCACCATCCGGCCCAACTCCCAGAGCGCGAACGACGGCAGCGCCGAGTCGACGTCGCCCGCCGAGCCCACCAGCGTGACGATGAGGTCCTGGTTGTCAGCTCCGAGAAGCTGGCCGAGCACCGACGGGCCGACCGCCGCCCCGTTCGTCGCGGCCACCTCACCCCGCCATGCGGCCCGCTCGAGGGGCATGACCGACCGCGCGCGGGCGACGAGCGCGACCGGGGTCAGGCTCGACAGGTCGGGGCGCTCGGTGCGCAGCCGATCGGCGAGCACGCGGTCCTCGTCGAGTTCCGGGAAGGTCTCGGTGGACAGAATCCAGGCGTTGCGCGCGGCCAGGCGCGCACTGGCGTCGGCGTTTTCGTCATCGGGGTGCCCGACGTACGCGGGGATGTCCGGATCGCCACCGTAGAACAGCTGATCCACGAGCTCGACCGACAGGCCGCCGCGGATTCCCACGAGCCGCGACATCGACAGGTTGATGTACAGATGCCCGTAGAAGATCCCCGACGAGGCGGCCACATCCGGCTTCTCCACGAGCGAGTAGCTCCCGTGGAAGGCGTAACCGGCGTTCCATCCGGGCAGGATGTTCTGAATCCACCCGAGGTCGGCGCCCAGCGGCGTGATGGGATCGGACAGCACATCGCTGGCATTGAGCCGCGTGTAGATGGGTAGACGGGCACTCGGTTCGGTGTCGACCAACCAGCGCTGTTCGGACATGTCGTTCTCGTCTCTGCTGGGACCGCATGGGATGAGCGGCCATAGTTTCTTGACAGGGTATACACGTGGGCTGTGATGTGTGACACTCTACCTGCAAGACTGTAGGCGTTGGCAAGTAAGTCGTCTCGGTCTCTCGTACAGGAAGCAAGGAGACGTTCGATGAAGTTGCAGGACAAAGTTGTTGCCGTCACCGGCGGAACCCAGGGAATCGGCCGTGGGATCGCCGAGGCAGCACTCGCGGAGGGCGCGAAGGTCGCCCTGAACGGCCGGACGAAGGAGAAGGGGGATAAAGCTCTGGCCGATCTCGGCGCAGGCGATCGCGCCGCGTTCTTCGCCGGCGACGTCACCCTGCAGGCCGATGTCGAGGACTTCATCGAGCAGACGGTGAGCACCTTCGGACGCATCGACGTCCTGGTGAACAACGCCGGTGGCGCAAACGACCTGCAGCCCACGGCGCAACTCTCCGACGAGGAGTGGAACCTCGTACTGAACTGGAACCTGAACTCCAATTTCTGGGCCACCCGCCGCGCGCTCCAACACATGATCCCCCAGTCCTACGGCCGCATCATCAACATCTCCTCGGTCGAGGGCAAGCAGGGCAAGCCGGTGTTCACCGCCTACGTCGCCGCGAAGCACGCGATCAACGGCATGACCAAATCGATTGCGCGCGAGGTGGGTACGCAGGGCATCACGGTCAATGCGATCTGCCCGGGGCTCGTCATCACCGACATCATCAAGAACAACGGCCCGCAGACCGCGGCGGCGATGGGCATGAGCTTCGAGGAGATGGTGGACCTCTTCGCCCAGGAGTCCGCCATCAAGCGGCCCAACACCGTCGAGGAAGTGTCCGCCATGGCGATGCTTCTCGCGTCGGACGCCGGCGCCGGTATCACCGGTGCCATCCTCAGCGTCGACGGCGGTACCGCTTCCTACTGAGCACTCCCTTGCTCCCTGAGGTGCGAGCGAAGCGAGCTTGCGCTCCGCACACCTCAGGGAGCAGGGGAACAGACTCCGGGGGCGACCTCAGAACGTCCCGCGTACCGCCCAGGCCACGCAGCGCTCCAGGATCGTGCGGAACTGCGGGATGTCCCAGCTGCCGCGGTCGACTCGGCCGAGGTCGTCGATACCGAGATCCTGCACATCGAACCTGCCCCGACAGTGCCCGAGGGTGAAGTAGCAGACGGTCCCGGGGTCGTGGTGCTTGAGGTAGAGCACCGGGCGGGGTTCGTCGGTCGAGGTGTGTCCCTCGTCGAATCCGGTTGACTCACCGACAAAGCGGGTGTGGGCCAGCACCTCGATCGGTTCGAACAGCTCGCTCACGTACAGCTCGTCGACCGCGTCGAAGTCGTCGACGCCCGCCACCAACGGGTGTTCCGGGTCGGCGATCTCGACACGATAGGGCGCGATCGGCGGATGGCCGAGGAACTGACTGCCGACCAGCGCGGGCAGCACGCCCATGGATCGCGGGGTCACATAACGGCTTGCCGACCCCGGCGGGGTGGGTTCGATGGCCGAGTTGGTCGCGTGCAGGGCCAGCCAGCGGCCACCCCGCGCCAGGAAGCGCGTCAACGCATCCTGAGCGGCGTCATCGGGAATCCGGTTGCAGGTGTAGGTGATCACCAGGTCCGCGGCGTCGAGGGCGGATGCACATCCGTAGTCCTCGAACACCCGGGTGCGCACCGTCTCGTGCTCGCCGAGCAGTCCGAGGATCTGCAACCGGGCGTGATCGAAGTCGTGCCACTGCCCGCCGCAGATGACGACCGCATCGAGGCGGCCGGCCGGTCCGGCCATCGTGGGCTCCTCCGTCCTCAGGCGTGCGCGTGCAGCGGCTTGCCGGCCAGGGCCAGATGGGCTTCGCCGAGCGCCTCGGCCTGGGTCGGGTGCGCGTGCACCAGGTTCGCGACGTCGTTCGCGTTCGCTTCCCAGTTGTAGATGAGCTGCGCCTCGCCGATCAGTTCACCCACACGGTCCCCGACGAGGTGGATGCCCACCACCGGACCGTCGGCGCCCGCCCGGATCAGCTTGACGCCACCCGCGGTCTGCAATATGCGACTCTTCCCGTTGCCGCCGAGATCGTAGACGGCGGTGGTGATCTCACCGTACCGTTCCGCCGCCTCCGCTTCGGTCAGGCCGACGGAGGCCACCTCCGGATGCGAATAGGTCACCCGCGGGATTCCGGTGTCCGCCACGGGCGCGCAGTCGAGGCCGGCCAGCTGTTCGGCGACGAAGATGCCGTTGCCGAAACCGCGATGGGCGAGTTGAGGTCCCGGCACGATGTCGCCGATCGCGTAGACGCCCGGCACTGCGGTCTGCAACCACTCGTCGACCACGACGAAGCCACGATCGAGTCCCACACCGGCCTCTTCGAGACCCAATCCGGCAGTCCGCGGTCCCCGACCCACGGCCACCAGCAGAACGTCCGCATGCAGTGGCGCTGACTCGCCGTCGAGCTCCACGACCACTCCGGACTCGGCGGTGCCGGCGGACGATACCATGGCCCCGGTACGAATGGTGATGCCGCGCTTGCGGAACGCCCTGGTCAGTTGCTTCGACGACCACTCGTCCTCGGTCGGCAACAACCGGGGTGCGGCCTCCACGACCGTGACCTCCACGCCGAGCGATGCCCACAGACTGGCGAACTCGCAACCGATGACACCCCCGCCGAGGACGATCGCGGTCGTGGGGATCGAATCGAGCTCCAGCGCACGGTCGCTCGTCATGATCGGGCCGCCGATCTCCACGCCCGGCAGGGTCCGCGACTGGGAACCGGTCGCGATGACCAGCGCCTCACCGCGGACGCGGGTCGCCCCGCCGTCGGTGAGCTCGACGTCGACGGTCCGCTCACCCGATACCCGTCCGAGCCCGCGGACCACCCGGATCCGACGCGACGAGATGA
Source organism: Gordonia sp. PvP123 (assembly GCF_040547295.1). Lineage (NCBI taxonomy): Bacteria > Bacillati > Actinomycetota > Actinomycetes > Mycobacteriales > Gordoniaceae > Gordonia > Gordonia sp. PvP123. The sequence continues at coordinate 302,795 of NZ_JBEPPN010000008.1, read as the reverse complement.
GACCCTCGAGCCCTCGGTACAGGCCGTCGACGACCTTCTGCTTGTACGCGTGGACTGCGGTGATGTCGATGCCGTCGAGAGACGCCTTGATCCCGAAATCTGCGGCGTGACGCACGGATTCGGCGATGCCGGCGGCATGGAGCAACGCCTTGGTCGGGATGCACCCGTTGTGTAGACACGTGCCGCCGAGCTTGTCGGACTCCACGAGGACGACCGACATGCCGAGTTGCGCTGCGCGCAGGGCACACGAGTAACCACCCGACCCGCCTCCCAGGACGACGACGTCCACAGTCTCGGTCGTGCCGGTCTTCTCCGGGTCCGTGCTCATGTCAGAAGTCGAATCGGTTGGTGAAGCCGCCGTCGATCACGACATTGGTACCCGTGATGTGTCCGGCAGCCGGCGACGCGAGGAAGGTCACGGCGTTTGCGACGTCCTCGGCCGAGGCGAACTTGCCGAGCGCCGCCGCCGACATCGCCGCGTCGTACAGCTGCGGTCGCTGCTCCTTGATGGTGTCCCAGGGGCCACCCTCGAAGTACACCGGGCCGGGCGAGACCGCGTTGACCCGAATACCTTTCGGCCCCAGGGCGCGCGCCTGCGCCGACGAGTGTTGCAGCACGGCGGCTTTCAGCGCACCGTAGCTGTTGGCGGTGGTGATCGGGCCGGCCTCGATGGCGGAGGTCGTGCTGATGGTCACGACGGACGCGGCAGAGCTCTGCTCCAGATGCGGTGTTGCGGCCTCGATGAAGTTCACGAGGCTCATGAGGTCGACGTTGAAGCTGTTCTCCCAGGCCTGGCGCCCCTTGCCGGTCATCGCAGACGCGTTGACGATGACGATGTCGACACCGCCGAGCGCGTCGGCCGCGTCGGTGACGAAGGAACTCACCGCTTCGGACTCACCGACATCGACGGCCTTCCAGAACACCGTGCCGGCTTCCGACAGCTCGTCGGCGACGGTCTTGAGCTGGTCTTCGCCCCGGGCGCAGATGCCCACCGAGGCACCTTCGGCGAGAAGACTCCTGGCGATGGCCAGGCCGATGCCCTTGCTCGCACCGCTGATGAGGGCGCGCTTTCCGTTGAGGTCGAGATCCATGTCGGGTCCTTCGTGTCGTGTCGGTGATCAGGTCGGTGGAGGACTGTCGAGGGGCTAGAGATTCATCGCCCCGACGGAGGTCTGGAAGTCGAGGACGTGGCCGAAGTCGTTGATCGACTGGACGGCACGTCGGGTGTCGGCGCCGCGGAGCACGCTGACCGAGGTGTGGTGGACGCGGACGGGCATGTCGAATCCGCTCGCGAGCGCGTTCGCGAGTACCGCGTTGATGACGCCGCTGTGGCAGGTGATGACCACCCGCTGGCCGAGATGGGCGTCGACGATGAGGCCGACCTCACCGAGTACCCGCTCGCGGAAGGCCACCGGATCCTCGGCGTAGGGGAACGCCTCATATTTGCGAGTTCGGATGTGGTCGCGAAAGATTCGCGAGATCTCCTCGTGGGGCAGCGTCTCGAAAGGCGATTGATCTGCCGGGAAGCTCTGCCACGGCTCGTATTCGGTGAGCCCCTCGCGGACGACCGGCTCGAGGCCGTGATGCTCGGCGATCGCACGGCCGGTGTCGAGGGCCCGGCGCAGTGGAGAGCTGTAGACGGCGTCGACGGCATGGGTGGACAGACGCTGGGCGACCGCCCGGACCTGACGTTGCCCGAGCTCGGAGAGCGGCGGGTCCACGGTCTGCGCCGCGCTCAGTTCCTTGCTGAGGGCCTGCTCGCCGTGCCGGATGAGCACGAGCTCGCACAAGCCGTCCAGCGGGGCGAACGGGTTGTCGAGGTCGATCGAGCGCGCACGGGTCTGATTGGGCACGCCCCCAGTGAACCATAAACTGAGTCCGCTATAAAGATACTCCGCCGATGTCCCAGTTCATCGCATCAGAAGGACCGCGAGGCTATAGGCGGCGACCCGCGAGGTCACACACTGGCGATGTCGGTGGCCAGTTCGCGCACCTCGTCGGAGAAGCGGCGTCGGCCCAGGTTCGCGAGCACGACGTCCTCGGTGAGCCAGGAGGACGCGGACACCTCGAGAAGACTCGACAGGGCCGTCGCCGCGGCGGCCTGCTTGGCCTTCGACGTGATCCGGTCGCGCACCCGCAGTTCGGCGGAGAAGATCGCCAGCATCTCCAGGCGGACCTCCCGGCGGAGCGCCTCGATCGACAGGCTCCATCCGGGTGATCGCACGAAGTAGACCAGCGAGGCGGCGCGGTGCGCGTCGGTCCACTCGAGCACGGACACGATGACGTCGCCGAGGGTGGCGTCCGGGTCCTCGTCGATCACCGTTCTGAGCTGCGCCAGCATCTGCTCGGCGAACAGGCGCAGACCCCCGAGCAGCACTTCTTCCTTGGACGGGTAGTGGTAATAGACGGCCGCCGAGGTCATCTGCGCCTCGGCCGCGATGTCGGCGACGGTCACGTCCTCGATCGAACGCATGGAGTAGAGGTGCATCGCCGCCTCCACCACGACGTCGCGCCGGGAGGGACGGTGAGCGGCCCGCTTGGCGCCGGTCCCCGTCCCGCTCGCGGCCGCAGTCCGTGCGGCGCCGCGGCGACCAGAGGGAGTCCGCCCAGAAGGGGCCCGGCCTGAAGAATTCTTGCCCGCCATGCGATAGATCATGACAGCATCGGGACCTTGTAACCCGCTGTGCCATCCTGTTGGCACCCCGTTGTCGACGGCAGAGGTCGTACCGCGGGCAGACGACGACCGGGAATCGGTGAGGAGGACGCGTGGCGAGATCGAGACGAACCGATCGTACGACGGACCACACGGCGGACCCCGGGGCACCGGATTCCGACGCAACCGGGCCGGACGCGGACTGGCTCGGTTGGGACTCCTCGCCGGCCGCCGACGATACGGCCTTCGACGATGGCGTCGACGCCGTCGCCGCCCGGGAGGTGCCGGACGACGAGTCGCCGGCATCACCGCCCGAAGACTCACCCGAACCGTCACCCGCCGGCACCGCTAACGGCTCGACTGCGCATCGCCCGTCACGACGGCATCTGATCGTCAAGGCCGCCGTACGGGTCTTCTCTCGGAAGGGCTTCGCCGAAGCCTCGATCCAGGAGATCGCCACGGAGGCGGGGATGGTGCCGACCGCGGTCTACTACCACTTCGCGAGCAAAGAAGAACTGTTCGAGAGCGCGTTGGGTTACGCCATGGACGCGAGTTCGGCCGCCGCGCAGTCCGCGCGTCCCGATGATGTGTCGGCGAGCCCGGACACGTTCAAAGATGTCGTCTCGGCGGTGTGGGACTGGACCGCCGAGCATCCGAACTCGGCCCGCATGCTGTTCCTGCAGATGGCCGGCGGCGCGACACCCGGCACCCGACTGCTGGCCAAAGAGTACGAAGAACGCCACATCCGGCGCGCGTTCGACTATTTCCCCGCCGGCGAGGATCCTCCGAGCCGGCGGGCCGCGACCGCCCAGCATGCCGCCCGCACGCTGCGGGTCCGGACCATGATCGCGATGACCATCGCGATCCAGCCGCTGCGCATCGAGGGCGGCCCGTTGTCGGACATCCCCGTCACCAGCTTGCGCACCGCGACCACCGACGTCTGCACCAAGATGATCGAAGGACGCTGACCACCCCGGTCGCCGGACTACAGTAACTTGATCGAAGACACAGTTACTTCGATGCTGGTTGGAGTCCTTCATGCGCATCCTCGCGGTCACCGGCGGCCATTCCTTCGATCGGACGGCCTTCGCCGACTTTGCCGAGTCCCTGCCGGGTGAGGTCACCTGGCTCGAACACCCCGATGCCGAGATCGGCCCGGACGAACTCGCGGACTTCGACGCATCTCTGCACTACGACATGCCCGGGACCCTGCCCGAGCCGTATGAACCGCCGGATGCATTGCGCGCGTGCCTTCGAGACGCACCCCGGACGGGCCACGGTTATGTGGTCTTGCACCACGCCATCGCCAGTTGGGCGACCTGGGACGAGTGGGCGGAGTTCGTCGGCGGACGCTACCTCTACCGGCCCGGGATCGTCCGCGGTGCAGAACGCCCCGATTCCGGATATCGGCACGCTGTGGCACAGCGCATCTCCGTCGTCGACGGCGAACACCCGGTCGTCGCCGGCCTGCCCACCCAGCTCGATCTCGTCGACGAGACGTACTTGTGCGAGGTGTTCGAGGATTCGGTGACCCCGCTGCTGCGGACGGATGCGCCGATGACCGAGGACGTGCACTTCTCCACCGCACTCGCCATGTCCGGTCGGCGTGACGAGCGGGCGGGATGGCACCACGAGCCCGGGTCGTCGCTGGTCGGATGGTCTCGCACCAATGGACGATCGCGACTGGTCTACCTTCAGCCCGGCGACACCGCCGCGACTCTCGGCGACCCGCATTACCGCACGCTCGTCGCGAATGCGCTGACGTGGGTCGCGCGTCGACGCTGACCTTTTTTGACAGTCGATACAGTTCGATGTGTCGCTGCTCACTCCCGGTGCTACAGTAAGTGCATACGTTGCCAAGTAAGAGGCGGCAGTCCAGTCCACCGAGGAGATCCCGATGCGTCAGATCCGGCATCCGATGAGTCGAGCCATCTACGAATTCGACGAGGACAACAACGTGCTCGTCACCACCAAGGACGGGAAGACCGGCACCTTCGACCCGGAGGGCCGCTATCTGCACGGTGAGGTGAAGTCCGTCGATCCGGAGATGGCGCGGTGGGTCGGCCTCGGGCCGCGTGAACCCGTGCCCATCACCCAAAACCGCCGATTCATGGGCGCTGCAAAGCTGCTCGAGAAGATGCAGGCGGACAAACTCGCCGAAGAAGCCCGTGCCACGCGCCTGGCCGAAGGAGGCAAACTGTGACCGAGATCGACACTCGTACCGCCGACCAGACGGCTTCGACGGATGAACAGTCCGACTACGCCGAGAGTTACCAGCGGTTGCTGGACACCGACACGCACCCGGTTCCCCAGGTGCTGCGCGAGGAGACCCACGACCTCTACGAGGATCAGAACTTCGTCCCGGTCTCCCGCTACATCAGCCGGAAGTACCACGAACTCGAACGAGATCGTATGTGGTACAAGGTCTGGCAGATGGCCTGTCGCGAGGAGGAGATCCCCGAGCCCGGCGACACGCACGTCTATGAGATCTGTGAGAAGTCGATCCTGGTCGTGCGCGGACAGGACATGTCGATCCGTGCCTTCTACAACTCGTGCCTGCATCGTGGGCGCACGCTCCGCGAGGAGAGCGGCCCCGCCGGACACGACCTCCGGTGCCCGTTCCACGGCTTCTGTTGGAATCTCGACGGATCGCTGAAATCCATGACGTGCGAGTGGGATTTCCCGCACGTCGACAAGAGCACCATGAATCTCCCCCAGGTCAAGGTCGACACGTGGGGCGGTTTCGTCTTCATCAACATGGACCCGGCATCGGAGTCCCTCGCCAGCTTCCTCGGCGACCTGGGCAAGCACTTCGAGGCCTGGCCCCTGGAGGACCGCTACATCCAGGCGCATGTGGCGAAGGTGATCGACGCGAACTGGAAGATCGCCCAGGAGGCATTCTCCGAGGCGTTCCACGTCGTGACCACCCACCCGCAACGCGTTGTGGGAACCGGTGATTCGAACAGCCAGTACGACGCCTGGGGCAACTTCAACCGCGGTATCACCGCCAACGGCGTCCCGAGCCCACACATCAAATTCGTCCCGACCGAGCAGGAGATGTTCGACTCGATGGTCGATGCCCGCATCGACGAGGACCCCATGGTGACGCTGCCCGACGGCGTCACCGCCCGCGAGATGTCCGGCCTGCTCGCCCGCGAGGGCCTGCGTGACACCATCGGTGATGTCAAGGCGGACAACATGTCCGACGCAGAGTCACTCGACAGCATCTACTACACGGTGTTCCCGAACTTCCACCCGTGGGGCGCCTACCAGCGGATCGTCTACCGGTTCCGCCCCAACGGCGACGACCACGACACCTCCATCATGGACGTCTACCTCCTCGCGCCGTTCACCGGTGAGCGGCCGCCCGCGGCCAAGGTCCAATGGCTGACCCCGGAGCAGACCTGGATCGACGCGACCGTGCTCGGCAGCTCGGCCCGCGTCTTCGACCAGGACGCCTACAACATGCCCAAGGTGCACCGCGGACTGAAGACGACGACGCAGAAGTACCTGCCGCTTGCCGGTTACCAGGAACTCAAGATCCGCCACATGCACCATCTGCTCGCGAAGTGGGTGGGCGAGGACGTCGACTGACCCTCCGCCGCTGCCCGCCGGCGGTCGACCCCCATACCCGGGGTGATCGGCATGATGGGTGGGGTGGTGATGTTGACACTGGTACTCGTCGTCGGGGCCGCGGCCGCCGGATGCGCGATGACGGCGGCCTACGTCTACCTGCGGCCCGGTGACGATCACGTACGCGCCGAACACCTCGCCCGGCGCTGGTTGGTCGCGACCGCCGTCCTGGGTGTCACCGCGCTCTGCCTGCGGTTCGGGTGGCTGCTGCTGCGCTGAGACCAGGCGTGATGCCCATCGCAGAGTGCGGGATGGGTAGTGGGATCCAGTACTAATCCCGCACTCTGCGCGTGCGTACCGACCACCGATCCGGATCCTCTCGCACCAGACGCGCGCGCCCTTTGCGTCGATAGCGATAGATCTGAACGGCCCCGAGTCCCCAGAGCACGAACTGCGCCGACATCGCCCAGGTGAACGCCTCGGGCGGATACCCCTGGACACCGTCGGGGGTTCGCCAGTCGAGAATCACACCGATGAGCCCCGCGAGGATCAGACTCGCGATGAAACCCGCCTGATTGATGATCCCGGTCGCCGTGCCCGCCCGCGACGCCGGATTGGACGTGCGGCCGACATCGAAACCGATCATCGACGCGGGGCCGCCCATCCCACAGACCACCACGAGGAGCACGAGAAGCCAGAACGGCGCACCCCCGGGCCACGCCAGTACCACCGTCCAGGTGGCCGCGATGCCGGCGAGCACCGCCAACACCACCGTCGATCGATGCCAGGGCCACCGGGTGATGAGCCACGCGAAGATCGGCCCGAAAGCCATGATGGCGAAGACCATGATCGTCAGGAGCGAACCCGCCGCAGCGGAACTCACCCCCTGGCCCTCCACGAAGAACGGGTACCCCCACAGCAAACCCAGCACTGTGGCGCTGAAATGCGTCGAGAAGTGCATCCAGAAACCCAGCCGGGTCCCCGGGTGCTCCCACGATTCGCTGAGACTGCGCCGGATTCCGGCCAACCCGAGCATGGGTCCCGACACCGATCGGGTTGCCGCAGAATCCCGCACGACGAGCGCGGACGTCACGAGCAGGACGACCCCGAGTCCGGCGGTTGCCATGTATGCGCGACTCCATCCCCACGAGGACAGCGCCCAGGTCATCGGTATGGCGGCCGCGACCGCGCCGAGCTGGCCGAGCACCCCGGTGAGCTGGGTCAACAACGGAACACGTCGCGCCGGGAACCAACTCGAGACCAGCCGCAGAACACACACGAAGGTCATGGCATCGCCGACCCCGACGAAGAACCGAGACGAGAGGGCCCAGGTGTAGCTGTCCGCAAAGGCGAAGCTGAGCTGGGCCAGCGAGAGGATCAACGTACCGGCGAGAAGAACCCGTCGCGGACCGAACCTGTCGACGAGGAGGCCGACCGGTACCTGCATCAACGCGTACACCAGCAGCTGCAGCACGACGAAAGTCGACAGCTGGGAGGCGCTGATCTCGAAACGCTCAGCCGCCAGCAGACCGGCAACGGCCAACGATGATCGCTGCAGCACGGCGACGAAGTAGACCGTGACGCCGACGATCCAGATGATCATCGCCTGCCGCGAACTGGATGACGAGGTCATCTCAGCGTCTCACCGACGGGCCGGACCTCAGGAACTCTTTCGATCACCTAACTATTGTCCGACACGCTGCGCTTTCGTTGCGAGCGCCCCGCAGAGTGCGGCCTCGATGCCGGATTCCGCGACAGATCCCGCACTCTGCAGTGCCTTGTCAGCGGTCCGCGCCCGCCGACGCCCCGACCAGTTCGGCGTCATCGGCTTCGTTGCCGAGTGCACCATCGCTCGGTCCCTCGCGTCGCGTCCGGGCCATTCGAATCAGGAGCAGCGCCAACAGGATTGCGCCCACCCCCGAACCCGCGACGACCGCCCAGCTCACACGTTCGGCGACACTGCCGGCGGACTGGTTCGACGCGGGAGGCGCGGTGTCGCCGGGGGTGGCCGGGATCAGATTGGTCGACGCGTTGTCGAGGTCCTCGTTGATCGAGTTGAGCACGCCCTGGAGTTGCTTGACCCCGGCGTTCACCTTGTCGGTGGCACTCAGGGTGTCTTCCCGCGCCGATGCGAGGCGGTTGAGTCCGGTGGACAACTGGCCGGCGGCCGTCTGTGCTTGCGTGATCGCGGAGTCGATGCCGGCGGCCGAGGACTCGAGCGACTTCCGCATCGTCGCCAACTCCCCTTGCAGCGAATCGAGGGAGCCGAGCTGCTCACTGATCTCCCGACTCGAACCCTGAAGCGCTCGGAGCCGTTCGAGGGCGTCCGCCGACCCGGGGGTCCGGGAGTTCTCGAGGTAACCGATGAGCGGTGTCACCAGTGAATCGAGCTCGGTGACGGAGTTCGACAGCGAGGACACCTGCCCGAGGACCGCTGACACCGCCAACGCACCGTCGTTGACCTGGCGGGTCGCCGACGACACATCCGGAGCATTGCCCAGACCTCGCACCAGCTGGTCCGAGGCGGAGGCGGCCGTGTCGACGGCGTCGAAGATGTCGCGCGCACTCCCGGTCGCCGTCGCGATGCCGCCGGTCGCGCTGTTCAGACCCGCGGACATCAGTTGGAACATCATCTTGGCCGACGACACGGAGTCACCGGCCGCATCGATCTGCTCGGCGGGCGGTCTCGTGTCCTGGGCGTCTGTCGTGTCCGTGGGCAGCGCCAGGTAGACCACCCCGCCGACCAGCAGCGCCGTCAGCAACACCGCAAGCGCACCCACCGGCATCATCGTCGCCGGGACACGCTTGCTCACAACAGTTTTCACACTCACAACGCCGACCGATCCGAACTCCACCACGACTCTCGTGGACACGTCCCGGACGCACGGTACCCGGCCGGCCGCCGGCATCCCTCATCGAGAAGCACCGGGCGGCGCGATTATCAGCGAGTTCTCACCCCACACTCAGGGGAAGCGGCGAACTACCCCCGCGCCATGTCCACGAACCAGGACATGCCAGAACTTCGGCATTACGAAGATGTCGGTACCGTCTCGTAGCTTCTCGGCATGACTACACGCGACTGGCTGGTGGCCATTCCCGCACTAATTGCGGCACTCTCGCCGTTCCTCCACGCTGAACCTGGTTCGCGAGTGGCTCGGCGCCAAGACGCGAGGATTCGCACGCTATCAGAACAAGCAGAGACAATCGGCCTTCGGACCGCCGTTCGGCAAACTCTGCAGTCCGAGGCCAACGATCTGATCGCCTGGGAAGCGGCCCGTCGGAAGTATCCTTCTCGAGGTGGGTTTTGGCCCGCGTACCTGATGTTCGTAGTCTTCGCGATCGCCTACCTTGGACTCTCGTTTGCAGGACTGATGGGCAACACATCGCTGGAAATACTCACCTGGACAATGTGGGCAGGACTGCTTTTCTCAGTCGTGGCGCTACTTCGCGTTGTCCTGCGGACGGATGCAGAAACCACCCGGGTGCGTCTGTGCAAAGCAACCGATATGGGAGACATTGACTTCATCGATCCGCTGTTCTCGACTCGTCGAACGATGATTAACGCTTTTAAGTTGCCTCGTTACCGAGACGAAGAAATCGCTGCATCGGCGACCACCGTGATCCTCCGGCGCGCACACCTACGACAGCTTCGGGACGACGGCGTTGACACTGCGACCATGGAGCTCATCCAGACTTCACTTCCCGCACTCAGCGATTACGACCGCTGGACAGCAATGGCGCCGAGGATCGGATGCTCGGCTATCAATGCGACTATCCGGGAATTGAACCGGTCGTAAAACCCGACCATCGTCGAGGGCCCGACGCTGCGGCACTTGAGGCGGCCACAAGGCACGTAGTCCTCGAGCTGAAAGCCAGCCTCACTTCGGCCTCCTACCCCCGCGCCATGTCCACGAACCGGCTCAGGTGCAGCTGGTGTGCGACGGTGATCGTGGCGGTCGGGCCGTTACGGTGCTTGCCGACGATGATGTCGGCCTCGCCGGCGCGCGGGTCGTCGCGCTCGATGGAATCGGGACGGTGCAGCAGGATGACCATGTCGGCGTCCTGCTCCAGCGAGCCTGACTCTCGGAGGTCCGACACCTGGGGTTTCTTGTCGGTACGTTGCTCCGGACCACGGTTCAGCTGACTGATCGCGATCACCGGGACCTCGAGTTCCTTGGCCAGCAGCTTCAGCTGACGGGAGAACTCCGACACCTCCTGCTGGCGGGACTCGACCTTCTTACCCGAGGTCATCAGCTGCATGTAGTCCACCGCAACGACTTTCAGGTCGTGGCGCTGTTTGAGACGCCGCGCCTTGGCGCGGATCTCCATCATCGTGAGGTTGGGCGAGTCATCGATGAAGAACGGCGCCTCCGAGATCTCGCCCATCCGGCGGGCGAGGCGGGTCCAGTCGTCGTCGCTCATCGTGCCGGCGCGCATGTCGGCCAGCTTGATCTTCGCTTCCGCCGACAACAGACGCATGACGATCTCGGTCTTGCTCATCTCCAGCGAGAACATGGCGGCGGTCAGGCCGTGGCCGATCGCCGCGGAGCGCAGGAAGTCCATCGCGAGCGTCGAATTGTGGGTCGGGACCATCGCCTCGCCCGCGAGGTACAGGTGTTCGGCGTTGTCGACCTGGACGCAGCGCACGGGGACCGGGTCGACGGGGCGGACCGCGACGACGCGCCGGACACCGGCCCGCCTGCGCAGCTCTTTGTGCCGAATCGCCTTGTGGTGCACGGTGAACACGTCATCGTCGGCGTCGACGCGCAACCAACCGGTGGCCGACCGCTTGTAGTTGAATCCGAGTCCGGCCACGAGATCGGCGACGACGGCCGTCATGTGCCGGGTGGCGGCCGGGACGGTGATCCAGCCGTCGTCGTCGACCGAGGCACGGGCGTCGAGCAGTCCTGCGAGCAGGGCCCGGCGCTGCGCGATCGAACCGCGCAGGTACTCGTACGGGATGCGCCCACCGAGGTCGGCCATCAGCGTCATGACGTCGACCGGGCCCTCGGCGTCGATCCGCATGCTGATCTCGGGGTCGTCGAAAGCCATCCCGGCCAGCGCCGCCACCGTGTAGGGGCCGTAGGCGAAACGCTTGCGCGGCAACTCGAGCGGCGCGGTGTTGCGCACGACAGCGCAGCCGACGTGTGCCCGCAGACCGGCTGTGGTGACAACGCGGCGTTTGCCGTCGATCTCGGCCGCCCACTGGTGCTGCTCGTCCGCGACGATCATCGCGCCGTCGCTGAATTCGATTTCGTAACAGGGGCGTTCGGTCATCACCTCGGTGGCGGCGACAACCCGGGTGGGTCGGCCGTGTGCATCGAGGAGATGATCGCCGACCCCCACCTTGCCCATCGTTGTCCACCCGGTGGGCGTCGGCAGCGGGGTGTCGAGCGCGAGTGCCTTTCCGACACCCGGACGGGCCGCGACGATGATCATCTGGCCGGGGTGCAGGCCGTTGGTGAGCTTGTCGAAGTCGGCGAACCCCGTCGGGACGCCCAGCGAGATGCCGCCCCGCGATGCGATGGAGTCGATCTCGTCCATCGTCGGCTGCAGCAGATCCTCGAGGGGGACGTAGTCCTCCGCGGTGCGCTTCTCGGTGACCTCGTACACCTCGGCCTGGGCCCGGTCGACCACCTCGGCGACGTCCTGGCCGTCGGCACCGGCGTAGCCGTACTGGACGATGCGTGTGCCGGCCTCCACGAGTCGCCGCAGCAACGCCTTCTCCGCGACGATCTCCGCGTAGTAACCGGCATTGGCGGCAGTGGGCACCGTCGAGATCAGCGTGTGCAGATAGGGCGCACCACCGATCCGTTTGAGTTCGCCCGCGCGCTCGAGTTCCGCGGCGACCGTGACGGCGTCGGCGGGCTCACCCTTCGAGTACAGCGTGAGGACCGCTTCGAACACCGCCTGGTGAGCGGGACGGTAGAAGTCGTTGGTACGGATCTTCTCGACGACGTCGGCGACCGCATCCTTGGACAGCAGCATGCCGCCGAGCACCGACTGCTCGGCGGCCAGATCCTGCGGGGGCTGCCGGCCGAAGTCCTCCGCGGGGATCTCTTCTTCTCCCCGTGCTCGGCCTCCGGCGGCGGGGCCGCGCCCGCGGTCATCCACAACAGCCACGCGTGTCAAACCTCTCGCAACGCTCGATCCCACCCGACATCGAATGAGTACGACCTTGAGTCTGGTGTCGGCCCCGGTAGGCCACGTCGCGAGTCCCCGGTGTCGACGTCGTGTTTCGGTCAGTCTCTTCCTATCGGGTGGCACCGACATCGACTGTCGTGTGCGCCGAGACGGACGGAGACGCTGAGGCGTGACACTAGGACGTCTGCGACCCCGACTCAAACCGACCTGTTGACGAATCTGGGGATCACTTGTGGAGCGTGTGTGAGTGGCCAGGGGACGCGTTGTGCACCCTTTGTGGACAACCTGAGGAATTCGGGTGTGAACAACGCTGTTTCCGCAGCTCAGAGGGCTGACTAATTTCCACAATCAAGGAATTGGAAATCCTTTGGACTTCCTCGGCGCGTCGCCTTGCGGGCGTGTTGCGGGTGCCCGTTCAACCACCCGTGGCGAATATTCGGGTGAACATCCGGTGTGGTCTGCGTTACACCTGGCCAGACGAGGTCCCGAGCATCTTCAGTCGTGCGACTTACCGGTGAACGCCGACGACACGCCTGTCGGGTGTGATGCAATGTCGATCGTGTCGAGGTTGGGGTCCAAGTCGGTCGTCGTCCGTCGCGTGGTCACCGTGCTGGCCGCCCTGAGTGCTGCCGCCGGGCTCGCGACGGCCCCGTCGGCCGTCGCCGCACCGGGTCCCTCGATGCCCGTCGAATTCGATCTGTCGCGGTATCAACCGGTCGACCCGACGACGTTCCGGTCTGTGGCCTACGTCGACAACGGGCGCTCCTTCTTCACGACCGGCCGATGGGTGTGCCAGGTCGGCCCCGGCTACCGCTACGTGGGTTGTGCGGGCCGTCCGGCGACCGCCCCGCCGAATGCCACCGGTGCGGTCATCTCCGACGACCAGCAGGGACCCTGGTGGGCGCGCACGGACCAGACCTATCGCTTCGGTCCGAAGAGCGGCTTCCGGCCGCCGCTCCTCGGCGTCGGCAAGCGGGTGACCATCGAGGGCGTCACGTGCACCGCCCCCCGCCGCGACACCGTGGCCTGCCGGACCGGCGAGCGCGCGCTGATCTTCACGCCGGCCTGGCACAAGTTCTTCTTCCCGTCGTGGGACACCCTCGGTCCCGGCAACAACGCGGTCGACCACAGCGCCAACCCGGCGCCGCGGTACCTCCCGCCCCGATTGCAGTACTGGAACCAGCTGCCTGCCAATCCGCCGGCACCGAAGTAGGGACAGACGACGAAGGCCGGGTGGAGATCTCCACCCGGCCTTCGTGCGTGAATGCTGGAGGTCAGCTCGCGGCGACGACGGCGAGCTGGACGGTCGCCGAGACCTGCGGGTGCAGGTTGACGACGACCGGGTAGCTGCCGGTGGCCTTGATGTGCCCCTTGGGCAGCTCGACGCTGCGCTTGTCGACGGTCGGGCCGCCTGCGGTCTTGATGGCACCGGCGACATCTGCCGCGGTGACCGAACCGAAGAGCTTGCCCGAGTCGTGGGTCTTGACGTCCAGCGAGACGTCGGCGAGGCCCTCGAGGGCCTGCTTCAGCTCGTTGGCGTGCTCGAGACCGCGGACCTCGCGGGCTTCCTGCGAACGGCGGATGCCCTCGACCTGCTTCTCGGCTCCGCGGGTGGCCTTGATGGCCAGGCCGCGAGGCAGCAGGTAGTTGCGGCCGTAGCCGTCCTTGACCACGACGATGTCGCCGGCTTCGCCGAGGTTCTCCACGGCGGCGGTGAGGATGAGCTTCATGTCAACTGATCCTTTCCGCTTATCGGCTGGTCGAGGTGAAGGGCAGCAGGGCCACCTCACGCGAGTTCTTCACTGCCACAGCGACGTCGCGCTGATGCTGCACGCAGTTACCGGTCACGCGACGCGACCGGATCTTGCCACGGTCGGACAGGAAACGACGCAGAAGCGCGGTGTCCTTGTAGTCGATGACGGCCTTCTTGTCCTTGCAGAAGCTGCACGCCTTGGTCTTGGTGACCTTCTCGACGCGAGGCTTCCGGCTCGGCTTTGCCTTTGCCATGTGTGTATTGCTCCAGTCAATGCTTCGGGGACGGTCGCTGCCGTTCCCGGGTGTTCGGGGCGGGTGATCGTGCCCCGAGCGCTATCAGAAAGGTGGTTCGTCGTCCCCGCCGCCGAACGATCCCCCGCTGTTGCTGGCAGGCGCGCTGCCCCAGGGATCGTCGGCAACCTGCTGGTTCGAGTTCCCGCCGCCGCGGCTACCGCCGCCGCCACCGGACCCGAATCCGCCGCCACCACCGCCACCGCGCGAGGCGCGGTTGACCTTGGCGGTGGCATACCGCAGGGAGGGGCCGATCTCGTCGACCTCGAGTTCCACGACCGTGCGTCGTTCGCCCTCTTTGGTTTCGTAGGACCGCTGCTTGAGCCGTCCCTGCACGATCACCCGGGATCCCTTGGTCAGGCTCTCGGTCACGTTCTCCGCGGCGTCGCGCCAGATGTTGCAGCGGAGGAACAGCGCTTCGCCGTCCTTCCACTCATTGGTCTGGCGGTCGAAGGTGCGCGGAGTGGAAGCCACCGTGAAGTTGGCAACCGCTGCGCCCGACGGCGTGAACCGCAGTTCCGGGTCGGCGGTGAGGTTGCCGATGACGGTGATGACCGTGTCGCCTGCCATGTGTTTCCCCTTGGGTCGTGTGGTGGGCACTCGCTGATCGACATGCACCGGGTTGTGTTGAACTGTCGGGTCCAACCCTAGAACCCGGTACCGACGTGTTCAGACGATCAAGAAAGCCTGTGGATTACTTCCGCAGGACCTTGGTGCGCAGAACCGACTCGTTCAGCTTCAGCTGACGATCGAGCTCGGTGACCGTGGCGGGCTCGGCGTTGAGATCGATGACGGCGTAGATGCCCTCGTTGTGCTTGAGGATCTCGTAGGCAAGACGGCGCTTGCCCCAGATGTCGACGCCGTCCACCGAACCGCCATCCTTGCGGACAACATTGAGGAAAGTATCAAGTGAGGGTGCGACGGTGCGCTCGTCCAGATTCGGATCGAGGATGACCATCAATTCGTAGTGACGCATAAGACCACATCACCTCCTATGGGCTAGGTCGGCCACGGACTGTCCGTGGCAGGAGGGTCGCCTGCGTCGGCAACCGGTCCAAGATACATGACCTGCCCGTTCGCAGTGAAATCCGTGGTCACGGGTCGCTGCGGCGACCTACTGCCGGACCACCTACGCTGTTGCCCATGTCGGAGCGGCGGACAACCCCGGGAAGGTGGTCCGCACGGTTGTCCGGCCGTGGCGAGACGGCCGTCATCGTTCTGGTCTCGGTGCTGGCGACCGCGGCCACGATGTTCTGGAGCTTCCAGGCCAAGCTCCGGTGCGGCGGCGCCCCCTTCGACGAGTACGGGCGCAGCGACAACTGGCCGACGGGTGATCCCGACGCGGTGATCCCCTGCTACTCGGACCTGATCTACCTGTGGCTCGGCCGCGACATCAACACCCACGTCTTCCCCTACATCCACGGCGGGATCGCCTCCGACGGCACCCTGTTCGGCGGCGTCGTCGAGTACCCGGTGCTCTCCGGCGTGCTCATGTTCTTGGGCGCGAGCGGGGCCGACACCGACACCGACTTCTTCATCCAGTCCGCACTCCTGTTGGCGCCGTTCGGTTTCGCGATCACGGTGATGCTCGCGCTGATGGTCCGATGGTGGGCGTTGCTCTGGGCCGCGACACCCCCGCTGGTGCTGTACTCCTTCCACAACTGGGAACTGCCGGTTGTCGCGACGGCCGTCGGGGCGATCGCCGTGATGGCCTGGGGCGCGTCCGTCCAACCCGGTACAGATCGACGACGGCTGCCGCTTCGCACGTCCGCGGTCATCGCGGCAGTCCTGCTCGCGGTCGGCTTCTGCCTCAAGCTCTACCCCGGCATCCTCGTATTGCCGCTCGCCGCATACGTTCTCACCCGCGGCGCCGGTGGTGCACGCACAGGCGGGCAACGACGGCGCGGTGGAAGCGGCCTGGACTGGACGGGCGCCGGTTGGGTTGGCGGCGCCGCCGTCGTGACGGTGGCCGCGATCCAGTTGCCGTTCATGGTCCTCGGATTCGACGGATGGAAGGCGGCACTGTCCTTCCAGGGCCGCCGCCGAGCCGACGTCGACACCAATTCCATCTGGTACTGGGGTCTGCGCTACCTCACCGGGACCGGAGACACCTACAACTCGGTGGTCAGCGTGCTGTCCCCGCTGCTGATCCTTGCCTCGTTCGCTGTCGCGATGTATCTCGGGTGGCGCCGGTTCGAGCGCGTCGGCATCTTCCCGTGGATCGGCGTGAGCGGCGCGATGCTGGCGGGTTTCATGCTGTTCCACAAGGTGCACTCGCCGCAGTACACGCTCTGGATTCTGCCGTTCTTCGTCCTGATCAAAGTGCGCTGGCCGGTGATCCTGACCTACCTGCTCGCCGACCTCGCCCTCGACCTGACGATCTTCCGCCTGTTCCCGATCCGGGATGCCGGCGATCCGCTGCCATGGTGGATCGTCACCGGCGTCGCCGGTTCGGTGTGGGTGCACGCGGTTCTGCTCGCCTACCTGATCGTGACCTTCGTGGGCACCCCGCTCCGTGAGCCGCTGGCTTCCCGAATTGCCGCACGGGTTCCCGGTGCCGTCGATCCGTCCTCCGACGGCGAGCGGTTCCGTTCACCGCGCGACACGATCACGAGAGGTTCGGCATGAGTACATGGTTGGCGACCGGCCCACTGATGCACGATCGAGTCACCCTGCGGCCGATCGGCATCGAGGACATCGGACCGTTGGCGCGCGTCGTCGACGACCCCACCCTCTTCCAGTGGGTTCCGGGCGTGCCGACCGATGAGGACAGTGCGCGACGGTACGTCCGGTCGGCTCTCGACTCACGCGTCGCCTTCACCGTCGTCGACAACGCCGACGGCAGCGTGGTCGGGTCGACGAGTTACTACGAGATCGACGAGACCAATCGGTCCGCGTGCATCGGTTACACGTTCTACAGCGAACGCGTCCAGGGGACCGCGGTGAATCCCACCGCCAAGTACCTGTTGATGCGCCACGCATTCGAGGAGTGTGGCGCCGTCCGCCTGACGTGGCACACCCACGAGAGCAACGCGCGGTCGCGCGCCGCGATCTCGAAGCTGGGTGCGAGCTTCGAGGGTCTGCTGCGCAAGCACCGCCGATTCGGCGACGGCTGGCGCACGACCGCCCTGTACGCCATGACCGATGACGATTGGCCCGCGGCCAGAGATCGCCTGCTGCAGCGGATCACCGTCTGAGCGAGACCTACGGGTTCTTGGTGTGTTCTGAATGTCCCCGGGTGCGCCGATCTTCTTTCATCCGCGCCTCGTGCACGTGCCGCTCGCCGTCGGTCAGATCGGCTCGCACCCGGTCGACGTACTCGCGCAACGGGCCCCAGTAGGTGTCGTCGAATTCCTCGACGACCTGGAACGTCCAGCGACCCTCCAGCACATTGCGACCCACCAGCTCGGTGGACAGCTCATCGGCGAACTCGGCATGGCCCGCCTCGCGCAGTTCGTCGACGGCCTCCCCCAGCAGCAGATCGCCACGCCCGATGAGCTGATGGAAGGAGTAGAGGTGGCCGCGGGCGCGCTCGATGTACTCCAGCGCCTCCCCCACCTTGCCGACCGCCTCCGCGGTGTCGTCCGAGATGTGTGGTGCGGTATCCGACATGACCGGTCATTACCCAGGGACGCGGTCACCCAATCGTCAGGAGACCTCGAACGTGCGTGACCGCTGACCGAGCACCGGCTCCGGTTCTCGCGCTGTGTCTGCCGCCCTGGTCGTCGGCGACCGTCGACCGATCCGGTCCGGCGCGCCGTCGAGGACGCCACCCGCCGGATCGTCGTACCACTTTCCGCCGTTCCCGCGACGGACCAGATCGTCACGTGGGTGCCAGATCTGCCACAGGACGACGGCGCAGAGTGCGAGCACCATCAGTCCGCGGAGCACCACGGCGGCGGTGAACCACTGGTCCGGGAGCCAACGACGCTCGGCATCGAGGAACAGACTCATCCGCGGCACCCAGATGAGCGCGTCGACCGCCATCCAGGCCAGCAGCAGGCGAGCGTGTGGAATGGCAAGTACCGCAAGTGGAACCAGCCACAACGAATACTGCGGACTCCACACCTTGTTCACCAGCAGGAAGCCGGCCACGGCGAGGAACGCCAACTGCGCCACACGAGGCCGGTACGGCGCCAGGACACCGATCGCGGCCACCGCGGCGATCACGACCACGGTCAACCCCACCGACAGCGCATTCAGATAGCCGGTGTTCCAGGTGAAACCGGCGGCGTCGGCGACGACCCGGTAGATCGTGTCGGGGTCCGCGGACCGGTCGCCGTTGAACCGGAAGAACTCCCACCACCCCGACGGGTACGGGATCAGGATCGGCAGATTCACCGCGAGCCAGGCGGCGATCGCTGTCGCGGCCACGACGCCGAACTCGCGGACCTTCCCGGTTCGCAGGCACAGCGCGCCCAGCACCACCAGCAGCAGCGCCGGATACAGCTTGGCCGCGGCGCCGAGTCCGATGAAGACACCCGCCAGCCAGAAGTGCTCCCGCGACCAGGCCAGCAGCGCGACCGCCACCGCCGCGGTGGCGATGGCGTCGAAGTTGGTGAACGCATGCACGAAGACGAGCGGGGACAACGCGGCCAGCCACACCGACCACATGCGGGTTCGCGCGGTGAGCGCGGTTGCCCAGATGGTCACCAACCAGAATGCCGCCAGTCCCAACGCGACGATCGTGAAGAACAGCACGACGTCGAGCGCCCCGGGCACGCCCCAGTGGGTCTCGGCCCAGAGCCACCCCTGGGTCAGCTGCGCCGCGCCGTACATGAACATCCCGGTGAGGACCGGGTACTCCATGTACCGCTTGATGGTCTGTCCCGCGGAGTCCTCCTGGAACCAGAAGTCCCGGTAGGGCAGCGCGCCCTGGTTGAGCCGCTCGGCGCCGAACAGGCTGATGACGTCGGAGTAGCAGAGGTTGGTGAACTGGCGCTGATCGTCCCAGTCGAGCCGCATCTCCGCGCCCGCGGTGGTGCCGCCGTCAACCGGTGCCTGTTGCAGGCACGCGGCTTTGCCGAACCATCCGAGTGCGAGTCCGCACAGCGCCAGGACGAAGAGCACCCGCAGGGGTGTCAGATGCCGGCTCCGGCCGATGACAGCGTGTGCTCCCACCGGTCCACCGACGAGCGAACTCGCCTCGCGCACCATGCCGTCCGTGCGTGTCGGCAGAATCCGCGCGTCGTCGACACGCTGATCACTCGCAAGGGGTGCAGGGCTGTCCCAGACGGGGTCGGGGCCGCTCGCCGCGGAGTCGGCCGCCGAATCCGGGTCAGCCGATGGGCGGTTCAGGGACTCCTCCGCCTCCGTCACCGCCGCCGGGTACACCGTCGCCGGAGTCGCCGCCGCCGTCACCGCCGTCGCCGGGGGCCAATCCGCCGCCGCCCGGGCTGTTGCCACCGCCGCCACCGCCGCCGTTCCGCGGGGCGCCCGGGATGGGGATCGTCACGCCCGGAGCGAGGGTGAGGTTGCCGTCCCCGCCCTGGTCGGGGATGTCGAAGGTCGGCACGGAGGGTCCGCGGGTCCGCGTGGGCGCCTCGGTGGTGACAGGGGCCTCATAGGGCACGCCGGCCACACCGCCGACCGATTCCGGCTCGGGGAACTGCTTGATCTCCTTGCCCTCGAGGGCGGCGTCCATCGCCGACTTCCAGATCGACGACGGCAGCCCGCTGCCGTAGATCGAGGCACCGTTGTAGTTGGTCAGGGCCGTGCCGTCATTGGTACCGACCCACACCGCGGTCGACAACTGCGGTGTGTAACCGACCATCCACGCGTCCTTGTTCTGCCCGGTGTCGCCGAGCTGGACGGTGCCGGTCTTGGCGGCCGAGGGACGCGAGCCGAGTGACGAGTCGTACAGCGAGTTCCCGTTGGAGTAGGCCGCGATCGGCTGCAGGGCGGCGCTCACGTTGTCGGCGACCTTCGCGGGGAAGACGCGCTTGCCCTCGGTCTTGCGCTCGTAGAGGACCTGCCCCTCCGAGTCGACGACCTTCTGGACGAAGTACGGCTCGTGATAGACGCCCGACGCCGCGAGGGTGGCGTACGCCGAGGCCATGTCGATCACCCGCGACTGGTACTGACCGAGCACCACGCCGCCCTCGGGCTGTCCGTTCGCCTCCTGCAGCGTCTTCTCGATGTTGCCGAACGACTCCGCGACACCGGCCTTGTGCGCGGCGTCGGCAACCGCCCGGGCACCACCGTCGAGATCCATCATCAGGCGGTAGTACACGGTGTTGAGCGACATCTTCATCGCCGTGGCGAGGTTGCAGGTGCCGCAGCTCTCACCGTCGGAGTTCTCGACCGTCAGACCACCACTGGCCTCGAACGGCGCCGAGCTGTAGGTCTTCGACAGCGGGATGTCCTGTTCGAGCGCCGCGACGAGTGCGAACACCTTGAACGACGAACCGGTCTGGAGACCGGCCTGGGCGAGGTCCCAACCGCCCGGGTTGTCGCCGCCGTAATAACCGCGCACACCACCGGTCTGCGGATCGATGGACACCGCCGATGCGAGCAGATCGTCGGGCTCGCCGTTCAGTTCACCGTTCGGGCACTTGTAGATCCGGTTCTTGCGACAGGCTGCCTGCACGACACCGTTCTGAACCTGCGGATCGATCGTGGTGCTGATCTTCAGGCCACCGGTGCGCAGCTGCTTGTCGGTGATGCCGATGCGGTTGAGCTCGGCGAGCACCTGCCGCTTGATGAGCCCGTTCGGGCCGGGGGTCTCGTCGGAATCGCTGACGCGGGCCTTGACCGTCTTGGGGAAGACGGCGCTGTCGGCCTGCGCACGGGTGATGGCACCGGTGGCGACCATGCCGTCGAGCACGTAACGCCAGCGCGCCTCGGTGACCTCGCGGTTGGTGTCGGGATCGTAGTACGACGGCGCGCGGATGACGGCCGACAGCAGCGCTGCCTCCTCGAAGGTCAACGGATTGCGCTCGGCGCGACGCTTGTCGGTGATGGACTTGTTGAAGAACTTCTGCGCGGCGACCGCGACGCCGTAGGCACCCCGGCCGAAGTAGATCGTGTTGAGATAGGCCTCGAGGACCTTCTCCTTGGACCAGCCGTGCCGGTCGTTCATCTTCGCCGCGATGGCGAGTTCTTTGAACTTGCGGTCGAAACTGCGCTCGTCACCGACGATCGCGTTCTTGACGTACTGCTGCGTGATGGTCGAGCCACCGCCGGCGGTCTGGTTGCCGGTGATCTGCCCGATCGCCGCACGGGACAGACCGCGCGGCGAGAATCCGTTGTTGGTCCAGAATTCGCGGTCCTCGGCGGCGACGATGGCCTGTTTCATCGTCTCGGGGATCTCGTCGAAGGGGACGACCGTGCGGTTGCCGTCCGGCGAGGTGACATCGGCCAGCGTGCGTCCGGAGGTGTCGACGATGGTGGCCTTCTGGCTCACCTCGGGTTCCGGGATCTCGGCGGTGAAGTAGGTGAACGCGAACGCGACGATGAGCACCAGCACGATCGCCGGGACGATCGCGCCCACGATCCCCAGCGCCCATGCGAACCGCCGATGTCTGGTCGCCGTCTCACTTCTGTTCTGACCGCCACCGCCCGGACCGGGTCGGATGCCGGTGCGCCGGGGCGTGGGCGAAGACCCGCGTGCCTCGCTCATCGTCCACCTTCCTACCGGATCGGGCGGACGTCATCGTCCGTGGATCTCGGTTACCTTCTCTGGCCTCGTGCCGCTCCACTGTGACAGCAGGCAACGGCCCGGGCAAAAAAACCGCAGGCCGGCGCCCTACTTGGCGACGCGTCGGGAGCGACGCGTGGACTGGGGCGGCAGCCCGGCAACGTATGACTGGACCAGATGGTTCCAACTACAGGTCCGGCACACCTCGACGACATGTACCGAGAACTCCTCGGCGGTCGTCGCGAGTCGCGCGATCTCCTCGTTGCTCCGTGCCGAGCCGCTGACCTGGCCCAGACGTTCGCCGAACACCCATGACACCAGGGTGACCTGCTCTTTTCGGCAGATCGGGCACATCGTGGTGCTGGGCCGACCATGGAACTTCGCCGCGCGCAGGAGGTACGGACTCGCGTCGCAGACCTCGGCAACGGCGGTCCGGCCCGCATGGACCGAGGACAGCCGAGCGCGCCGCTGCAGGGCGTAGTCGACGATCTGGCGTTGCACGGTTTTCAGGGTACGTGGTCTCTGCCGGGGCGTCGGCGCGACGGGTCCGGCGAGGAGGCCCCGGAAACCGGCCCGTGCGCGTCCCGAGATGTCCGTCACGCCACCGCCGGATGCCCTCCGGCCATCTGTCCTTCTCCTGACCGACCGCTCGTGGACACCAGTTATATCGGTGCGATACATTGGCAAATACATCGGAATGAGGTGTCGGCGCGTCAGAGCGCGTCGGTACATCAAGTCCGAGGAAGAAGTGACAGATCATCGGCAGGACGTGAAGGGGGTGGCGAAGTGCTCGAGCTGGCCATTCTCGGATTGCTTCTCGAATCCCCCATGCACGGCTACGAGTTGCGCAAGCGACTCACCGGCCTGCTCGGCGCCTTCCGTGCGTTCTCGTATGGATCGCTCTACCCGACGCTGCGTCGCATGCAGGCCGACGGCCTCATCGATGAACCCGAGACGCCCCTGGGCGTCAAGGTGCGGCGTGGCCGGCGTGTCTACCAGCTCACCGACGCAGGCCGGGAACGGTTTGCCGAGCTGGTCGCCGACACCGGACCCCAGAACTACACCGACGACGGTTTCGGTGTGCACCTGGCGTTCTTCAGCCGCACCCCCGCGGTTGCGCGTATGCGCATCCTCGAGGGCCGCCGCCGGCAGGTGGAGGAGCGTCGGGAGGGGTTGCGGGAGATCGTCGGACGGTCCAACCGGACCGTCGACCGGTACACCCGTCAGCTGCATCAGCTCAGCCTCGAGTCCAGCGAACGCGAAGTCCGCTGGCTCAACGAGCTGATCGCGGCCGAGAGCTCCCAGCAGGGCGGGGCGCCCGACCCGTTCGACACACAGTTCGACGACGACCTCGCCGACAGCGAACGGTCACAGTTCGATTCGGGGAAGCCCACGGCCTCCACCGGACGAGCCGATGACGAATATCAAGACCCGGACTCGATGCAGAGCCGGGACGCACAGCTCGACGAACCCGAGCAACGGAAAACACCGGTTGCGCAGCGAACGACTGCGATGCCGCGAGAAGAAGGAGAACCCGACCATGGGTGAGCCCAATAAGGTGCGCGTTGCCATTGTGGGCGTAGGAAACTGCGCTTCATCCCTGGTGCAGGGCGTGCAGTACTACAAGGACGCCGACGAGAACTCCAGCGTTCCCGGCCTGATGCACGTGAAGTTCGGCCCGTACCACGTCCGCGACGTCGAGTTCGTCGCCGCGTTCGACGTGGACGCCAAGAAGGTCGGCTTCGACCTGTCCGACGCGATCTTCGCGAGCGAGAACAACACCATCAAGATCGCCGACGTCCCGCCGACCGGTGTCACCGTCCAGCGCGGACACACCCTCGACGGTCTCGGCAAGTACTACCTCGAGACCATCACCGAGGCCGACGGTTCGGGTGTCGACATCGTCCAGGCCCTGAAGGACAACGAGGTCGACGTCCTCGTCAGCTACCTCCCGGTCGGCTCGGAGCAGGCCGACAAGTTCTACGCCCAGTGCTGCATCGACGCCGGCGTCGCCTTCGTCAACGCACTCCCCGTGTTCATCGCCTCGGACCCCGAGTGGGCCCAGAAGTTCGCCGACGCCGGTGTCCCGATCGTCGGCGACGACATCAAGAGCCAGGTCGGTGCCACCATCACCCACCGCGTGATGGCGAAGCTGTTCGAGGATCGCGGCGTCACCCTCGACCGCACCTACCAGCTCAACGTCGGCGGCAACATGGACTTCAAGAACATGCTCGAGCGTGAGCGTCTGGAGTCCAAGAAGGTCTCGAAGACCCAGGCCGTCACCTCCAACCTGACCGGCTCGCTCGCCGGCAAGGTCGAGGACAAGAACGTCCACATCGGCCCGTCGGACCACGTCGCGTGGCTCGACGACCGCAAGTGGGCCTACGTCCGCCTCGAAGGCCGCGCCTTCGGCGACGTGCCGCTGAACCTCGAGTACAAGCTCGAGGTCTGGGACTCCCCCAACTCGGCCGGCATCATCATCGACGCCGTGCGCGCCGCCAAGATCGCCAAGGATCGCGGCATCGGCGGACCGGTCATCCCGGCCTCGGCCTACCTGATGAAGTCCCCGCCGAAGCAGCTCGCCGACGACGTCGCGCGCGCCCAGCTCGAGGAGTTCATCATCGAGGCCTGAGCCTCGTAGAACGCAACCCGGCGGCGCTTCCTGATCTGATCAGGGAGCGCCGCTTCTGTTGTCGCCGTCCCGCCACCCCACTCGACGGAAACCGCAGGTCATCCAACCAAATCAGTGACCGCGTCAAACCCTTCACATAGAGTGTTGTCGATTGCTCCGAGTGGCCCGGTATCGGGCACATCGGACATCACGAGACCCCGTACCAACAGAAAGGCGCAAACCATGGGCGTGAGCCTGAGCAAGGGCGGCAACGTTTCCCTCAGCAAGGAGGCTCCGGGCCTGACTGCGGTCTCCGTCGGCCTCGGCTGGGACATCCGGACCACCACCGGAACCGACTTCGACCTGGACGCCAGCGCCATCGCGCTCGGTACCGACAAGAAGGTCGTCTCCGATCAGCACTTCGTCTTCTTCAACAACCTGCGTTCGCCCGACGGCTCGATCGAGCACACCGGCGACAACCTGACCGGTGAGGGCGAAGGCGACGACGAGGTCATCAAGGTCGACCTCGCCGGCGTGCCGCCGAACATCGACTCCATCGTCTTCCCCGTCTCGATCTACGACGCCGACGCACGCTCGCAGTCCTTCGGTCAGGTGCGCAACGCGTTCATCCGCGTCGTGAACCAGGCCGGCGGTGCCGAGATCGCCCGCTACGACCTCAGCGAGGACGCCTCCACCGAGACCGCGATGGTCTTCGGTGAGCTGTACCGTCATGGGTCGGAGTGGAAGTTCCGCGCGGTCGGCCAGGGCTACGCCTCGGGTCTCGCAGGCATCGCCCGCGATTTCGGTGTGAACGTCTGAGTCCTCTCGGACTCCGGCTGTCCGCCTGACATGCCCGTGGATGCCGCACTCGCCCTACTGGCGGGTGCGGCATCCGCATGTCACACTCCTCTCCGACGATGCGGTCGGCTGGACCACACGCACCCTAGAAAGGCCACAATCCGGTGGTAGTAAGAATTTTCGGCCTCTCGGTCGTCGTGACGATCGTGTCGCTGATCATCGCGTTCCTCTATGGCGGTGTCGAAGCGCTGATCCTGACCGCCATCCTCGGCGTCTTCGAGATCTCGCTCTCCTTCGACAACGCGGTCATCAACGCCACGATCCTCCGTCGGATGAGCGAGTTCTGGCAGAAGATCTTCCTCACCATCGGCATCCTGATCGCCGTCTTCGGCATGCGCCTGGTGTTCCCGCTGGTCATCGTGTGGCTCGCCTCGGGCCTCAATCCCGTCGATGCACTCGACCTCGCACTGAACCCGCCGCCCAACGACGCGGCGTACTTCGCCAACGGCGATCCCAGCTACGAGACGATCATCACCGACGCCCACCCGCAGATCGCGGCGTTCGGCGGCATGTTCCTGCTGATGCTGTTCCTGGGCTTCGTCTTCGAGCAGAAGGAACTGACCTGGCTGACCTGGATCGAGCGTCCGCTCGAGAAGATCGGCAAGCTGGAGATGCTCGAGGTCGTCATCGCGATCACCCTGCTCGTGCTCACCGCGAGCTACATCGCCGCGCCGGACGAGCAGTCGACGGTCATGATCGCCGGCTCGCTCGGCATGATCACCTACATCCTGGTCAACGGCCTCGGCGAGTACTTCAACGTCGAGACCGGAGAGGACGACGAGGCGGCCGAGCCGGGAACCGATGCGGCCGAGAAGTCGGCGGTCGAGAAGTCCGACGGCAAGTCCGGCCCGTCGGATCTGGCCAAGGCGACCGGTAAGGCGGGATTCTTCCTGTTCCTCTACCTCGAGGTGCTCGACGCGTCGTTCTCCTTCGACGGCGTCATCGGCGCGTTCGCCATCACCGCGGACCCGATCATCATCGCCCTCGGCCTCGGCCTCATCGGCGCGATGTTCGTCCGTTCGCTCACCGTCTACCTGGTGCGCAAGGGCACGCTGTCGGAGTACGTGTACCTCGAGCACGGTGCGCACTGGGCGATCGGTGCGCTGGCGTTCATCCTGCTGTACTCGATCGGGACACACGTGCCGGAGATCATCACCGGCCTGATCGGCGTCGCGCTGATCATCGCCGCGCTGATCTCCAGCATCATCCGCCGCAACCGCCTCGCGGCGAGGGGCGAAGTGGAGAAGGTCGAGGTCTGACCTTTCGTGACGCTCGCAAGCTCGCTCCTCAAGGAGCGGTGAGCGCCCTCCGCACGCTCCAGGCGCTCCTCAGGGAGCGGAGGGCGGGAACGCGTGAGACAACTGCGCCGCAGGTCCTCGACGGACCTGCGGCGCAGTCTTTTTCGACGGACCGGACTCAGCCCTGTTGCTGACCGAGTTGCTGGCTGATCTGCTGGTTGATCTGCTGCAGACCAGGGACCGACATTCCGGGTAGGTGGCCCTGGATGGTACGCACGATGGACGAGTCGTCGCGCACCTTCTCGCTGGACTGGACCAGAACGGTTCCGGCGCCGGTGAAATCGAACTGACGCTCCTCGCCTGAGTTCAACCCCATCCGCCGGCCCGCGGCGGCGATGAACCCGTTGACCCACGCCTCGTCGTAGTGGTGACTCGGTGACGGGCAATCCGACCACCCGACAAGGGCTTCCGGGTCGACGCGCACGGGCGGTTCGACGAACATGACCGGACCGTTCGACGACGCGAGGAACTTGCCGGTGCCGATGAGCGTCAGAAAACCCGGCACGATGGATTGGTTCAGCGACAGGTTCGGCTGGAACGCAAGCAGATTGGCTGCTCGGATGGTGAGGTTGCCGTCTTCGAGGTCGTAGGCGTTGATGTCGTAACCGCGGTCACCGATGATCAGCTTGCCGTGGCCCTCGGCGACGACATAGTCACCGAGGTACAGCGGGGCGGAGAACTGCTGGGCCACCATCTGCAGCATGTTGCCCTGCAGCCCCTGCGTGAGCGCGGTGAACTGCATCTGACCGTAGTAGGCGATCATCGCGCCCTTGGACATGAACCAGGGCTGGTTGAGATCGATGCAGAACGAGTAGTTGTTGTCCGGAACGTTGTCGTCCGATGGCAGATTCATCGGACTCCACACGGTGTTGAGTTGGCTCACAGCTTCTCCTCCGATGCCTGCACGTACACGATGCCCTGTCCGGAGCACTCCAATTGCATTGCCTCACCGCCGGTTCGGCCGACATTCCGCCAGCTCATCGACGATCGCAGAGTGGTGTTGACCTGCCCCGCCGATCCGACGAAGGCCTGAGGATCGACGCTCACCGGCGGCTTCTGCGGCGACACCTCGAGCTCGAAGACCCCGCCGTGCCCGAGGAGGACCGCCGAGCCGGGACCCGACAGCTGCGTCGTGAACATGCCCTGGCCGGTCACTGCGCCGGCCGCCGCGTTCCGCAGCGCCCCGAACAGCCCGCCGCCACCGCCACCGCCGCCGCCCTGTGACGCGACCGAGACGACCGACGCCTGCAGGTTGGCCCCGTAGGCGAGCAGGCGTGATGCTTCGACGCGCATCATCCCGCCGACTGCGCCGAGATCCACGACGTGGACCTCGATCCCGAGGAAGCCGTAGTGCACCTCACCGTGCCCCTGGGCGATCATCGTGGACTCGTGCTCGCCGGCGAGCATCCGACCGGCCATGCCGCCCATCCCGCCCAGTCCCGGCATCCCGCCGCCCATGCCGCCGGCACCCGCGATCTGGTGGGGCTGGAAGTGCACATCGCCCTTGTAGAAGAGCATCGCCCCACGTCGAGCGATGACCGGACCGGTCCGACCGATGTCGACGGAGACGACCTTGCTGTTGACCTTGGTGAACATTCTCGCTACCTCACCCTCACCGCTCGGCCGGCTGGATCGACACGACGCCGCTGCCATCCCAGCGCAGCGAGAACGCTTCCCCGCCACCCTGTCCCAGCGCCGACCGCCAGGACACGTCGGTGACGAAGGACTGACTCAGCTGCCCACGGGCGCAGACGAACGCGTCCGGATCGACCACGAGGGGATACTGCGGTGACACCTCGAGATGGATGAGCGGGCCGCCGTTGGACAGCAGCGCGATCTGTCCGTGGCCACTCACCGTCGTGGTGAACAGGCCCTGACCCGACGACGCGCC
The DNA here is from genome assembly GCF_040547295.1 of Gordonia sp. PvP123. Classification (NCBI taxonomy): domain Bacteria; kingdom Bacillati; phylum Actinomycetota; class Actinomycetes; order Mycobacteriales; family Gordoniaceae; genus Gordonia; species Gordonia sp. PvP123. The sequence goes on along the minus strand of NZ_JBEPPN010000008.1, from coordinate 274,082 downwards.
GCGCAGACCGGCGAACGTGACGTTGGTCTGCAGGTTGCCGTTGAGCACCATCAGCTGCTCGGACTCCACCTGCAGCGTCTCGTTGTTCAGCTCGATGACCGTCGTCTCCGCAGCGTTGTGCGCGAAGTAGACGATGCCGTTGCCCGACGCCTCCATGAGCGACAATGCCTCCCCGGTGGCACGCTGCTTGAGGCCCGCGAGCACACCGTCACCGCCGCCGAAGCCCGCCGATTTGAAGGTGACCTGTCCCTCGTAGGCGACCATCGACCCGCTGATCGCGCGCACCGCAGAATTGTTCAGCCTGGCTTCCACCACGCGTTTGGACCGTTGTACCAACTGCATTCGACGTGCCTCTCTCGCGCCGCGGGGAGGTCGCCGATCGACCGTCCCTCGTTCGTCTCCCGACGCCATCCCCGCACCACGGCACCCGCAGGCGACCGGCATCCCAGCCCGCCGTGCGCCGGGGAATCCGGCCTCATACGGAGATGAAAATAGCCGATAGCATCGTGTGGTGCCCGGAAACTTCGTACGTCGATGGTTCGGGAACGATTCACGCACGAATTCCGCACCACCTGCATCATCGGAACAAATGACAGCGGCGTTCCTGGAGTCCGAATCCGTCCTGGCCGAGATCGATCCGGCCGTCGGTGTGACCGCCACCCTGGACCCGCGATCGCGGCTTCGCACTGTGTGGTCGGAACTCCGTGAGCAGCACGCCCAGGCGACGTCGGACTATCTCAGCCTGGTGTCGCCGCCCACCGGCACACGTGTCGACCCGCAGGATCTCGAGCGCTCGACGCAGGCGTTGCGGGCGATCACCGCGTCGATGCGCGACTTCGCCCAGACCAACGCCGGCACCCTCGAACGGGCGCGGGCCACGATGCGCGCCGCCGACGTCCAGGACCACGAAGCCCGGGTGGCGGCCAACCGGGCGATGACCGCCCTGGAGGGCGCGACCCCGGCGGTGGCGCGGCTGCAGTCGGTGTCGGAAGCCACCGATGAACTCGCGCGGGCGCTCGCGGGTTTCGACCAGGGCACGGGCCTGCGCGAACGGCAGTCCGCCGCGGCGGCCGTACTCGGCGCGGCGCGGCGCCTCGAACAACTGCTGGCCGAAGCACCCGCGTTCGCCGAGCGGGCACAGCAGGTCATCCGTTCGGTGGAAACCCGCCGCAGCGCGGTGTCGACCCGCAGCGCGCAGGTCCCCGACACGCTGTCGGCCCTGCGCCGGGAGTTCAGTGCCGACTGTTCTCTCGATCTCCAGCGCAACGGCACGGTCGTCGACGAGCGACTCGTGCATGCCGACGCCGAGCTGGCGGCCGCACGCTCGATGGTCGCCGACGCCCCCGACCAGGCCATCGATCGCGCCGATGCGGCCCGCGACGACCTGGCGGTGGCCGAGAAGGCCGTCGACGCGGTGCTCGACCGGCTGCGCCTGCTGCGGGAGGTCCGGGCCGACCCCAAGGGCGCCGAGCAGCGGGTGCGCTTCCGTCTGCGTGACGCCCAGCTCTTCGCCGTGAACCACACTCTGGTTGACGAATGGGGTTCGGTCCTCGATGCTCAGGCCGACCGGATCGAGCGCGCCGAGGGGGAGCTCGACCGCATCCACCCCGACTACTGGAGCTATCTGACCCAGCTGCGTGCGGTGGACGACCGGATCACCGAGATCGTTTCGCGGATGAGAGGACAGGTGGCCGCAGGATGACCACCACTGCACGACACGACGCCACCGGTCTCGAGCCCGGGACGATCCGGCACTTCGACCACCTGGAGCCGTCGGTCGCCGAGCACCTGTTCTACCGGCAGCCCGAGCCAATCGAGCCGACCTGGCCCGCCCAGCGTCTCGCGGTCGCCCTCGGTGCCACCCTGTATGTCCCGGCGACCCGCCCCGATCTCGCCGACGTCATCCGCCGACGACGCGCCGAGGGGGTCATCTCGATGGTCATCGACCTCGAGGACGCGGTCGCCGACGACGAGGAGGCCGAGGCGATCGACCATGCCGTGGCCGCATTGCGCAGCATCGCCGAGAACCCGGGCCGGCCGATGCTGCTGTTCGTCCGGCCGCGTTCGGCCGATCGGATCGTGCCCATCGCCGAGGCCCTGAGCACCCCGTCGGTGCTCACCGGGTTCGTCATCCCGAAGTTCGCCTCGGACACCGCGGCCGCGGCCCTCGATGCGGTGACCCGGGCGAGCGAGATCCTCGGCAGGCACCTCTGGGTGATGCCGGTCCTCGAGTCGGCGTCGGTCGTGCACCGCGAGACCCGCGACGACGAACTGACCGCCCTGGCGTCGCTGCTCGGCGAACACCGGGACCACGTGCTGGCGGTTCGCATCGGGGCCACCGACATCTGTGGCCACTTCGGCATCCGCCGGGATCGGGACCTGACCATCTACGACGTCCGGGTGGCTGCCGACGTGATCGCCGGCATCGTCAATCATCTCGGCCGCAGCGACGAGAGCGGCTTCGTCGTGACCGGCCCGGTCTGGGAGTACTTCGCGGATCACGAACGCATGTTCCAGCCTCTGTTGCGGCACACGCCCTTTCGCGAGAGCGACGCCGTCTACTTCCGGCAGCAACTGGTCAGCCGCGACATGGACGGCCTCCTGCGCGAGATCACCCTGGACCGCGCCAACGGGCTGCACGGCAAGACGGTCATCCATCCGGCGCACGTCGCGGCGGTGCACGCACTGTCGGCGGTGACCCATGAGGAGTATCACGATGCACTCGACATCCTGGCCGGGGAGTCCGGCGGGGTACGGGCCTCGTCGTACCGCAACAAGATGAACGAGCTGAAGCCGCACCGCAACTGGGCGCTGCGTATCGTCGACCGCGCTGCCGCCTTCGGGGTGACCCGGCAGGGAGTCTCCTTCGTCGACCTGCTCACCGCGCTCGCCTCGCCCGGATCGGCGGCCTCATGAGCGACCCCGGCGCCGTCGGTGTCGACTGGGTGACCGCGCGTTTCGGTGTCGAGATCGTCGCCGCCGACGACACTCCCCGCGTACACACCGTGCACGATCTCGTCTCACTCGGGTTGCGCCACAATCGACGCCGTGCGCATCTGCTGGTCTCGACCGTCCTGGGCAAACACATCCCGACATCGCCGGCGATCGTCCGCCGCGCCGCCGATGACCTCGGCGCGGCGATCATCGCCGAGATCGGGGCGGATGCGGCGCGCGATGCGGTCGTCTTCGGTTTCGCCGAGACCGCGACGGGTCTCGGACACTGTGTGGCCGAGCGAATCTCCGCGTCACGCTATCTGCATTCGACGCGGCGCCGACGACGCGGCGTGACGGTGTCGGGCACCTTCGAGGAAGGGCACTCGCATGCGACGACGCACCTGCTGCAGCCCAGCGATCCCACGTTCCTCGACGCGACGACGCCGCAGGAGGTGCTGATCCTGGTCGACGACGAGGTCTCGACCGGAAAGACCGCACTCGGCGCCATCGAGGCCATCGTCGCCGACCGGCCCCGCACACGATTCGTCGTGGCGTCCCTGGTGGACATGCGAACCGCAGCCCAGAAGTCCGAATGCGAGTCCTTTGCAGCGGAATCGGGTGCCGAGATCGCCTATGTGTCACTCGCCCACGGATCTGTCTCGCTTCCGCCAACCCTCCTCGAGGACGTGTGGGAGCTCGAGTCCGACGATCTCAATCCGGTGGCACCCCGCCGCGGCGACCAGGTCGCGGTCTCACTCGACTGGCCCCGGACGGTTCCCGACGGAGGCCGGCACGGAATCCTCCGCGCCGACTCGACGCACTTCCACCGAGCCGCGGCCGATTCCGCGGACACCGTGGCGGCACACCTCGATCCGCGGCGTCCGGTCGTCGTGATCGGGCACGAGGAGCTCATGTACGCGCCGCTGTGCATCGCCGAGGCGCTGGAGCGTCGCGGTTTCGCCACCGCGTATCAGACCACGACGAGATCACCGGCCCACGTGCACGACGTCCCGGGATACCCGCTCCGCCGCGGATTCCGGTTCATCGCACCAGAATCCGACCCGGCCACCCCTCGGTTCGTCTACAACGTGTCCTCCGTCGAACACCCAGACCCCCAGGTCGTACTCGTGATCGACACACCGGCCGACACCGACGAGTTGCGTGCACCCGGCGGACTCGTGGACGTGCTCACCGCCGCCGGACATCCGGTCGTCCTGGCCGTTCTGCCCGAGACCCCCCAGCGTTCGCTGACCCAAGCGCGGGAGGCGGTGCGCTGATGGACATCGCCGCCGCCACGCCGCCACTGTGCGGACCGGAGTTCGGTTCGTACGGGGCCGACGAGGTCACCTGGCTGCTGAAGGACTTGTCCGATGTGGCGCTGGAAGGTGAACTGCGCGAACGGGAACGCCGTATCCAATCCGGGCAGGCGCATTACGCCGAATCCCTGCCGATCGAGTATCAGCCGGGGCACGAGTACCAGGAGTTGTTCCACGCGACCCTGCGATCCTCGGCTCAGCGCCTCGCCGAGGCGGTCGGCGTCGTGGCCGAACTCATCCTGGCCGAGCGTCACTCCGCTCCGACGCTGGTATCGCTCGCCCGAGCGGGGACCCCGATCGGCATCCTGATCCGACGATGGATGCTCGCCGTCCACGGCGTCGAACCCCGGCACTACACGATCTCGATCGTCCGCGGCCGCGGGATCGACACTGTAGCACTCGATCACATCGTGGCACGTCACCCGGCCGAGTCGGTCGTCTTCGTCGACGGCTGGACCGGCAAGGGCGCCATCCAGCGCGAACTCACCGCCGCCGTCGACCAGTACGCGCGGTCCGGCCGGCCGCGATTGCACGACGAACTCGCGGTCCTGGCCGATCCCGGTTCCTGCACGACCCTGTACGGGACCAGAGACGACTTCCTCATCGCGTCCGCCTGCCTGAATTCCACTGTGTCCGGCCTGGTCTCGCGCACCGTCCTGAATGCCGACCACATCGGTCCCGGCGAGTTCCACGGCGCCAAGTTCTATCGTCATCTCACCGACTTCGATGTCTCGGGAGTGTTCCTCGACACCGTCAGTGCGGAGTTCGACGCGGTGGCCGACCGGGTGCAGGCGATGATCGCATCGATGACGCCCGGGTCGCGCCGGCCCGACTGGTCCGGCTGGCGGTCCGTCGAGCGAATCCAGGCCGAGTACGGTTTGTCGTCGATCAACCTGGTCAAGCCCGGTGTCGGCGAGACGACGCGAGTCCTGTTGCGCCGCGTGCCATGGCGGATCCTGGTGCGTGCCGACGACCTGCCCGAGCACCGTCACATCCGGCTCCTCGCCGCCCAACGGGGTGTGCCCGTGGAAGTCTCGCCGGATCTCGCATACTCGTGTGTCGGGCTCATCAAGGAGGACTCGTGAACGCCCTGGTCGCCACGGATCTCGACCGGACCATGATCTACTCCCGCTCTGCGATGGGCGAGGAGCAGTTCGCGACCCTGGAGACGGTGTGCGTCGAGATCTACCGTGATGCGCCGCTGTCGTACATGACCCAAACCGCCGTCGAGCTGATGACCCGGCTGGCGCACGAGGCCGTCGTCGTACCGACGACCACCCGCACCCCGGCGCAGTACGCGCGAATCGCCCTGCCGGGCAGACCGTTCCGCCACGCCGTGGTCAGCAACGGTGGTCGGATCCTCGTCGACGGCGACGACGATCCCCGGTGGCGTGCGCACATCGACCGAGAGGTGACCCGTGCGGGCGCCACCCTCGAGCAGGTCCGGGACGAGCTCCGCACACGCATCGACGACTCCTGGGTCACGGCGTTGCGTACGGCCGACGATCTCTTCTGCTACCTCGTCGTCGACCCGTCTGCCCAGCCACCGGAGTTCCTCGAGCGATGGCAGGCGTGGTGTGACGCGCGGGGCTGGACAGCATCCCAGCAGGGCCGGAAAATCTATTCGACCCCGCAGCCGGTGACCAAGTCGGCGGCCATCGCCGAGGTCCGGCGCAGGCTCATCGAAGACGGGACGCTCGACGACTCGGCGACCCTCTGCGCGGCCGGCGACGGCTGGCTCGACACCGATCTGCTGCTCGCCGCCGATCACGCCATCCGCCCCCGGCACGGCGAACTGGAGTCGCTCGGGTGGTCGGCGCCGGGGCTCACGATCACGGCCGAGACCGGGGCCCTCGCCGGTGTCGAGATCCTGCGGTGGTTCGGCGAGCGGAGCGGCCTGGACGAGAGCCGGGACGCCCGAGTCCACGCACGCTGATCACGCGGGCGTTGGCCCGAGGACATCGGAATGCCCGTGGCGTCGGCACCAGCTGATCAGGTACCGGGCGTGCAGGCCACACCACCGGTAGACGGCGGCCTGTGTCATCGGCAACGATGCCTCGTGCTCACCGCGCTCGACGATGATCGGTCCGAGGTAGTGACTCGTCACCTTGTTGGCGGTGTTCGGCGACACGGTCGCCACCCGGGCGAGTGACGAGTTGTCCGACGCGCTGCCCGAGGCGATCGCCCCGGCGAGTCGACCTGCGGTGTGGCCGCGACGCCCGGTGAACAGCTCGTAGAGCGGTGGGCGTGGCCCGTCGGGCGTCTTGTCCGGCAACCCCTGACCGTGAGCCACCGATCGCACGACGCCGACCAGCGTGGCGAATCCGTCGGACCTGGCGATGATGCCCACCACCTCGTCCCGCAGTCGGGCCTCGTCGAGATGATCCTGTTCCATGCCGAGGCCCTGGGTCACCAGGACGACCGGGGCGTGCCGATCGTGCTCGTCGAGGACGTCGATGACGTCGAGCCCGTCGAAGGTCCACTCCACATCGGGCCGATTCCAGACCAGATCCGCGACCACGACATCGAATCGCACGTTGCCGGCGACGCAGTGGACGAACTCGTCCCGACCCGCGGCAACGGTGACCGTGGCCTGATCGAGCGACTTGGCCAGCGGCACGGCGATCACGTGCCCCAGCGGCGAAGCGATCAGTACCCGCAAATGGTTCGGCACAGCATGATCATGCTCGAACCACTGGTGGTGTGCGCGATTACGCATGTTTTTCACCGAGTGCGTACGTATTTACCCGGATGAGCCCACATCCGGTCCGAGATACCGGTGACAAATCGTCTCAACTTCGTAGGCTGGAGAAGTCGACGTTCGGGAAATGCACATTCTCGGCGTCCGATCGCGAGCCAGGTCGATCACCCGAAGGAACCCGCCGACGTCCACATCGGACTCGCGCGGTTCGAAACGAAGTCGACGAGGAGAGCCGGCCTGTGTCCGTACCCCTGAACGACGTCCGCCGATCGGCCCCATCATCCGACAGCATGCCCATCGGGCGAGGGTCGCAGACGCCTCGCCCCGAACTCGCCGTGACCTCGGGCCCGGCACCGCGCGTCACGGCCGTCGTCGCCGAGGGCGACATCTTCGACGCCGCCCTGGTCGCGCTCGTCGAGAGTGCCGGATACGAGGCGACCGTCGTCGAGCCCGCTCAGCTCGCCGCGCTGCGGAACCCGGCAGCGATCCTGGTCCGGTCCGCCGCGATGCTCGGGTTCGTCCGCCGCGTGCCGGCGTTGCGTTCGATCCGGGTCATCTTCGTCGGCAGCGGGGTCGCGGGGTTCGAGCACATCCGGATCCCCCCCCGCGCCGCGAGCGCCGAGGAGGCGCTCCAGCGGGCGTTGGCAACGGTCGCGGGCCCGCCGACGCCGCAGTCCCCGCCCGAGCTCGCGAACCGGGTACGACTCACCGACCGAGAGCTGGAGATCCTGCAGACCTATACGCTCGGGGCCACGCTGCGTCAGACGTCGCGCGTCCACGAGATCGCGGAAAGCACCGTGCGCGAACACTATCGGCGAGTTGCGCGACGTTACGAGGAAGCCGGGCGGCCGATCGGGAACAAGGCCCAACTGCTCGTCGAATTGATGAACGACGGGTGGGTGCGACCCTGAGCTCGCCACGACCGGAGATGAATCCATGATGTCTTTCGCCTCACGACACGACGCCCCATCTGCGAGAGACTGTGGAGCGTGACCACGACCTCTGACATCTCCGGCGACGGCAATCACCGGCTCGCCAACCGACGGACGGTTGCCGCCTGGGCGCTCGCGGTCGTCGAGGCCGTTGTCGCATTCGCGGCCGTCGCCGGCGGGCTGGCTCTCATCGGCGACCAGTGGGCGATGTCGCGGGAGTGGCTGCACAACACGCCGTTCAACACGTGGACCGGTCCCGGGATCGCGCTGATCGCCGTGATCGCGATCCCGCACCTCGTCGCAGTCGCGGCGATCGCCGTGCCCTCCGCACCCGCTCGTCTTGGCGTCCTCGGCGGCCTGCTCGCCGGCGGATCGCTGATCGCGTGGATCGTCCTCCAGCTCGCGCTGCTCCAGGTGTTCTTCTTCCTACAGCCGGTGATGTTCGTGGTCGGAATGGTCGAGGTGGGGCTGGCCTTGTGGTGGCGCCGCGGCGTCGAGACCTCCGCGGCGCGGTGAGGGACGCGGGGTTCGCGCCTAGAACAGTCCGACCGCACGCCCGATCAGGCCGAGCGCGACCAGCAGGAAGATGACCGCGGCGATGGCGATGACGATCACACCACCGGCCCGCCTGCGCTGAGGCGGCTCGTGCTCCTCGCCGCCGACGGCGGATTCGGCGGGCGGGGTGTCACCGGGCGCGACACCGCCTCCGGGCTCGAGGCCCGGTGTACTCGCCGGGTCGGGGTTCTGCGGATTGAACGGTTTCCGAGCGGGGTCGTTGTCTGCCATGGGGGTCGGTGTACCCGGAATGGCGGGAACTCACTCGTGGTCGATCAGAGACCCGTCGCGAGCACGGGGTACATCACGGTCAGGTCCTGCGCCCAGTAGGGCCACGCATGGGTTCCCACCGCCCGGAAGTGGGTGACGGGCCGCAGACCGTCCGCCCGCATCGCTCGCGCGAACTCCGTCGAGCACGCGTTCACCGAGCTCTCGAGCACCGCCCCCGACGCGATCTTCTCCGCGCGGTGGCGACCCGGGTCGAGCCTGGTCTCCTGGTCGAGAGGGCCGGGCACGCCGGTCCCGGACGCGAGGAACACACGCTTGCCCGTGAGGGCCCGGAGCCGACGGCCCGGGTCGTGGTCGGCCCATCCCGGCGCCCCCCACGGTCCCCACATCTTGGTGGGGTCCCCGCCGTCTCGGGTCACCGCGGCACGGATCTGGGATTCGTGCAGCACACCGGTGGTGAACGGACATGCGCTGATCGACCCGACGCCCGTGTAGAGCCCGGGTCGGCGTGTCGCGAGGGTGAATGCGGCTTGCCCGCCCATCGAGAGCCCGGCGATCGCGTTCTTGCCGTTGCCGTGGAACCGACCGTCGATCAACGGCGGGAGTTCGACGGTCAGGAAGGTCTCCCACTGCGGACGGCCGAAGGTCGCGTCGACGTTCTGCCAGTTCGTGTAGAAGGCGCCTTGACCGCCGGGCAGGACCACGTTGACGTCCTTGTCGCCGAAGTACCGGTCTGCGCGGGCGTCGCCGATCCAGTCACTGACCGCCGTCTTGCGACCGCCGCCGTCCAGGAGGTACAGCGTGCCGCGGGGTCGGGCGTGAGCCGGATGCAGCACGGTCACCGGCACATCCCGGCCCATCGCGGGCGAGCGGATCCACAGGTCATGGCGCTGGTGCCCCACCGCCGCACTGCCCACCACCCATGCCATCGACGGGCTCGCCCGCGTGGGCGCCGACGATGCGATCCCCGGCTGCGCGACCCCGACGATCATCCCGGCGGCGATCGTCGTCGACAGAAGCCGGACGACCAGGCGCCACGCACCACTCATCCCGGGAGGACGCCCAACTGCCCGAGGAAGTCGAGCTGGTCGAAGTAGAGGTGCTCGGAGAGCAACTGGGATCCCGCCACAAGGTAGGTCGCGCTCCACCGGAACGAGACCGTTCGCCCGGTGGGTTCGATCGGACCCGACGGACTCTGCAGCACTCCGTCGTGCACACCGTCGAAAGTGCCCTCCACCGAGGCGTTGTCGGCGTCGATCACAGATGAGCCGACAGTGAGGCGACCATCGGAGAATGCACCCTGAAAAACCGAGAGGAAACCGAGGACGCCCTCGCGACCGGTGAACACCCCTCCCGGTGAGACCAATTCGGCGTCCGCCGCCCAGGGTTCCTTCTCCGGGGTGCGATTGTTGAACGCGTCGATGTGCGCGTCGATCACTGCTCGGGCATCAGTCATGTCGGGTTCTCCTTCGGGTTGTCTGCGGTAGGCGTCACGATGCAGTCGGGGGGTGGTCGGCTCGGCGCTCGGCCATGCCTGGAGGGATGAACTCTCAACTCTCCGAGCGGCTTCGGTCACAGCTGCGGATCACGCGATCGAGCTCGCCGAGCAGGGTCGCGGCCGTGTCGTACTCGGCCATCGCGCGCGCCATCCGCCGGCACCGGTCGGTCACAGCGTCGTCGGCGAGAACGCGTAGCACCGCGTCGGAGACGGTCTCGGGAGTCGGGCGTCGGGTCCGCAGATCGATCCCGACCCCGAAGTGTGCGACCCTCGCGGCGACTTCGGGCTTGTCCTCTCCGCCCGGTGCGACGATCACCGGCACTCCGGCCCGCAACGCCTGGAGCACCCCACCGTAGCCTCCGTTGGTGATCAGGACCGACGTCCGCGGCAACAGTTCGTCGTAGTCGAGATACCGCGCGACCCGCGAATTCGCTTCGTGCGGAACTGGTTCCGGGTCGGCACCTCCGGTCGTGACGACGACCTGGACATCGTGCTCCGCCAGCCCGGCCACCGCGGGTTCGACCAGTTGCGAGAAATCGTCGTTGTCGAGCGTGCCCTGGGTGACGTGGACGACCGGGCGGCCGTCGGCGAGCATCTCCGGCCACCACGACGGTGCAGCCACATCACCGCCCCCCGCGAACACCGGACCCGCGAAGACCGTGTTCGGGTCGAGATCCGACCGCGGATACTCGAATTCGGACGGCCCCAACTGAACGAACCGGTCGAACGCCCGGGAGATGTCGAGGACGAAGTGGTCGAGGGTGCCCCCGGCGCGTCGAACCAGACGTCGCGCGGACCTCTGCGTGGATGCGAACAGCACACGCCGCACCGCGGTGTGGGCCAATCGGTTACGCACCCGTCCCAGCCGACCGGCCATCGGGGGCAGGCCGCTGTTGAACGGCGCGACGTCGACGCTCGTCTGCGCGAGTGGCATGGTGCCGATCCCGATGACGGGTGGACGCCGACCGGGAGGCCGGGACAGCAGGGGGATGATGCCGGCGAAGGTGCCGTCACACAGGATCGCGTCGACCGCGCGACTGCCGACAACCGATTCCACAGCGGCCGCCTGCTCCGGCAGCGGCGTGATGAACGTCCGCTCCACCTGGTAGCGCGACAGCGCCAGTCCGCGGTACCGGTGCCGGTCCGGGGTGAAACTGTCGGGATCCCGTTCGTCGAGATCAGCAGCGCCGCCCAGAGGTACGAGAGCAAGCCCGGCGTCGGCAACCCGGTCGGCAAACCGTGAGCCGGTCACCATGATCACCTCATGGCCCCGTTCGGCCAGCACACGTCCGACGCTGGTGAGCGGTCCGACGTGCCCGGCCAGCGGCGTGGCACACAGCAGAACGGTCGCCATCGCGCCTCCAATTCGATAGACCCAGACTCTATCGAATTCAGGGGAAAGCCGCGCATCTTCCACCGATCGGTCTCATCTTTGCAGTTCGAGACCGGTTCGGTTCCCGCGACGGAGGATCTGGGTCTACAACCAGTTCGTCGTCGACGCTATTATTGATGCTGTTGGAGTCCGATCCAAGCGGAGGCCGGCGTGACCAAGCGCCCCTACACAGCGCGTAAGCGCGCGATCAGCGCGGCGCAGACGCGCACGCGCATCCTCGACGCGGCGCAGGCGTTGTTTGTCGAGCACGGGTACTCGCGAACCACAGTGCAGCAGATCGCCCAGCACGCCGGCGTCGCTGTGGGCACTGTGCACCAAGCGGGGTCGAAGGCGTCGCTCATGATGGCTGTTCTCGAGCGCGGGTTCACGGGTGACGAGAAGTTCGTGTCGCTGCTCGAGCGCCCGGAGTTCGTCGCCATCATGAACGACTCCGACACCGACCGCGCCATCGGCCGGTACGTCGACCACATCATCGCGGCGAACAGTCGGATCGCGGACCTGTGGCACGCGGCGACGCTGGCGGCCGACACCGACCCCGCCATCGGCGAACAGCTCGAACGATCCGAGCTCCGGCGACTCGACGACGTGCACACCGGGTGCCATTGGTTCGTCCACCGCGGCCTCATCGCCGACACCCGGATCGACGAGTTCGCCGACATCCTGAGCTATCTCACCAGCCCCGTCACCTACCGCTATTTCACCGTCGAGCGGAACTGGACCGCGGCGCGCCTACGGAGCTGGTTGCTCACCAGCATCGCGGCAACCATGCACTGAACACCGAGGCTCACAACGAATCTGAGTGTCGGCGTTGTCAATTGCGTTGTGCGCGACGCGTACACTCGGCGCGGAAGCTCGACGAGGCCTCCTCGATCCGGTCGGTCACCCCGATGACCCGATCGAAGTGGTCGGCCCCCTGCCGCACGCACCGCGGGAGGCCACGCACTGCGATCCCTCGATGTGACAACGGACCCGTGAACCGGTAGACGATCGCCCCCACGTGACAGCGGACGGTGGACGTGCCGGACAAGTTGGTTCGCGCTCTGAGAAGAGTCGTCGTGGTGCTGGTGGTCGCGCTGGCCGTCGTGATCGCCAGTCCGGCCTGGGTGGTCGTCCTCGCACGATTCGACGACCATCCCGTGTCGGCCGGCTTCGCCGTGCTCGCCAACCTCGTGACGATCGCCTTCTTCGGTGTGAACACAGCCCTTTTCGCACTGTCGGCCGGCGCGGCGGTACGCACCTCGACCACTGAGGCACCACAGAAGCGGGAGACGCGGGTCGTCACGGCCGTCATCGGTGCGATGACGGTCGTGATGTCGGTGGGAACGGTCCTCGCAGCGATCGTGTTGGTCACGCTCCTGACGTCCTCGAGCGCCTCGCTGGCACCGTGGTCGGGGCCCTGACCCCGCCGATCTGAGTCGTAGGGGCCGCAATCAATCCTCGCGACCTGAGCCCAGCCTTACCCGCTCGCCTCGATTCCGCACTCGAGCGAAGAACCGCCTTGTTCGCCACACTGATCAGCCGGGAGTTCTGTGCTTGAGTGAACACACGCATGGATAAGGAAAAGAACGGAGAGGATCGATGATGCAACTCGCGAAAACCGGAGCAAGGATCGCCGCCACAGCAGCCGCTGTGCTGGCCATCGGAAGCCTTCCCGCGCTGGCCGAGGCCGCACCACGCGCGGTGCCGACCCTGCCCGATCTTGACCTCGGGTCACTGTCTCCGGCCACGCAATCCGAGCTGTGTACCTTCACCTTCTACCAACCGGGCGGCACCGAGCGAACCGAATCGGCGCAGGTGAGCGTCTCGTCCGCGGGCGAGGGGAAAACGACGTTCGTCTTCCGCACCGAGTCCGTGGCGACTTCGCCGTACACCCAGGCCGCCGCAGTGACGTGGAGCAATCTCGACACCGGGCTCAGCGGCGGCGGTTACGACTCCCGCACCGAGGCGCAGGTCGAGGCAGGCACGACCACGATCACGCTCCCCGCCCAGAACGTCGGCAAGGGGCGCGTCACCGTGGTCGCCAGCGTGTCGAATACGCGAGGCAGCACCGCAACGTCCTACGACGACTGCACCGCCGAATACACCGCCCCCTGACCCCGGACCTCGCGCAGCCATTCACCGGTACACGGCTATTCGCGGATGGTCATCTGGGTCACCTCGTCACCGTCGATGGTGAATGTGAATGTCGAAGGGCCGTTGAAGCCGTGACCGCCCACCGTGGCGATCATGGTGACCACTTCGGCGTCACGGAGCGCCGCGAGGGGAGCCAGGGTGGCTTGCTTGCCGATGAGTTCGGCATCACTCCAGCGCCTGATCTCCTCACGACCGGTGAACAGCCGGCCCCAGTCATCGACACGACCGGTCACGCCGAACGCTGCCAGAAAGGCGTCCGTGTCGCCGTTGTTGACGGCGTCGAGTAACCGCTGCACTGCTGCAGGTACGTCGACCATGGACTGCCTCCTCTCGTCGTCGGCGGGAATCAGCGTGTGGTGTAACCGCCGTTGGCAAAGAGTGTTTGTCCGGTTATCCACCAGCCCTCGGTGCACAAGAACGTGACGATCGGCGCGATGTCCTCGATCTTGGTCAGCTGATCGCCCATGGCCTGCGACTTGTGGAACTCGACGCGCTCGGGCGTTTCCTGCGGATAGAAGAACGGCGTGTCCATCGGGCCGGGTCCGATCGCGTTGACCGAGATGCCACGGTCGGCGAACTCCTTCGACGCCGCGCGATTGAAGTGCTCCACCGGGCTCTTGCCACCCGCGTAGGTCGAGTACCCGTCCGTGTAGGCGGCGAGCAGGCTCGTGACGATCGTGATCACCTTGCCACCCCGTTCGAGGTGCGTCCCGGCCTCCTTGAGGAAGAAGTACGCGGCCTTCGAGTTGATGGCGAACATCGCATCGTACTCATCCTCGGTGGTCTCGAGGATCGGCTTGCGCAAGACCTTGCCGACGGTGTTGATCGCGATGTCGAGCCGACCGAGATCCCTGGTCGCGGTATCGAACAAGTCTGTGACCGACGACGCCGTCGTGAGGTCGCCCTGATAGGCGGCGGCCTCCACACCCAGCGCACGGATCTCTGTGACCGTCTCGTCTGCAGCTGTCTTCGTCGCGTCGCTGTTGTAGTGGACGAACACGTTGGCGCCCCTACGCGCCAGATCCAGGGCGACAAGCCTTCCCAGGTTCTTCGCGCCGCCCGCTACGAGAGCGCTCTTGCCATCGAGCCGAGTGGATTCTGTTGCTTTCTCCTGTGTGGTCATGCCCCCAGTGTTGGAGCACAACGCACAAAGTTCAATCGATAATGCATGGTGTTATCACAAACCACACTTGTATGATCGATTCTCATGACACCACCAGACCTCGAATTGATCGATACGCGACGACTCCATCAGTTCGTGGTGGCGGTCGAATCCGACACATTGTCCGCTGCGGCCCAACAGCTCTACCTCACCCAGCAAGCCCTGTCCGCGTCGATCCGTCAGCTCGAGCGCGAGGTGGACGCCGCAGTCTTCGATCGCAGCCGGCGCAAGTTGCACCTGACCGACGCCGGAAACGCGCTCTACTCGGGCGCCAAGTCCCTACTTGCGGGCAACAGCGCCCTCCTCACCCACGTTCGCGAGTCCGCTCGTGGCGTGGTCAGACCTTTCGTCGTCGGGCACTCTCCCGCCATCTCGGGCGAAGAGGTCTACCACCTCATCACCCCCGCAATCGAGTCGATGCCGCACCAGCCGATCACGGCCCGGCAAGTCTTTCCCGGGCAGCTCCACGAACTGCTGTTCGCCGACGAGATCGACGTCGCACTCCGCCGCGGCGTCGATTCGCCGGCAAATCTGACCTCGGCCGTGTTCGCCTATCACGAGCTGCGCATCGCGGTCGTCGCCGACCATCACCTCGCCAACCGTAGCTCCGTCAGTGCGCCCGACCTCATCGGCACTCCCATCGTGGTCTGGGCACCCGAACGCCGGTCGTTCTACACCGACTTCCTCATCTCCTACTGCCGCCGTAAAGGCTTCGAGCCCACCCTCATCGTGAACCCGATCCAGGGAACACCACCTTTCACCGCGGTCCAGCGATACCCCGAGGCATGCGCTTTCGTCACCGACGTTCCCGGGGACCTACAGGGCGGAGCGGTCCGTGTCGTCGCCTTCGACGATCCGCCGCTAGCCCCCGTGCAGGCGATGTGGTTGCCGCACACTCACTCCGCTGTCCGTGATGCGATGGTGCGCGGGGCCGGTGTCTGACAGTTCCAGCAGTCGTCCGTCCACACCACTTCAGCGTCGTGATGGGCGTCAGTTCACCCGTGCGCGCCGCCTTCCACGCTCAGCGGCGGCCGCAGGACCAGCACGACGACGATCGCGATGAGGAACACCGCGGTCAACGCGAACGGAACCGGGATGACCGGGTCGAGCAGCACGAGCAGCGCGCCCACCGGGACCACGGTGTTGACCACGCGATCGGCATTGGCGCGCAGGGCGATCCACCAGATGCCGATGATGAAGACCGCGATGGGGATCGTCACGGTGAACGACGCCTGGGTCTCGGTGAGCTCACTGTGGTGCGTCAAGACGTCGATCTCGACTTCGATCCCGGCCGAGAACGCACCCGCCGCGGCGAAGACGAAGTAGTGCACGTATCCGTATCGGAGTGAATTGGCGAGCATCCCGCCGATGGCCCGGTGGTGCGGGGGCCAGAAGTAGATCCACCACAGCGCGGCGGTCGCGATGAACGTGAGGATCGCGATCGAGATGAGTGGCGCGAGTTCCTGCTCACTGTGCAGCGCCTCGATGATCGCGTTCGACGAGGCCAGCAGACTCTCGCCGAGCAGGATGAGCGTGAACAGGCCGTACCTCTCGGTGATGTGGTGCGGGTGCCACGGTGTGTTCCCCTGCCGTTCGGCGATCACGGGCACCGCGAGCTCGGCACCGACGAGCACCACGAACCCGACCGTCGCCGCGGCACCCGACGGGACGAGCAGCCAGAGCAGCCAGAGAACCTGGACGAGCGCGATCCCGGCAGCGTAGATCTGGGTCGTCCGGCGACGGTCACCGGCCGAGCCGGAAGCGCGCAGCCACTGGGCGACCATCGCGACGCGCATGATCACGTAACCGACGACCACCAGCCCGAACTCGTGGTCGACGAAGGCGGGCTCGATCCCCGCGGCCAACACCAGCACGCCCGCCATCTGCACGAAGGTCAGGACCCGATAGAGCCAGTCGTCGGTGCCGAACGACGTCGCGAACCAGGTGAAGTTCATCCACGCCCACCAGATGGCGAAGAACACGAAGGCGTACGACACCACACCGTCGACGATGTGGTCCTCGGTCAGTGCGTGATGCAGCTGGACCGCCGCGATACTCACCGCCACCACGAAGACCAGATCGAAAAACAGCTCGAGCGTGCTCGCGGCCCGACCCGGTTCGGCCGGGTCCCGCGGGCGCATGGTGCTCAGGTGAAATCGCGTGGACATCGTTGCCAACCCCCGATCGGTCACTGCGTGTGGACGAGATCATGCCACCGGAGCCTCAGCGGACGCGGGTGCGGCGCCGTGGGGCGACGGCTCGGCAGTCGGCGCACGCCGCGTGACCTCGACGATCAGTGCAGGTGACGGGGAGAATCGCCCCGCCGTGGCACAGTGAAGACGTGCTGCTGCCCACCCTGACCCCCACCGCGCCGGACGACCCTGCCGTGATCCGCGTCGGCGACGACAAGCTGTCGCGCGAAGACCTGGTCGGGGCGGCGACCGCGGTGGCCGAACGGATCGCCGGCGCGCGCACCGTCGCAGTCCTGGCCACGCCGACCGTGGAAACCGTGCTCGCGGTGGTCGGCGCCCTGATCGCCGGAGTCCCGGTCGTCCCCGTTCCGCCCGACTCGGGTCCGCGCGAGTTCGAGCACATCCTCGCCGATTCCGGCGCCCAGGCCTGGCTCGGGCAGGCCCCGGCCGAGCCGACCCTGCCGGTCATCCCGGTCCGGCGGTACGCGAAATCGTGGCACCGACACCCCGAACCGCACGCCGACTCGACGGCGCTGATCCTCTACACGTCCGGAACGACCGGCCTCCCCAAGGGCGTGCCGATCACCCGCCAGAGCATCGCCGAGGGGCTCGATGCACTCGCCGACGCCTGGCTGTGGACAGCCGACGACACTCTGGCGCATGGCCTTCCGCTGTTCCACGTCCACGGACTGATCCTGGGGGTCCTCGGCCCGCTGCGGCGCGGTGGGCGACTGATCCACACCGTCACGCCGACGGCCGACGCATACGCCGCCGCTGCTGGTGCAGGCGCGAGCATGTTCTTCGGGGTGCCGACGGTCTGGAACCGCGTCGCCGCCGAACCTGCTGCCGCGCAGTTGCTCTCGTCGGCCCGGGTGCTCGTGTCGGGAAGCGCCCCGCTACCCGTTCCGGTCTTCGACCGCATACGCGAACTCACCGGGCACCAGATCGTCGAGCGCTACGGCATGACCGAGACGCTGATCACCGTCAGTACCCGCGTCGACGGGGAACGACGCCCCGGGTGGGTGGGAGTGCCTCTCGCCCATGTGGAAACCCGACTCCTGGACAACGGCGAGCCACTACCGCACGACGGCGAGAGCGTCGGCGATCTCCACGTCCGTGGGCCGATGTTGGCGTCGGGGTATCTCAATCGCCCGGATGCCACCGCCGAATCATGGCTTCCCGACGGATTTTTCGCGACCGGGGACGTCGCCGTCATCGGCGCGGACGGAATGCACCGGATCGTCGGCCGACGTGCGACCGACCTCATCAAGTCCGGCGGGTTCCGCATCGGAGCCGGTGAGATCGAGACCGTGCTGCTCGCCCACCCGGCGGTCCGCGAGGTGGCCGTGATCGGCGTACCCGACGACTACCTGGGACAGCGCATCGTCGCCTATGTCGTCGGCGACGAGGTCGCCGGCACCGAACTCATCGAGTTCGTCGCCGGCGAGTTGTCGAATCACAAACGGCCGCGCGAGATCCGGTTCGTCGAGTCCCTTCCGCGCAATGCGATGGGCAAGGTGCAGAAAAAGCTGCTGGACTGAGCCACTCGTCTCTGAAAACCGCCCGGTGGGCCCGACCCGGCAACGCGCTGCGGGGTGTCCGTTTTCCAGGGGTGGTTTTCAGATCGCGATGCAGTTGTCCACAGGCGCCGCCGGCCCCGATCGCTGACCGGCGACATGATCGACACTGTCTCGCATGGACTTCGACGAGCTCATCGAGCGGTTCGGCGGCGTGGTCGCCACCCACCAGCTCCTCGCCGCAGGTGAGACCACCGCGTCGATCCGAGATGCCCACCGTTCCGGCAGGCTCACGTCCATCCGGCATGGGTGGTACCGCACTCCCACCGCCGATCCGGAAGTGGTCGGCGCCGTCGCGGATGACGGCGTCGTCTCCTGTGCGAGTGCGCTGCGGCGCCATGGCCTCTGGATACCCGAACATCCCACAGCGCTCCACTCTCGTGTGACACGCCATCAGCGTCGACGGTCCCACGACCGATGCCGCCGATACGGCCGGCCCACCCCTGCCCGCGGCGCCGTCGACGATGTGGCGACAGCACTGCAGTACGCCGCCCGGTGTTTCGACGTCGAGGGTTTCGTCATTCTCTGCGACTCCGCGCTCAACAGCGGCAAGATCACACCCGAACGCCTCCGTGCCGAATTCGACGACGCGCCGATGTTCATCCGGCGCGCGATCGGCAAGACCAATCGCCTCGCGGCGTCGGGAACCGAGACCGCGGCCCGACTACGGCTCGAGAGTGCCGGACTGCGGGTCGCTGTCCAGCATCGGGTACCCGGGGTCGGTTGGATCGACCTGGTGGTCGGACAGCGCCTCGCGCTCGAGTTGGACAGCGTCGAACACCACACCGGTGTCGAGAAGTACGAAGAGGATCGTGCCCGAGATCGCAAGTTGATCGCGCACGGTTACTTTCCGTTGCGACTCACCTACGCGCAGGTGTTCAGGGACTGGGCCACCACCTACGCCGACATCGCGCAGATCATCGCGGGCGGCTATCACCGCAGCCGATCACCGGCCTGGCGGACGCCCCACTGAACTCCGCCCGTCAGAAACGGACAGTCTGCGATGTGTCGCCGAGAGCCTCCCGGCGGGCGGTTTTCAGAGGCCCCGACGTCACTGAGCCCACGACCGTTCGGCCAGCCACTCCGTGATGATCGCGACCGCCTCCTTCAGGTGCGGGATCTGTTCGCGCCCCGAGTAGTAGTGCGTCGCACCGACTATGGTGTGCAAGGTCTTGTCGGGATGACCCACCGCGTCGAACAGGCGGCGGGTGTGACTGGGCGTGCAAGCATTGTCGGCGGAGTTGCCGATGACGAGTGTCGGGATCGCGAGGTCGGCCGCGCAGCGCGGGCCGTCGCCGTAGGCGTCATCGAAACTCCACTGCGACAACCAGCTTCGCAGGGTGGTGAACCGGGCGAGGCCGACGGGACCCATGTTCACGATCCGCGGATCGCCCAGGTAGCAACCGAGCTCGCGGTCGTTGGGGTCGACGGTGAGATCCAGCCACCGCGGATCGGCCATCGTTCCGTGGACGATGAACCCGCGCTCCATCAGCGGTTCGCCGTGATCGCGGAGGTCGGCGAGTTGTTCCTTGACCCAGGCGGTGATCCGGCGGTTGCGTGCGATCTGCGCAGCGCGGTACCGGTCGAGGAACTCCGCCGAATACGGCGGTTGATTCGGATTCGACGGATCGTACAGATCCAGCTCCGGGTCGCGGTGGTGTGGATCCGACTCGTCGAGAATCGACGGATCCATCCATTCGGTCAGGGTTCCGTGTCGCGACACGTGCGCGGCGAGCAACATCATGCCGTCCGCGGCGGGCAGGTCGAGGGCGGTCAGGTCGGGCGGTTCACCGGCAGGCGTCTCGGTCACCGTCGCGTGCTGGGCCTGCTGCTGGTAGTAGAGCGACAGCGCCCCACCACCGCTCCAACCGGCGAGGATCACCTTCTCGTAGCCCAGCCGTTCGCGCGCATCCCGTACACAGGCACCGAGATCTTGCACCACCTTCTCCATGATCAACGCACTGTCGACGCCGCGATACCGGCTGTTGCAGTAGATGACGTGATGGCCGGCACGGGCGAGCGCATTGGTCATCGGCAGGTAGGCCCCGCCCCCGATCGGATGCATGAAGACGATGACGTTCTTCGACGGCACACCCTTGGGCCGGAGCAGGTAGCTCTCGAGAACCACGCTCTCGGTGACCCCGCCATAGGTGTCCTGGTATGCCGAGAGATCGTCGAAGACAACCAGATAGGGGATGCGGTCGTATTCATGCCGGGTCGGGTCGGTAGCGGCGCTCATACTCGCGACCCCTCGCCGGACTGAGCGGCGTCGGGCAGGCTCGAGGCGAGCATCGCCGGTGCGGCGATGAGTCGACGACGCGTGTCGATCGAGATCACCTGCCATTCCACCCGATCGAACTCGTCGAACTTGCGACGGGACCGTTCCCGCGCCCGCTCGGGGATGCCGTGGTGCATGCCCTGGGGTGCGTGGGAGATCAGCCCCGGCGGCATGCCGACGCCGAACATGCTGCCGCCGTGGAAGAATGCGATCTCGTCGAAGTCGGTGTTGCGGTGGTACCAGGGCAGTCGTTCGGCGCCCTTGCGCGCCTCGGCCGGGCGCGGCAGGAAGTTCATCACGTACACCCCGGTCGCCTGCATGAACAGATGGACCGTCGGCGGTAGGTGCACGGTCTCGGAGGTGATGACGTCGTAGTCCTCGATGTTGAAGGCAAACGGGAAATTGTCTCCGCGCCAGCCCTCTACGTCGAGCGGATGGAAGGGGTAGAACAGCGAGGTCTGCCCCTCACGCTGGCGGAAGCGGACCTCGTACTCGTCTCGACCGTCACCGTCGAAAGCCTCGGCTTCGGGAACGACGACGAGCGACGAATCAAAGGGAAAGAACCTGCCGAGGACGCCGGGCTCGGGGACCCGGAACTCGTCGACCGCCTCGATGATGAGCAGCAGCGACGGGCCATCGGGTATCTGGCGGTAGGTGCATCCCTTCGGGATGTACACGTAATCACCGGGGCGGTAGGACAGTCGGCCGAACTCGGTCTCGAAGTAGCCGGAGCCCTCGTGGACGAAGACGAGTTCGTCACCGTCGACGGGCCGAAACCAGAAGGGAGCGGCTTCGTTTCGACGACTCAACGAGATTCGGCAGTCCTCGTTGTGGAACATCAGGAGCGGTTCGCCGGCGGGGTCGGACTGATCGGTGGGTGTGAGGTCGGTGACGATCCGGTCGACGCCGGTGTGTGTGCCCACCGCGCGGAACTGCGTCGGGTCGTTGCGGCGGTACAGGTGCGCCGTGCGGCCGGTGAATCCATACCGACCGAGCTCATCGTCTTTCAGATCGTCGACATCTCGGTGCACCTGCCGAGGCGTACGCCCCTTGCGGTGCTGGATGAACGATTCCATGCCGAACTCCTGTCTCTGCGATTTTCTGATGCTAGATTCAGTTTCAGGGGATGACAAGGGTCACACTCGTTCGAGATCCACGTGCCGCGACCGTCGGACCACGTGGTTCGATGAGGAACCGGTGCGTGGAAGGAGCTCACGGTGCCGCCGACCAACAAGGGACGCCAGACCGAGGCCGCGTTTCTCGACGCGGCGCGTCGGACGTTCGCCGAAAAGGGCTACCTGAACACCAAGATCGCCGACATCTCCGCGGCCGCGGGACGTTCGACGGGTTCGTTCTACAACTATTACGACAGCAAAGATCGGTTACTCGAAGCCCTCCTCGACCAGTTCTCCGAGGAAGTGGTCGAGCAATCGCTCGCGACCAGACACACCGACCCGGAGGCGAGCGTCCGCGCGGCCGTGACCGCGTACTGGACGACCTACAAGAAGTACTTGCCCGAGATCATCGGGCTGTTCCAGATGTCGATGCTCGACGACGACTTCCGCGCCCGATGGCACGCCAACCGCGTGTCCGGCGTCAAACAGGTGCTGTCCGGACTGCGCGGCGCCGAACGCGCGGGCTACGCGGTCGGTCTCCCGCTCGAGCCGCTCGCGTCCGCCCTCGTCGCGACCCTCGAGTCCACCTGCTGGACCTGGCTCGCGGTCCGCGGGGACGAGGCCGGACCCGTCCCCGACGACGACACCGCCATCGACATCCTCACCGCCATCTGGTACCGGACCGTGTTCGGGGCCGGCCCAGCCGCTGGGGCGGGCAACTGACGAAGAGGCGCCTAGCGGCTTGCCCTCCCACGGCGCGGCGGCGACGATGGAACGCATGCCCATCGAGGTCCGTCCCGCGGAGAACTTCGACGACATCGCCACGATGGTCGGTCCGAAGAAGCCGACGTCGAACGTCTGCTGGTGCCTGAGCTACCGCATTCCCAGCGCCCAGAATCAGCAGCTGGTCCGCGAGCAGCGCGGCGAGTTCGTCAAGGAGTTGTGCGACACCGGGGTTCCGCTGGGTGTGCTCGCCTACGACGACGCGGGCGAGGTCGTCGGTTGGGCGGCCGTATCGCCGCGCGCGGACACGACCTTCGCACGGACCCGGAAGATCCCACACGTGGACGACCTCCCGGTGTGGTCGGTCTGGTGCATCCGCGTCCGCCCCGGCCATCGCAAACAGGGAATCTCGCACGCGCTGCTCGCCGGGGCCGTCGACTACGCGCGGTCGAACGGTGCGCCGGCGATCGAGGGATACCCCGTCGACAACAAGGGCGCCAAAGTCGATCTGACGATGGCGTACGTCGGGACCCGCGGCCTGTTCGAGAAGGCCGGCTTCGTGCGGGCCGCCGACACCTCGTCGGTCCTCGCCGGGTTCCCGCGCGTGCTCATGCGGTTGTCGCTGGCCTGATCGAGGCCACCACTCAGATCAGGTCTGCCAGTTCGGCGGTGGGAACGTGGATCCAACCCTCCCGCGCGGCGACCGGCCGGTCGGCGGCGGCGGGTCGCGTGGTCCGGCCGAGCTCTGCGGCGCGCGCGATCAGCGCGGTGATCACGGCGTCGAACGCGTCGTCGTCGCGGGCCATCCGCTCGGCGTGATCGCCGAGTTCGAGCCACGGTGCCGCCGCCTGCAGGGCGAGCACCAGGTCGGCGAGAACCGGTGCGTTGGCGGCGCGTTTGTATCCCCGTGAGGTCAGTCCCCAACGCTTGAGTGCCCCGGCGGGATACGCCTCGACCGCCCACCCGTCGACGCGGTCGTCGACACCCAGGTCCGCGAGCAGGCCGGCGCATCGGAACGCGACATGCGCGATCTGGTCGGCCGACACACTGAGCGGGCGACCCGCGCCGTCGTCGATGATCCGAAGATCGGTGCGACGCAAAGCAAGTGGACGACGACGAGCGATGTCGTCGAGCCCCCTCCCCGGCGACAACCGGTTACCGTGATGCGCGACGACGAAGTCGACGAACTCATCGGGCCAGCCGAAGGGCGAGTCGATCCCGATCCGGGTCGCCCCGTCCGTGCGGCGCCGGATCGCGGCGTCGTCCGCGCCCACGACGAGCTCGGTCAGCACCGCCCGGCCAGAAGACCAATCCACGCATGCGACAGCAGTTTTCGCCGGTGACGCGGACAGGTCGACGCCGACCGTCCGCATCACCGGGATCACTGCGCCGGGTCGACTCAGAAGTTGCCCTCGAGGAACTCGGCGTAGGCGGGCAGATCCAGCTGTCCATGACCCGACAACCCGATCACGACGACCTCTTCCTTGTCGCTGTCGGCAACGTGCGCGGCGCAGGCCGCGATCGCGTGCGTCGACTCCGGGGCCGGGACGATGCCCTGGGTCCTTGCGAACTGCACACCCGCGGTGAACGCGTCGTGCTGGGAGATGGCGACGCCCTGCACCAGTCCGAGCTCCACCGTGTGACTCAGAGCCGGGGCCATGCCGTGGTAGCGGAGACCACCGGCATGGATCGGATCGGGCACGAAATCCATTCCGAGCGTGTGCATCTTGAGCAAGGGTGTCAACCCGGCCACATCGCCGTGATCGTAGCGGTACTCCCCCTGCGTGATCGACGGACATGCGGCGGGCTCGGCGGCGACGACCCGCGGATTCGAGCGCCCGTGCAGCTTCTCCCGCAGGAACGGGAACGACAGCCCGGCGAGGTTCGAACCGCCCCCGGCGCAACCGAACACGACGTCGGCGCCGTCGGGCTCCACAGAGTTCAGCTGGTCGACGGCTTCCTGCCCGATCACACTCTGGTGCAGCACCACATGGTTGAGCACGCTGCCCAGCGCGTACCGGGTGTCGGGATTCGCGGCGGCGACCTCGACGGCCTCACTGACGGCCATGCCGAGGCTCCCGGTCGTGTTCGGATCCTTGGCGAGCATCGCACGCCCCGACTCGGTCAGCTCCGAGGGACTCGGGTGGATGGTGCCACCGTAGGTGCGGATCAGGAACCCCCGGTAGGGCTTCGAGCTGTAGGAGGCGCGGACCTGCCACACCTCGACATCGATGCCGAACTGCGCGCCCGCGAACGCCAGCGCGCTGCCCCACTGACCGGCCCCGGTTTCCGTGGTCAGTTTGGTCACGCCGTCGAGGCTGTTGTAATACGCCTGTGCGACAGCCGAATTGGTTTTGTGGCTGCCAACCGGGCTCACGCCCTCGTACTTCACGTAGATCCGCGCCTTGGTGTTCAGCGCCTCTTCGAAACGGCGCGCGCGGATCAACGGCGACGGCCGCCACATGCGGTAGATCTCGCGCACCGGCTCGGGGATCTCGATGTAGGCCTCGGTGGAGACCTCCTGCGCGATGAGTCCGCTCGGGAACAGCGCGGCGAGATCGTCGGGACCGACCGGCTCCTTGGTGCCCGGATGCAGGTGCGGTGGGATCGGGGTGTCGAGCTCCGCCGCGAGGTTGTACCAATGTGTAGGGACGCCCACCGTGATCAGATCCGGATTCTCGGCACCGGTTCGAACATGCGTTGTCATGGGTCACCACTCTAATCCTCGCGCCCACGCCGGTGACCGGTGCCGAACGATCCCCGCGCCTCACGCCCCGGGAAGCCGATACTCCTGCCGCGGCCTGCCCGTGGTGCCGTACTGCAGCGACATCGTCAGGCGCCCGGCGGCGACGAGGTTCGCCAGGTGCCGGCGCGCGGTCGGTGCCGCGATGCCGATCTCGCGGGACACGTCGTCGGCGAACAACGACGTACCGGCGTCGAACAACGCCAGGATGCGCTGTTCGGTCGACGAGCCACTCTCCGCACGGTCCGCGGCGCGGGTGCCGAAGCGCAGTGCCGACAGCGCGGAGTCGACGGCGTGCTGGTCGACGTTCGCCCCCGCCAGCACCCGCCGGTACTGGGCGTAACCGGCGAGGCGGCGCGCGAGGTCGGCGTCGTCGAAGGGTTTGATCAAGTAGGCGAGCGCACCGGCACGCATCGCGGTGCGCACCGCTGACGCGTCGGTCTCGGCGCCGACGATGAAGCAGTCGCAGTCGAGCTCGGCGACCAGGTCGATGCCCGAACCGTCGGGCAGATAGACATCGAGGAGCGCGAGATCGATGTCGGGGTGCTCGGCCACCGCCTGCCGGGCGGCACCGATGCTCCCCGCACGCGCCCGGACGGTGAACCCCCGCACCGCGTCGACGATCATCGAATGCAGTGCGGCGACCCGGAAGTCGTCGTCGACGATCAGGACGCCGAGGTCATCGGTCATGAGAGGCCTCCCGGCTTGTCGGTGTCGTTCGATCCAGCGGTGGCGCCGAACTCGTCGAGGCCTTCGAATGCCTCGGAACCGTCCGTCGGCGCGAGGACGCCCGGCAGTCGAGCGACGAACACGGCCCCGCGCGGTCCCGCGTCACCGTCGTGAGCCGCCCCGCCCGCATCGGCGACCCACACGTCACCACCGATCCGACGCGCGATCTGGCGGGCCAGGGCGAGGCCCATCCCGCGGCCGCCGGGGACGAGCGCGCCCGACTTGGTCGTGGCGCCCTCGGCGAAGACGTCGTCCGGCTCGTCGAAGGAGATGCCCGGCCCGGAGTCCCCGACGGTGACCAGGATGGTGTCGCCGTCGGCGATCACCTCGACCTCGACCTCGCCCGTAGCGGGGCCGGGCCCGACTGCATCGACCGAACCGGCAGCCTCGATGGCGTTGTCGACGAGGTTGCCGAGCACGGTGGTGACGACGACGACGGGCTCGGTGAGGAAACCCTGCAGCCAGGTCTGGTCACCCAACCGCAGGGTGACCCGGCGTTCGCGTGCCTGGGCCGCCTTGGCGTCGAGGAAGGCGTGCAGATGTGGTTCGCGCACGTTGTCGAGCCCGGCGAGCAAGGGCCCTCCCGGCCCGGTCCCGGTGACCTCGTCCAGGTAGGCGAGCGCCTCGTCGGCGTGCCCGTGCCGGAGGAGGCCCGCGAGTACGTGCATCCGGTTGGCCGTCTCGTGGCGCTGCGCACGCAGGGCGGTGCTCATCGATCGGATCGAGTCCACCTCGCGGCTGAGCGCCTCGACGTCGGTGCGGTCGATCACCGACAGCACCATGCCGAGGTCGCGTCCGTCGGCGCGCACGCGATGTGAGCTCACCAGGACGACCCGCTCGCCGACACTCGCGGCGAGTGGCTCGTCGGTCGGCGTGGCGAGGACTGCGGCCACCCGCGGAGTGAGGCCGAGTTCGGCGGCCGGGGTGCCGACAGGCGCATCGATGTCGAGCAGTCCGCGTGCTCTGTCGTTGACGACCCGGACGATGCCGTCCGCATCGACGGCGAGCACGCCGTCGGCCATCGAATGGAGCACCGCACCCTGCTCCCGGACGAGTTCGGCCAGTTCGTCAGACTCCAATCCAAGGGTGAGCCGACGCCAGCGCCGGGCCAGCAGTGCCGAACCCACTGCGCCGATGCCGAGTGCCGTGAGTGCGAGGAGCGAGGTCGCGATGATGTCGCTCCGGGTCTCGGAGCCGAGCCGTTCGGTGGAGACCCCGACGCTGATGAACCCGACGACGGTGCCGTCTGCACTCAGCACCGGGACCTTCGCGCGGACCGACTCACCGAGGGTGCCCCGGTCGGTGTTGACCTCGTCCGATCCGGACAGCACCTTCGACGGGTCGGTGGAGACCGTCTTGGCCAGCTCCGACGCCTCCGGATGAGCGAGACGAATGCCGCGATCGTTGCCGATGACGACGAACAGGGCCCCGGTTCGGGCCCGCACCGCCGCGGCCTGCCGCTGGAGGGGTCCGTCGAGCAGGTCGGCCGCATCCACCTGGGTGCCGGGATGGGCGGCCACCTCGCTGCGGACCTCGGCGTCGGCGGCGACCGACTGGGCGATCGCCAGCGCGCGCTGGGCATACTCGTCGCGCACCCGGTCGTCGGCTCCGGCGATGAGCAGACCGAACCCGACCACGAGGCTGACCGCTATCACCGCCAGCTGCAGGAGCAGCACCTGCGTCCGCAAACGCATGACGTCAGCCTAGTGCTGTGTCGTCGGGCATGGCGGGCGCGCCGACACGGCGACCCGTCGGGGACGGATCGCCGTGTGCGGGTGGAGGTGGACCCTCGTCACCGGATGCCGGGTCAGAACGGGACGGCCCCGACCAGGACTCCGACAGCCAGCATCACGAGGGAGACGACCGTGGCCCGCCACAAGACCTTCTTGTGATGGTCGGCGAGGGTGACCCCGGCCAGCGCGACCAGCAACAGGATCGCCGGGACGAGCGGGCTCTGCATGTGCACGGTCTGACCGGTGATCGACGCGCGGGCCATCTCCGTGGGGTCGATGCCGTAGCGGGTCGCGGTCTCGGACAGCACGGGCAGCACTCCGTAGTAGAAGGCGTCGTTGCTCATCAGGAAGGTGAGCGGGATCGACAGCACGCCGATCACGATGGCCATGTGGGGGCCCATCCAGTCGGGGATGCCGTCGGCGAGCCAGTGTGCGATGGCATCGACCATTCCGGTGCCGTTGAAGACGCCGGTGAGCACGGCGGCGGCGAGGACCATGGCGACGACCGACACGATGCTCGAGCTGTGCCGGGTGATGGCCTCCTGCTGCTGCTTGATGTGCGGGAAGTTGATGGCCAGGGCGATGCCGGCGAAGACCATGAACAGTACGGGGATGGCCACGATGTCGGCGCCGAGGATGGCCAGCAGGGCGACGGTGAGGCCGGCGTTCACCCAGAAGAGCTTGGGACGCAGGGTTTCCCGGTTGGGGTCGAGGACGCCCGAGAAGGATGCGTCGCGGTCGTCGTCATCCGGGTTCGCGACGGGGCGGCGGAGGTCGTGGTCGCCGGTGGGGGCGTCGTCGTGACCGGCCGAGCCGGTGTCCGCCGAACCCGAACCACGTGCCCGACGACCTCTGGGCGGCAACCCGGTTCCGCCACCGGCGGCGACCAGCACCTCTTCCTTCGGGGCGAGCAGCGAGTCCCTGATCTCCAGCTTGCCGATGCGGCGACGTTCGAGGACACCGAGGTGGTACGCGAAGAGCAGTACGACGACGAGGGCAGCCGCCAGCGCAGGGATCATCGGGACGAACACATCGTTGGTGTCGATGTTCAGCGCGCTCGCGGCGCGGGCGGTGGGACCGCCCCACGGCAGGATGTTCATCGTGCCGTTGGTGAGTCCGGCGACGACGGTGAGGACGACGGGGCTGACACCGAGCTTCAGATAGAGCGGCAGCAGTGCGGCCGTCGTGATGATGAAGGTCGTCGAACCGTCACCGTCGAGGGATACGACGCCGGCAAGCACCGCGGTGCCGACCACCAGACGTGCCGGGTCGTCGTGCACCGCGCGGACGACCGCCCGAACCACCGGGTCGAAGAGCCCGACGTCGATCATGATGCCGAAGAAGATGATCGCGAAGAACAGCATCGCCGCCGTCGGGGCGAGGTCCTTGATGCCGTCGGTGATCATGTCGCTGATGTCGAGACCGGCACCGGCGAACAGGCCGAATGCGACGGGGACGAGGATCAGCGCCACGACGGGCGTCGCCCGCTTGGTGATGATCAGCACCATGAAGGTGGCGACCATCCCGAGGCCGAGTGCTACCAACATTGTCTTGCTCGTTTCTGAAGCGGATGTGAGGACGACCACATCGGTGGTCACAACAGAAGTGTTGGCGTAGCGGCCATCACAGTCACGCTTGAGCGCATAAGAATCGTTGTGCGCTTTTCGCGCGCCCCCGATCCGTGACTGCGATGCGTGGTCACCATGCGGACATGGCGCGCTCTGTTGCCACGAAATCCTCAGTCGGGCAGCATCGGCGCGTCGTCACCGTGGTTGCGACCGATCAGCACCGCGCGGGTGACCGAATCGCGCCCGAACCGGTCGCGCAGGAGATCCATCGTCGCGTCGAGTTCCTCGGCATGATCGGTGTCGAAGGGCAGGGCCAGCTGGATGTTGTCGTGGTCGTCGAGGTTGGTCAGCGACAGCCCGACCAGGGTACAGCCGCGCTCGCGGATGATCGGCATGGCGTCGGCGAGGAGTCCGCGCGCCGAGGCCATGACGATGTCGGTGCGGTCGGTCGGCTCCAGCAGCGTCCGGGATCGGGTGGCACGGGTGAAATCGTCGAAGCGCAATCGCAGAATGACTGTCCGACAGACCCGTTCGGCCGATCGGAGGCGTTTGCCCAGACGCTCGACGATCGCGGTGACCGTCGCCTCGAGGTCGGCCTCGGATTTCGGGCGCCGGCCGAGCGCACGTTGCGACCCGATCGAGCTGCGACGCTTGCCGGTTTCCACCCGGCGCGGGTCCTGGGCGAGCGACAGGGCGAAGAGATGCCGTCCGGCCCCTGAACCGACGATGCCGCGCAACGACCGCTCCCCCAACTCGGCCAGCTGACCCACCGTCTCGACTCCGGCGTCGTGCAGCTTGGCCTCGGTCACCGGACCGACTCCCCAGAGCCTGCGGACCGGAAGCGGATGGAGGAAGTCGAGCTCGGTTCCCGGTTCGACGATCAACAGGCCGTCGGGTTTGCCCACCGCACTGGCGACCTTGGCGAGGAACTTGCTGCGTGCGCCGCCGACCGTGATGGGCAGTCCGACCTCGTCCCGGACGCGGCTTCGGATCGTCGTCGCAACGTCGCGTGGCGTACCGCTGATGCGACCCAGCCCGCCGACGTCGAGGAACGCCTCGTCGACCGAGATCCCCTCCACCACCGGTGTCGTGTCGTGGAAGATGTCGAAGACCTCACGGCTGGCCTCCATGTAGGCCTCGAATCGTGGGGCGACCACGACCGCATCGGGGCAGAGCGCACGCGCCTCGTGGCCGGGCATCGGCGACCGCACACCCCGGGCCTTGGCCTCATAGCTCGCGGCGAGGACCACACCGCCGCCGACGAGAACGGGCCGACCACGGAGCGAAGGGTTGTCCCGCTGCTCGACTGACGCATAGAAGGAGTCGAGATCGGCGTGCAGGATCGACGCGTCACGCCGCTCCCGCCGCTCGATGTGCATAGAACACATGTTCGCATGGCGGTCGGACACGCACCAGCGTGGTGACTCACAGACCCGCCACCTGGGGCTCACATCCGAGCGGGCTGCGTCGTCAGAGACGCAGAGCATCGGACGATGCCGTGAGAGGAGTAGTGAGACGTGAGGATCTTCATCGCCGGAGGCCGTGGCCGCGTGGGCGGACCGTTGGCAGAGGTGCTGCAGCAGAGGGGCGTCGACGTCGTCCTCGGTGGCCGCAACGACGGGGTCGATGCCGTCACCGGTCACGGACTGGCCGAAGCGCTCGTCGGGGTCGACACGATCGTCAACGTGCTCAACACGAACCAGTTCGACGCCGAGGCGGCCATCGACTTCTTCGAGACGACGACACACAACCTGACCGCGGCGGGCGAGAGCGCGGGAGTCGGACGCCACGTCGTGTTGTCGATCGTCGGTGTCGGTGCGGGGGACGCTTCGGCGAACGGCTACTACGCGGGCAAGGTCGCGCAAGAACGAGCCCTGCGGGAGGGACCCATCCGCTCGACGATCGTTCGGGCGACGCAGTTCCACGGTTACATCCCGGTTCTCGCCGAGCAGTTCGTCCACGACGGCAAGGTCGTGGGGTCGCCGTCGCTCATACAACCGGTGGAGCTCTCCGAGGTGGTGGCACTCCTCGCCGAGGTCGCGACGAGTCCGGAAGTCGACGACGTCGTCGAGATCGCGGGACCGGACCGCTTCCACCTCGACGACCTGCTGCGCGCCACGCTCGCGGCGAACGGTGACCCACGCGAGGTCATCACCGCGGACGACGACGGCGCACCCGATGCTCTGGTCCCGCGCGGTCCGCATCGCACGGGGACCGTTCGCTACCCCGTCCCGGGCATCCCGACGGTCGACTGACCGCGAATGACGTTCCCGAGCCCGTCGCGGACAGTCCACGACGGGCTCGGCGAACGGTCCGCGCAACCGGTGGGTGGGCCGCTCACACGGCTTCGTGCATCCAACTGGTGAGTTTGTCCGGGTTGACGACGAACCAGACGTCGGCGATCCGGTCGGCGACGACACGGAAGTTCACCACTCCATACAGCATGTCCTCGGAGAACAATCGGTATGCGAGACCGTCGGGGGTCGCCACCGGATCGAACCGCAGGTCCGGTTGTTTGACGAGGACCCCGAGGATGAAGCGCGCGACGTTCTGTGGCCCGAGCACGGGACGACGCGCGGCGTTGACGACACCACCACCATCGGTCCGCAACTCGACGTCGGGTGCGAGCACCTCCAGCAGTTCGATGAGGTTTCCGCCGCGGCTGGCCGCCAGGAACTTCTGCACAGCCGCGTCGTGGGCGGACCTCGGCACGGCCACCGACCGCTGGGCGCGAACGTGCCGTCGCGCGGTCGATGCCAACTGACGGGTCGCGGCGGACGACCGCCCCACAATGGCAGCGACCTCGTCGAAAGGCATCGCGAAGACGTCGTGCAGCACGAAGGCCACGCGCTCCGCGGGTGTCATCGCCTCGAGCACCACGAGCAGGGCCGTGCTCACCGATTCGTCGAGGGTGACCCTCTCGGCGGGGTCCGTCAGTGGGGCGGTCCCGGCGAAGAGGTCTGCCGGGACGGGTTCCGGCAGCCACTCTCCGACGTAGCGTTCACGCCGGACTCGCGCGGAGCCGAGCAGGTCGAGGGCGACCCGGCTGCCGACTCGGGTCAACCAGGCCGCCGGATTCTCGATCTGGGCCCGCTCGTCCTCGGACATCCGATACCACCGCAGGTACGTCTCCTGCACCACGTCCTCGGCGTCGGCGAGCGTGCCCGTCATCCGATACGCCATCGCCTGCAACCGTCGACGTTCGTCCTGCACATCGCCCAGATGTGCCGGTACCGCGTCGATCCCGTCGCTCATGACCGGATCATGCCACCTCGGCGGCCGGCTGCCTCTGCCACGACGCGCCGGCCAGGCCGGTGAGGTGGGGCTACTCACAACCGCGAGGCCTCACATCCACATGCCCCACGTCGTCAGAAGTGTTGAGAACGATTCGAGGAGGGTCACAATGAAGACCAGGGAACATCAGTTGTCGACGTCGGTGCTCGTCATCGGTACCGGGGGTTCGGGTCTGCGGGCGGCCATCGAACTCGCGGAGAACGGCGTCGATGTGATCGCCGTCGGCAAGCGACCGCGGATGGACGCGCACACGTCCCTGGCGGCGGGCGGTATCAATGCTGCACTGGCAACGATGGACTCGGCCGACACCTGGCAGCAACACGCGGCCGACACCATCAAGGAGAGCTACTACCTGGCCGACCCGCAGACGGTGGAGATCGTCACGCGTGGCGCCGAGCGCGGCATCCGGGACCTCGAGCGCTACGGGATGGGGTTCGCCCGCGAGGACGACGGCCGGCTCTCGCAACGGTTCTTCGGCGCACACACATACCGCCGGACCGCGTTCGCCGGCGACTACACCGGTCTGGAGATCCAGCGAGCGCTCGTCCGCCGCGCACGGCAACTCGACCTGCATATCCTGGACACGGTCTACATCACCCGAATCCTGGTCCGCGACAATGTCGTGTTCGGCGCCTACGGCTTCGACCTCGAGGACGGGACCCGGTACCTGATCCACGCCGACGCCGTGATCCTCGCAGCCGGTGGGCACACCAGGATCTGGCGGCGGACCTCGTCGCGGCGCGACGAGAACACCGGCGACGCCTTCCGGCTCGCGGTGGACGCAGGCGCGCGGATCCGTGATGCGGAACTGGTGCAGTTCCATCCGTCGGGTCTCCTCGAACCGGAGAATGCCGCGGGCACACTGGTTTCCGAAGCAGCTCGCGGCGAGGGCGGCATCCTGACCAACGCTGTGGGCGAGCGGTTCATGGCGCGGTATGACCCGGAACGAATGGAGCTCTCCACCCGAGATCGGGTCGCGTTGGCTGCCTACACCGAGATCCGTGAGGGCCGAGGGACACCGAACGGTGGTGTGTGGCTGGATGTCTCACACCTGCCCCGGGAGACGATCATGACCCGCCTGCCCCGCGTCTATCAGGCGCTGCTGGAACTACAGATGCTCGACATCACCGAATCGCCGATCGAGATAGCGCCGACCGCCCACTACTCGATGGGCGGGGTGTGGGTACGTCCGCAGGACCACGGTACCGGGGTGGACGGTCTCTACGCCCTCGGCGAGGCCGCCAGTGGTCTGCACGGAGCCAATCGGCTCGGCGGCAACTCGCTCATCGAACTCCTGGTCTACGGGCACCTCGTCGGTCGTGCGGCAGCCGCGTACTCGGCCGGGCTCGACGCGCAGCGGCGCTCGCCGGAAGCGGTTGCCGAAGCCCGGTCCGAGATCGACGCGCTACTCGCCGCCGACGGGCACGAGAACGTGCGGGCACTGCAGCGGGCGATCCGCACGACCATGACAGACCACGCCGGCGTCGTACGAGACGAGACGGGGCTGCGAAAGGGACTGACCGAACTGGACGAGATCGAGACCCGGATGAGCGACGTCGGTGTGCATCCCGACATCGCGGGCTTCGCAGACCTCGCCCACGCCTTCGACCTGAAGTCCGCGGCACTCGCCGCGCGCGCCACGATGGAGAGCGCGATCGAACGCCGTGAAACGCGCGGGTGTCACAACCGCAGCGACTACCCGGACCTCGATCCGAGCCTCCAGATGAACCTGGTCTGGTCGCCCAATGGGATCGTGCGCGAAGCCATCGCACCGGTTCCCCCAGAGATCGCCGACCTGATCGGCGAGGTGTCCACCGTCGGCAAACTGGTCGAGTAGCGCACCCACGGAGGAACCGGGAATCCCTGCCGGCTCACACCCGGCAGGGAACGACCCTCATCCGGTCAGGTCCCCCTCGATGTAGCGCTGGAGATTCGGCGCGATTGCCGCGACCGCCTCATCAGGGGTCATCGACGCCATCGGTTCGACGGCCCAGATGTACCGCATCATCGCGAAACCCGTGATCTGCGTGGCGATCATGCCACTGCGGAGGCGGAGCTCCTCGTCGTCGGCGCCCAGACCCGACACACCCATCAGGCTTCGTTCGACGATCATCCGGAGTTTGGCCCGGGTGGACTCTTCGTGCGCGGCCGTCTGCAGCACCGCCCGAAGGATCGGTCCGATCTCCTCGTCGGCCCAGCTGTCCATCATGTAGCGCAGCAGCGTCGCCCCGAGTTCGTCGCGCGGCGCCTCCCAGGTCCGGGCGACCCCCTCCAGCCACACCGCGGGCGGGTTGGTACACGCGTCGAGCAGGCCCTCCTTGGACCCGAAGTAGTGGTACACCAGCGCGTGATCGACGTCCGCGTCCCGCGCGACTCCACGGATCGTCGTCCCAGACCAACCGGTCGTCGCGAACGCGTTGCGGGCCGCCGCCAGGATCCGGCCCGAGAGCACCCCGCGCTCGTCCCGCGGCCCGGGTGTCGCCCGGCTTCTCGACTCCGCCTTAGCCATGAGTCTCACCATAGCGTGAAATTTCTCTTGCCCCTCGTCAGAGTTTCACCGTATGGTGAGACAATCTTCCGCAACGACCACCTCCGAGGTATCCCATATCAGAGACAGCGCGGGACAGCGCCGGTACACCGTTCGCCGGGGCAGCCCCGCAGCCGGCCGACGCCGCGGCACCCGACAGACCGTGGCGCCGCCCGGGCGCCGGGCGCTACGCACTCACGCGGCTGCGTGGAATCGCCCGGCCGCCGGTCGAGGTCATCGAGCCCGATGCGCAGTCCCTGGTGGTCGAGCGGGATGTCGAGGTCGGCACACGAGACGGAACAGTGCTGCGGGCCAACGTCCACCGCCCCGTCGGCGATGGGCCGTTTCCGGTCGTCCTCTGCGCCCACCCGTACGGCAAGGACAATGTCCCGACGAGGAAGCGGTTCGGCAGGGGTTACACGTTGCCGTTCCAGTACCGCGCCCTCCGGCAGACCGCGCCGGTGCGCTTCTCTGCGCTGACCAGTTGGGAGTCACCGGATCCCGCGTTCTGGACCGCGCAGGGATATGCGGTGGTGAACGCGGACCTGCGTGGCTGCGGTCATTCCGACGGCGTCGGCCGCCCCTTCGCCGACCAGGAGGGCGAGGACGTCCACGACCTCATCGAATGGGCCGGCATCCAGCCGTGGAGCACCGGCCGGGTGGCGATGATGGGGGTCTCGTATCTCGCGATCACGCAGTGGAAGGCGGCGGCGACCCGGCCCCCTCATCTGGTCGCCATCGTCCCCTGGGAGGGTTTCTCCGATGCGTACCGGGATCTGTTGCGTCCCGGTGGAATTCGTGAGACGGGCTTCGTCAAGATGTGGAGCCGGGGCGTGAAGAGCAACCGCCTGGCCTACGACATCGGCGCCGAGTCCGCCGAACATCCCACCCGCGACGACTACTGGCGTTCTCTCGTACCCGACCTGGCCGCCATCGAGGTACCGGCACTGATCTGCGGAAGCTTCTCCGACAACAATCTCCACAGCCGCGGATCGATGCGCGCCTTCGAGAACATCAGCTCCACCGAACGACACCTGTACACCCACCGCAGCGGCAAATGGGCCACTTTCTACTCCGACGAGGCGCAGCGATCCCAGATCGACTTCCTGGCACGACATCTACGCGCAGATGACACGGCGCCTGCGTTGCCGACCGTCCGGCTCGAGGTCCGTGACAGCCGGGACTCGGTGGTCGAGGTCCGCGACGAGTCCCAGTGGCCACCGGCCTCGACGCAGTGGACATCGCTGCACCTCGGCAACTCCGGACTCACACCCGATGCGCCCGAGGCCGGTTCGGTCTTCTTCGATCCGGTGAAGACCGGAGTGCGGTTCGGAATCACGTTCGATGCCGACACCGAGATCTGCGGATCGGCAACTCTACGCCTGTTCGTCTCCGTCGACGGCGCGGACGATGTCGACCTGTACGTCGGCATCGAGAAGTGGCGCGGCGCAGAGTATGTCCCGTTCGAGGGTTCGTACGGGTTCGGCCGCGACCGAGTGACCACCGGCTGGATGCGAGCCTCGATGCGGGACCTCGACCCCGGGCTGTCGACACCCACCGCGCCTGTCCCCACCTACGAGCAGAGGCGCCCACTCGCCGCCGGTGAGGTCGTGCCGGTCGACATTCCGCTCGGCCCGTCCGCCACCCTGTTCCGCCGAGGCGATCAACTGCGACTCGTTGTCGCGGGACGGTGGTTGTGGCCGCGAAATCCGCTGACCGGGAACGCACCCGCAGCGTACGAACGCGGATCGCGCGGACGGACCACGGTCCATTGGGGTGGCGATACGCCATCACGACTGCTGGTACCGGTGACGGCGGTCCGGCCCGCGCACTGACACGACATGCGGCGTGAGACGTCGACCACTTTATCGGAAATCGTTCTCAACACGGCTACGCTGACGACATGGCCCGACCCAGCATCGCCGAGACCTTCAACTCGGCCAGTTCCGACTTCGATCTGGTGACGCCACTTGTCTGGGGCCCGGCCGGCGAGACGTTGGTCGCGCGGGGGCGGACCGCCCTGGGCGACCGGGTACTCGACGTCTGTTCCGGCACCGGAGCGAGCGCACTGGCCGCGGCGCGCGTGGTCGGCCCCGACGGACACGTCACAGCAGTCGATTTCGCCGCGGACCTGGTCGACCGCGGGCGGATCAGCGCCTTTGCGGCGGGACTGCGCAACATCGATTTCCGGGTCGAGGATGTGACGACCCTCGCCGGTCGAGGTGATGACACCGGTGGGTACGACATTCTCACCTGCGGTTTCGGGGTCTTCTTCCTCCCGGACATGGACGCGGCCGTGCGCGATCTCCTGACGCTCCTGCGCCCGGGTGGGCGGATCGCGGTCGCGGTCTGGCACGACGACGCCCTCTATGACTTCACCGGGGCCTACTTCGACGAGGTTGCGCGGGTGACCAAGACGCCTCCGCCACCGGGGCCGCGCGCACCGTCGGATGGTCCGCCGCACCCGATCACGCGCATCGACACCGAGGAGAAGATCACAGCGTGGTTGGAATCAATTGGTGCCGTGGAGGCTTCAGCATCCGTTCTGGAGTTGCGCATTCCGCGCACCGACGAGTTCTCGTGGTCGATGGTCCTGGGCAGCGGGTTGAGGGGTGCGCTGACAGGTATGGACGCCGACGCCATCGCCGACGTGCGGGCCGGCTTCCTGCAGCGTTTGGTCGACGAGGGCATCACCGAAGTCGACTGCGACACGCTGATCGGGGTCGGCCGGCGCCCCGAAAACTGATCTCGACGCGCACCGTTCCTGCCGCCTGCCCCCCCCGCTGGCCGAGCAGCGTCGGCGCCAGCTCAACCAGCAGAAGGCGACACGGCGCAACCAGCGGGGGTAGGGCCGGCTCAACCGCAGATCGTGTCACTCCGTCATGGCCGCGAGGTCCATGTAGGAGACCTCCCATGCGTGACCGTCGAGGTCGCGGAAGCTCCGCCCGTACATCCACCCGTGGTCCTGCGTGTCCTGCCACGGACTGCCACCGGTTGCAAGCGCCTTGTCCACCAGAGTGTCGACGGCGTCCCGCGACTCAGCCGAGATCGCCATCAGGACTTCGCGTTCGGTCGCAGTGTCGCTGATCCCGCCGGTGATGAAGCCCTGGAACTTGTCCGGGGTCATGATCATCATGAATGACGATTCGTTGACGACCAGGCACAGCGTGGTGTCATCACAGAAGTCGTCGTTGAACGCGAACCCGAGACCGGTCCAGAACTCCCGCGTGGCCGGGATATCGGTGGCGGTGGTGTTGACGAACAGCATGCGGGACATCGGATCTCCGTTTCGTTGAGGCGGCGCCCCGAGGTGGGACGGTCAGAACGGTAGACAGGTGCAGCGTCGAGAACTCATCGGCGACTCGACGATGGTGCGGATACGGTTTCGTCACGGGGCAGGACAAGCCTGGGGCCCTCGACGGGTCGCCGCGGATCAGGGAAAGCGGATGAGGCCGGGGACATCCGACGGCGCGGTCCACCCGTCCCGCGCGAAGTCGGCCCAGATCTGGCGCAGCCGGCTGCCGTCCGCTGCGGCCCGTTCGGCGTCGTGGCCGGCCAGGATCGGGGCGCCGGTCCAGATCTCCGGGGTCCCGAACAGCAGCGGGATGTCCACCGTGTGCCCTGAGCGCAGTGGGTGATCGGCTGCGCCCCAATCGATGACGTACTGGGCGGCCTTTCCACCGGCCCGTCGGTGACGCCGCGCGAAGCGATCGGCGGCCGACGTGTAGATGGCGCGGGTGAGTTGCTGGACGAGGCACTCGTACAACCGGGTGCCGACCACGGGGATCGCAGGCAGCGACGACACCCCACCGATCGCGGCGGTGAAGAACGCGGCCTCGCGGCTGTTCCACCCGATCAGGAGCTCGACGTCGCGGGCGCGCTGCTCCCACACCGCGTCCACCTCGCCCTCGGGCGGCAACGGATGGTGGCCGTACTGGGGACCGAAGGACATGAACGCGGGAAGGCCGTGCTGCAGCACCGCTTTGAGGCCCATCATCGATTCCTGGAGGGCCAGGACCTCGTCGACGGTCGCCGACTCCGACACCTGGTGCGACGCGGCGAACATGTCCGCATGCAGCCGCTCGCGCCGGCGGGTGATGCCGAGCGGTGCACTCTGCACGATGGCGCGGTGGAACAGACCCGACACACCGTCGGCCGCCATCAGCTGTGCGATCGCGTCTCCGCCCGCCGACTCGCCGAAGACGGTGACGGTGTCGGGATCGCCGCCGAACGATGCGATGTTGCGCTGAACCCAGCGCAGGGCCTCGATCATGTCGAGCAGGCCGAGATTCGCCGGGCGACTGACACCGTCCCCGAGGAATCCGAACAACCCCAGGCGGTAGGTCACCGATACGACGATGACCCGCTGCTCGGCCACCAGCGCCGCCGGATCGTGGCACGGCGCGTCCGCGGCGCCGATGATGTACGACCCACCGTGGATCCAGACCATCACCGGAAGCACCTCGTCGGGGCGACGGTCGGCGGGCGCGGTGACCGAGACATATTGCGCATGCTCGTCGCCGACCATCTCGCCGAGTGCGGCGTCGCCGAAGGTGCTGTGGACGATTCCCTCACCGTCGCGCTGGGGACAGGCCGGCGACCACGACGTCGCGTCGATCGGCTCGTCAGCGGGCGGCTGCGTCGACGGCGCTTCGAAGCGCGCCGCGTGCGCGTAGCGGATACCGGTGGCGCGCAGGACGTCTCCGTCCACACGAGCAATGATCGTCCCCGCGGGACACTCGACGGTCGGGCTGGTCAGCGGTAGGTCAGGCACGGTGGGACTCCTCGGTGCGGCGTGGGGTCGCCTCGACCTGGTAGCGGATGAGTCGAGAACTGTTGAGCACCACCGCAACCGACGACGCGTTGTGCAACACTGCGGCCAGTACCGGGGACAGTGCGCCGCCGGCACCGATCACCAGCCCCAGCGCGTTGACGGCGATCGACATCCCGTAGTTCTGGCGGATCACCTCCACCGTGTGCGTGCCCAGATCGCGGATGTCGAGCAACTTGCGCAGATCGTCACCGGCCAGTGCGACATCCGCGGTCTCGACCGCGACGTCCGTACCCGCCAGGCCCATGGCGATGCCGATGTCCGCAGCGGCCAGTGCGGGTGCGTCGTTGACGCCGTCACCCACCACGGCGACCACGTGACCGAGCGCCTGCAGTTCACGCACGACCGCGAGTTTGTCGTCGGGCGTGACCTCGGCGGCCCACCGCTCGATGCCGAGCTCTGCCGCGATGGTCGCGGCGGTGACCGGGTGATCGCCGGTGAGCATGGCGATCTCGGTGACTCCATCGGCGCGCAGCGCGTCGAGGACCTCGCGCGCCTCGGGACGCAGCTCGTCGGACAGGCTCACCAACCCGACCAGGGTGCCGTCGACGGCGAGCAGGAGCGGGGTCTCGCTCGCATGCCGCAGTCGATCCACCCAGTCGATGGCGGCATCGGAGATGGCGACGCCGTGCCGGTCGAGAAGCGACGGGTTGCCGAGCAGGAGCACGCGCCCGTCGTCAGCGCGGGTGCGCATGCCGAGTCCGACGATGACCTCGCACTCGGCGTGCGTCGGGATCTCGATCCGACGCTCCTCCGTGGAGCGGATGACCGCTTCGGCAAGCGGATGACGCGAATGGATCTCGGAGCTGGCGGCATACGCGAGGATCTGTTCGGGCTGCCAGGCGTCGGAGAAGGACACCACGTTCGTCACGACCGGACGGCCGACGGTCAGCGTGCCCGTCTTGTCGAAGACGACCGCCGAGATCCGCCCCGAGATCTCCAGGTGCGATCCGCCCTTGATCAGGATGCCGCGGCGGGCACCGTTCCCGATGGCCCCGCTGATGGCGGTCGGGGTGGACAGTCCCACGGCACACGGGCACGCGATGAGCAGCATCGTCATCGCTCGACGGAGATCGCGCGTCGCCAGCAGGGTCAGCGCCGACAACGCGAACGACGCGGGTACGAAGCGTCGGGAGAAGTTCTCCCCGACCGTCTGGATGGGAGCGCGGTCGCGCTGTGCTTCCTCGACCCGGCTGATGATGCGACCGATCGACGTGTCGTCCCCGACGGCGTCGGCCTCGATCACGACGCGGCCGGTGAGCACCACCGAGCCCGCCTGTACGCGATCACCGACGTGCTTGGTCACCGGAAGGTTCTCGCCGGTGAGCGCCGATTGGTCGACGACCGCCTCGCCGTCGACGACCACGCCGTCGACCGCGACGGCGACCTGCTCGTGCACGATCACCGCATCGCCGACGTGAAGGGCGTCGATGGCCACCTGCACCTCGGTGCCGTCGGCGAGGCGCACCCACGCGATGTCCTGGGTGCCGCGAAGCAGGTCGGTGATGGCGCGGCGGGTGCGGCGCAAGGTGAGGTCCTGGAGGAATTCGCCGATGTTGAGCAGCCACAGCACTGTGAGCGCGACCACGTTCTCACGAAGCAGCAGGCTCGCGATCGTGGCCGCCGAGACCAACGCATCGGTACCGGCCCGGCCCCCGCGCAGTGACCGAAGCGCACCCCGGAGGAACGGGTAACCAGAGAAGATCGTGACACCGGTGGCGACGGTGCGGGATGCCGGACCGAGCAGCGGCGGACGCCGGAAACCGTAGCGACGAAACCCGAGCAGGACCAGTGCCCCGGCGCCGATGCCCATCCGCAACAGGTCGGCGTTGGTGACGTCAGCCGAATGCGGCGCGCGATCGGGCACATTGGCGAAGTCTGCGTGCGTGGCCGCCGCGATCGCGTGATCGATGGCTTCCGGGTCGGTGTCGGCTCGGAACCACACGACGACCGAGGCCGTCCGCGGATAGGCGTGCACGGCCCGCACGCCCGCCACCCGGGCGACACTC
This sequence comes from Gordonia sp. PvP123, assembly GCF_040547295.1. NCBI lineage: Bacteria > Bacillati > Actinomycetota > Actinomycetes > Mycobacteriales > Gordoniaceae > Gordonia > Gordonia sp. PvP123. Next base: position 231,911 of record NZ_JBEPPN010000008.1, on the reverse strand, counting down.
TCCTCGACGGCCACGGCACGACGGTCCGCCGCGGCCCGATCGGGAATCCGCAGCCACGGGACCGTCATGCGGACCCGTCCCGCCGCCGACGACTCGACGAGGATGTCGATCGGTGGCAACTCCGGCGAGTACGTCGGCGCAGACGTGCTCACGACTCAGTGATCGTGATCGTGGTCGTGCGCGACCGCTGTTCCCGGCGGGGTCGACTCCTCGCCCAGGCGTTCCTTCGCCTCGGCGACGATGTCGGCGGTGTTGAGCCGCATCGACTCGGCGACCTCTTCGGCCTTACGGGTTCCGCGGATACCCCACGTGGTGGCGACGACCGCGCCTTCACGCAGCGGAGCGCGCCGGGCGACGCTGCGGACGGCGTCGTAGGCAACGGCGCCGACGAATCCCGTCGCGACCGTCGCGCCGGCCTTGGCGAGCAATGCATGAAGGGCCATGTGGAGTCCTCGCTATCCGATGTGCAGCGCACGTGGTTACCGGACACCACGCTACATGCGTGCACCGACGCTCGCCTGCATGAAGGAAATGGTTGCAAGACATGCACATTCACTTATCGATACGTGAGCTAAGCCCGGTTCGAGAGCCGGCCGCCAATTCGATGTGCACGCCCGACCGCCGCGTGCGCCCGTTGCTGCCGATGCCGCCATCGGCCGCGCAGTTGATTCTCGCACCTGCCGTGACCATCTCAGTGAGTATCGGAACGGAGCAAAAGACTCCGCAACCATCCGTCCGTTCCGGTGCGGACTCCGACCGCGTTCGAACGATCACCACTACTCTTGCCCTCATGACCAAGCGAACCGAACCGGACGCCGAGATCGACATCAAGCCCCGTAGTCGCGACGTCACGGACGGCTTGGAGAAGACCGCTGCCCGCGGCATGCTCCGCGCGGTGGGGATGGGCGACGACGACTGGGTGAAACCGCAGATCGGGGTGGGGTCGTCGTGGAACGAGATCACGCCGTGCAATCTGTCGCTCGACCGGCTGGCCAAGGCTGTGAAGGACGGCGTGCACGAAGGTGGCGGATATCCGCTCGAATTCGGCACCATCTCGGTCTCCGACGGCATCTCGATGGGGCACGAGGGCATGCACTTCTCGCTGGTCTCCCGCGAGGTGATCGCCGACAGCGTGGAAACCGTGATGAGCGCCGAGCGGCTCGACGGCTCGGTCCTGCTCGCCGGATGCGACAAGTCGTTGCCCGGCATGCTCATGGCAGCCGCTCGCCTCGATCTCGCGTCGGTCTTCCTCTACGCCGGGTCGACACTGCCCGGTTATGCGACGTTGTCCGACGGCAAGGAGCGTCAGGTCACGATCATCGACGCGTTCGAGGCCGTGGGCGCGTGCTCGCGCGGACTGATGAGCCGCGAGGACGTGGACACCATCGAACGCGCCATCTGTCCGGGTGAGGGCGCGTGCGGCGGCATGTACACCGCCAACACGATGGCCAGCGCCGCCGAGGCGCTCGGGATGTCCATCCCCGGCAGCGCCGCTCCCCCGGCCCCCGACAAGCGCCGCGACCAGTTCGCGCGTCAGAGCGGGATCGCCGTCGTCGAGATGCTGCGTCGCGGTATCACCGCGCGCGACATCATGACCCGCGAGGCCTTCGAGAACGCCATCGCCGTCGTGATGGCGTTCGGCGGATCGACGAACGCGGTGCTGCATCTTCTCGCCATCGCCAGCGAAGCCGAGGTCGAACTGTCGCTCGACGACTTCATCAGCGTGGGCAGCCGCGTTCCGCACCTCGCCGACGTCAAGCCCTTCGGTCGGCACGTGATGACCGATGTCGACCGCATCGGCGGTGTGCCGGTGGTGATGAAGGCGCTCCTCGACGCGGGGCTGCTGCACGGCGACTGTCTGACGGTGACCGGTTCGACGGTCGCGGAGAACCTGGCGCACATCGCACCGCCGGATCCGGACGGCCAGGTCTTGCGGGCCACGAAGTCCCCCATCCATCCCACCGGCGGCATCACCATCCTCAAGGGATCACTGGCCCCCGAAGGTGCGGTGGTGAAGTCGGCCGGCTTCGACTCGGACGTATTCGAGGGCACGGCACGGGTTTTCGATCGCGAACGCGCCGCGATGGATGCACTGGAAGACGGCACGATCACCGCGGGCGACGTCGTCGTCATCCGGTACGAAGGCCCCAAGGGCGGTCCGGGCATGCGCGAGATGCTCGCGATCACCGGCGCGATCAAGGGCGCGGGCCTGGGCAAGGACGTGCTGCTGATGACCGACGGGCGATTCTCGGGCGGCACCACCGGCCTGTGCGTCGGACACGTCGCGCCGGAAGCCGTCGACGGCGGCCCGATCGCGCTGGTCCGCGATGGCGACCGGATCCGACTCGACGTCGGCCGCGGCCTTCTCGACCTTTTGGTCGATGACGCCGAACTCGCATCACGCGCAGAGGATTTCACTCCCCTGCCGCCGCGCTACACGCGCGGCGTGTTGGCGAAGTACTCGAAGCTCGTCACCTCGGCATCGCAGGGGGCGGTCTGCCGCTGACCGCGGCGTCGATCGCTGTCGGCTCGCCGGTCCGAACCCGGGTAACCCTCGGACAGGTCTGAGCCGGCACCGCGTGTTTGTGTGGTGGCCCCACGGGTATGGCTCGACGTACACCAGTTGCTCCAGAAGTGCGGCCTCTGTTGATCCGCGTCCACACGAACTCGAGGAGTAATCCGTGTACCTATACACTCAGCAACTGATCAACGAGATCGCCGTCGACGAGCCCGATCCGGCCGCCGCCAACGCCTTGCAGGAGGGGCTGGGCGGGCAGTTCGGCGAGATGCGCACGATGATGCAGTATCTGTTCCAGTCCATGAACTTCCGCGGTGATCCGGCGTCCAAGCCGTACCGGGATCTGCTTCAGGGGGTGGGAACCGAAGAGATCAGCCACGTCGAACTCATCGGCACCACCATCTCCCGCCTGCTCGACGGATCGCCGGAGTACAGCGGCAAGAAGACCGATCCGGTCGACAAGCCGGGCGCCAAGGGAGCCACTCCCCTCAAGATCGCCTTGGACACCAGCAACATCCACCATTACCTCGTCGGTGCACAGGGTGCGCTGCCGGTCGACGCCGCCGGAAATCCGTGGTCGGGGTCGTATGTGTACAACAGCGGGAACCTCGTTCTCGACCTGCTCTACAACCTGATGCTCGAATCCACCGGGCGACTGCAGAAATGTCGGATCTACGAGATGACCGACAACAAGACAGCTCGTTCCACGATCGCCTATCTGATCGTCCGGGATCAGGCGCACGAGAACGCCTTCGCGAAGGCACTGGAGAGCCTCGGGGTCAACTGGGGATCGATCCTGCCCATCCCGAAGACCAACGCCGAGCGGTTCCCCGAGGTCAAGAAGCTCGTCGACCAGGGGCTGCAGAGTGTCCAGTACACCTTCAGTGCCGACGACCAGAGCGACGCGGCGAAGCTGTACCGCGGCGCGTCCCCCAGCAATGACGGAACCGAACTGAGCACCGCGATCATGCCCGAGGGATTCCCCATGACCATCGCCCCCGAACGACGCGAAGAGTTCGCGCCCGGACTGGACAAAGATCTCCTGGCGCTGATCCAAGCGACCGCTGAGGTCGAGATCGCGGCCGCCGACGACCCCAAGAAGTAACCATGTCAGGTTGCGATTTGTCCCGGTTTCCGGGACAAATCGCAACGGGATCCCGGGTGACCGCCGACGGATGCTCCTAGAGTCTCACCATGGCCAAAGACCGAGGCGCCCCCAAGCCGGTATCCGGCACCCGTTCCCCATTGTCGAAGGTGTCGCTGCCGCAGTGGATAGCGCTCGGCCTGACAATCCTCGCGGTGGTCTTCATCATTCAGAACCGGACCACCGTGCGCATCGAGCTGTTCTGGGTGAGCGTCGAGTCGCCCCTCTGGTTCATCCTGGCCGTGGTCTTCGTCGTGGGCTGGATCGTCGGAGTGCTTGCCGCCCGCGGCCGATATCGTCAGCGCCGAACACACTGAGCGGACCGCCGTCCTTCCGAGGTACTCGTGTCTACGACGACGACCGGCCGGCCGGCAATGCCTTCCGCGGGGTGAGGTGGCCGAGGAGCCAGTCGTAGATCGCGTCGCTGTTCAACAAGGTGAAATGGTGTGCGCCGCCGATGTGGAAGCCCTCCTGGAACTTCAGCCCACGACGGGCTCGCGTGTGCTGGCCGCGGCCGCTCGGCGCGAGTACCAGACCGTCACCGAGCAGGCGGCCCAACGGATTGTCGGGGTCGCGGGTGATCGTCGCCGTGACGAAAAGATGCCGAGCGCCGTCGAGCAGCGGGACGTCGGCCCCCGGCGGTTGCGACCACGCGTCCGGGTCGTGACCCACCCAGTCGTCGTCGGTCAGGCTGCCGTGGAACAGATCTCGCACGCCCGCGCTGCGTCGTCGCAGGAGTGAGCCGATCGGACGCGTGACCGGCGTCCGGCGCAGTGCGTTCGTCGCGAGATGGACACCGCGGGCCAGTGGCGCGCCGAGATGCGGGGTGCCCAGGCACACGGTCTCCGACACCAGGCCCGTCCAGTAATCACCGCGCTGATCGGCTGTGTGACAAGCACTTCGGACGACGAGCCCACCCATCGAGTGGCCGATGAGGGTCAACCGCGTCACCGGGGTCGGCCAGAGCAGCACGAGGGCGTCGAGCAGATCGGCGAGGGCACGACCGTTCTCGCTGATATGACGCCCGGTGTTGTAGCGGACCTGGACCTCGGTGGCGCCGAGGTCGCCGGTCAGTCGCTCACCGTACGTCGGTTGGTCACCGAGTGCCCATGCGAACTCGGACTCCATGAGTCCGTGCAGGAATACGACGACGTGCCCACCCGCATCAGGGAAACCGTCGTAGAGCGACTCTGCGTCGAGTGCCACCGGGCGACCGCCGACGCGGATCGACATGTCGGTGGTCAGGGGTGAGCCCGCGGTCTCCAGCTCGTCGCCGATGAGTCCGTTGAGGATGCCGAGCAGCACTGCACCGCGGTGGGTCTGCGACGGTGCGCGACCCTCAGACCACGGCGCGTATTCGGCCGCCGACCGACCGGCGTCGAGCGCCGCGGCGATCGAGTTGTAGGCGCCCTCGCTGATGGCGTCGTGCACCATGCGCGCCGAGTCGACCGAGCTTCCCAACACCGGCCGGAGCATCCGGAAGACACCACCGGCGATGACGCGGTGCATGGATCCGACTCCGCGCGCCGCGGCGCCGGCTTCGTAGAGCCCGAGGTCGGTGAGCGCCCGCAGCTCGGCCTCACGCGTGGTCGTGGCGGTCATGCCCCGAGTGTACAGATGTGCACTGAATTCGTGGTGCGATCGCAGCGCACCCCTCCAGCCGGCGCTGCCCGATCAGGTTGCGGGTTTCGCCCGGCTATCGGACCCACACCGCAACTCCGATCTCAGGCTGTACGGCGTCGGGCCCGGAACACCACGTCGTGCGTGTGGTGACCGCCTCCTGCCGCCCGCCCACGCTCCCGCGTCTCATCGGTCACGACCTCCCAGTCCTCTCCGAGCAGATCCACGAAGTCGCCGGGCTGCACGTAGGCGTCTGGGTCGAAGCCGTGCGCCCGCACGCCCTCGGGGGCGTGCGCGACCACCAGCAGGGACCCGCCGGGTCCGACGGCCTCGACCAATCGGCGTGCGGCGTCGATGTTCTCCTTCGGGATCGGGAAGTAGTGCGCCGTCACGAGACCGACGTCGGCGGCGGGCACGTCATCGGCGATCACGTCGGCACGCAGCCAGGTGATGGACGGTCGCGGGTCGATCTCGCGGGCCCGGTCGACCGCGACCTGCGAGATGTCCAGGGCCGTGACCTGCCATCCACGGTCGGCCAGCCACCGGGCGTCGGCGCCCTCGCCCGACCCGACGTCGAGTGCGGTGCTCGGGTCGAGGTCGGACACCTCGGCGACGAGTGCGGGGTTGACGTCGGACGTCCAGAGCCGATCCGCGCCGCGGTAGCGCGCATCCCAACCCTCGGCAGATCCCGGATCGTGGGGCTTCGCGGGCTGGGTCATGGTGTCGGGGCTGCTGTCGTCGGTGGCCATGCCCTCGACTGTGGCATGCGAGATCGCGGGTCGCCAGAACGGTTGCCGATGCGGCAAGAATCGACCCGGGGTCCGGGTCGACCCGGGTCTCCCGTCACGTCCGTCGACGAACCTGCCGACAGCGGGCAGACTGGTCGACATGGCCTTCCCCATTCGCATCGGTGTCCAACTCCAGCCCCAGCACGCACCCGAGTACTCGCTGATCCGTGACGCGGTCCGCCGCGCCGAGGACACGGGTGTCGACGTCGCGTTCAACTGGGATCACTTCTATCCGCTGTACGGCGCCCCGGAGGGCGAACACTTCGAGTGTTGGACGATGCTCGGCGCGTGGGCCGAGCAGACCTCCCGCGTGGAGATCGGCGCGCTCGTGACCTGCAACTCCTACCGCAATCCGGAATTGCTCGCCGACATGGCCCGCACGGTCGACCACATCAGTGGCGGCCGCCTGATCCTGGGCGTCGGAGCCGGCTGGTTCGAGAAGGACTACGACGAGTACGGATACGACTTCGGCACCGTCGGGTCCCGTCTGAACGATTTCGGCGCGGCGCTGCCGAGGATCAAATCGCGTCTGGCCAAGCTCAATCCGGCTCCCACCCGCGACATCCCGATCCTGATCGGCGGCAGCGGCGAGAAGAAGACCCTGCGCTACATCGCCGAGCACGGCGACGTCTGGCACGGTTTCAACGACGTCGAGCAGTACCGGCACAAGGCCAAGGTGCTGGCCGACCACTGCGCCGCCGTGGGGCGCGACCCCGAGACCATCGAACGGTCCTCGGGTGTCCAGTTCGACGGGGACACCGACGCCCTCCTGCGCGACGCGGACGCGCTCGCCGACGAGGGCGTCACCTTGCTGACCGTCGGCGTCACCGGCCCCGACTACGACCTCACCGCACTCGAGGCGCTCTGCCGCTGGCGCGACTCGCGGAACTGACCCGCGTAGCGTGCGGCGTCGACGACACCGCACGTCCGCACGGCTAGGTTTGTGATCATGCATCGAGTGCCGGCACTTCGGGAACTGCTGACACGCGTGGCCTCGGCGGCCGCGCTGGTGGGATTGCTGGGCTTGATCGTGGCCCTGGCATCACCCGGCGCGGCGTCGGCCGAACCGCCGACCCGGCTGCCCACCTACGTCGTCGACTCCGCCGACGCGATCACACCGGAACAGCGCACCGAGCTCGAGGCGGCGATCGACGCGCTCTACAACGACCACGCGGTCCAGATGTGGATCGTGTATGTCCGCGACTTCGACGGCCTCACCAGCGAACAGTGGGCCGATCAGACCGCCGTCGCCAGTGAGTTGGGTGATCACGACGCCCTGCTCGCCGTCGCGACCGAGGACCGGGCGTACCGGTTGTTCGCCCCCGACAGCGTCGGCGGCCTGGATCAGTCCACGCTCGAAGAGGTGGCCAACGACGACGTCGTCCCGCAGCTGCGCGACGGCAACTGGGCGGGTGCCGGGCTCGCGGCGGTCAACGGGCTGTCCGGAGCGCTCGAGCCGAGCCACACCGGCGTGATCGCGGCCGGGGTCGTCGGCGGGGTGATCGTGCTCGGCGGCGGCGGCGCCTACCTCTACTCACGACGACGGAGGCAACGTCGGATCTCCGAAAGCGTCGAGACCCTGCGTGAGCAGGAACTGACCGTGGACCAGTTGGCCGCCCAGCCCGTCGAGGTGCTCGACCCGTGGTCACGCGAAGTGCTCACCGACCTGGACAACGCGATCCGGACCAGCAAGGAAGAGCTACAGCTTGCGGTGGGCGAGTTCGGGGAGGTCGAGACCGCGCCGTTCACGGACACCGTACGACGGGCCGAGGAGGCTCTGGCACGGGCGTTCGCATTGCGGCAACGGCTCGACGACAACGTCCCCGAGACCGACGACGAGCGCCGCTCGATCCTGGTGCAGATCATCACCACGAGCACCGAGATCGACGGCGTGCTCGACGATCAGGTCGAGAACTTCGACGCGATGCGCAATCTGCTCATCAACGCGGACTCGAGGTTCGATTCGATCACCCAGCAGTTGATCGGCCTCCGCGCCCGGCTGGAATCGGCGTCCCAGCAGCTCACCGACCTCATCGGCAAGCACGGCGAAGCCACCCTGACCTCCGTTCTCGACAATGTCGATCTCGCCCGGTCCCAGATCGACTTCGCCGAGGCCACCGCGGACCAGGGCCGCGCCGCGATCGCCGCGCCGGTGGGTCAGCAGGGCCCGGCGGTTGCCGCGATCCGATCGGCGGAGGGTTCGATCGAGCAGGCGACCGTGCTCCTCGACGCCATCGACCACGCGGATGCAAACATCGCCGCCGCCCGCTCCCGGATGCCTGCGCTCATCGCCGAGGTCGAGGAGGAGCTCGCCGAGGCGGACGCCCTGGCGGAGGCCGGTGGACCGTCACTGGTGAGCGCGATCAAGACCGCGCGCACGGCGGTTGCCGGCGCGCGCGGCAACTTCGACGCCGACCCCCTGGGCACCTTCACCGCGCTGGTCGACGCCGACGCCGACCTCGACGACGCGCTCGCGGCCGCTCGCGATGCCGCTGCCGAACGCATCCGCCGCGCGCAGGTCCTCACGGCCGCACTCGAGTCGGCCGGCGCGAAGGTGACCGCGGCCGCGGATTTCATCGGCACCCGCCGCGGTGCCATCCAGTCCACCGCTCGCACCCGGCTCGCCGAAGCGCAACGCCTCCTCCAGTCCGCCACGGACCTTGCTGCCACCGATCCACCCGCGGCGACGGAGACGGCGCGTCGTGCCGGTTCGCTCGCCGATCAGTCCTTGATGGCCGCCCAGGGTGACGTGGTCAGCTGGCAACAGTCGCAGCAGCGGCACCCGACCGGCGCGTCCACCGCCGGCGCGGTCCTCGGCGGCATCCTCGTCGACAGTTTCCTGCGCGGCACGATCGGCGGTCGCGGAGGGGGATTCGGCGGCGGCTTCGGCGGCGGCTTCGGGGGAGGCGGCTTCGGCAGCGGTGGCCGCAGTCCGGGATCGTTCGGCGGCTCCGGGTCCTCGGGCCGGATCGGCACCGGCGGTCGCTTCTGAATCGCCGGCGCCGGGAGCGAAGCGAGCGGGCCGAATCAGAACACCGGCGCCGGGAGCGCAGCGAGCGGGCCGAATCAAAAGCCGCGATGTTCCACGTGGAACCAACAGGGGTGTTGGGTTGCCGTTCACAATCGGGTAGCCATCGGTTCGCTTCGCCCTCCTAACGTGCTCCTCGTCGTGCGCCGGCCCCGTGGCGCGACCATGCTTTCAGAGGAGCCCGTGTGCGTATTCCGTTGCAGCTGTTCATGTCCACCGGTGAGGATGCCGGGCGCTCGTCTCGCGCCTACGTGACCTGCCGCTACAAGTGCGGCGACGCCTGCCGGCACGATCCGGGCAACTCGAGCGACAACACCTACTTCCGGGACGTCGTCCGGACAGCGGTGTCGCGTCGCAGCGTCCTGAAGACCTCGGCCGGCGCCGCCGTGGCCGTCGGCGCAACATCCCTCCTCGCGGCGTGCGGGGATTCCGGTTCGTCCGACCCGGCGTCGTCGAGCGGCACCCCGTCCGGAGATGCACTGCCCGGCATGAAGTTCGATGCCGTGGCGCCGAACACCGAGGACGCCGTGGTGATCCCGGACGGATATCGCCAGGAGGTCGTGATCAGGTGGGGCGACCCGATTCTGCCCGGCGCACCCGAGTTCGACTTCGCCAACCAGACCCCGGAGGCGCAGGCCGGGCAGTTCGGGTTCAACAACGACTTCGCCGGGCTCATCCCGGTCGACGGGGTCGCCGACCATCACTACCTGGTCGCCAACCTCGAGTATCCGACCGAACCGTTCATGTTCACCGGGTACATCGACGGCGAACCCACCGAGCAGCAGGCCAGGATCGCGATGGCGTCGGTCGGCATCGCGATCGTCGAGGTCACCTCGCAATCCGGGAGTGGTGCACTCAAACCCGTTGTGGGTCCGCGTAACCGGCGGCTCACCGCGTCCAGCCCGTTCCGCCTGACGGGTCCTGCCGCGGGCAGCGAGTTCGTCAAGACCGCAGCCGACCCGGCCGGGACGACCGTCCTGGGGACCTTCGCGAACTGCTCCGGCGGACTGACCCCGTGGGGCACCATGCTCTCCGGCGAGGAGAACTTCAACAACTACTTCGCCAACCCGAGCACGATCACCGAACCCAAGGCGGCGGAGCGACTCGAACGCTACTCCTTCGAGGACGACGGGGACGAGCACCACTGGGGACGGTTCGACAAGCGCTTCGACCTGGCTGTCGAGCCGAACGAGGGCAATCGCTTCGGCTACATCGTCGAGGTCGACCCGCATGATCCGAATGCCGTTCCGGTCAAGCACAGTTCGATGGGCCGGTTCAAGCACGAGTCGGCGAACATCTACGTGGTCGGCAGCGGCCCGGACAAGGGCACCGTCGTCGCGTACAGCGGCGACGACGAGCGTTTCGAGTACATCTACAAGTTCGTGTCGAGCCGGAAGATGAAGTCCGGACTGTCGAAGACCGCGCGTGAGCACAACATGGGCATCCTCGACGAGGGCACGCTCTACGTCGCCACCTTCACCGGCGACTCCCCCGATCCGGTCGACGGCTCCGGCACTCCGCCCGCCTCAGGGAAATTCGCGGGCAAGGGATCGTGGAAACCGCTGTTGACGGTCAACGCCGACGGTTCGGCACGCTCCTACGTCTCGGGGATGTCACCCGCTGAGGTGGCGGTCTTCACCCGTCAGGCCGCCGACACCGTCGGCGCGACCAAGATGGACCGGCCCGAGGACATCGAGCCGAACCCGAAGACCGGCAAGGTGTACTGCGCACTGACGAACAACGACGACCGAGGCACCGACGGGAAGGCCGCCGCCGACGCCGTGAATCCCCGCAACGAGAACAAGAACGGCCAGGTTCTGGAGATGACCGACGACCACACCGGTACCGAGTTCACCTGGGAACTCCTGCTGGTGTGCGGTGATCCCGGCGCCGCCGACACGTACTACGGCGGCTTCGACAAGACCAAGGTCAGCGCCATCTCCTGCCCCGACAACGTCGCCTTCGATCCGCACGGAAACCTGTGGATCTCGACCGACGGCAACGCGCTCGACAGCAACGACGGCCTGTTCGCGGTTGCGCTCGACGGCGAGCGGCGCGGCGAGACCAAGCAGTTCCTCACCGTGCCCAAGGGCGGTGAGACCTGCGGCCCGATCATCGACACCGATCGCGTCCTCATCGCCGTCCAGCACCCGGGCGAGCTCGACGACCACTCCGCCGACAACCCGGCGTCGCACTGGCCCGATGGCGGTGACTCCCAGCCGCGACCCGCCGTCGTCGCCGTGTGGCGGGACGGTGGCGCCGAGATCGGCGTCTGATCACGGCTTCCCGATCGCGGCGCCCCTGAACTCTCCATCCGGGTGAGTTCGGGGGCGCCGTCGTCTGCCGGGATCGCTCGACTGCTCACCTTCATCGGCACGACCCGACCCGACGCGCCGGGGGTTCGTGACAGTCGTCAAGTTTTTTCTTGACGACTGTCAAGCTTTCGACTTAGTGTGGCGTGCGACACAGATCGCATCGACTGTGTTTCGCTCTCCGCCGGCGCTGACGGCTCGCGGCGGTTCCTACTGGAGGTGTCAACGATGACGAGTTATGACCTGACCGGACGAACCGCGCTGGTCACCGGCGGCGCGCAGGGTCTCGGGGCCGGAATGGCCGAGGCTCTTGCCGCTGCGGGTGCCTCCGTCGCGATCGGCGACGTGAACGCCGACGGCGGTCGGCAGACCGTCGAATCCCTACGCGCGCAAGGCGCGAAAGCCGAATTTGTCGCTCTCGACGTCACCGACGACTCGGCCTGGGAGGCGGCGGTGGCGTCGACCGTCGAGGCCCTGGGAGGTCTCGACATCGTCGTGAACAACGCCGGCATCGAGGTGACGAACCTCCTGGTCGACCTCGATGCCGGAGAGGCGTCGAAGATGCTGGACGTCAACGTCTTGGGTACGGCCCTCGGCATCAAGCACGCGTTCCGCGCCATGCGTCCCGGCGGTCTCGCGGGCAAGGGCGGCGCAGTCGTGAACATCGCATCCGTCGCTGCGACAATCGCTTTCCCGGGGATCAGCGTCTACTCCGCGACGAAATCGGGGATCGATCGCCTCACCCGCGTCGCGGCCGCGGAGTCGGGCAAGCTGGGGTACGGCGTCCGCGTCAACTCGATCTATCCCGCGCTCACCCCGACCGCGATGGGCAACAAGCTCGCCGTCGAGACCGCCGCGCTGGGTCTGTTCGAGTCGCCGGAGGCGGCTGCACAGGCCGTCGCGGAGCTGACTCCCCTGGGCCGGCTCGGCCAGGTCGACGACATGGCCGACGCCGTGGTCTTCCTCGTCTCCGACGCCGCGAAGTTCATCACCGGCGCCGGCCTGCCGGTCGACGGCGGGATGGGGATGTAGCAAGCTCATCGAACCCCGCACGTCACAACGCTTTCCACGAACATCCGAACCAAAACCGTTTCCAGACACGAGGAGTCCCACCATGCCCACTGACAAGCGCGTCGTCGTCTACGGAGCGTCCGGTTACACCGGTCGGCTGATCTGCGAATATCTGCGCGAGTACAACATCCCGTTCCTGGCGGCGGGTCGCGACCATGCCCGGCTGAAGAGCGCGGTCGAGGCGGTGCCCGGCATCGACACCGTCGCCTACGACATCGTCGAGGTCGAGCACACGGTCGAGGCACTCACCGAGGCGTTCCGCGGCGCCGACGTCGTACTGAACACGGTCGGACCGTTCGCCCGCTACGGTCACGAGGTCGTCCAGGCCTGCCTGGAGATCGGGGCCCATTACACCGACACCAACGGTGAGCAGAACTGGATGATCGACGCCGAGGCCCGGTACGGTGCCGAATTCGCCTCGCGCGAACTGGTGTTGACCCCTGGGCTGGCTCAGATGTACTCGATCGGCGAGATCGCGGCGAACATCTGTCTGGAGAACCCGGGACTGGACACCCTCGACATCCAGGTGTTCTGGAAGGGCCACCCGACGGTCGCGTCGACCAACACGATCCTCACGAATGCCGCGTTCGCGAAGGCGTACTACCTCGAGGAGAACGAGTACGTCGAGTGGCCCGCGGACGAAGGTCTGTACACCGTGAGCGTGCCCGGCCAGCACGATCTCGGGCTCGCGCTGCCCTGGGGCGGAACGTCACACCCGGTGTGGTTCAAGAACGATCCGCGCGTGGCCACCGCCAAGGCGCTCGGTGGCGTGTTCAATCGTCCGCTGATGCAGGGCGTTCCGGTCCTCGTTGCGGCTGCGCTCGAACAGATGGAGGGCAAGTCCGAGGAGGAGAAGTATCGCATCATCGACGAGCAGTCGGCCGCCATCCGCAGCGAGATGCCGCCGCGGGAGAATCCGCGCCTGAACACCTCGCTCGACTCGGTGTACGCGTCGGGACCTCTGGGTCGGGCGCACTGTGTGATCCACGGCAACTCCAACTACAAGCAGACTGCGCTCCTCAACGCGCATGCCGCCAACGAACTGCTGCAGGCACGTCCCCGCCGCGTCGGCTTCGTGTCCAGCTGCCAGGCCTTCGGGCACCGCGAATTGCTCGGTACACTGCGGGCTTTCGGTCTGGTGCTGGACCCGATCGTCTCCGTTCACCGCTGAGGTCGGCGTGCGACTCTCGGAGTACCTCGACAAGGGCGCCTCGATGGGACGCGATGCGCCCTGCCTCACCACCGGCGGCGTCACCGCGACCTACGGCGAGGTTCAGGACCGTTCGTCCGCGATCGCGGGAGCGTTGCAACACAACGGGATCGAGGCGGGCGATCGGGTCGCCGTCCTGTCGTCGAACGACCCGCTGGCATTGACGTGCGTCTTCGGTATCTCGCGCGCCGGCGCGGTGTGGTGCCCGGTCAATCCCCGAAACGAGGCCGACGAGAACCGGCAGCTGTTCGACCTCTTCGGGTGTCGGCTGCTGTTCTTCCAGGCGAAGTTCGCCGGGTTGGTCGAGAAGATCAAAGATCAGCTACCTCAATTGGATCGGCTCGTGTGCCTGGACGGCGACGTCGCGTGGGCGACCTCCTTCGACTCCTGGCTCGACGCGCACCGCGCGGAGCCGGACGAGAGCCGACGACCCGACGGCGGCCTGTGCATGCTGGCCGGTACCGGCGGAACGACCGGGCGTCCGAAGGGGGTGCGACTGACCGAGGACAACATGATGACCTCGACCGCGCTGGCGCTGATGAGCTACCCCTTCGGCGACCGGCCGCGCTACCTCGCGCTGGCCCCACTGACCCACTCGGCGGGGGTGCTGACGTTTCCCATCCTCAGCCTCGGCGGCGAGGTCGTGATCATGCCGGCACCCGACATCGGCGAGTTCCTGGCGCTGATCGAGCAGCACCGCATCACCCACGCGTTCCTGCCGCCGACAGTGATCTACGGGGTGCTCGACCATCCTGATCTCGACAGTCGGGACCTGACCTCGCTGCGATGTCTCTGGTACGGCGCAGCCCCGATGTCGCCGACCCGCCTCGAGGAGGCGCTGACGCGGATCGGTCCGGTTCTGGGCCAGCTGTTCGGACAGACCGAGGCACCCAACATGATCGCGACCCTGGCGCCGGCGGAGCACTTCCACGACGACGGCTCGATGGCGACCGAGCGGTTCAGCTCGGCCGGCCGGCCGACACCGCTGACCACGGTGGCGATCATGAGCGACGACGGAACGCTGCTGGGTCGCGGGGAACGAGGCGAGATCGTCGTCCGCGGTCCGCTGGTCATGGACGGTTACCACCAGAACCCCGCGGCCACCGCCGAGGTCAGTGCACACGGCTGGCATCACACCGGAGACATCGGCTACCTCGACGACTCCGGCTACCTCTTCGTCGTCGACCGCGCCAAGGACATGATCATCACGGGCGGCTTCAACGTCTACTCGGCCGAGGTCGAGCAGGCGCTCCTCGCGCACCCGGCGGTCAAAGACTCGGCGGTGATCGGTCTACCCGATCCCAAGTGGGGCGAACGGGTGACGGCCGCCGTCGAATTGCGCGCCGGGCAGCAGGTCGACGCCGCTGACCTGATCGTGTTCGTGAAGGAACGGATCGGCAGCGTCAAGGCCCCGAAGGAGATCGAGATCTGGACCGAGCTGCCGCGGTCGAAAGTCGGCAAGATCCTGAAGACGGAGGTTCGCGGCGCGTTCGGCCGGTGACGCTCAGCCCGCCGGACTGGACGAGTGTCAAGTCCGGCGGGGTGGGTACACTGAGGCCTCGTAACTCCAACGATTTCTCCAGCAAGGACGGCGAGATGACGCAGGTCGTCGACCGGCAGGCCCGTATCGAGGCCCGCTCGCGCGACAAGTTCCAGGCGAAGCGTGACGAGCTCGCCATGGCAACTCTGACGACGCTTGCCGAACTGGGTTACGCACGCACGAGCCTGCGGGAGATCGCCCAGAACTCCGAGTACTCGCACGGGGTGCTGCACTACTACTTCACCGACAAACTCGACCTCATCGCCCACGCGGTCCGGCAGTACGAAGCCGTCTGCGTGACCCGCTACGACGAGGCCGTCGCCAACGCCACCGATGCCGCGCACCTGCGCGACGAGTTCGCCGACACGTTCTTCGCCGGCATGCACTCCGAGGCCTCCATCCACCGACTCTGGTACGACCTGCGCAACCAGAGCATGTTCGACGACTCGTTCCGCTCCGACGTCATCGAGATCGAGAGCCGGCGCGAAGAGATGATCTGGCGCGTGGTCGAGCGGTACTGCGAGTTGTCGGGAACAACACCCGTGGTGACACCCGCAGTCGCGTACATCGCACTCGACGGCATCTTCCAGCGCGGTCTGCTCAGCGAGATCGACGGCAGGCCGGAGGGCGTTGCAAACGCCCGACTCGACCTCATCGCCTTCTTCGACGTCGTGGGGCACCTCTGACCGTCTGACCACTCCGTTCGCGCGTTCGTGCGCAGCATCACAACCCCCTGCCCTAATACTTCGAAGTCCTAAGTATTAGACTCTCTAAACGTGTCCGCTTCCGAACCCGCGCAGCTCGCCCAGACCCTGCGGCCGACGATCACCAGGCTGTACCTGGCACTTCGCCGACGCGCACCGTCGGTCGAGCTGACCGCCGCGCAGACCTCAGCCCTGAGTGTTCTCGCCGACCACGGGTCGATGCGCATGGGTGAATTCGCCGACCGCGAATCCATCCGCATGCCGACAGCGACGTCGGTGATCGACGGACTCACGAAACACGAGCTGGTCGACCGCAGCCCCGATCCGACCGACCGTCGCGCCGTCCTCGTCGGCCTCACCGATCACGGACACGCCTTGGTGAAGCAGATCCGCAAGGAGCGGGACGTCATCCTCACGGGTGCGCTCGCCGAGCTCACCGATGAGCAGCGCGACGCCATCGCCGCCGCGGGTCCCGCCCTGCAGGCGCTGCGCGACCGACTCGACAACCATTCCGCCTGATCTGGCAAAGGACCCCATGACCGTCACCGAACACACCCCGAGCGACACCCTCGCGAGCACGGCTCAGACCGAGCCGTCGATGCTCGCGTCCTTACGAGCGCAACCGCGTGCCGTGTGGATCACCGCATTCGCCGCCGTCATCGCCTTCATGGGCATCGGCCTCGTCGACCCGATCCTGCACAGCATCGCCGAGGCGCTGAACGCCCCGCCGGAGAAGCTCACGCTCCTGTTCGGCGTGTATGTCGGCGTCCAGTGCGTCGCGATGCTGCTGACCGGTTGGGCCGCATACCGTTTCGGGCCGAGGCGCACGCTCACCGTCGGGTTGGGACTCATCGTCGTCGCTGCCGGCGTCTCGGCCTTCGCCGACAACATCGACCAGCTCATCGCCTACCGCGTGATCTGGGGTCTCGGCAACGCGCTGTTCCTCGCCACCGCACTGGCTTTCATCGTCCAGTCGGCGGTCGGGAACCGGAACAGCGCCATCATGATGTACGAGGCCGCGCTGGGCATCGGCCTCGCGGTCGGACCGCTCCTGGGCGCCACACTCGGTGAATGGACCTGGCGCGCACCGTTTGCCGGGACCGCACTACTGATGCTGGCCGGCGCTGTTCTCTGTGCGGTCATGCTCCCCGCCGACGGCCCGCGATCCGAGCGCGTCCGGGTGCGGATCGTCGACCCGATCAAGGTCCTGCGCAACCGCACCCTGTTCGTCACCTCCGTCGGGTCCGCGTTCTACACGGGCGCACTGTTCACCGTGATCGCCTGGGCACCCATCGCGATGGGACTCCGGCCCATCTATGCGGGACTGGTCTTCTTCGGCTGGGGTCTGCTCACCGCGGTCGCAGGCGTCTTCGTGGCACCGCTCCTGGCGCGGCTCGTCGGCGAGAAGGCCGGGGTCATGGTGGCCATCTCGACGTACGGGCTGGTCATGGTGCTCGCCGGGGTCGGCACGGCCACCGGACAGGTCTGGCTGATCGGGCTGGCCGTCATCCTCTCCGGCTTCCCGTCCGGCGTGCTCAACACCCTCTTCACCGACGTCGCGATGTCGGCGGTCGGCGGCGACACCCCGCGTTCGGTCTCCAGTGCCGGATTCAGCTTCCTGCGCTGGATGGGCGCCGCCATCGCAGCGGTCCTCGTTGCGTACCTCGCGAAGTGGACCGGCTCGGAGGCGACTCCGTGGTGGTTCGCCACCGGGTACTGCGTCGTCGCCCTCGGCGCGGTGTCGCTGGCGAAGGTCGCCCACGACCGCAAGGTCGCCGACGACGCCGCCCTCATCGGGGCCGAGGAGTTCTGAGGCTCAGGGGGCGGGGATCGGCCTGACGTTCCGATGCCCCTGGATGCACACCACCGCGGTGAGCACGGCGGCCAGCCCCATCGCCCAGGACATGTGCGCGTAGCGCAGCAGCACAGCACCGACGACCGCGCCGGCGAACAGGGCGAGAATGGCCGCCGACCGCCTGTTCCACCAGCCGCGCCACCCTCCGGTGAAGAGGTCCGCGGACAGTTGGGTGAGCGTCGACGTCACGACGACGGTGGTCATGTCCTTGATCGCGAGCTTGCGCGCCACACACGCCTGCACACCCATGACCCCGGCGGTGGCACACGCCGCCACGATCTCGAAGTGCGCCGAGTCCGCGACCCGGGGAACCGCGAACAGCGCGGTGAGAGTCACCAGAACCGCGCTACCCATCCCCAGTAACCCGGTGGTGAGCGACGTCCACGACGTGTCCTGACGCCGGAGCAGGAACCCGGCGACGGCTGCTGCCAACGTGAACGTCGCCAGTGCCGCCAGCGGCCCGGCCACCGGCAGATCATCCGCGCCGGCCGCGCCCATGCCGAGGATCACGACGTTGCCGGTCATGTTGCCGACGAAGACGCGGTCGAGACCGAGGTAGCCCACCGCATCGACCAGTCCGGTGACGAAGGTCAGAACGACCATGAGAGACACCGCGTGGACGGGTCCCCGCCTGCTTGCCTGGGCAGATCTCGACAGGGTTGCGCCCGCGGTCATCTGGTGAAGGAACCGCGGTCGTTGTGCTCCCATGGGAGTTCGTGCTCGCTCGGCGATTCGTCGAGCAGTTCGACGATGAAATGGGTGACGCTGCGGTCCTCCAGATTTCGGATGCGATGTGGTTTCAGAGGCAGTTCGCGCCCCACCGTCTTGTAGAGGACAAATCCCGCCTGGGCGACCTGGCTGATCCCCCACTCGTCGTCACCCAGGTCCTGGCCCTGCGCGGTACCGGGTTCGGGCCACACGACGACGTGGTCATGGTGATGCTGGTGGAAGTCGAACATCCCGTGCGGCTCGAGCGTCATGGACCAGACGCGCACGCGGTCGTTCTCGAAGAGAAGTGTGTCGCCGGGCGTCGGCGGGATGTCGCGATCTGCGGTGGACATGGGACCTCCTGTATTGGATGCTATTTTTGGAGAATAGCATCTTCTTACTGGAAGGCTCCCCAACTCCGATGAAACGTCAGCAGGGCGCCGGCGACCCGAGAAACATCACAGCCTGGGGCATGGTGCCGACTCCCTTCACCCGGACCGGCGATGTCGACCACGCCTCCCTGCACCGCGTCGTGACACACCTGCGCAGTTGTGGCTGCGACGGTTTCATCGCGCTGGGTGCCATCGCCGAGCCGGGCACCCTCAGCCGAAGTGAGAAAGTCGATATCGTGCGGACCATCGCCGTGGCGGCGGGTAGCGCACCGGTCGCCGGTGCGGTTCTCGCACTCGAGCCCGAGCGGTTCGACGCCGACCTGAACGCTCTGAGCACACAGACCCGAGACGTTCTCTCCGCGATCATGATCCCGGTGAACAGCCCCGATCCGGACCTTCTCGAGGCGGCGATCGAACACGCCGGCCTCGCCTCTGGACTCCCGGTCATACTCCAGGACCTGCCCCGGTTCTCCGGTGTCCACATCGACACCTCCGACCTCGCCGCGGCGGTGTCGGCGAGCTCGTGCTGCATGGCCGTGAAGTGTGAGGCGCCACCGACGTACGAACGGATCCGGTTTTTGTCGGAGCACACCTCCACTGCCCTCATCAGTGGGTTCGGCGGCCTCGGCCTCGTCGACGACGTGATCGCGGGTGCATCATCGGTCGCAATAGGATCCACCCCGACGCGGGAGGTCGTCGAGGCGATGAGGCGGGCGCTCGACGGCCGTTACGAAGAGGCATCCGCGATGATCGGAACGGTGGCGTCGCGAATCCACTTCGAGACCCAACCAGGCGCGAATGTCGCCATCCGCAAACGATATTGGCAACGGGCCGGCGTCATCGAGACACACGTGGTACGACAACCGACCCGCGGATTCGGTCCCGAACTCGAAGAGCATTCGCTCGTTCACCACCCGGCGGTCTCGCCGTTCGGCCTCACGACCTGACGTCGTCCAACAGGCGGGTGGTGACGTCGATCAACGAGTCAGCGTACTCGTCCGGGCTCGGAAAGCCGTCGTAGGGAACGGTTCCGGGGGCCAGATGACCTAACGAGATGACCCGCATGAGCAGACTCTGCACGATGACTTCATAGGCCGTCGCGACAGCCCGCTCGTCATGGACGCCTTGAGCTCTCAGGCTGTCGACGAGAACCGATCGAATCTGCTCGTGGAAGGCGAAACCCCGACTCCGCAGCCGCTCATCGTGGGCGGAGTGGACGAAGATGAACGCGTACAGGCGTTCCGCGCCGAACAGGGTGCGGCTCAACGTGCCGATGTAGGCACGCAGAATCGCCTCCGGCGTCGGCCGCGTCTCCGCGAGACGTCGCTCGATCTCGTCGGCGAGGTCGGAGAGCGCCTGGTCCTTGACCGCGTACAACAACGAGTCCTTGTCCGGGTACCGGCCATACACTCCCCCGACGGACACCGCCGCACGGGAGGCCACCGCCGCCATCGTGAAGTCCTGGATTCCGACGTCGGTGATCACCTCGATGGCGGCCTGCAGGATTCGTGCCGCCGATTGCCGACTACGGCTCTGTTGTGGCTCCAGCGCGGGGCGAACGGTCATCGAATCGCCTACTCCTTCCAGGACTGTCGCAAGAACGACACCGCGTCCTCGGTCCGTGTGTCGTCGGAGAACTCGGCCGCTCCGTGATCTGCGCCCTCGACGATACGGAGCGTGCTGCGGAAGCCGGCCTCCTGGAGTGCAGTATGCAGGTTGATCGACTGCGCGTGTCCGACGCGCGTGTCCGCGTCTCCGTGGCCCAGGAGGTAATCGGGCCGAACGCCCGCCGTGAAGTGCGCCGCGACGGCGGGCACGACGGCGCTGCTAGCGGCGAACAGGTCGACGATGTCGGACAGGTCAGCAGCCGCCCGTGCTCCCGTCGGTGAGGCGTCGGCTCGCAGAGATCGCGCATCGGCCACACCGTAATGCGCGATGACTGAACGAACGACCGCCGACTCGCGGCCCTCGTCGACGCCACGCCCCACCAGCCTGTCCCCGGTCACAGCGGCGATGCCGGCGAGCAGCGCGCCCGCGGAGCTTCCCCACAGCGACACCCGCTGGGGGTCGAGATTCCACTCGTGGGCGTGCCGGCGTAGCCAGCGCACGGCGGCCCGCACGTCTTCGACCGGTTCGGGGAAGCCGACTTCGCCCGCCAGTCGGTACGACGCGGATGCGACCGCGATCCCGCTGCGGGGCAGGGAGTTCCACGGTCCCATCTCGCGCACTCCGCCGACGAAGCTGCCGCCGTGGATGTAGACCACCACCGGCCACGGACCGCCGGTGGTCGGAAGATGGAGATCGAGCCGCAGGGGTCGCCAACCGGGTATCGCCGCGAAGATCAGGCCGCGGTGACTCGCCGTCGCAGGCAGTACACCCACCGGAGGCGGTGACAACAGTTCGGGAGGAGTCACCGACTCGTAGTCGATCGAGGGTGCGACGTCGGCGATGGTCCGGGGCATGGTCGTGACTCCTAGTCGAGGACGGACAACTCGTTGCGATTGCCGATGTGCTTCTGCCGCGCTGCGCCGTAGACCGCCGCGGCGATGGGGAGAAGTGGCATGAGCAGGACGATCAGCTTCGTACTACCTGTGACATCGGAGTAGTTGGCGATGATGACACCGAGGACCACCAGGAGGCACAGGCCCGACACGATGGGCGCGACGAGGACCGCCCAGACATTCGCCCGGGGGAGCTTCCCCAACCGGGCCGCCACGAGGATGCTCACGCAGCATCCGAGCATGAGGGCGGTCAACGAGATGCTGGTGACACCCGACACCATCGGAAAAAGGTTGACGATGGGATCGGCACCTGCGACGACGAAGGGTGCGAGAACCACCACCGAGATTCCCGTCTGCACCGCTCCGGCCACGGATGGCGTTCCCCATCGCGGATGCACCGACGCCAACACCGATGGCAGCAGGTCCGCGCGGCCGAGGGCGAAGTGATACCGGGCCGCCATGTTGTGGAACGCGACGCTGGCGGCGAAGAAGCTGATGGTGACCAGGACGGACAACAGATTCCCCGACCACGAGCCGAGATAGATGTCGGCGGTCGCGAAGACCAGCGCGCCCGGGTCCTCGGCGGCGACCGCCTTGACGTCGTCGAACGCCGCGACCAGCGACCAGGTGGCGACGACGAAGACGCCCACGAGCAGTGCGATAGAGGCGTACGTCGCGATCTTGATGCTCTTACGCGCCGCCCTGGCCTCTTCGCCGTAGATCGCGGTCGCTTCGAATCCGACGAACGACAGGACACAGAACGCCAGCGTCAGCGCCACGTTTCCGTCCAACATCGCACCGGGTGAGAAGACGTCGAACGACCAACCCTCCGGACGCTGGACGGCGACCGCGACCGCGAGGACGAGCAGCATCACGAACTGCAGGATCGACACGACGGTGATGAGGTGTTTGGCGACCTCGACGCCGCGCCGGCCGAACCATGCGGTCAGGACGAGCACGACGGCTGCGTAGAGGTACCAGGGCGCATCGAAGCCGAACATCGATTCGATCGTCAGGCCGAGGAAGTACCCTGTCGCCGCGGCCATTCCGGCCGCCGCCATGTTGTAGGCGGTGGTGGCGACGAACGCCGCACCGGAGCCGACGAGACGTCCGAGCCCGAATCCGATGAAGGCGTAGTACGCACCGGCATTCGTGACGTACCGAGCTAGGGTCACGAACGCCGAGGCGAACACGGTCAACGCGAGTGCGACCACCACCAGAAGTCCCACGGTTCCGGCGCCGACACCGAACCCGAGGCTCAGGGAGAGATTCGACGCCATCGCGGTGAGGGGCGCGGCGACGGCCACCACCATGAACGTCAAGCCGAATGCGCCGATCGTGTTGCGCTTGAGATGTTCGGTATGCGGGACTGGTGGCCGGCTGGTCTGTGAGGACATGGTGCCTTCGATTCCTGTGGGTTGGGGCCGGTCGCTCGAGTCTGCGAGCCGGGCCGTCGAACGGACTGCAGCGGTATACGCGAATCCGAATTCGTGTTAGAACTATTGCATCCAATTCGAATCACCGTCAATGGCGAAAGTGATTCGTAACACATCGGAAACACGCCACCGCACGGAGCGAGCTGGTGGTTCCGCACTCGGAGGAGACCCACACGATGCGAGTTCTGATTTCTGGCGGCTCGGTGGCCGGCCTGACCGCGGCGGCTCTGTTGAGCCGTGACGGTCACGAGGTCACCTTGTTGGAACGTGCTTCCGGACCGCGGCAGGGCGGGGTCGCCGTCGACGTTCGCGGACCGGCGCTCGATGTTGCTCGGAGGCTGGGCCTTCACGAACTGTTGCTCGACCATCGCGTCGACTACGAGGACCGCTTCTCGTTCGTGGACAGCGCGGGGGTGCCCCAGGCCCTCGTGACGCCCAACACCGATGTCTACGACAGCCCCGACGACATCGAGATCTCGCGCGACCGGCTCGTGGACATCCTGTCCGATGCCGTCCCCCGAGCGGTCACCACGTTGTACGGGTCCTGGATCGATGAACTCGAGGACGAGGACTCTCATGTCACCGTCGGGATCCGGGGTGCCGAGACCCGGCCTGAGGAGTTCGATCTGGTGATCGGGGCCGACGGTCTGCACTCCGGGGTTCGACGACTGGCCTTCGGGCCCGAGCACCGCTTCGTACGTCACCTCGGTCTGTATGTCGGCGTGATCCGGAGCTGCTCGACAGATCTGGGCGTTCGGGACACGACGGTCTACAACGAGCCGGGGAGGATGGTGATGGTCCGCGGCGACGGTCGGGAACAGTCCGTCATCCTCGGATACCGATCCCCACTGATCGACTACGACTACCGCGACGTCGACGCGCACCGAAGAATGCTCTTGAACGCTTTCACCGGCGACACGGGCTGGAGGTTCGGTGAGATCCGCAACGAGATCGCGTCCACCCCGGACCTCTACTTCGACGCCGTCAGCCAGACCGTCATGGACTCGTGGACGACCGGACGCGTCGCACTCATCGGCGATGCCGGGTACTGCGCATCGTTCTTCTCGGGTATGGGCACCACCCTCGCCATGACCGGCGCAGCCGCATTGGCGCGGGCCCTCGCCGAGGAGGCCACGGTGCCGAAGGCGCTGCACGCCTACTGCTCGACGATGCGTCCCGTGGTCGACGCCGCGCATGCGTTGGCCGGCGAGGGTGCCGACATCCTGTTCCCGACGACGGATGAGGACATCACCCTCCGCAATCGCCGATACGCGCTGAAGGTCTGATCGCCGCATGTCCCGCCCGGCGCCGACGCTGCCGTAAGATTGGCGCTCGTCCCGACGAGCCTGGGTGGAGGACGAGCAGGTGCTGGTGGAACCTACCGCTGACGAGCCGCTGTCGATGAGCGACTCGTTGGTCGCCGAACTCCAGCGCCGAATCCTCGACGGTCAGATCGCCGTGGGCTCGTGGCTCCGGCACGAAGCACTCGCCGAGGAGTTCGGTGTTAGCAGAACCCCTGTCCGCGAGGCTCTCCGGGTGCTCCAGGCACAGGGGATCGTCACGATCGTCAAGAATCGCGGCGCGCTCGTCGAGGGGCTCTCCGGACGCGACATCCGCGAACTCGGCGAGGTGCGTGCGGAATTGGAGGGTTTGGCGGCCGCGCTCGCCGCGGAGAACATGTCCGACGACCTGCTCATCGTCGTCAACACGGCGTGGGACGCCTTCGAGTCCGCACTGGACGCCGGCGACACCGATCGCACAGCCCTCGAGGGAACGTGGCGAGAAGCCAACCGGCGCTTCCATTCCGCCATCCTGAACGGATGCGGCAACCGTCAGCTGGGCATCACGATCAGAGAGGTCAGTCGTCGACTGCCGACCAACTCGTCGTTCGCGATCTACGCCAGGAGTTCGAGGCTGCTCCGGGACAACCTCGAGCAGCACCACGACATCGCCCGCGCGATCGAGGCGCACGATGCCCGTAAGGCGCGCGAAGCCATGTCGTGGCACATCCGATCGACGGCCGAACATCTCGCCCGATGGGTCGAGGACCAGGACCGGGCCTGACCGGTCTCTCCAGGCCACACCGGCCCGAGCAGTGATTGCATCCAATTGGCTCCGGTGTGCATACTGCTTGCATGACCCTGGCCTCCTCGACCACTCGCTTCCGTACTCCGTCTCCTGACGTCAGCAGGCCTACCCTGCGCGGGTGGTTCGGCATGGCCGCGTCGACCCACTGGATGGCCACCGGCGCGGCTCAGTCCGTGCTGGAGCGCGGCGGCAACGCATTCGATGCGGCTGTGGCCGCGGGTTTCGTGCTCCACGTGGTCGAACCCCACCTCAACGGCCCGGGAGGCGACCTGGTGGCTCTCATCGCACCCGCCAATCGAGGCCAGGCCGAAGTCGTTGTGGGACAGGGGCCCGCACCCCGGGGCGCCTCCATCGAGGCGTTCACCGCCATGGGGATCTCCGAGGTCCCCGCGGCGGGCGCCCTCGCCGCAGCGGTACCCGCGGCCGTCGAATCGTGGCTGTCGATCCTCGAAGAACACGGCACATGGCACCTGGCCGATGTACTCGCCTACGCGATCGACTATGCCCGCAACGGAATCCCGTGCAGCCCCAAGCTGGCCGGAGTCATCGAGACGATGGCCCCACACTTCCGCGAGCACTGGCCGACCTCGGCCGAGGTATGGCTGACCGACGGCATACCGGGCGAGGGGGACCTCATCCGGAACCCCGCGTACGCTTCAGTCCTCGACGAACTGGCGGCTGCCTCGTCCGCGACGTCTCGAACCGAAGGCATTCGACGCGCCCGAGAACTCTGGCGCGGGCCGATCGCGCGGTCGATCGTGTCGTTCGCATCGCGGCCTCATCGACACTCCGACGGGCGGGATCACGCCGGGGTGATCACGGCACACGATTTCGCCGAACTCAACGTCCCGCGCGAAGAACCGCTCGTCCGGAACTTCCACGGGGTCGAGGTGGTCAAGGCGGGGTTCTGGTCCTCGGGACCGGTGTTGCTCCAGGCGTTGGGCATCCTGGAATCGGCCGGCCAGACCAGGAGCATCGATCCGTCGACCGTCGAGGGCATCCACACCATCACCGAGGCGATGAAGCTGGCGATGGCCGATCGCGACGCCTACTACGGCGACGCCCGCGCCCTGCCGGACATCGTCGCCGAGTACCTTCTCTCCCCCGAATACTGCGCTCGACGTGCGGGCCTGATCTCCGACGAGGCCAGCGGCGACTTCCGTCCGGGCCCGGTTCCCGGATGTCGGCCCTTCATCCCTCCCGTGTCCGAACCCGACGATGTCCCGACAATCGGGACCGGTGAGCCCACCGTCTCGCGAGATGGCGAAACACGGGGCGACACATGCCATGTCGATATCGTCGACCGCTGGGGGAACTTCGTCTCCGCGACTCCGTCCGGCGGGTGGCTGCAATCCTCGCCGGCGATTCCCGGCCTCGGTTTCTGCCTCGGGACGCGGCTGCAGATGACGTGGCTGGATCCGACCTCGCCGTCGGCGTTGACGCCCGGCCGCCGCCCGCGGACCACGCTCAGCCCCACGATGCTGTCGAGTGCCGGAACGCCCGTCGCCGCGCTGGGTACGCCGGGGGGAGATCAACAAGACCAATGGCAGTTGCTCTATCTCCTGCGCACCGTTGTCGGCGGCTACACGCCCCAGGAGGCGATCGACGCGCCCATGTTCCACACCACGGCGATCACCAGTTCTTTCTGGCCTCGGGTGAGGTCGGAGCGCGGTCTGGTGATCGAGGACCGCGTGGATCCCGGAGTGCTAGACGGTCTACGCGAACGGGGACATGACGTCGCCGTGTCATCCGGATGGTCGCTCGGCCGCCTGTCCATGGTTGGACGAGATCCGTTGAGCGGCATGCTCAGCGGAGCCGCCAATCCCCGCGGGGGTCTCGGATATGCCGCCGGCCGGTGATGCGGTGAACCGCGCGTAGTGGCTTCACGGGGCACCTGTGGCCGGCGACTCGCCTGTCGCGGCCCGTCTCAGCAACTGATGCGTGCGATAGGGGACGAGTTCCTGCATGGCGAGGCTCACGTTGGTCCGCTCCACCCCGTCGACGTCGAGGATGAGTCCCGCGACGCGGTACAGGTCGTCGGTGTCTGCGGCGACGATTCGGATGAGAAGGTCTGAGGGGCCGGATAATCCGATCACCTCGACGATCTCCGGGATGCCCGCGAGGCTCTCGGTGACCTCCGCGAGTCGGCGCTGATCGACCGTGGTGATCACGAAGGCGAGCAATGGCAGACCGAGGCTGCGCGGTGAGACCCGCCGGTCGTAACCCCCGAGCACATCGTCCCGATCCCACCGATCGAGCCTGGACTGCACGGTGTTTCGCGATACCTTCAGCCGGGCCGCGAGATCCACGCCGGTGGCTCGAGGGGTATCGCACAGGGCGAGGAGTAGGCGCGCGTCGGTGCGATCGAGATCAGGCATACCGCTCAGTGTGCCACACCACATACCCATTCCGCCTGAGCATGATGC
Organism: Gordonia sp. PvP123; assembly: GCF_040547295.1. Classification (NCBI taxonomy): domain Bacteria; kingdom Bacillati; phylum Actinomycetota; class Actinomycetes; order Mycobacteriales; family Gordoniaceae; genus Gordonia; species Gordonia sp. PvP123. Next base: position 204,570 of record NZ_JBEPPN010000008.1, on the reverse strand, counting down.
GCAATCAGAAATAGAGCGGTTGCGCATTCAGTGCGTCGATGTTTGTCTCGAACGAACAGACTGCCCAATGGCACCAACCGTTCTCAGGAGGAACCATGGCGTTCGAACTCCATGCCACCCCCGCCCAGCTCATCACCGCGGACGGGACTCGCGTCGAGGACGACGACCTGTCGCCCGCGATCGTCGACATCGACGGCGAGGCCCTCCGTGATCTCTACGAGGATCTCGTCGTGGTTCGCCGGATCGACTCCGAGGCAACGGCTCTGCAACGCCAGGGCGAGCTCGGACTGTGGGCTCCGCTGCTCGGCCAGGAAGCCGCACAGGTGGGATCCGCACGGGCACTCGACACGTCCGACTTCGTCTTCGCCAGCTACCGCGAACATGGCGTCGCCTACTGTCGCGGCGTCGATCCCACGCATATGCTGCGGTTCTGGCGCGGTTCGACCCACTCGGGATGGAATCCGCTCGAGTACCGGATGACCACTCCGGCAATCATCGTCGGATGCCAGGCCCTGCACGCGACGGGTTACGCCATGGGTTCGGCACTCGACGGAGACACCGCCGCGACGATCACCTACTTCGGCGACGGCGCCACCAGCCAGGGCGACATCTCCGAAGCCTTCCTGTTCGCGGCCAGCTACCGGGCCCCGGTGGTGTTCTTCTGCCAGAACAACCAGTGGGCCATCTCCGAGCCGGTGTCGCTGCAGACGACCGTGTCGATCGCCGAACGCGGCCGCGGGTTCGGCATCCCGTCGATTCGCGTCGACGGCAACGACGTGCTCGCCGTGCTGGCGGCCACACGACTGGCGCTCGCCAACGCGCGAGAAGACAACGGGCCCAGCCTGATCGAGGCGGTCACCTACCGGATGGGCCCGCACACGACGTCCGACGACCCCACCCGCTACCGGGACGCCGCCCTCGACGACGAATGGAAGCAGAAGGATCCCCTCGATCGGGTGCGCGCTCTGCTGGAGCGCGAAGGGCTCGTCGACGACGCGTTCCTCTCCCGCATCCAGAAGCGGGCGGACACCACCGCCGCCGCATTGCGCAAGGGCTGCCTGGAAACCGTCGAACCCGAACCCATGTCCCTGTTCGATCACGTCTATGCCGACCCGCATCCGCTGATCGACGACGAACGCGCACAGTACGCGAGCTATCTCGCCGGATTCGAAGGATCGACACGATGAGCAACACCACCACGCTCCCCCTGGGCAAGGCACTCAACGCCGGTCTGCGGCGCGCGCTCGAGGACGACCCACGAGTCCTGTTGATGGGTGAGGACATCGGGGCGCTCGGCGGGGTCTTCCGCATCACCGACGGACTGCAGAAGGACTTCGGACCGCATCGTGTGGTCGACACGCCGCTCGCCGAGTCCGGCATCCTCGGAACGGCGGTCGGGCTGGCCATGCGCGGCTACCGGCCGGTCATCGAGATCCAGTTCGACGGGTTCATCTACCCGGCCTTCGACCAGATCGTGTCCCAGGTCGCGAAGCTGCACTACCGGACGAGCGGTAACGTGAAGATGCCGCTCACGATCCGCGTCCCCTACGGGGGCGGCATCGGCGCCATCGAGCACCACTCCGAATCCCCCGAGGGCTACTTCGCCCAGACCGCGGGTCTGCGCGTGGTCACGTGCAGCACCGCCGCGGATGCGCATCTGATGATCCGGCAGGCGATCGCATCCGACGATCCGGTCCTGTTCTTCGAGCCGAAGCGGCGCTATTGGGAGAAGGGTGAGGTCGATCTGCAGGCCCCCGCCGACTCCTACCCACTGCACCGTGCGCGGACCGTCGTCGAGGGCGACGACATCACGTTGCTGACCTATGGACCTCTCGTCACCACAGCCCGTCAGGCCGCGAAAGTCGCTGCCGAAGAGGGCACTTCGGTGGAGGTGATCGATCTGCGGTCACTGTCACCGCTCGACATGGACACCATCGAGAACTCCGTGCGCAAGACGGGGCGACTGGTCGTGGCGCACGAGGCGCCGGTCTTCCTGGGTATCGGCGCGGAGATCGCCGCCCGCGTCACCGAGCGATGCTTCTACCACCTCGAAGCCCCCGTTCTGCGTGTCGGCGGCTTCGCCATCCCGTACCCGCCAGCCAAGCTCGAGGAACACTTTCTCCCCGATGTCGACCGCATGCTCGATGCGGTCGACAAATCTACGGCCGCGTGACGGCAGAGGACCTGACGATGAGCACCATCAACACCTTTCATCTGCCGGACCTCGGTGAAGGACTCACCGAGGCCGACCTCGTCACCTGGACGGTCGGGGTCGGCGACACCGTCGAACTCAATCAGGTGATCGCCGAGGTCGAGACAGCCAAGGCCTCGGTGGAACTGCCGTCCCCGTACGCCGGGACCGTCGTCGCACTGCACGCCGCCGAAGGCGACACCATCGACGTCGGCCGGCCCATCATCGAGATCGATACCGCCGGGGAACCCGTCGATCGATCTGACGTCGAGGCCGAGTCCGCGGCCGCTGCCTCCGAAGGGGAAACGGAACGTGTCCCCGTCCTGGTCGGTTACGGGGTCGCCGGCGAGGGCACGAGCCGCCGGCGTCGAACCGGGACCACCCCGCTGGTCGACGACGCACCGTCCCCCGACACCGCCACCCGGGACATCACGCCGGTGACCACCGAAGGTCGCCGACGTCCGCTCGCGAAACCGCCGGTCCGGTTCCTGGCCAAGCAGAACGGGGTCGACCTGGCCGCGGTCACGCCGACCGGCCGGCACGGAGAGGTGACCCGTGCCGACGTGGCCGGGTACCTGTCCGACCGGACGGCGCCGTCCGCAGACGACTCCCACGTCGCTGCCGACGTCGTCGCAGATTCACCCCCGGCCACACCGCATCTCGAGGAAACCCGCACGCCGATCAAGGGCGTACGCAAACACACCGCGGCAGCGATGGTCTCCTCCGCGTTCACCGCGCCGCACGTCACCGAGTTCGTGACGATCGACATCACCGAGACCCTCGAACTACTCGATCGTCTTCGCGCCCACCGCCGGTTCGCCGAGACCCGACTGACTCCCCTCGCACTGATCTCCAAGGCGTTGCTCATCGCCTTGCGGTCGAACCCGAGCCTCAACTCGTACTGGGACGAGGACGCACAGGAGATCGTCACGAAGCACTACGTCAATCTCGGCATCGCGGCCGCCACGCCGCGCGGACTGATGGTGCCCAACATCAAGGGCGCAGAACGCATGTCGCTCCACGAACTCGCGGGGGCGCTGGTCGAACTGACCACCACGGCGAAGTCGGGCAAGACCCCTCCGGCCGACCTGGCGGGCGGGACCATCACGATCACCAACGTCGGAGTGTTCGGCGTCGATTCCGGTACGCCGATCCTCAATCCCGGTGAGGCGGCCATCCTCTGTGTCGGCGCGATTCGTCGTCAGCCATGGGAACACCAGGGCGAGATCGCCCTTCGCTCGGTCACGACCCTGAGTCTGTCCTTCGACCACCGGCTCGTCGACGGCGAACAGGGTTCACGTTTCCTCGCCGACATCGGACGCATCCTGTCGGACCCGTTCGAACTGATCGCGCTCGGATGACCGGGCGCAGACCGAAGACAGGAGAACCCTCATGACCCGCACCCCTGATGTCGTCGTCCTCGGCGGTGGTTCAGGCGGTTATGCCTGTGCGATCCGTGCCGCACAACTCGGGCTCGCCGTGACGCTGGTCGAGTCCGCCAAGCTCGGCGGCACGTGCCTGCACCGGGGTTGCATTCCGACCAAGGCGCTCGTCCACGCGGGCGAGGTCGTCGAGACCATTCGGGACAGTTCGCGATTCGGCGTGCTGGGATCACTAGACGGCATCGACATGGAACGGGTCCACTCGTACAAGAACGGAGTCGTCGGCAAACTGTTCCAAGGGCTCCAGGGCCTGATCCGGCACCACGGCATCGAGGTGGTCTCCGGCCATGGCCGGTACGTCGGCAACAAGACCGTCGACGTCGACGGCGAGCCGATCGAAGCGCGACGCGCTGTGGTCCTGGCGACCGGTTCGCAACCTCGGACCATTCCCGGCCTCCCGATCGGCGACCGGATCATAACCAGCGACGACGCCCTCGAGCTGTCGCAGATCCCCTCGCGAGCAGTCATTCTCGGCGGCGGTGTGATCGGGGTCGAGTTCGCCGGTCTCCTCGATGCACTCGGGACCGAGGTCACCGTGGTCGAAGCGCTCCCGCGACTCGTCGCGTCGGAGGACGAGTGGTCGTCGAAGAGACTGGCTCGGGCTTTCCGCAAGCGCGGGATCGACGTCAGAACGTCGACGAAGGTCCTCGACGCGCACCAGACCGGAGCCACCGTCACCATCAGCACGGATGCCGGGGAGAAGATCGACACCGACCTCCTTCTCGTCGCAGTGGGTCGCGAACCCCGCACAGTCGACAGCGGTGTCGCCCAGGCGGGCGTCGCTCTCGATCGAGGCCACATCGTCGTGGACGATCAGCTGCGAACGAACCACGACGGGGTGTGGGCAGTCGGAGACGTCGTCGCTGGACTGCAACTCGCGCATCGCGGTTTCCAACAAGGTCTGTACGTCGCCGAGCAGATCGCCGGTCACAATCCGCCCCCGCTCGACGAGACCGGAATCCCGCGTGTCACCTACACGAGTCCCGAGATCGCGTCCGTCGGGCTCACCGAGGCGCAGGCCCGAGAGAAGTACGGCGACGTCACCACCGCCGAGTACGACCTCGCGGGCAACGGCAAGAGCCAGATCCTGGGCACCGCAGGAGGAATCAAGCTGATCCGCGCTGGCAACAACGACCAAGACGGCCCGGTCGTCGGCATCCACATGGTCGGGGACCGTATCAGTGAACTGGTGGGTCAGGCCCAGTTGATCGTCAACTGGAATGCCCACCCGGAGGATGTGGCCGCGCTCATCCACGCCCACCCGACCCAGTCCGAGGCTCTCGGCGAAGCGCATCTCGCACTCGCCGGCCAGCCGCTCCACGCCCATGGCTGACACGATCTGCCACCCCATCGAAGAAGGAACCACCTTGTCCGTCACCGTCGACACCCGCCACGATGCCCCCGACGCCGCCGTGTTCGGCCGCACCGACGCCATCCCCGGGCTCCCCCATGAACAGGTGGTCTTCTGCGAGGACGCGGCCACCGGCCTCCGAGCGATCATCGGTATCCACTCCACCGCACTCGGTCCCGCGCTCGGTGGGACCCGATTCCACCCGTACCCTGATCAGGGCGCAGCGCTCACCGACGTACTCCGACTCTCCCGCGGAATGACCTACAAGGCGGCGGTCGCGGGGGTCGATCTCGGCGGCGGGAAGGCCGTGATCATCGGTGATCCGGCGCGGGACAAGACACCCGAGCTGCTGCGGGTCTACGGCCGCTTCATCGACACCCTCGGTGGTCGGTACATCTCCGCGGGTGACGTCGGCACCGGCACCGAGGACCTCGACATCATCGGTGAATTCACCGACCATGTCGTCGGACGATCCGCGTCGGCGGGCGGCTCCGGGAACAGCGGGCCCATGACCGCTTTCGGTGTGTACCAGGGCATGCGGGCCGCGGCCGCGGCAGCCTGGGGGTCGCCGGATCTGGGCGACCGTGTTGTCGGCGTCGAAGGCGTCGGAAAGGTGGGCGCCGAACTCATCTCGTTGTTGCTGGCCGACGGGGCACGCGTCGTGGCCACCGATGTGAACCACGAGGCGTTGGCCGCGGTCGCGAACCGGTTCTCGGGGGTCGCGACATCAGGTGACCTGTTGGGCGAGGCGCTGGACGTCTATGCGCCGTGTGCCCTCGGCGGAACCCTGCATCCGCTGTCGCTGGAACGCATGACCGCGTCGGTGGTGTGCGGGGCCGCGAACAACCAACTCCTCGAGCCAGGCGTCGACGAACTGTTGCATGATCGCGGGATCACCTGGGTGCCCGATTATGTCGCGAACGCCGGCGGGTTGATCCAGGTCGCGGGTGAACGAGAGGGAGTCGAGCCCGACGCCGTGCGCAGCCGCGTGGCGACCATCTACGGAACGGTGACCGGGATCTTCGAACGCGCAGCCGCGGAATCCATCGCCCCCGGCCGTGCCGCCGATCGGATCGCGCAGACGCGTCTCGCCGAGGCCCGCGCCATGTGAGCAGACCGCGTCATCAACCCCGGCGCGCCCGAATCCCGTCCACGTACGTCAGTCGCCCGGTACCGTGCGCGGGATGACGGATTCCAAGGTGATCGTCGCCATCCGGGGCGGTGGACCCGCACGCGCCAACGTCAACGCCCTGGTCGAGCGCTGCGCGACAGCGGGCGCCACGCGCGTCCAGGTCAACATCTGCGACGACCTGGTGTCGGGCGCCATGCGCATCGACGAGCTCGACCCGCCGATCGGCGCGGTGGTGTCGTTCTGGGCGCTCGAAGCGGCGACGGTGCTCGACGCCATCGATGAGGCAGTCGACGGTCCGATAGCCGCGTGGGAGGTCACCGCGCGGACACCGCTGAATCCGGACCTTCCCGCCGACGGGTCGCGCATCGACGCGCTGTCCAACATCGCGTTCCTGCGCCGCCCTGACGACCTCGACCGCGACGAGTGGCTCCGTCGGTGGTTGGACGATCACACCCAGGTCGCCATCGACACCCAGGCCACGTTCGGATATGTCCAGAACATCGTGGATCGACCGCTGACCGAGAACGCCCCGCCGGTCGCGGCCATCGTCGAAGAACTGTTCCCGATGGCGGCGGTCAACGACATCCACGCGTTCTACGGAAGCGACGGGGACCAGCGGGAACTCGAGCGCCGGATGACCTCGATGCTGGAGAGTGTGTCGCGGTTCGGCGCGGACCGCCACCTCGACGTGGTGCCGACGTCGCGTCATGACTTCGACCTCAGCCGGTCGCGGACCTGAATCAGGCTGTCACACAGCCGAGTCCGGGAACGCGATCACCGACAGGAAGCGCACCGGCAGTTCGACGAGTTCGACGGGCCCGTGCGCCCCTTCACCGTCGAGCTGTAGCGAGTCGCCCGGTTGCATCCGATACACCGACCGACTGTGCGCGTAGTCCATGACGCCCTCGAGGACGTGCAGGAACTCGGTTCCGGCGTGCTGGAACAGCGGCTGGGTGACCGACTTCTCGGTCAGGGTGACGAGCAGGCACTCGAGGCGCTTGTGCTCGCCACGTAACGAACCCAGCAGCTCGTACTCATGCCCCTCCCGGGAGCCCTCACGAATGATCTCCGAACCCTCACCGGCTTTGACGAACACCGCCGACCGCTCCATCTCGGCGCCGCGGAACAGCGAGGTGACCGACACGTCGAAGCCGTTCGCCAGGCGGGCGAGGGTGCTCAGACTGCAGGAGGTCTGGGCGTTCTCGATCTTCGACAGCATCGCCTTGGAGATGCCGACGCGAGTGGCCATGTCCCCCACCGACAGCCCCTGCTGGCGTCGCAGGCGCCGCACGTTGTGCGCGATCGCGGTCTCGAGCTCCAGCTCCTCGACCGACTGGTCGACGGGCCGCTCCCGCGCGGTGCCGGATTGATTCCGGATCAGAGGGTCGTCCGTCACGCTGACAGCATAGAGAGAAACATCGTTTCCTGACAGTTGACACACGATGACACCCTGTGGGCGGGGAGATCAGCGCATCTCGCCGGCTCCCTCATACGGATGCAGACTCACCAGCAGGTCGTTCTCGGCGAAGCGCGAGTAGCGGAAGTCCCGCGGGTCGACGTTCTTCAGGGTGGTCGAACCGGTGAGGAGCAGATCGGCGACGAGCTTGCCGACGGCCGGCGAGATCTTGTAGCCATGGCCGGAGAATCCGGTGGCAAGGAACAGGCCGTCGACCGGTGCGGGACCGATGACGGGGTTGTAATCCGGCGTGACGTCGTATGCACCGACGTAGCTGCTGGTGATTCGTGGGTCGGGCATGTCGGGGAGTCGGTGGCCCATTTTCATCACGATCTTGTCGATCGTGCTCGAATCCGCACGATTCGCGTAGTTGTCGGGATCGATGTATTGCGGCGCGGCATGATCCGAGTTTCCCACCAAGAGTTCACCGTTCGGTTCCCGGCACACATACGACAGTCCTGCGAGATCAGACAGGACCGGCACGACCGGGGTCGGTTCCCCCTGATCGACGAGAACCAGCTGGGCGCGCTGGGCCAGGACGTCGACGGGCACTCCGACGGGTTCGGTCAGCGCGGGTGTCCATGGTCCCGCTGCCACAATGACGGAGTCGGCGTAAATGAGCTCGCCGTCGGCCATCTCGGCCCCGATGACACGACCGCCGGCGCCGGTCAGCAGCCGGGCCACCGGCGAGGACTGCCTGATCTTGACACCCAGTTGGCGGGCGGACGCACCGAACGCCATTCCTGCCATGTAGGCCTCACCGCGTCCACCAAGTGGCTCGTAGGCGAAGGCCGCGAAATCGTCTAGGTGCAGTCCCGGCCAGAGCTCGGCCATCTTGTCGTGGGCGATGAGCGAGACGTCGATGCCCAGTCCTTGCATCATCGCGACATTCGCCTCCAGCGGGGCGACATTGTTCTCGCCGACACCCACGACGTACCCGCATTGCTGGAAGGACATGTCGTCGCCGAATATCTCGGTGGCGCGCGTGAAGATGTCGATCCCGTACCACGACATCGCCGCCAGCGATGGGGTCCCGTAGTGGCAGCGCACGACGCCGCTCGACTTTCCGGTCATCCCGGAACAGAGGGTGTCGCGTTCGACGACGAGGACGTCGCTCACGCCCTGGTCGGCCAGCGACCAGGCGATGGCCAGGCCCTCAAGTCCTCCGCCGACGATGAGGAATCTTGTTGTGGTGATGGTCATGTGGGTCACGCTTTCGGGGTCGGGGGGCCGGGTGGAGGGTCGGTCGGGGTGGAATGCTCAGGCGTTGGCGGGAGAGGTGAGCAGGTCTTCGAGGACGGTGGCGAGCGCATGCCCACCGGCGTCGGCATCGGGGTCCTCGACAAACTCGTCGGGCGAATGCGAGACGCCGGTCGGGTTCCGGACGAACAGCATGGCGGTGGGAAGCTCGTCCTTGAGAACCCCGGCGTCGTGCCCGGCTCCGGTGGGCAGGATCGGAGCGTCGGGCAGCAAGCCGGCCAGGCGCCCCCGCAACCCGGGATGGAAGTCGACCCGCGGGCTCATCGACGCTTCGGCCAGCGTCACGGTGCAACCTTCGGCTCGCGCGTGTCCCCCTGCAGCATTTGCGATTTCGGCGACCAGCGCGGCGACGACGACATCGTCGGAGTGGCGGACGTCGAGCCACACGTCGACACGCGAGGCGATCACATTGGAACCGCCCGGCACCGGATCGAGTTTGCCGACGGTGGCGCGCGCACCGTCGACGGATCGGGCGAGGCTGCGCACGTCGAGCACGGTGGCAGCCGCGGCCACCATCGGATCTCGACGGTCTGTCATCAGGGTGGTGCCCGCGTGATTCCCCTGGCCGCCGAACGACAATCGCCAGCGGCCGTGCCCGAGGATCGAGGATCCGATCGCGATGGCACGATCCTGATCGACAAGGCCTCGACCCTGTTCGACGTGGAGTTCGACGAAGCAACCGATCTGGGCGAGGCGTTCGTCGTCGCGGCCGATGCCACGGATGTCGAGGCCGTTGCGCGTGGCGAGGTCGGCGAAGGACGTGCCATCCGAATCGACGAGGGCCGCAGCACGTTCCGGGGTCACCGCTCCGGTCATCAGTTGCGAGCCGAGACAGGCCAATCCGTACCTCGAGCCCTCCTCCTCGGGAAACACGGCCAGCGCCAGCGGGCGTGCCGGCGCGATCCCGCGGTCTTGTAGGACATCAACGGCGGCCAGAGCGGAGGCGACGCCGAGCGGGCCGTCGAAGGCACCACCGCCGGGCACCGAATCCAGATGACTGCCGGTAACAACGGCGTCGGACAAGGCCAGCCGGCCCGGGTTCCACCAAGCCCAGGTGATGCCATTGCGGTCGGTCTCGACATCAAGGGACCGTTGCGCGGCCGCAGCGATGAACCACTCGCGCAGCTCCAGTTCAGCCGATGAGTACACCGGTCGGCTGTATCCGCCGCGTGCGTTGTCGACGCCGATGTCGGCGATCTCGGCGAGCAGTCCGCTCACCGATGGAGGGTGTGCGCTGGATTCGGTCACGCGGGTGACTCCTCATCGTTGATTGGCGACCGCCGAACAACGTCGGCCGATGAACTGATGTGCACGACCGCGACGGTCGCGGCGCCGGAGATCTCGTTTCTCTGCCTTCCCAAGAGCACGGTGTCCCAACGGCATAGTTCCGCACCGTTGACCCGAAGCGCCCCGGTGAGGACCACCCACGCACGACCGTTACCCGGACCGACCGCGACCCGCCCACGGATGTGTCGCAGGTTCAGTGCGCCGACGACAACGCCTCGACGGGTCATCAAGTTGAGCAGATAGGTCGCGCCACGCACAGGCCCGGCTTCGACGTCGTCCTCGCCGGCGAACGAGACACGGTCCAGCAGCCCGAGGGTGCGCGAGGTCCCGTTGATCGTCATGTCCACCGGGTCATCACCGACGACCACAGCGGCGCGGTCGACGCCGGCAAACGTCGAGAAAGCGGATCGCTTCTCGATGTCGGCCAGGCTGAGGGCCCAGTCAGGCTCGTGCCCGCCGCACCCGGCGGCGATGCGACGGGTCGTCCCGCCACCATTGCGCCACGAGGTCACGTCGAGCGACGACAGCGGGATGACCTCCGCAACAGTGGAGTCGATGGTTGTATTCGTGCCGTGCGCATTCGATGCGCGGTCCAGCGTCATGTCGATGATCCATTCCGAAGTGGTCGATTGCAGCGACACCGTGGTCGGCCTCGTGCCGGCAGGAGTGGGAATCCTGGAGTGCCGATGTGGCCTACGACGGCGATCACCGCCGGGTTCTCACGCCGCGCACAGTGTCATTCGCACGACGTCAGAAGCCGGCCCCCGGAATCCAGTTCGTTCCGGCGAGCGGCACCCGGGCCATTGCCGACGCCTCGATCGAGATGGCGACGAGGTCTTCGGGCTCCAGATGCTGCAGATGCGCCTTGCCGCACGCACGGGCGATCGTCTGGGCCTCCATCGTCATCACACGAAGGAAGTTCGCGAGACGCTTTCCGCCGAGCACGGGATCGAAGCGCGCCGACAGTTCGGGATCCTGCGTGCTGATGCCCGCGGGGTCGCGCCCGTCTTGGAAGTCGTCATAGAAACCGGCGGCCGAACCCAGCGCCTCGTACTCCTCGGAGTATCGAGGATCGTTGTCGCCCAGCGCGATCAGCGCTGCGGTACCGATGGCGACGGCATCCGCGCCGAGCGCCATCGCCTTGGCGACGTCGGCGCCGTTGCGGATTCCGCCCGACACGACGAGTTGGACCTCGCGATGAACACCCAACTCCTGCAAAGCCTGCACCGCCTGCGGGATGGCGGCGAGCGTCGGGATGCCGACATGTTCGATGAAGACGTCCTGGGTCGCCGCCGTTCCGCCCTGCATGCCGTCGACCACGACGACATCGGCACCGGAGTGCACGGCGAGCTTCACGTCGTAATAGGTGCGGGTGGCACCGACCTTCACATAGATCGGCTTCTCCCAGTCGGTGATCTCCCGCAGTTCGTTGATCTTGATCGCGAGGTCGTCCGGACCGGTCCAGTCGGGGTGGCGGCAGGCGCTGCGCTGGTCGATACCCTGCGGCAGCGTACGCATCCCGGCGACGCGCTCGGAGATCTTCTGTCCCAGCAGCATTCCACCGCCACCGGGCTTTGCGCCCTGGCCGAGCACGATCTCGATCGCATCGGCTTTGCGCAGGTCGTCGGGGTTCATCCCGTACCGCGACGGAAGGTATTGGTAGACCAGGTTCTTGGACTGCCCACGCTCCTCCGGCGTCATCCCGCCGTCACCGGTGGTGGTCGACGTACCGACCTCTGACGCGCCGCGTCCGAGAGCTTCTTTCGCCCCGGCCGACAGCGCACCGAAGCTCATCCCGGCGATCGTCACCGGGGTGGAGAGATGCAACGGGTACTTGGCATTTCGGCTGCCGAGGACGACGTCGGTGTCACAGCGTTCGCGGTAACCCTCGAGCGGATACCGGGACATCGACGCGCCGAGGAACAGCAGGTCGTCGAAGTGTGGCAGCTTGCGCTTGGCGCCCCAGCCGCGGATGTCGTAGATGCCGGTCTCGGCGGCGCGCTGGATCGCGGCGATGGTGGTGCGATCGAACGTGGCCGACTCGCGCAGGCCGCGCTGTTCGGTGCTCAGGTTGTTCGTCATGGTGGTTCTCTTTCGTCGTGTGGTCGTGCGACGTCGCGGCCCTTCGTGGCTCGTCGCTGGCGCTCCTCGCACCTCAGGGAGCAGAAGGTCGGGCCGCTGGCGCTCCTCGCACCTCAGGGAGCAGAAGGTCGGGGCCGCTGGCGCTCCTCGCACCTCAGGGAGCAGAAGGTCGGGGCCGCTGACGCTCCTCGCACCTCAGGGAGCAGAAGGCGCTCAGTACGCGGCGGTGTTGTCGACCTTGAAGTGGTAGAGCTCGCGGGCCGATCCGTAGCGGGTGTAGTCGCGGGGATCGTCGTCGCCGAACCCGGCGGCCTTCAGGAGTCCGGCCAGTTCCTCGAGGTGTTCGGCGCGCATCGGCTTGGCGATGCAGTCGGCGCCGAGGGATGCGACCTCGCCGCGTACGTAGATTCGGGTCTCGTAGATGGAGTCACCGAGTCCGTCGCCCGCGTCTCCGCGGACGACCAGGCGGCCGGCCTGGGCCATGAAAGCGCTGTTGTGCCCGACGTTTCCGCCGACGACGATGTCGACGCCCTTCATCGAGATCCCGCAGCGGGCGGCGGCGTCGCCCTCGACGACGAGAAGCCCGCCGTGCGCGGTGGCACCGGCCGACTGCGAGGCGTTGCCCTTCACGATGACGCTGCCGCTCATCATGTTCTCGGCGACACCGGTACCGGCGTTGCCGTTGATCGTGACCTCGGCCTGCTGGTTCATGCCGGCCGCGTAATAGCCGACGTGGCCGTTGATCGTGATCTTCAGGGGGAGGTTGACCCCGGCGGCGACGCTGTGTGCGCCGGCCGGATTGTCGATGACGATCTCACCCGAGATGTCACCGTGGAGCGTCGAGTTGATCTCGCGCAGTGCGGTGCTCGCGAGGTCGAAGGTGTGGTTGGGACTCATCGTCTCAGCTTTCGCCGTGCCGGTGGAGGCGGGTACGGAGGTTGTCGAGGCCATGTCGGCGGTCATCGTGTCCATGCGTAGACGACCTCCGGCTCGGGCTCCCAGATGCGGGCGTTCTCCACGCCGGGCAGCTTGGCCAGCGCTCGGTACTCACTTGCCATCGCCACCCAATCGTCGGTCTCGGCGATGACGGCCGGTTTGCACGCGATCGCGTCACGGACCACGGCGAACGAATCCCGGTTGGACACGAGGAGGGTGTAGAAGCCGTCGAAGTTCGCGCACACCTCCTTCAGCGCGGTTTCCACATCTTTGCCCGCCGCCAGCTGGTGGGCGACGAAGCGAGCACCCACCTCGGTGTCGTTCTCACTGTCGAATTCGACTCCCGCGGCGCGCAGTTCCCGTCGGATGGTGGCGTGGTTGGCGAACGAGCCGTTGTGGACCAGGCATTGCTCCGGACCGACCGCGAACGGATGCGCCCCCGAGGAGGTGACGGCCGACTCGGTCGCCATCCGGGTGTGACCGACCCCCTGCCATCCCGAAGCCGCTGACAGACCCCAGGATTCGGTGAGGTCTCGGGGAGCTCCGACACCTTTGAGCACGGTGAGGTCGGCGCCGAAGCCCGCGACGAGAGCGTGCGGGTAGGCCGCTCGGGCGGCGGCCAGCAGTTCGTCGGACGTCACCGGGGCGGAGGCCACGAGAGTGACGTCGATCGACTGTGCCGCGACGGGCACGCCGAGGGCCGCGCTCAAGATCGCGGACACCTCGTCGGGCACCGCGTCCAGTTCGAGCAGGGAGATGCAGCCGTGACCCGGCGGCGCCCACGCGGGGTTGCCGTAGACGGCGATTCCTGCCGAATCCGCACCGCGGTCCTGCATCTCGCCGAGCATCTCGGCGAGCATCTCGCCGAGCCGGGGGTGGAGGTCCGGGTTGCGCAGATGCAGCCCGACGATTCCGCACATGGTCAGATCCTTTACGTCGAGGGGTGGATGATGCTGTCTGAGAGATGAATCGGTCGAGGTGGACGGTCAGAACGCCGTCAGGTACTTGTCGACCTCCCACGGCGTGACCGCCGCGTGCCAGTCGAAGAACTCGTCGCGCTTCAACCCGGCGAAGTACGCCGAGACCCGCTGCTGATCGGCCGGCCAGTCCTCTGGCAGTGCGGCGTCGAGCGTTCCGGTGACCACTGCGTCGGCCTCCAGCGCCTCCACGGCGTGCAGGAGGGTGAGCGGGAGTTCGGCGATGTGACCGGGACAGTTCCCGACCGCACCGGGGTCCAGACTCCGCTTGATGCCGTCGAGTCCGGCCCCCAGCAGCGCGGCGGCGGCCAGATAGGGATTCGCCGATCCGTCGCCTCCCCGGAGCTCGACCCGCTGGTCGTCGGGCACTCGGATGTAATGGGTGCGATCGTTGCCACCGTAGGTGGCCCGCCGGGGAGCCCAGGACGCACCGGAGCGGGTCGCTGTCGCACCGGTGCGCTTGTAGGAGTTGACCGTCGGCGCGATGACGGCCTGGAGTGCGGGTGCGTGCTCCAGGATTCCGCCGATGAACCCGTAGGCGGTCTCCGACAATCCGAGGCCGCGCTCGTCGTCGGTGACCTGGGGGAATACCGCGTCACCCGCCTGCGTCAGGGACAGGTGGAAGTGCAATCCCGATCCGGTGCGCTCGGCGAACGGTTTCGGCATGAACGTGGCGATCATGCCCTTCTCGGCGGCCAGGGCGGAGAGCAGGTAGCGGAGGGTGACGACACGATCGGCGGTCGTCAACGCATCGGAGTAGGCGAAGTTCTGCTCGAACTGGCCGTTGCCGTCCTCGTGATCGTTGGCGTAGTTGCTCCAGCCGAGCTGGTTCATCGCGGTGGAGACAGTCGTGAGATGGTCGTACATCCGGGTGAGGCCGCGCACGTCGTAACACGGCTGATCGGAGTCGTCGGCGGCGTCGGCGGTCACCAACGAACCATCCGCGGCCCGCTTGAGCAGGAAGTACTCGACCTCCGCCCCGACCCACGGTTCGAAGCCGGCGTCCGCGGTCTGCGCGATGAGCGCCTTGAGGATGTTTCTCGGCGCGAAGGGCCACGGCTTGCCCTCGACATGCGGATCGCACTGGACGACCGCGAGCCCCTCTTTGATGAACGGGATGGGGAGGAACGAGCGGACGTCCGGGATCGCGATGAGATCGGGGTCCTTCGGTTCCTGCCCGATCGCGCCGACGGCGTAACCGGCGAAACCCACACCGTCGGAGGCCAGTTCGTCGACCGCCTCCACCGGCACCAGTTTGGCGCAGGGTTTGCCGCGGAGGTCGACGAACATCGCGAGGATGAACTTCGTGCCGTGCGTGGCGCAGAGATCGGCGAGGTCGCCGGTCGTCGTCTCGGTGGTTGTCATCATGTGCTCCGGGGGTCGACTCTAGGGGCTTCGGTTGCGTCTGTCCACTCACGTGAACCTTTGTCTACTAGTAGTAGACCTGTTGGATGTTTCGGCCCTGTTTCGACTCAGTGAGCGGTGGGTGTCGGTTTGCCCGCACGATTTCGGCGTCGCACAACGCAGACGCCTCGGGGGCCCACCGTCGAACGGTGGGCCCCCGAGTGGTCGGGTCGAGAACGACGACCGGCGTCGATCAGACCCCGGCCGGCGGCGCCGATGTCGGAGCGCTCGTCGGCATGGCCTCCTCCACCTTCTCCGCAGCGCGAGCGGGCGACATGGTCGCGAGCCCACCTGCGTGTCCGACTGAGGCGCTGGGGATCTCGTAGGCGGTCTCGGCGTGCAACGCGGTGTCGAGGCCGACCATCTCGGTCTCCTCGTCGACGCGCATACCGATCAGCTTGTCGAGCCCCTTGGCGATGAGCCAGGTCATTCCGAACGAGTAGGAACACGTGATGACGATTCCGGCGAGTTCACGCCAGACGATGTCGACGGGTCCGCCGAACAGGATGCCCTGGACACCGGCGGGTGCCGCCTCGGTGGCGAAGAGCACGATGCAGATGGTTCCGACGATGCCGCCGATGCCGTGCACCGCGAAAGCGTCGAGCGTCTCGTCGATCTTGATCTTGCTCTTGAAGCTGAGCAGGAACGCCACGACCGCAGCGGCGAAGATGCCGACGAGCAGGGCACCGAGCGGGGCCATGCTGCTGGCCGCCGGGGTGATGCCGACGAGGCCGGCGACGGTACCGGTGATCATCCCGAGGGAGGTGACGTGTCCCTCGCGCCACCTCTCGATGATCGCGAAGCCGATCATTCCCGCCGAGCCGGCCAGCAGCGTGTTCAGGATGACGGCCTGCGCGAGGAAATTGGCACCGAGCGCGCAACTACCGTTGAACCCGAACCACCCGAAGAACAGGATGCCGCCGCCCATGATGGTCATCGGCACGTTGTGCGGACGTTCCATCCGGCGCTTGCGCGCGCCCAGCACGACTGCCAGCGCGAGTGCCGCGACACCGGCGTTCATGTGGACCGCGGTTCCGCCTGCGTAGTCGACGATCTCGAGGTCGTTGAGCAGGAAGCCGCCGCTGTGGTTGTCGTCGACGTCGGCCGCGAAGACCCAGTGCGCCACCGGGAAGTACACCACCAGCAGCCAGATCGGCGCGAAGACGAGCCACGCCGAGAACTTCATCCGTCCGGCCGCACCACTTGCCACGATGGCAATGGTGATCGCGGCGAACAGGATGAACCACGCGGCGAAGTACAGGTTCTGGGTGGCGCCGGAGGCGTCGTCGGTGAGCCAGTTGGTCAGGCCTATGTAGTCGGTCGGATTGCCGATGAATCCCCACCCGCCCACCGACGGGCCGGACACCAGTCCGTGCCCGATCACGACGTAGAGGACCGCCGTGATCGCCAGGGTCGACATGACCATCGTCATGATGTTGAGGACGTTCTTCGATCCGACCATGCCGCCGTAGAAGAAGGCCAGGCCGGGGAACATCAGCAGGACGAAGACGAAGGCCGCCAGCATCCATGCCAGGTCGGCATTGGCGGCGAGTATGGGTTCCATGAGCGATCTTTCGGTTCAGGGACTCTACGAGAAGTCGGGTGTTCGGGACCTGAGCTCACGGGCGTCATTGACCGCGCAGATATGCGACGACGCTGTCGCGGTAGTCGAGAAATCCCTTGTAGGCGGCGATGTCCTCGCCGAGCGTCTCGATGACGGTCGCCAGTTGACCGGCCCACTCGGGAATGCGCTTCACGTCCTCGAGCGAGGCCATGAATGTCCGAATATTGAACGTCACCGCACCCGACATCGGCAACCGGACGAAGTGTTCCAACTCGATTCGCAGACGTGCGCGGCCGAAATCGCCGTCGGCGACCATGCCCGGGACGTCGGTCGCCCACTCCGGGAGTTCCTCGAGGCTGACGTCGAGCTTGTGGGAATCCGACGCCGACAGCGTCCAGTTCACCCGGCGGTACACCTGATCGGCGGGTAGCCTGCGCAGGAACTGCTCGGCGCGGGCGACGATGCCTTCGCGGAGCATCCGGGGAACGGGTGCGTGGATCTCGTACATGTCCATGCCGACGTCGAACGAGACCGACCACGCCGCGGCGAAGGTGACGACGCCGGCGTCGAAGTACAGGTGTCCGTCGCGCTCGGTGACGAGCAGCAGGTCGTCGGGGACCTCGCGGGCGAGGAACCCCATCGGGCCCCACGGCAGGGTGGCCGGGTCGCCGAGGACGAATCCCTGGTCTGTCCCGAGAAGGTCGTTGCGCCAATGGAATCGGCCGTCACCGTACTCGGTGAGCCGCATGTCCGCGGGATAGGCGTGGCCGAGATCCCGGAGGTAGTACAGGAGAAGGTCCCAGCACGCGAGTTCCATGCCCGGACGCACCCGGACACGCGTCGGATCGGCGTCGAGGATTCGGCGTCGCTCGGCCATGATCGCCGGGTACTCGACACCGCCGAGGTCGACGAGGTGCCGCCCCCATTCCCCGGCGCGGGTGGGGCGCGGGATGCGTGCCGGCTCCACGTTGACGCTGTAGGAGAACTCCTCCAGTTCGTCCGGGAACGGCCAGGGCAGGTTCGCCAGATGGTCGACCCGCCGGTCACATTCGGCTCGCTCGCTTCGCTCCCGGCGCCGGGTCGGGAACGAGTCGATGCTCACAGGTCCACCTCGATCTCCTCGCCACGCGACACGCAGCACAGCATTGCGTCGCCGGTGGCCTTCTCGTCGTCGGTCAATACGAAGTCACGGTGCTCGATACGCCCGCGTCGCACCGGGATCCGGCATTCGCCGCACACCCCCTGACGGCACAGGTTGGACACCGGCACACCGTGGTCGAGAAGCCGCTGCAGCAGCGACACCCCGGGCGGTACGTCGATCCGGACCCCGGTGGACGCCAGGGTGACGGTGAACGGGTCACCGGGATCCTGCTCGGGCGCACTGAAGCGCTCGAGATGAACACGTGCGCTCGGCCAGCCGGCCGCCTCGGCGAGTTCCGTATACGCCGTCAGCATCGACGCCGGGCCGCAGGCGTAGGCATGTGTGCCGAGCGGCTGGGCACGAAGCCGCTCGGCGAGCAGCGCGGCGGTCGCGGCGGCACCGGACACCTCGTGCAGCGTCACGGTGGGTTGCTCCGCGAGCGCGCGCAGGTCGTCGGCATGCGCATCGCACCCCGGGCGATACGAGTAGACGATGTCGGCGCGACGCCCGTCCCGGGCCAGAGCTCGGGCATGGGACAGCACCGGCGTCACGCCGATGCCACCGGCCACCAGCAGGGCGCCGCGCTGATCGAGCACCGGCGCGAACATCGAACGCGGACCCTCGATCTCGACGACGGAATCCTCGACGAGGTTGTCGTGCAACCAGTCCGAGCCACCGCCCGCGCCTCGTCGCAGCACCGAGATGCCGTAGCTGGTCGGGTACATCCCGTCGTCGACGAGCGAGTAGGCGTTACGTTGTCCACCCGCGGAGATGATCAGATGGCTGCCCGGCTGATACGCGGTCAGAGCCGGCGCATCGGCATCGAGGGGCCCGAACCGGAAGTGGGTCACCTCATCGGTGAGTCGTCGCACCGAGACGACGCGCATCGGTCTCGGACCGGTGACGTATGCGGGGTGGAGGTGAGCCGGATACGCCACCCCGACAGTGGCCGCGGTCATGCCTCGCCGCCCGACGCGGAGCCCAGAAAGCTACCCAATACCGGCGAATGATGCTCGTGCACTTCGAGATCCCGTGCGCAACCGGGGCACCCGACGGTACCGCCGGCAGCGGCGACGACCCGAAAGGTGTCGCGGCAGTGTGCACAGTACAGTGGCAGATCGCGCGTGTGCGTGACATACGACGACAGTTCGGCCGCCACCGCGCCGGCGGCCCGGGCCATCGCGAGTGCGGTCATCACGTCGTACTGTCCCCCGGTCACCAGGATGCGGGTGCCGGTGCGGCACTCGTCGAGAGCCGACCGCAGCGCCGACCGGTCCGCTGCGTTGACGAGTGCGTCCAGGACCAGCAGACGCGTCGCGCCGATCGCCTCGGCCTCACCCACCCAGCCCCGGGACACGTGCGCGACGTCGGCGTCGTCTCCGATCGCCACGACGAGAAACGCTGATCCGGTGGTGTCGACGGCCGGCGGCCTCGTGGGCCAGACCGGCATCCCCGGTCCAGGCGTCGCGGCCGGCACGGGTGCGGCCGCCCGCAACCACTGCGCCGCTCGATCCCGGAACTTGATGATGCCTTTGTAGTCGGCCATGTCGGCCGGCAGCTCGGACAGGACGTCGGCG
Source organism: Gordonia sp. PvP123 (assembly GCF_040547295.1). NCBI lineage: Bacteria > Bacillati > Actinomycetota > Actinomycetes > Mycobacteriales > Gordoniaceae > Gordonia > Gordonia sp. PvP123. Next base: position 184,770 of record NZ_JBEPPN010000008.1, on the reverse strand, counting down.
GCGCGGCGCCGCCAGGGTTCGACCGTCGCGAGTTGGTCGAGCGGCAGCATGTAGGTCCGGATCAGGAACATCACCGCACCCGAGTCCGACAGGCGGATGAGGTGTTGCACCTCCACGCGCAGATGCACCCGCCTGCCGAACTCGTCGTCGGGCACCCGCTGAATGGCCTCCCGGTCGGGTCCCCACTCGTGGTAGATCTCGGTCGAGACGTCGAGGCGGCGGTCGATGGTCAGGGTCCAGTTGGTCCGCCGGTACGGCTGATGGGGTTGCAAGCGCTTGAGGAACTCGTGCGCGCGGGTGATCACGCCTTCCTTCCGGATGCGTGGCACCGGTCCGTGGATCTCGAGGAAGCTCATCCCGACGTCGAACCCGAAGCTCCAGTCGGCGGCGAAGGTCACCACCCCGGCGTCGACATACAGCTGGTCGTTGCGCTGATCGAGGAGCGCGATGTCCTCCTGCACCTGAGAGGTGATGTACCGCAATGGTTCCTCGGGCAGAGACGCGGGATCGCCGTAGCGGAAGTGCTGCTCGATGCCCAGGATCTCGTTCCGCCACAACCAGGTGTCGGTTCCTGTTGTCCGGAGCTGCATCTGATCGGGGTGGGTGACGTCGAGTTCCCGCATCAGCGTCAACATCGCGTCCCAGGCGGCCGGCACCATGTGCGGCAGCACCGCGTGGCGGGTGGGATCGGCGGCCAGGATCATCGCGCGCCGGTCGAGTTCGGCGCGGTACTCCGAGTCGATGTCGACCACCGCTGCGCCCCACCGGCCGGCCGCGGTGGTCACCGGCGTCCGGGCCGGCTCGACGTTCGTGCTGTATCGGTAACGGTCTTCGGGGAACGGGAACGGAAAGCCCGCGAGGAGATCATCCGCGGACGGCACACCTGTTCCGGCCGCCGGTTCGAATGTGGTCGTCACAGTGGAACCTCCAAAGTGCTTGCGGCAGTGGCGCGCGAGACGCACGGCATGATGGCGTCCCCCGCGTCTTTCTCCTCGGTGCTGAGATACAGGTCGCGATGGACCGGGGTACCGCCGGCGAGCGGGATGCGGCATTCTCCGCACACCCCCTGCCGGCAGAGATTCGGCACTGCGATGCCCTCGTCCTCGAGTGCCTCCAACATGCTGGTCCCCGCCGGCACGTCTACCGTGCGTCCCGAAGCGGTCAGCTCCACGCGGAACGGGTCGCCGGGATCGAGGGCGTCGACACCGAACCGCTCGAAGTGGACGCGCGATTCCGGCCAGCCCGCGTCGACGGCGGCACCGACGACCGCGTCGATCATCGACGACGGTCCGCACACGTACAGGTGGGTCCCGACGGGTTGGGCTCGCAGTGCCTGCCCGAGACGATCAGTGAACGACGCACGCTCGGTGAACAATTCGGCGCGACGACCGGCCAGACGGGTGACGTCGTCGAGATGCGCGGCCGACGAGTCGCGAAAGACGTAGAGCAGCTGCACATCGCGACGCCACCTGACCGCCGCCCGAAGGTGCGACACCATCGGGGTGATGCCGATCCCACCGGCTATCAACAGGTGCTTGCGCGCCCGGGCGATCGGCGCGAACGCGCTGCGCGGCAGTCCCACCGTCACCGTTGCGCCGACCTCGAGTTCGTCGTGGAGCCACCGTGATCCGCCCTTGCCCCCGGGGAGCCGCAGAACCGAGATCGAGTACTGCGACGGGTGCGCGCCATCACCGGTGAGGCTGTAGGCGTTGGTGGAAGCGCCCGCGTGCACGACCAGGTGGCTGCCCGGGACGTATCCGGGCAGTGCGTTCCCATCGGGGTCGGCAAAGGTGATCGTCCGGATGTCCCGAGAGGGCGCGTCGACAGCGGTCACGACGAGTTCCAGTGTCGTCGCGGCAGATGCACGACGCAGGACGGGCTCGGACGGGCTCATCTCGGCCACTCCGCTGATCATGAGACGGGTTCCTCGTGTGGTTCGTTTGCTGGACAGGGCGATTGGGCGGTCTCCGCGTCGATCATGAATCCCAGGTAGTGACCGGTCCGGCGCGAGACGTGGTGGTACACGAGGAGATCGCGACGACATCCGGCGCAGGCGACGACATCGTCGATCGCCGCCGCCGTACGCGTGACCGAGCGGCAGTGCGCACAGAAGACCTCGACGGTGACCTCCGCTGCGGACGCCGCGGGAACGACGGTGATCTCGTCGTCCTCGAGGCCGGCACCGAGCGCCACCGCGCGCAGGGTCAACGCCGATCCCGCATCGGCTGCGATCCAGACCCGTACGCCGACAACGGCTTCGGTCAGCGCACTGCCCAGTTGGGCGGCGGCGGTGTCGGTGTCACCGTGGATCCGGGTCGTGGCTTGCGGTGGCAGTGCGGACTCCCAACGCGCAAGTGTCTCGGCGACGTCCCCGACACCGACCAGCACGTAGGAGTTGCCGGTCGGTGTAGGCGTCGTGGCCTCGATCGGATCACCGGGACGTGCCCACACGGGCACGCTGGAGTAGGCGATCTGCGACATGGCCGCGGCTCAGAGGAGGGTGGCGTCGCGCAGCCCGGTGTAGAAGGCGAGCGCATAGTCGGGGGTGCTGAAGTAGATCTTCGAACCCTTCGGGAAGAAGATCGCGTCCTTGGCCTTGGCGACCGTCTTCTGGCCGGTCTCCTTGTTCTCGAGGAGGAACTCACCTTCGAGAACGACCTTCATCTCGTCGTACTCGTATTCGTAGTACAGCGGCTCGTCGGTGTGGCGCAGCTCGAAATAGCCGCTGCACATGGGACTTCCGTCCGGATTCTCGTAGACGTCGCCGATGAAGCCCTCGGTTCCGGGGTACTCGGCTTCCGGCATCTTCGGCAGGTCTTCGTGTCCGCCGCTGGTCACGCGGAACTCCAACGCCTTGGCACTCTCGATGGTCACGATGCTCCTTCACAGTTTTCCGATGCGTACTCGCGGGCGGCGGTACGTCGACGATGTCCTTCGGATCGTCCGCGGTGCGGATCTACGTCGGCCGCGTGCGGCGACTCCCCTCAGTGGACTTTGTCCCCTGTTATGAAACAAGCGTCGTGTTTCGGAAGTGTGACGGCTCTGTAATGGAGTGCTACGCGCTGAGTGAGCGGATACCCCGTTGTACATTGCGTCCCGCCTCGAAGTCTGACAACATTCGTTCTCAGTTTGATGGGAGGTGTTCGGTGAACCAGCGGCGTCAGAGGGCGACGGTGGCCGTGATGGCGGCCGCAGACGGACGGCAGGTCCGGCGAGAGGACGGTCTCGCCGGCGTGCGCGACCCGCGGCCCACCTGTTCCTCGAACCCGGACGCGTGGTTTCCGGAACAGAACGCCGGACCCCGTAGCCAGGCGAACCGTCACGCGCTCGACGGATGCGTCCGCTGCCCCATCCGTTCCAGTTGTGCCCGTCTCGCCCTCGACGACCCCACGCACCTCACCGGCATCTGGGCGGGCGTCTACGTGCCGCCGCCGGGCCACCAGCACACGGCCCGTACCCATGCGCTGAACCGGCTGCGGTCGATCGGGTTTCCCGCCACACGGGAGGATTCCGCGGACGCCCTCACCGCGGTGTGAGTCCCGGCCACTACCCGGGAGGTAGTGGCCTTTCCGACCTCCGACGCCGACTCTGGGATCACGACGATTCCAGGAGGTGTCCGATGACCACCCACCCGACCATCGCGAGCACGCGGCCCCCTGCACATGTCGCGCCCACGAGCTCCAGCCCACGCTGGCTGACGGCAGTGTTGCGGTGCGACCGGGCCCTGTCGTCCTGGTTCATCGGAGCCGGCTTCTTCTTCGCGCCGGTCCTGCTGATTCTCGATCCGTGGCCGATCGCCGTCGTGATCGCGTGGGTGACGATCTCGGCGTCCGGACTGTGGCTCGGCCTGCTCGGCGTGTTCATGGCCGCAGGTCTCGCCCAGGTGCTGCGCGCCGGTGAGGAGATACCCGACGAATTCTGGTCCGGCCTCCTGGAGTACCGCATCCGAACCGGCCGGACGCCAACCGATCGGGCGTCGGGAGCCCGTCGCTAGGCGGGATCGGTTGCGCCGACCTTCGGCGCTCCGGTCCGGCCACGGACGAGCGCGGCCGCCGCGATGAGCACGAGCGACAGGCAGGCCGCGACGACGAACGCGAGGTGGATGCCGTCGGCCCCCGCCTGTAGCGGATTCACCCCGTCGTCGATGGCCGACTGCGTACCCCGGGACATCAGCGTGATGAACAACGCGGTACCCGCCGCTCCGGCGACCTGCTGGATCGTGCTGACCGTCGCGCTCCCGTGTGAGTACAGTTCGGGGCTCAGCGAGCCCAGGGCCGAGGTCATCAGCGGGGTCAACCCGAAAGCGATTCCGGCGCTGAGGATCACGTGGGCCGCGATCACCATGCCCAACGACGACCCGGCGTCGAGCGTGGTGAGCAACCACGTACCCGCGCTGACGGCGACCGTGCCGGGAAGAACCAGCGGTCGTGCGCCGACCTTGTCGAACAGTGCTCCCACGAACGGCGCCAGCAGACCCATCACGAGACCGCCGGGCAACAGCACGAGGCCGGTGGTCAGGACATCCTTGCCCATCACGTTCTGCAGATAGAGCGGCAGCAGGATGAGGGCGCCGAAGAGCGTCAGCATGAAGCCCGCCATCAGCACCACGGCCAGCCGGAACGGTGCGATCGCGAAGGTCCGCAGATCGAGCAGCGCCAGGCCGCGGTCGGCGAGTTTGAGCTGTCGCACGACGAACAGCGCCAGCGCGACGGCGCCGACGACCAGCGGGACCCAGGGCGGGATCGGCGCGTGTCCACCCGCCGATTCCCCGATGCTGCTCAACCCGTACACGATTCCACCGAAGCCCAACGCCGACAGCGGGACCGAGATGATGTCGAGCTGCGCGGGGCGCCGCTCGGTGACATTGCGGACGAACACCCCGCCGAGGATCAGCGCGCCGATCGCGATGGGCAGCACGATCCAGAACATGGCTCGCCAGCTGAGGGACTGCAGGATCAGACCGGACACCGTGGGCCCGACGGCCGGCGCCACGGCGATGACGATGGAGACCAGTCCCATTGTCCGGCCGCGGTTCTGCTCCGGTACGACGTTGAGGATCGTCGTCATGAGAAGTGGAACCATCAGCGCGGTGCCGGATGCCTGCACCACGCGCGCGATGATCAGCAGTTCGAAGCCCGGCGCCAGCGCGGCGACGAGGGTACCGATGGTGAACAGGCTCATCGCCGCGATGTAGATGGAGCGGAGGGTGAACCGCTGCATCAGGTACCCGGTGATCGGGATGACGATCGCCATGGTGAGCAAGAAGCCGCTGGTGAGCCACTGCGCGGTGGCGGCGGTGATGTCGAGATCGGTCATCAGCGTGGGCAACGCGACGCTGAGAATCGTCTCGTTGAGAATCACCACGAAGGCCGCGACGAGCAGCACGCCGATCAGCAGCACGGGGCTGCGATCCGTGCCGGTGGCGGAGCGGTTGTCGGTGCCCTGCAGGGCGGCGTTCTCGGTCACAGGCGTTCTTCCATCGCGTCGGTCGTCCGGTCGATCACAGAACGAAGCTACCGGATAATGGCAGAGACTGCCACAGTGGCAGTAGATGCCACTGGCGCAGATCGGCGCGCTAGTCTCGACGCATGCCAGATTCCTCCGAGACCGGTGGCCTTCGGGCCCGCCGGCGGGATGCGACGCGCATGGAGATCCACGAGGCCGCGGTGGATCTGTTCGAGCGCAACGGATTCGACGAGACGACCGTCGACGAGATCGCCGCGGCGGCCGGGGTGTCCCCACGGACCTTCTTCCGCTACTTCCCGACCAAAGAAGAGTGCGTGCTGTTCGACCGCTTCGGTTTCGATCAGGCGCTCGATGACCATCTGGCGGACATCGACCCCGACACCCTGGCACTCGCCGACATCGAGCGTGTCTACCGGGCGCTGCTGGACGGATTCGGCGATCGCAGCGACGACGTGTCCGCCCACTTCATGCGCGTGCAGAAACTCGTGCTCGCAACACCCACGCTGAGTAGAGCCGCACTCGGACGCTATGCCGACAAGTCGCGCCGCCGTCCGGAGGCTCTCGGCGACCGGAGTTCGGCGCGCACCCGGGGCCAGATCCGGATGATCCTGGAGATCGCCAATCTCGAGGTCCAATGCGCGTTTGAGGAATGGGTCGAGATCAACGAGGGCGCAGGCGCAGCGGGGACGGCCCGCGCGCTGGTGGACGTCTATGACGACGTGTGCCGTCGGATGCGGGAGCTGTAGGCGGAAACGACTCCCGCACCTGGATCACAGGCGATCACCCTGGCCGGGACCGGATACCGATGCGCAGCGACGCTGCGTCGAGGACTACCCGACGCGCACGATCGCAGGCGGCGACCAGGACGGGTCCCGCGGCCCGTACAGCCGAAGCATCACCCGGAACTCGTCGGGCGGACACGGAAGCCAGTTCGCCCCGGACGACGGTCTCGCATGCTGGAGGAGGAGAGCGAGCGTCCCGTCGTCGTTCACCTCGAGACCGGGCGTCCGATCGGTGATCGCATGGCGTCCGATGACGTTCTCGCACAGCAACCCTCGCCGGTGATACATCGTGAGCGACCAGAAGTGGTCCGCAGGAGGGAGATCGTCCGACGCGAACGTGATCGAGTAGTTGTGCGCACCGGTCAGGGAACGCCCGAGGTGGTCCGTCTCGCATACCGGGTACACCGCCTCGGCGGCCGGGTTGATGTAGATCTGCGAGTACGCCACTGCCGCTCGGAGAAGGTGGTCGCCGCCGAAGTCGGTCCCTCCGTCGTTGATCGCCCAGCCGTTCACGGTGCGGCCGAGCACCGAAACGTGCTGCGCGATCCGGTCCAGTCCTGTGGCCAGGCCCTGCGCGACCATGTTGCTCCCACCGCCCGATTCGTCGTCGGCCAACCACTTACGCAGTCGGAGTCGTGCCTCGACGACCCAGGAAGGTATGTCCGCCGTCGACAGGCCGGCCATCGCAGTGTCGAGCGATTCGAGAAACCCTTCTGGAGTGCGGACTTCGTCGTCGCGACCCCGGTTGACGAGGGCAACGGTCCCCGGGGCGGACGGAGTCGCGGGCGACGGCGGCCCGGTCAGTTCGATCAGGTCCTGAAGCCGTTGCGCCGCAAGCAGGTCCCCGGACATACCGGGGTCGACGAGGATGCGGATCGCCACCATGACATACCGCGACCGGCACTCCACACGGTCGTCGACCTCGGAACGTCCGGCCCCTCGGGTCAGTAGGAGTGGCGGCAACGTCGCTCCATGCGTCCGACACCCCACGACGGCGGCCGTCGACGAGTCCGCCTCCCCGATCTGCACGCTGTAGTAACGACTGCCGAAGTCCGGCATCCGCAGCTCGAAATCCCCGGAGTCGAGGTCGAGAAATGCCAGCGAATAGAGTGTGTCGACGTTGGGCGCCACGCCGGCCGTCAAGGTGTGGTCGGACAGGCGTCGTTGATGCCCGAGTTCGTTGAGCGGCGCTCCTGCCGAGGTCGGCGGGCGCGGGGTGCGCGGGTCGAGCGGACAGGTGAATCGGAGACGCAGTCGCTGCGCAAAGATCAAGGGGTAGCCCCAGATCTGTAGATCGCGTGCCGCGTCCATCACGGCAGCGGATTGGCTGGAGGTCATGAGTTGACTCCTGTCCGGGTTCTTGAAGTAAGTTCAATTCGGTCGAGTTGACGAACGACGAGGGTTTGACGAGGGAGCGACGTTGCCGCAGAACCGATCAGCACCCCGCCGACCTCGGTGGGTCTATGCCGCGGGCGGGGAACCGGATGCTCGATTCAGCCTGGCGAACGAGCGGACGTACCTGGCCTGGATTCGAACGTCACTGGCGCTCATGGCATCCGGCGTGGCGTTGCAGGCCTTCGACATCGGTGGCGGGTCCGTCGCGGGCATCGTGGCATCCTTGCTTCTCGTCGGCACATCCATCTGGTTGCCACTCCAGGCGCTGTGGAGCTGGGCACGCACCGAGCGTCAGCTGCGGCGCGACAACCCACTTCCGGCACCGCACGTGGCCGTGCCGCTCTCGGTACTCCTCGCCGTCACCGGTTGCCTCGTACTCTGGGCGGTTCTGGATTGACCGCGGCGGCCGTGCCCCCGAACCGAATCGCCGACGGTGGGCTGCAACTCGAACGCACGAGTCTGGCGTGGCAGCGCACAGCGTGTTCGATCGTCATCCTCGCCGCCGTCGGGATCCGTCTCGCCGCACATCTCGATTCCGTGTGGATCACGGTGGCCGCATCGGTTGTGGGCGTCGGCGCCGCGCTCGCCGTCCTCGTCGCCATTCGCCAGACCATGCCGGACCGGCGGGACCTCGCCCTCGACGACGATTCGGGGCTCGTGTACCTACAGGCCACCGCTGCGAACCGCGGCCTGCTCATGAGCGCCGCTGTGTCCGCGATGGGTGCCATCGCACTCCTCGGTGTGCTCACAGTGGCGTCAACCGGTCGATGACCGCACCCCGAGTGGAGGCCTCGCCGGCTCCGAGGCCTCCACTCCGTACTACCCGGTGAACATCTGCTGCCAAGCCTGCGAGCGCTGCTTGACGTAGTCCGGAGTCAACTGTCCGGGGTCAGGGGACCGGATGTCCTTCGCATCGGCGGTCGACCCGGGAATTCCCGGTAGCGCGGTGGCCACGCCGATCGCCTGCGCCGCTTGCCCTTCCGGACTGACCAGGAAGTCAGCGAGCAGCTGAGCCGCGTTCGGATGCGGCGCGACTGCCGTGATGTGCCCGAAGAACGGTGTGCCCCAAGACGGATCGGGCAGCGCCCAGTCGACCGACGCACCGGTGGCCGCCTCCTGCACGAGCGGTTGGACCATCGGCGACACGACGACCTCGCCAGACGTCAGCGCCTGGGCGACACCGATCGCACTGGGGAAGATGCGCGGCTCGAGACCTGCCAGCTTCTCCTCGAAATCAGCGCCGAAGTGCTCACCATAGAAGTCATACAGGTCGACGAAGGAAGCGATCCCGTTCGGGTTCACGATCCCGATCCGGCCCCGGTACTCGGGTTTCAGTACATCCTGCGGCGTCGTCAGACCGGCGGGAACCGCGTTCGTGTTCCATCCCATGCCGAAGGTCGCGGCCACGGTGAGAAAGAAGTCACCGGCGCGGACACTCGTCTCACGCGCGTAGTCGGGATTGTCGAAGGCCGGCCCGCGCACCGCCTGGGAGAAGTCACCGGATTCGCCCGCGGAAGTGATCCACGAGGTGTCGGTCACCACGTGGACGTCGGCCGCTCCCCGACCGGTTCGGTTCTCGGTCTCGATCCGCGGATTCAGATCCGCGTCGGTGCCTCGGACGAACTCCATCGTGATGCCGGGATACTTCTTGTTCCAGGCCTTCTTGACGTTGTCGAGGATCACCGAGTTCTGACTCGAGTACAGCAGCACCGAGCCTTCCTGTTCCGCGGCAGCGACCACCTCGTCCCAGCTGCCCTCGACGGCAGACGTAGCGCCCGAACTGCCACCGCACGCGGCCGTCGTCATTGCGACGGCGGCGGCAACGGTGGCGCAAGCGACGTGTTTGACCAGCCTTCTGACCCGCACGTTCTCCTCCTTGTGTTGAACTGACATCAGTTCACCAGCTAGACTGAGTGATGTCAATCACGCTGTGGCAAGAGTTGTGATCAGCCTGATTTTTAAGAGAATGGAGCCGAGATGCGCGTCGACGACGACCGGAGATACACCACCTACGATCCGGCGGCCGCAGATCAACTGACCAGCTCGTCCGCGCCCGACATCCGTCCGATGTCGTCCTGGGCGCGACGCTCGCTGGCGCGTGCGGCCTCTCAACAGGCGGTCATCTATGGCCTGCCGTCGGTGTACCAATACGCCGCGATGTGCGCGCAATGCGCGCCGGACGGCGAAGGAGAACCGTGGCGTCTCGACGAACTGGACCACGCTCGTCGTCCCGCGGATGCCCGTTACCAGCCGTTTCGGGTTCCCAACGTCGACACCCTGTACTCCAACGGATGGCTGGACCTCACCGCCGGGCCCGTCCTCATCGATCTTCCCGACTTCGGGGATCGCTACTACACACTGAACTTCCTGGACGCCTACAGCAACGCCAGCAACGTGAGCGCGCGAACACATCCGGTGCAACCCCGCCGACTCATGGTGGTCACCTCTGCGTGGACCGGAGACGTCCCACCGGGTACCACCCTGCTACGCGTGGCCACACCGGTGATGTGGCTGCTCTTGCGGATTCAGTACTTCGACGTCGACGACGACCTACGCGCGGTCCACCGGCTTCAGGATGGCGTGCACCTCAGCTCACCCGCCGCCGGCTCACGGTCCTGGCCGGTTGTCGACCAGGGTGCTGTCGAGACCTCGCCGGGAGAGTTCCTGACCGCTCTGGACGCGTCGTTGCGGATCAATGGTGTGCCGCACGCCGATGCCGCCCACGTCGACCAGTTCCGCATTCTCGGCGTGGGTGACTCGCCGACCGACGGCCGGCCGGAGCCCGATCCGGATGTCGCGCAGGGAATCCAGGACGGTTTCGATGAGGCGATGCGGTTGCTGCGCGAGTCCAGACCGCTGTTGGGACGCAGGATCGCCAGCGGATGGACCAGGGTGCTCGACAAGGGCGCCCACGGCACCAACTTCGTCGCCCGGGCCGTGATGAATCTGGTCGGCCTCGGCGCGAACGTCGTCGAGGAGAACTGCTCGTACAACACCTACGTCGACTCCGACGGGGACACCCTCGATGGGGCTGCGGCCGCCTATCGGATCTGTCTGCCGACACCACCACCTGCGCATGCCTTCTGGAGCGTCACCCTCTACGACGCCGACACCGGCCTGCTACACGACGCGCCCGACGCACGTCACAGCATCGGCACCGCGGTCAACCGCGATCACGACCAGGACACGTTCCCCGACATCGTCATCTCCACCGCTCCGCCGACGACCCCCGATGAGGAATGGTTACCGTGCCCGGCGAGACCCTTCTTCCTCGTGCTGAGGATCTACCAGCCCGCGCTCTCGGCACTTCGGGAGGAATGGACCCCACCACCGGTCGAGCGGATCGATGTGCACGGTGCGGCGAAACCGGTATCCGCATGACCGAGTTGGTCTGTCAGTCCAGCCAATCCAGCACGGACGCCGCGGTCCAGCTCTGCTGCATGCTGCCGAGCGGCTCACCGGTGAACGGTTCGTAGTACTCGGCGAACGTGCCGTCGGTCGCTTGCCGGAGCCCCTCCTCACGCAGGCGTGCCGACCGTTCGGTCCAACCGCGGCGGGCGAATGCCCAACTGAAGAGCCAGGTCATCACCGGCCAGACCGGGCCACGCCAGTACTCGCGGGGACGGAAGTCCGCCGAGATCGGCGACGTCGACGGCGGGACCGCGTAGCGCAGGTCCGGGTGACCGCAGTACCGCGGGCCGTCGAAGAGTCGGAGCAGGGCGCGTTCGCGGTCCCGGGAGAGGCCGCCGCACAGCAGCGGCGCGAACACCGCGATCGTCTCGGTGTTGATCCACGAGTTGGCGCGCAGGTCGAAATCCCGTGCGGCCCCGTTGCGGTCGTTGGCGGCGGAGACGACCCCGGCCCGGAAACGGTCGGCCCACGCGCGGAGGTCGCGCACATCCGACCGCGGTTTGGAGTAGTCCTCCCCGATGGTGGCCAGCACGTCGCAGGCGACGGCGAAGATGGCGCTGACGAAGACGTCCTCGACCGCGAAGTCCATCACCTTGGGAAGCAGCTCGTCGTCGTATCCGGCGCGCTTCATCTGTTCGACGAGCCAGATGTACCGGTCGTACTCGAGGTCGGTGGGGCGCATCGACGAATCGTCGACGTGGTCGAGGTCGGCCCGTCGATACGGCGGAAGGTCGAGGCCGGGAACGACATTGGCGTACGCCGAATCCCAACGGGGCGAATTGTCCATGCCCGACTCCCACCCGTGGAAGATCGTGATCCGACCGCGCCCGTTGGGATCCCGAGCGTGCGCCAGCCAGCGATGCCAGCGGACGAGCGAGCTCCAGCGCCGGTCGATGAACTCGTTGGCCACGGCGCGGGTGGTGCGTCCATGGCGTCGGGAGTGATCGAGGATCCGCTGCACCGCGATCGCATGTACGGGCGGCTGGGTGATGCCGGAGGTGTCGGGGAAGTCGGGCGCGCACTCGGCCAGTCGGGCGCACTCCCATCGGGCCGGCCCGGGGAAGTATCCGTCGCGGCCGTTGGCGAACACGATGTGCGGGATCATGCCGTTGCGCCACTGCGCCGACAGCAGGGTGTCCATCTCGATGACGGCTCGTTCCACCGACAACGGCGCCAGACCGACCGTGACGAATGCCGCGTCCCAGCTCCACATGTGCGGATACAACTTGGGCGCAGCGCTTGTCATCGTGCCCAGGTCATTGCCTCGGAGCAGGTACGCGGCACGTGCCGAGAGCTGCGTTGGGGTGAATCCGTACCTGGCCACGTCGACGATTGTGCCCCGCGACGTCGGCGTGTGCTCATCGAGCCCGACGCGGCTCCCGGTCGCCGATTCCCAGTAGGGTCGAGGCGTGCCCACCGCGTTGATCACCGGGGCGAGCCGTGGCCTCGGAGCCGAGATCGCCCGCCAGCTCGCGCCCACCCACGACCTCCTCCTGGGCGGACGACCCTCTCCCGAACTCGACCGACTGGCCACCGAACTCGACGGGGCGAGCACCTTCGCCGTCGACCTCACCGACTACGACGAGGTCGAGGCCGCCGTGGAGGCGATCAACGAACTCGACGTACTCGTCCACAACGCCGGAGTGGCCAGCAGCCTCGAGCCGGTCGCGGAGACCCCCGTCGAGGAATGGCAGCACGTCCTCGAGGTGAACCTCGTCGCGGTCGCCGAACTGACGCGGCTGCTCCTGCCCGCGTTGCGAGCGGCCGGCGGCCACGTCGTGTTCATCAACTCGGGCGCGGGACGCCGGGTGAACCCCGGCTGGACCCCCTACGCCGCGAGCAAGTTCGGGGTGCGTGCGCTGGCCGACGGATTGCGGGCCGAGGAACCGACTCTTCGCGTGACGTCTGTCTTCCCCGGGCGCATCGACACCGACATGCAGCGTGACATCGTCGCCATCGAAGGGGACGACTACGACGGGTCGCGGTTCCTGCGTCCCGCGACCGTCGCCCGCGCCGTCGTGCAGGCCGTCTCCACCCCGGCCGACGCCCACCCGGAAGAGATCATCCTGAGGCCGACCGGGCGGGGGTGACCCTCAGAGCTGCTTGAGGTCCGACTGCTGCCAGACCGCGCGCATCGTCGACACCTTGCCCTCGGCGTCGAAGACCATGATGTCGACGGGGGTGATCTCGAAGGCGAGTCCGGCGGTCTTGGTGACCAGGGTGAACTCGAAGACGGCGGTGTCGCCGGCGATCTTCTTCCACTTGAGCGTCGCGGTGCGCTCGTCCATCCCGGTGATCACCGAGTAGAACTCGACAAGCTGCTCCCGGGTGTCGCGGATGTCCGCGCCGATGGGGTCCTCGACGGTCGCGTCGGCCGCGTACAGGTCGGCGATCTGTTCGGCGGTACCCGAGTTGAGCAGCTCGATGTAGGCATCGACGGCAGCGTCGATCTTCTCGGCGAGCCCGGCTTGTTCCACGGTCATGAATCCTCCAGAAAAGTAGAACGTGTTCTAGTTCGGCACGGTAGCACGGCGTCCGTCAACCGGTGGATGATTCCGGTGCGCCGTCGCAGTTGTTTGATACGTTCGCCGCACAGTTCTCCAGCGCGGAAAGGCCGGTGCACTTCTCGATGACCGAGCCGCCGCGCGTCCCGCACCCGCCGTCCGGCGAACCGCCCTGGCAGCCACCCGATGTCTCCGACGAGTGGAGCCCGGTCCCATCTGCCGAGGCGTCGGACCGTCCGCGGACCCGTCCGCCGGCACCGCCGCAGCAGCCGTCGACCGAGCCCGGACCGCAGCCCGCGTGGGGGTCAGCCCAGAGGGGTTCCACACAGTTGGGTTCCACACATTGGGGTTACGGAGGTTTCACACCGACCGCCCCGTGGGCGGGATGGGGGCCGCCACCGTCGGCATCGGCCGGCGTCCTGCTGCAGCGGATCTTCTCGACGGCAGTCGCGGCACCTCGTGTGTACCTCGGCCTCGTCGGCCTGACCTGGATCGTCGCGGCCGCCCCTCTCGCGCTCGCCACGTTCTGGCTGGTGAACGCCGAGGCCACCTTCGACGATCCGAGCGAATGGGCCTCGACCGTCGCACCGATCGCCGCGTTCGTCGGTGTCATCTTCGCCCAGTGGGTCGTGGTGGCGGGCATGGTCAGCGGCGTTGCCGCCCACTCCGTCACCCGACGTCGCGGCGGGTCGCGTCCGACCCTGGCCGACACGCTGCGCCATGCACGGGGGTCGCTGCCCCGGCTGCTGGTGTGGACCGCGCTCCTGGGGCTCGCCATCGCGGCGGCCTTCGCACCGGGCCTCGCGCTGTTCGGTCTGGGCGTCGGCTCCGGCGGGTTCGTCCTGCTCGCCGGGAGCCTCCTCCTCACCGTCGTCGCGCTCATCCCGGTGTCGTGGCTGCTGGTTCGCACGGCCTTCACCGCACCGGCGATCGTGATCGACGGGCTCGCCGTCAGAGACGCGATCGCCCGATCGGGTTCGCTGACGGCGGACCGGTTCTGGCGGACCTTCGGCATCCTGGCGGTCATGCTCGTGCTGGCGTGGGTCGCGATGACGACGATGATGTACCCGTTCGATCTGCTGGGATCGATCGCCGACACGTGGTTCGGCACCTCGGACTCCGGCATCGCGGCGACCGTTCTCTCGGTGATCGGCACCGTGGTCGCATCGATGGTCGTGCAACCGGCGCTGACGGTCGTGCCGGCAGCCCTCTACGACGATGCCGCGTCGGTACCGACAGCGTTTCCCCCGGGACGGGTCGACCGGTGATCGAAATCCTCGCGGCGCCGTTGGATCCCGACAACGAGCAAGCACGCCGGTGGGCCGAGCAGGAACTCTCCGAGTCCGACTACCAACCGCCCGAGCCGTCCTGGCTCGACCGCTTCGGTGAACGTCTCTGGGAGTGGATCGCCGACAACGTCTTCGGCTGGTTCGGCGGCTCCGACACCCTTCGCGCGATCGTCATCGTGCTCGCGATCGCACTCGTGCTCGGTCTCGTCGTCGCGGTCGTCCGTCACCTCCGCCGCAACCCGCGGCTCCCCCGGACCACCGGCTCGGCGTCCTCCGAGACGGTGCTGATCGGGCCCGCCCGGTCGGCGGCCGACTTCAGGTCCGACGCCGAGTCCGCCTTCGCCGCAGGCCGGTACGACGCGTGTGTCATCGCCGCCGTACGTGCCGTCGCGCGCCGCGGCATCGAGCGCGAGTTGCTGGCCGACGAGCCCTCACTCACCGCTCACGAGGTGGCTGTCGACCTCGGTCCTCGATTCCCCGCACAGGACGACCGGTTACGAAGGGCGACAGACCTGTTCGACGCCATCGCCTACGGCGACCGGCATGCATCCGCCGAATCGGCCCGCGAGGTACTGGAACTCGAGCAGGCAGTCTCGTCCACCCGGCCGGTCGAGGCCGACGCCTCACGTCCGCACCGCCTGGCGGTGCCCCGTTGACCGGCACCGTGCAGGCGACGCCGGCACCCGGGCCGGTCAAGAACCGGACCCCGCCGTGGGTCTGGGTGGTCATCGTCCTGGTGATCATCGTCGTGGTCGCCGGTGTCGGTCTACTCGGGATCACCGCGCTCACCGGTGTCGGGGGTACCCCCGGGCCCGGGGTCAACAACGACCCCGACAACGCCCGTCCCACCGGGTCACGCGCGCTCGCGCAGATCCTCGACGACCGCGGGGCCGACCTCCGGCAGATGCGCGGACTCGACGAGTTCACCGACGCTCCTCGTCCCGGCCGGGGAACAACGGTCGTGGTGAGCTCGACGTCGTCGCTGAATCCCGGTACCACTCAGCAGTTCCGCGAGCGCGTGCGAGACGCCGACCGCGTGATCCTGATCGCGCCGGACAACACTCTCCTGACCGCGCTGGATCTGCCCGTCACCTCCGGTTACGGTGCCGGCCCGGCCGCGGTCGCCGCCGGGTGCCGCACATCCGACATCGACGAGACCGACATCGTCGACTTCACCCCCTTCGGTTACTCACCGACGTCGACGTCGGCCACCGCCTGCTTCACCTCCGGTGGGGCGTCGAATCTCGTGATCGTGCCGCGGACGGCGGGGCGCCCCGAATTCATCGTCCTCAGCGGCGAGATGCTCACCAACGAGCGACTCGCACAACAGGACAACGCGGGCGTTGCGATCCGGGTCTTCGCGAGCTCCGACGAGATTCTCTGGTATGTGCCGTTTTTCACCGACCAGGTGGCATCCGACGACGACGAGTCCGACATCCCGGCCGCGGTCGGACCGCTGATCGTGCTGGGCGTGTTCGGCGTTCTGGCCCTGATGCTCTGGCGTGGTCGGCGTTTCGGGTCGCTGGTCGCCGAGCCTCTCCCCGCGGTTGTCAGGGCTGTCGAGACCACCCGTGCGCGGGGCCGGATGTATCACCGCGCCGGTGCCGACGCGCGGGCCGCGGGTGCGCTGCGCATCCACACCCTCGGTTCGCTGGCGTCGTATCTCGGTCTGCCGTTCGACGCGGCGAAGGCCACCGACGCACTCTCACGACCCGACTGGGAGACCGTCATCGCGCCGACCGAGACCGCGGATCCGTCGGTGTCGGCGATCGTCATCGCCGTGGCCGGGGCGACACACCGCGACCTCGCCGAGGTCCGTGCGCTGCTCGCCGGTCCGCTCCCCACCACCGACGCCCAGCTCGTCCACTTCACCGCCGAACTGACCGTCCTCGAGAAGGAAGTCCGACACACACCATGACCGTCGACCCATCCCGCAACCCCGGCCCCGGTCCGTACGCCCCGGCCGGACCCCCATCGTCGGACCCCTTTGCGAAAACGTCCGCCGGGCCGCCGCCGGAGAACGCGCACCACCGGCCGGGCGGACCGCCGAACCGCGCCCGCGACGCGCTCGGCGCAGTGCGCGGCGAGGTCGCGAAAGCCGTTGTCGGGCAGGACCCGGCAGTGGCAGGCATCTTGATCGCGCTGCTGTGCCGCGGGCACATCCTCCTCGAGGGTGTGCCCGGCGTCGCCAAGACCCTGCTCGTCCGGTCGGTGGCCGCCGCGCTCGACGTCGAGACCAAACGTGTGCAGTTCACGCCGGACCTGATGCCCGGTGATGTCACCGGATCGCTCGTATTCGATTCCGCCAGCTCGGAGTTCACGTTCCGCGAGGGGCCCGTGTTCACCAATCTCCTGCTCGCCGACGAGATCAACCGCACTCCGCCGAAGACGCAGGCATCCCTGCTGGAGGCGATGGAGGAACGGCAGGTGACCGTCGACGGCGACCCACGCCCGCTACCGAGTCCGTTTCTCGTCGCGGCGACACAGAACCCGGTGGAGTACGAGGGCACCTACCCGCTGCCCGAAGCCCAGCTCGACCGATTTCTGCTGAAGGTCACGCTTCCACTGCCCCCGCGCGACGACGAGATCACCGTGCTCACTCGACACGCATCCGGGTTCGATCCGCGGAACCTGGCCGCCGCGGGACTCCGACCGGTCGCCTCGGCCGCCGACGTGGAGGCCGGCGCCGAACAGGTCCGCCGGGTGACGGTCGCTCCGCAGGTCACTGCCTACATCGTCGACATCGCCCGGGCCACCCGGTTCTCCCCGTCGCTGGCACTCGGCGTCAGCCCGCGAGGCGCCACCGCCCTGCTGGGCACGAGCCGCGCATGGGCGTGGCTGAACGGCCGCGACTTCGTGACCCCCGACGACGTGCAGGCGCTCGCCCAATCGACGCTGGCGCACCGGTTGTCGTTGCGCCCGGAAGCCGAACTCGAAGGCGTGTCGGTGGGTTCGGTGCTCGACGCGGCGATCAACTCGGTGCCCGTACCCCGCTGATGTTCCTCACGGGCCGCTTTCTGATCCTGGTGCTGCTCGGCGCGGTGCCCATCCTGATCTGGCCGAATTACGCGGTCCCCGTGCTGTGGGCGCTGTTCTGCATCCTGCTCGTCTGCCTCGACATCGCGTTGGCGGGATCCACGAAGTCGATCACCATGTCGAGGTCGGCGCCCGGTCCTCTCCGACTCGGGCAGAGCACGACGTGTTCGATCGCGGTCACCAACCACGGCTCGAACACGTTCCGAGGCGTCCTGCGCGACAGCTGGCAGCCCTCGGCCGGCGCGTCGGGAAACACGCACCGCGTGACCGTTCCACGAGCGGAGACCCGCTCGGTGACAACGACTCTGGCCCCCACCCGGCGCGGTGACCGGCTGGCGGTCCGGGTTGCCGTTCGTCGCGTCGGTCCGCTCGGCCTCGGCGGACGGCAGCGGTCCGTGCCCCTGCCCGGCCGCGTCCGCGCACTCCCGCCGTTCGACTCCCGGCGGTTGCTGCCGTCGCGGCTGGCACATCTCCGTCAGCTCGACGGCAGGTCAGCGGTGCGTGTGCGCGGTCAGGGCACCGAATTCGATTCCCTGCGCGACTATGTCGAGGGTGACGACGTCCGCAGCATCGACTGGCGCGCGACCGCCCGGCGTCGATCGACGGTGGTCCGCACGTGGCAACCGGAGAAGGACCGGCACATCGTCATCGTGCTGGACACCTCCCGGACGTCGGCCGGGCGCGTGGGCGACACCCCTCGACTCGACGCCGCGATGGACGCCGCATTGCTCCTCGCCGCGCTCGCGTCGCACGCCGGTGACCGAGTCGACCTCATCGCCGGTGACCGCCGGGTCCATCGACGGGTGGTCGGCGTCGGCCGCACCATGCTGCTCAACAGCCTCGTCACCGCGATGGCGGATCTCGAACCCGCTCTGTTGGAGGCTGATTGGCCGCTGCTCGGAGCCGAGGTCGCCAAGATCGGGCGGCAGCGCGCACTACTTGTCCTGCTGACGCCGCTCGAACCCGCAGCCGTCGAGGAGTCGCTACTGCCCCCGCTGGCGGTACTGGCGCAGCGGTACAAGGTCGTCATCGGCTCCGTCGCCGACCCCGCGCTGGACGCCATGCTGATCGAGCGTGCCGACACCACGCAGATCTACGACGCCGCGGCCGCAGCCCGCACGCTCACCCTGCGGGACCGCACCGCCACCGCGGTGAGCCGGCTCGGCGTCGACGTGGTGGACGCGGCGCCCGACAAGCTCCCGGCGAAGCTCGCCGACCACTATCTGTTGCTCAAGTCACGCGGGTTGCTCTGAGCCACCCCGGGATGGACCCGGCACCGAGCGAAGCCGCCGGGCCGAGCAAGCGACGAAGGAGCGCGTCGAGGTCGAGGCGCCGAGTCGAAACCACCTCGCAACCAAACCACCCTTCTCTCAACCACTCCCGGCATCGACCGCGTTTGTCGGTGGGGTGGTTTACCTTGGTGGGCAGAGGGCCGGGATGGGGACCGGTCCGCGAGAGTCCGGGGTCATCGTGCGGGTGTGGACCGATCTACCGAGCGAGTTCCTCGCCGGGATCGAGCCTGCCTACGTCGACGAAGACGACATGGTCACCCTCACGAACGGGCTGTCCGCCACCCACCGGGGCCAGTCCTATCTCGCCTGGAGTCGCTACCAGACGGTCGCGGTCCTCTACGACCGGCTCGTCGCCGCGCGCGAGCACACCGATGCGTTCGTGATGGACGGCTACGCCGACTGCACCGCACGCATCGCCCGCCAGTCCGCCATCTCACGACGCCGCGCCGAAACACTGATCGACGAGGCCCTCACCCTGCGCGAC
The DNA here is from genome assembly GCF_040547295.1 of Gordonia sp. PvP123. Classification (NCBI taxonomy): domain Bacteria; kingdom Bacillati; phylum Actinomycetota; class Actinomycetes; order Mycobacteriales; family Gordoniaceae; genus Gordonia; species Gordonia sp. PvP123. Next base: position 165,111 of record NZ_JBEPPN010000008.1, on the reverse strand, counting down.
CGACTCCCCGAAGTCGCCACCACCCTGCGCGACGGCATCATCACCGACGACCAGATCCGCCTGATCATCTCACGCACCGACCTCATCCCCACCGACAGTTCCATCACTCCGATCATCGACGCCGAGATCGCCGCCACCCTGCGCCGCCGACGCGGCTCCTGGGACCGGGCCCGCCTACGCGACATGATCGACCGACACGTCTTCCGCCACGACCCCGACCTCGTCCGCCAACGACGCCAAGACGCCCTCGACGCCCGCGGGGTCTGGACCGACAACTTCCACGACGGGGTCGGCGAGATCACCGCGGTCATGTCCGCCGAGAACATCCGCATCTCGGCCACAGCAGTACGCGTACTGGCCGATTCGGTCTGCGAACACGACGGCCGCAGCCGCGGCGCCCGCACCTCCGACGCCATGTTCGCCCTACTCACCCGCACAGCATTCGAGTGTCTGTGCGACCGTGGCGACTGCACCGCAACCATCCCCGACCCCGACGAGGTCCTCGCCTCACTGACCACCGCGGTCGTCGTCCACGTCGTCACCGACGCCGCCACCCTCGCCGGCTCGGCCGGGCCCGGTTTTCTCGACGGGTATGGCGTCATCTCCGACGACCACGTCCGCGACCTCGCCGCCCGCCCGGACGCGACCCTCAAACCCGTGACCCCGTCACGCACCCGACCGATACCCGCCCCAGCCACCTCCGACCGCCACACAGCCAACCGAAGCGCACCAAGCGAAACACCGGAACCTGCTTCGGCTTCGTCAGAACCCGACATGGTGGTGGTGTATCCCGGTGCTCAACCCGCCGACCCGTACCGGCCCACCTCGGCATGCGCCGACTTCGTCCGCGTACGCGACGGCTACTGCACCGAACCAGGCTGTGAACGCACGGCTTTCGACTGCGACCTCGACCACGTCACCGAGTACGACCCCACCCACCCTGCCGCCGGTGGCACCACCTCCAGTGACAACCTGAACGCGAAATGCCGCGCGGGTCACCTCCTCAAAACCCACGGCGAGTGGATCGACGAGCAATACCGCGACCACGACGGACGCCTGGTCACCGAGTACACGACACCCGAAGGCGTCACCATCGCCGGCGACGCCGAAACCCTCGAAGACCTCTTCCCGAACCTACGTCGCATCCGGTTCGAACAAGCCGCGCAAGCGCCACCCTCACCCCGAACGATCGTGCCCGCGGACAAACCACGGCGCACCACCAGCCGACTCGCCGCAAAGCTGGCCCGTCGGCGAGCCGAACGTGCCCGCAACAAACGACAGCGCGAAGCCAAAGAAGCCGCCGAACGTCAGGACTACCAGAACAGCCCACCGCCGTTCTGACGCCACGCTGCCGTCAGTCGAGGATCGCAGTGGCCTCGACTTCGACGAGGACATCCGGTTCGAAGAGGTAGTCGACGCCGATCAACGATGCGGGTGGCATCGGAGACGGCAACCCGATATCCGTCGCGACGCCTTCGACACCGGCCATGAAGTCGGCGATCTTCTCGGGCGCCCAGTCGGTGACATAGAAGGTCAGCCGAAGGACGTCGCCGAACGACGCGCCCGCCCCGGCCAGTCCGGTCGCGGTGTTCCGCAATGCCTGCGCGACCTGGCCCGCCAGGTCACCCGGCGCCACGGGCGTTCCGTCGGCAGTACGGGCGATCTGGCCACTGACGTGGATATGCCGCGTCCCCGTGCCCACGGCAACGTGGTGGTAAGGCGTCGGTTGCGTCATGCCCTCCGGGGTCGAATATGCAACTGCCATCGTGTTCTCCTCCGAGTGAATTCGATCAGGTATATCGTTGATACCTGGTTGTCGAAGGACACTTCAAGGAGACGTGGTTTCATGACCGATACCGGTGGGCGGGCCGCCGAACTCGCGATCAGCGCACCGCATCGCGAGCTGCTGGATCAGGTGCTCGACAAGTGGTCGTTGGCAGTGTTGAACGAGCTCTGTGAACAACCGAGCCGCTTCAACGGTTTACGGCGGGCGATACCGACGGTCACGCAGAAATCGCTGACCGCGACCCTGCGGAAGCTCGAGCGGAACGGCATCGTCGAACGGGTACTGCTGAGCTCGCGTCCGGTCGCGGTCGAGTACCGAATCACCCCGCTGGGCAAGACACTGCGTCCGCCGATCGATGTGATCCTCGAATGGGCGACGGCACACATGCCCGACATCGAACGTGCCCGGGAAGCCTTCGATTCCGCCGAAGACGACCAGACCTAGACCGCCACCGCAGGGAGGTCCGCTGCGTAGCGGATGACCGAATCGACCCTGCCGAAACGGCGTTCGCTGATCACGATCGCCTCGGCGAGCTGGTCGGGATCGTCGACGTCGGCGACCAAGGCCGCGGTGTGTCCGTTGTTGCCGAGCATGAACGGAAGGACCGCGGAGTACTGGCTGCTGACGACGGCCAACGGGATGTCATGACGGAACAGGTCGTAGGCGTGGTCGATCGCAGCGGGGTTCTCGAGGACGACCAGTGGGACTGAGGTAACGTGCTTGTTCTTTCTCATGTTCCGAGAGTGAACGCCCAGCTTATGAGGCGGTTGACGGATCACTGTGAGTTCGCTGGCAGCTGCATTCCGCCGCCGTCGAGGCCCGACGAGGTCACCTGCCGAGTTGCTCGTCCAGAATGCTGGGGATGACCCCGCCGCGTCGGAGCAGGCGGCGGTCCAGGTCGGTCTCCGCGGCGACCTGTGCGTCGAAGCGGAGATCGGTCCCGTCGACCCGCCGAACCACAACCGGCACCGTCCCGCGGTCGACAGCATCGGCGGTGCCGACGATGTGCAGCCGATCTCCCGGCCGCAGGTCCTGCAGGCCGCCGTCGACGTCAGCGGGGATGAGCAACGGCAGGACGCCGACGCCGATCAGGTTGGACCGGTGGATGCGTTCGAAACTGCGCGCCAGCACGGCCCGCACTCCGAGTAGACGCACCAGCTTCGCCGCCCAGTCGCGCGAGCTGCCCATGCCGTACCGTTCACCGGCCACGATCACCACCGCGTCGCCGTCCTGCGCGTACCGGTCGGCGGCCTCCGGAAGGGACATGACCTCGCCGGTGGGTGCATGCACGGTGTGTGCAGGACCCGCATCCGGGACGAGCGCGTTGCGGACAGTCTTGTTCTGAAAACCGCCCCGCAGCATGGCTTCCCAGTTGCCGCGTCGGGACGCGTAGACGTTGAGATCGCCCGGGGCCGCGCCCCGCTCCACGAGGTATCGCCCGGTCGGACTCTCGACGTGGATCGCCCCGGCCGGCGAGATGTGGTCGGTGGTGATGTCGTCGGCAAGGACGAGCAGCGGGTGGGCGTCGTAGTCGCCCAGCATGCTGCGCGCGAAATCGTCATCGGCGAACGGGGGACGCCGCAGCGCCGTCGACGACGGGTCCCAGGGAAAGAGCGGTTCATCCGGTACATCGAGTGCGTCCCACGCGGGATTGCGCGACGCGGAGACGAAGTCGCCGACGACATCGCGCGGCCGCCGCGACGAATCCGTGAGGGCGTCGATCTCCTGAGGGCTCGGCCACAGATCGGCGAGCATCACGGCCCGTCCGTCGGCGTCGACACCGATCGGTTCGGCGGTGGGGTCGATGGCCGCATCACCGGCGAGCGCGAAGACGATCACCATCGGCGGTGACATCAGCAGTCCCAGTTCGAGGTCCGGGTGGACGCGGCCGGGGAAGTTGCGGTTGCCGCTGAGTGCGGCAACCGGTTTGCGTGTTCCGTCAGCGGCCACCTCGGCGATCTCACGAGGTAGTCCACCCGAATTGCCGATACACGTCGCACAACCGAATCCGACGATGTCGAATCCGACGGCGGACAGGTCGTCGACGAGACCGGCTCGCTCGAGCACGCCGGCAGCCGAGGGCGAACCCGGCGCGAGGGAGGTCTTCACATATGGCGGCACCCGCATCCCTCGCTCCCGTGCACGGCGGGCGACCAGGCCCGCGGCGATGAGGAGGCGCGGGTCGGAGGTGTTGGTACAGCTCGTGATCGACGCGATGGCGATGGGGAAGGCGGGCATGTCGATGTCGTCGTCGCACGGAGAAGGCGCCTCGGCGCGGAAGGTCGCCGGTAGATCGGTGAGCGGCACGAGATCCTGCGGACGGCGCGGGCCGGCCACCGAGGGGACCACGGCGCTCAGATCGATGTCGATCGTGCGGGTGAAACGCGGCACGGCGTCGGGGTCGAACCAGAGTCCGAGACGTCGTGTCACCGACTCGACGAGGTCGCAGTGCTCTACCGAACGCCCGGTGTCGGCCAGATAGTCGAGGGTCCGTGCGTCGACGGGGAAGAACCCGGTGGTGGCACCGTATTCCGGCGCCATGTTGGCGATCACCGCCCGCTCGCCCACCGTCAGTGTCGATACGCCCGGCCCGAAGAACTCGACGAACTCACCCGTGACCCCGATGTCGCGCAGACGGTGGGTGACCACCAGCGCGAGGTCCGTGGCGAGCACGCCCGCGGACAACGCACCGGTGAGGCGCACACCGACCACCTCGGGGATCCGCAGGGTGGTCGGCATGCCGAACATGACCGTCTCGGCTTCCAATCCGCCTATGCCCCAGCCCAGTACACCCAGACCGTTGATCATGGGCGTATGACTGTCGGTGCCGAGCATCATGTCGGGGACCGCGTGATCGACGCCATCGACCGCCTCCACTGTCACCACGGTGGCGAGCTGTTCGAGATTGATCGTGTGCATGATCCCGGTGCCCGGCGGGTTGATGTGCACGGTGTCCATGGTCTTCGACGCCCAGGACAGAAAGCGATACCGTTCCGCGTTGCGGCGCATGTCGTGGGCCAGGTTGACGACGGCGGCATCGCGGCGCCCGAACGACTCGACCGCAAGCGAATGATCCACCGAAACCTCCACCGGCAGGCGCGGACTCAACGCCGTCGGATCCCCACCGCGGGCGGCGACCGCGTCCCGCATCGCGGCGATGTCGACGAGGGCGGGCGTGCTGGTGGTGTCGTGCATCAGCAACCGACCCGGTGCATACGGGATCTCCGCGTCGCTGCTGCCGGTCTCGAGCCACTGCGCCATGTCTCGCAGGGCTCGATCGCTCGTGTCGGGGTCGGCTCGGCGGGTCACGTTCTCGGCGAGCAGACGGATCACCGTGGGCCATTGCCGGTACACATCGACGCCGACTCGCTGCTCGACGTCGACCACCGGCAGCTCGGACCCGCACTGTTCTGATCTGCTCATTCGCTCAACATAGGTTATAACCTATAACTTGCACCACCGGTGCTAGTATCTCCGCGTCCGGGAGCGCCGGACCCCGACGCCCACGACCACCACCCGGAGGCCCGCCATGACGACTCCCGGCGGGATGTTCACCAAGAACGACTACGCATACGCCGAGCTCCAGCGACGCATTCTCACCGGCGTCCTCCCGGCCGGCGCGGTGATCCCCCAGGCCAAACTCGCGGCCGAGATCGGCGTCAGCACCACGCCCCTCCGTGAGGCGATCCGGCGCCTGTCCGCCGAGGGCATGGTCGAACTCGAGGCCCACCGGGATGCTCGGGTGACCCCCGTGTCGGCCGACGAGGCACGTCACCTCTACCAGGTGCGCGAGAATCTCGACCCGCTCGCGGCGGCGCTCGCCGCGCAGACGCGGACAGCGTCCGACATCGCGGCCATCAGCGCGGCCTTCGATCGCCTGTCGCCCATCGCCAGCGCATCCGATCTCGATGCCCTTGTCCGACACCGGGAATTCCACCGCACGGTGTACCGCGCATCGGGCAATCCCGTCCTGATCGACATCCTCGAACGACTCTGGGACAAAGCAGACCGCTACCGGGTCATCGGCCTCTCCCACCGCGGCGACTCCCCCGAAGACCGGTCGCGGGTCACCGCCGAGCACCGGGCGATCATGGAGGCTGTCGCCGACGGCGACGCCGACCGAGCGAACGCGGTCATGCGCAAGCACATCGGCAACAGCCTGGGGCGTCGCGCGATCGATGCGCTCGCCGAGGATTCCGCAACCGCCTGACAGCCCACATCTGCGCTTTGCGCGATGTGGTCCGCGTCACGGTCATAGGTTATAATCTATAACCAGCGCACAGGGTTGAGCGCGCGAAAAGCGCAAAACGATACTTATGCGCCTAAGCGTGACCGTGATGCCGGTTACATCAACACTCCTGATGTGACCACCGACGTGGTTGTCCTCACATCCGACCCAGAATCGAGAAGACGATGTTGGTAGCACTCGGCCTCGGCGAGCGACCCCGAATGGAAACGAGGAACGCATGACCTCACCACCTCCCCGTGCCGACGAACCGGCCGAGACACCGCCGGCACCGTCCACTCCGAGGCGTCTACCCACCGTCGTCAAGGCGCTCGGCGCCCTGGTCGCCGTCGCGATCGTCGCCGTCGGGGTCATCGACGCGGCCGGGAGTGAGGGTGGGGCCGACGCACGGTCTCAGCTGACCCTGATCGCACCCGCCGCCGCCGGCGGAGGGTGGGACGGCGCGGCGCGCGAGATGCAGCAGGCCATGCGAGCCCAGAACATCGTCAACAACTCACAGGTCATCAACATCCCCGGCGCCGGCGGCACCATCGGGCTCAGTCAGTTCGCCGGGATGGCCGGGGACGCCACCACGATCATGGTCATGGGCATCACGATGCTGGGGGCGATCAACATCAACGGGTCCGATGTGGATCTCGGGGACGTCACCCCGATCGCGCGCCTCGCCGATGACTACGACGTGGTCGTCGTACCGGCGGATTCGCCGATCACCAGCGTCGACGAGCTGATGGCCGCGTGGAAGAAGGACCCGAAGGGATTCACGTTCGGTGGCGGATCGCTGGGCAGCGTCGATCAGATGATCATCAGCCAGATGGCCCGCGAGAACGGTATGGACCCCGCTGCGGTCAATTACATCGCGTACTCCGGTGGCGGCGAGCTGGCGACGTCGCTCATGTCCGGGACGATCAAGGCCTCGGTCAGCGGTTACGAGGACTTCGTCGACCAGATCACCGCCGGAAACCTCCGCGCGCTGGCGATCTCGGCTCCCGCCCCGGTCCCGGCCATCGACCTGCCGACCCTGTCCGAACTGGGTTACGACGTCGCCCTCACCAACTGGCGCGGAGTGGTTGCGCCGCCGGGCATCACCGATGACCAGCGCACCGAACTCGAAGCGATCGTCACCGAGGTCGTCGAGTCACCCGAGTGGCGAGATGCGCTGCAGCGCAACAACTGGTCCGACACGTTCACCCCGGGGAACGGATTCACCGAGGTCATCGACCAGCAATCGGAATTCGTCCGCGGCATCTGGGCCGATCTCGGGTACTGACCGACGACCCGGACCTCCACCGCACAACCCCTGCCTCACGAGACATCACGGAGACACCATGACCATTCTTGTCGCCTTCGCCCACACGCCCGAAGGCCGCGCGGCGCTCGATCACGGCCGGCGCGTCGCGCACAGCGAGAACTCGCAACTGATCATCTTCGACATGGACACCCCCGCCGTCGACGACGACGGCGGCATCCCCGAGCCGGACTTCGCCCGTGCCGGAAACATCATCGACGACATCGCGATTCGCTGGGTCGGCCATCGCCGGGAGGACTCCGATCCGGCCGCCGAACTCATCGACGTCTCCGAAGAATTGTCCGCCGATCTCATCGTCGTCGGCCTGCGCCGACGGTCGCGGGTCGGGAAGCTCCTGCTCGGGTCGAACGCGCAGCGCATCCTCATCGACGCCGAGGTCCCGGTCCTCGCGGTGAAGGCAGCCCATCATGACGACTGACAACGCAGCGGCCCAGCCCGCCGACACATCGATCGACGACAGACCGGTGCGCGCCCGCCGACCCCTCACCGGACGGAGCGGTCTGGTCGTCGCTGGCCTGATGCTCGCGCTCGCCGTCTACCTGACCGCCGGCATCATCGGTATGGAGATCCCGGGAAGCGCGGCCACTCCCGGGCCGGCGTTCTTCCCGATCATCCTGACGATCTGCGCCTACCTCATCGCCGGTCTCCTGACCGTGCAGACGCTCCGTCACCCCGACGAGCCCGATCCCGACATCGTCCCACCCGAAACCGGACAGTGGCGCACCCAGAGCGACTGGCGTGCAATGGGTCTCGTCCTGGCCGGGCTCATCGCCTTCACCGTGCTGCTGATCCCGCTGGGTTGGATCCTGTCCGCCGCACTGCTGTTCTGGATGGTCGCCCACGCCATGGGTTCCACCCGCCCGATTCTCGACATCGCGGTGTCCCTCGTCGTCTCCTGTGCCGTGCAGGCGTTCTTCTCGGCGGGCCTCGGTCTGAATCTGCCCGCCGGCATCCTGGGAGGGCTGTTCTGATGGACAACGTCTCGCTTCTGCTGGAGGGCTTCTCCCAGGCGCTCACGCCGATGAACCTGCTCTGGGTCTTCATCGGCGCGCTGCTCGGTACCGCGGTGGGGGTGCTTCCGGGTCTCGGTTCGGCGATGGCCGTCGCGCTGCTGCTCCCGGTCACCTTCACCCTCGACCCCACCGCCGCGTTCATCATGTTCGCCGGTGTGTACTTCGGCGGTCTGTTCGGTGACTCGACCATGGGCATCCTGATGAACACGCCCGGCGGGTCCACTGCCATCGCGACATCGTTCGAAGGACACCGGATGGCCAAGCGCGGGAGGGCCGCACAGGCGCTCGCCACCGCCGCCATCGGCGCCTTCATCGGCGGGATGATCGCGACGACGATCGTCGTGTTCTTCGCGCCCAAGCTGGCCGATCTCGCCATCCAGTTCGGTCCCGCCGAGTACTTCGCACTGGCCGTCTTCGCGTTCATCGCGATCGCCTCGGTCGTCTCCGACTCCGTCATCAAGGGCCTGACGGGCCTACTCATCGGTCTGATCCTCGCGGTCGTCGGGATCGACGGGATCTCGGGTACGCAGCGCTTCACCATGGGCGCACCCGAGTTGTTCGACGGCATCAGCATCATCGTGATCACCGTCGGCACCCTGGCCCTGGGCGAGGTCATCTACGTCGCCTCTCGCATCCATCGCACGCGTGCCCCGGACGCGGACGCCGTCATCGGCCGTCCCTTCCTCAAGCGCGCCGAGTTCCGCGAGGCGCTCCCGGCGTGGTTGCGCGGCACCGGTTTCGGTGTTCCGTTCGGCGTCATCCCGGTCGGTGGCGCGGAGGTTCCCACGTTCCTCGCCTACGGAACCGAGCGGCGTCTCGACCGCAAGCGACCCGACCCCCAGTTCGGACAGGGCGCCATCCGCGGCGTCGCCGGACCGGAGGCGGCGGGCAACGCGACGTCGGGCACCGCGATGGGAGCCCTGCTCGCCATGGGCCTGCCGACGTCCGCCACCGCGGCCATCATGCTGGCAGCGTTCCAGCAGTACGGCCTGCAGCCCGGACCACTGCTCTTCGAACGCAACGCGGACCTCGTGTGGACCCTCATCGCCAGCCTGTTCATCGGCCTGGTCATGCTGTTGATCCTCAACATGCCGTTCGCCGCCATCTGGGCGAAGCTCCTGCTGATCCCCAGGCACTACCTCTACGCGGGCATCGCGGTGTTCTGCGTCCTGGGCGTCTACGCGACCTCGGCCGCGATCACCGACCTCATCCTGGTCATCGCGATCGCCTTCGTCGGATATCTGCTGCGCCGTTACGGTTTCCCGCTCGCGCCGGTCATGATCGGCGTCGTGCTCGGCCCCCTCGCCGAGACCAGCCTGCGCAACGCGATGATGTCGAGCGGCGGCGATCCGAGCGTGTTGGTGGGCAGCGCGATCACCTGGGTCCTCTACGGCGTCCTCGCTGTTGTCGTCCTGTTCACCGCGTTCCGCCGCCTGCGGATGCGGACGCGTCAGGACACGTGATGCGTACAACCACCGACCGCGCACTCATCCGTTCCCGGTTCCTCGCCGTCGACGTCGCCAATGTCGCCGATGTCCTCGACGACCTCGGCCACCGTGATCAGGCGCTCGGGACCGACTTCTCCTGCGTGGCGGGGCGCGAACGTCTGGCCGGGTGGGCGTTCACCATCTCGGGCGCGATGAGCGACGAGCCGGGTCGGGACCCGCTGAAAGCGCAGGCGTGCAATGAGATCGGCCCGGACGAGGTCTCGGTGTGGGAGGGGAATGGACGTGGTGTCTGCTACTTCGGTGAACTCGTCGCGATCGGGATGATGCAGCGGGGTTCCCCCGGCGCAGTGCTCGACGGCGGTGTCCGCGACCGGAAATGGTTGCACGAGATCGGCTTCACGGCATTCTCGCGCTACCCGACGTCGGTCCAGACCAGCGGCCGCTGGCGCGTCAGCGCGTGGCAGCAGCCCGTCACCCTGCCGGGCGCGTCCGGGCAACCGGTCGTCATCGAACCCGGGGACTTCATCCTCGGCGACGACGACGGTGTCATCGTCATCCCCGCCGCGCTCGTCGACGTCGTGGTCGAGGCCGCCGAGACCATGACGGACAAGGAGATCGACGTCCGTGCGGCGATCCGCAACGGTATGACCCTCGCCGACGCGATGACGAAGTTCGGCCGCATCTGAACTCCCGTCCTCTGCGGAGCGCAGCTTCAGCTCCGCTCCCTGAGGAGGCCGGAGCCTACGGAGGCCGTCTCGAAGGGTCGTGGCGAGATGGGTCGCCAACCCTTCGTGGCTCGTCGCTATCGCTCCTCGCACCTCAGGGAGCAGGAGCTATGCGGCCCATTCGGATCAGGGGCCAGGAGTTACACGGCCCATTCGGATCAGGGAGCAGGAGTTACACGACCCTTTCGGATCAGGGAGCCGGGGGTGACGCGCGGTCCCGGACCTCCCGCTCCAGGTAATCCAGGTTCTGCCGCATCTGGGCGATGAGGCGATCGGCCCCGGAGACCGCGGTGTCCGCTTCCGGATCGACCACCGTATTGACCGCCATGTCGGCGAGTTGCCGCGCGACCTTCCGGTCGGACTCGGCATCGCCCGGATGATGCCACCAGGCAAGCCAATTCAGCATTCCGATGATTCCGAGCGCGGAGACCCGCGGATCGGCGGGACGGAACCTTCCCTGGGCGATCCCCTCCTCGACGACCGCGACCAGCTCTTTGAGGACCCGCCGGCGGCTCTGGCGGTAGGTCTCGGCCAGAGCCGGCGGCAGCTCGGCCTCCGACCGGATGAGGAGACGGAACCGGTCCAGGGTCTGGGTCTGGTGGAGTGCGATGGACATCGCCATCTCGTGGACCTTCCCGACGGGGTCGAGATCCGTGCGCTGATTGATCTCGTGCAGCAGGATCGCCGGTTCCTCGGCGATCTCGCTGACCAGCCGGGCGAACAGTTCGTCCTTGTTGGCCACATAGTGATAGAGCGCCGGGCGGGTGAGACCGGTGGCGTCGGCGATGTCCTGCAACGTGGTGCTGGCCAGCCCGCGCTCGGCGAACAAGCGGGTCGCCTGCTCCATGATCTCGCGTTCGACCAGCTCACGACGAGAATTGCTGCGTCCACTCCGCCCACCTGGCGTGGACGATTCCTGGGGGGTCGAGCTGGTCATAGGCGAAGAATAGTGCGTTCGGCCTCGGTGTTCCGTTCCACCTCGCGCAGTTCATCCACCGCAGCGCCATCCCCCACAGCTTCATCCGCCACGGCCGCGTCGGTCACGAACACCAGATCGGCGCGGAGGCTCACCAGACCGGCGACGAGATCGTCGTACGAGCTGTCCGGGGCTTCGACGACGACGAGAGCGCCGGTCTCGCGACGCAGGCGCTCCCCGACGTCGAGTCTGGTCAGCACCGCGTCCCGATCGCCACGCCCGGTCAACCACACGACGGTCGCGTGCGCCGCCTCGGCGACCAGACGTCCTGCCCCCGGGCCCCACGCGGAGTCGACATCCACGTCGATCCGCAGGGTTCCGGGCTCGGACCGCAGCTGCACGGGGGCTCCACGGCTCGGGAAGGACCACGGTCCGCGTACCAGCGGTTGTGCGACGATCCACTGCGCGGTCGCGGCGTCGGGGACGGACGCGGGATCGACGTCGGCGTAGGCGGCCAGACCTCGCCGGGCCACCTCGGGTGCCGAGGCCGCGAAGCGGTCGATCCCCACCTTCCCCGCGCGGGTCATGTAGGCGATCATCAGCTGGTCCACCGGCATGTCCGCACGACGCGGGAACGATTCCCACCACTGCTCGCTCCGGGTCGCTATCGACTGCAGGTATTCGACATTCGGCCGCCGCGCCGATTCGTAGGCCGACAGGGCCTCGTCGAGCGTCGTCGCATGCCGCACCGCGCGGTCGAGCTCGATCGCGTCCTCCATCGCGAGTTTGGTTCCCGACCCGATCGAGTAGTGCGCGGTGTGCGCCGCATCCCCGAGCAGCACGACGTTTCCGGTGTGCCACCGGTTGCACGTCACGGTGCGAAAGCGCAGCCACCGGGTTCGGTTGCCGATGAGACGATGACCGTCGAGCGCGTCCGCGAACGCTTCCTGGAGATAGGCCAGTGCGGTCTCGTCGCTGTCGGCGACGCCCGTAGCCTCGGTCGAGACGTCGAAACCCGCTCGACGCCAGGTGGTCTCGTCCGTCTCGATCAGGAATGTGCTGCGGTCCGACGCATACGGGTAGGCGTGGGCGACGAAGGTGCCGTGTTCGGTGGTCACCGGCGTGAAGATGGCACTCGGCAACGCGAAGTCCGTTCCGCACCAGAGGTACAGGCCTTCGCCGGTGCTGATGGCCGGACCCAGGTCGTCGGCGAGATCGGTGCGGGTGGCGCTGTTGACGCCGTCGGCGGCGACGATGAGGTCGGCGTCGAGGTCGACGACCGACCTGCGCGCGCCGAACTCCAACCGCACACCCGCGGCCGTGGCATGGTCCTGCAGCACCTCCAGCAGCGTCGTCCGTGCGATCGCGAGCAGCTCGCCGTGCGACAGGCGCGCCACATGGTCGCCCACCCGCATCGACATCTCGTGCGGATGTGACACGGCGACGATCGCGTCGAGCGAGTCGGGATCGGCCTGGCGGAGGTTGCGTTGGGTCCGAGACGCAAGGCCGACGCCGAATCCGAAAGTGGTGTCGGGCGAGCCCTGTTCGTACACGGTCACCTCGGCATCGGGGTGGCTTCGCTTGAGCAGGCGCGCTGCGTACAGCCCACCCGGACCGCCACCGAGCACGGCGATTCGACTGAGTTTCATCGTTTCTTCCTCACTGATCAGTTCGCTCGAGCTTCGCCACGACGTCGGCGCGGAGGCGCTTCTTGTCGATCTTCCCGACGTTCGTCTGGGGTAATTCCGGTACGTGCTCGAGCCGCTCGGGCCACTTGAACTTGGCCACGCCCAGCTGTTCGAGGTGTGCGCGAACACTCGCCATCGACACCGGCTCGCCGTCCGCGGTGACCAGGTATGCGCACGTCCGCTCACCCAGTCGCGGGTCGGGCATGGCGACGACAGCGGCATTGCGCACCCGCGGATGGGTGACCAGCAGCTGTTCGATCTCCTCCGCGTTGATCTTCTCGCCACCGCGATTGATGAGGTCCTTGATTCGCCCCTCGACGGAGACATGGCGCTCGCCGTCGACGAGCACGATCTTCGCGAGATCCCCGGTCCGGTAGAAGCCGTCGGTCGTGAACGCGGCCCGGTTGTGTTCGCGTGCGTCGAAGTAGCCGGGGATCGTGTACGGACCCCGGCAGGACAGCTCGCCGACCTCACCGTCGGCCACCTCGACCTCCGAGCCGGGTTCGAGAATCCGGATCTCGTCTCGCGAGGCGATCGGGGTGCCGACCGTGGTCAGCCGCGACTCCTCCGGAGCGTTCCGGGGAGAGACCGTGAACATGCCTTCGGACATCCCGAAAAGCTGTCCGACCCAACGTGTTCGGCCACCGGCCCGGTCGAAGAGCTCGCGACCGGGCTTGGCGCCGGACAGGATGACGTTGCGCAGGAACGCGCTCGGCTCGTCGAACTCGGGGCCGGCGACGGCCTGATAGTGCCCGTGTCCGATCAGGACATCCGTCGCCCGTTCCCGTGCCATGAGCGGGAACGCCTTCGACACGTCCGCGGTCGCGAGGACGAGACAAGCTCCCACCGAGTGCGCGGCATGAAGTCCACAGCTGATGCCCGCGTTGTGGATGATCGGGATCAGGTGCGCGACGCGCGTCTCCTCGGTCCACCCCAGACGCCGTGCGTACAGCAGGGCGTTGTCCCAGTACTCGACGTGCAGACGTGGGATCACCTTCGGCACACCGGTGGTGCCGCCCGACAACTGGAACGCGCAGACGTCGAGCGGGTCGATGCCGGACTGGACCGACTCGACCCGCGCTCGCGCCTCCGCCGGCGGCGTGTCGGCCCCGAGGGTCTCCACCGGGTGCGCTCCATCCTCACCGCCGACTGCGCCGATCGTGAGGATGGAGCGCAGCGTCGGGTGGCCCTGGGCCTGCTGCCGCGCGAACTCGACGAGGTCGAAGCCGAGTCCGGCCTCGACGACGTGTCCGACCGCGCCGACCGCACGGGAGATGTGGCCGATCTCGTGCGCACGGTGCGCCGCCAGCGTCGCCACCGGCACCAGTCCCGCTTTGAGACACCCGTACCAGACGAGGACCGTCTCGATCCTGTTTCCGGTCTGGAAGAGCACCGGGTCGCCGGGTACCAGGCCGAGATCGAGCAGTCCCGCCGCGATCCGATCGGTGCGGGTTCCCAACTCGGCGTATGTCATCGAGGCCACATCGGTCACCACGGCGGGACGATCGGGGAAGCGGTCGACGGTGTCCTGTAGACGTTGAGCCAACGGACGGTCGGTCCACTCCCCCGCCTGCCGGTAGACCGCGGCGCGGTCCGCCGGGTACCCGACCAGTCGGTCGCCCCAGCGTGACCGACCAGGTCCCGGAGTCCGGGCCGACGATCGCTCGGGGGTGGAGGTCACCGTCATCGACCCGCCACCGCTGGGAGCAGTTGCGCGAGCTCGGCGACGTGGTCGGGATGGTCGACCGGCACGATGCCCGAGTAGACGGCCGTGAAGCACCCCGGGCAGCACTGCTGCCGGAACACCACGTCGGTGTCGACGTATTCGCGGGGATCGGAGGTGACCTGCGGACCGGCGTCGCTCGACGGGCCGTCGTAGCGTGCCAGGTCGAGCCGGCCGGACTTGCTGTCGCCCAACAGCCTTCCGCAGTGTGCGCAGCCCACGACGCGAGCATCGCCGATCGTGGCCTCGACCAGGTTGTCGTCCAGACGTCGGGCGCGATCCAGGTCCAGGGTCGCCTCTTGTCCGGACGGGAGCTCCGAGCGGTTTCGGCGAATCTCGCGCAATTGTGCCCGCTTCTCCTCGGTCCGCGAGTCGTCGACCCGGCCGTCGGCGAGTACGACGCCGTACGTCTCCTCGGCACCGGCGAGGGTCACTTTGCCGTTGCGCACGTCCGTCGCCACGGCTTCCGGCTCGCGGTGCAACGGGTCGCCATAACCGCCCCCGCCCTGCCAGTGCATGTACAGCACCTCACCGGGGGCGAGGTAACTCTCGTCGTAGCACGCGCCGATCTCCTTGTTCCCGGCCAGTTCGTCCATCGAACCGGGAATCCGCCCCTGTGCCAACAACTCCTGCACACCCGAATCACGCGCGAGAATCTCCAGGCCGGTGTTGCCGGGCAGGCCGCCCGCCAACCCGGAGTTCTGGGCCACCGCCTTGCCCGCCGAGGCGAACACGAGTCCCATCGGCAAACTGGTGCCGTACGGCGTCACGGCCAACGACGCCGACACACCGCCGCGATGCCGCCCCGGGCCGCCGGAGTCGGGCTCCTCCCGGCGCCACAGGGTGAGCAGCGGGTAGAGGAACTCCGTCATCTCGGTGTCGGGGATGCGCCCCATCGGGATGCAGAACAGGCCACCGGTGTCCATACCGTCGGCGACCGGCCTCGCTCCGTACCCGCCGGCCATCGGCTCCATCATGATGTTGAGGAACGGCACCGGTTGCTCACCGCGCTCGTCGAGGCCCGCGACCACCGCGGTGTCCCACGTACCGCAACACGACGCCTGCACGTTCTTGCCGAACTCGAGGTGGCGATCCAACATCTGGGCCAGACACTCCGCGATCAGGTTGCCGGTGAGCCAGGCCGGGCCGATCGGTCCGCGGCTCACCGCGGCCGGGAAGGTCGCGTTGTTGATCGTCCCCTCCTCGGCCACCAGATCGAAGCATCGCATCAGACCGCCTGCCGACCAGGGAATGTCACCGGCGAGGATGGGGAGCAGCGCCAGCATCACCCCGCCGCGCATGCCCGCGTACGTGCAGTTGATGACGCCCGTCTGCGGGTCGGTACCGGTGAAGTCGAACTCGAGGTGGTCATCTGTCTTGGTCATGGCGACGGTGATCTTGTGGACACCGCGGTCGCCGGTCTGGGACTGGTCCTGGTACCCGGTGGCATGCCAGGTGCCGTCCGGCAGGTCGGACAGCTTCGTTCGCAGCCGCCCCTCGGCGTCGGACATCATCCGCTTCATGACGGCCTTGACCGTGTCTGCCCCGTACTGCTCGATGACCGCGAGCAACCGGTCGCGGCCGACGCTGTTCGCGCCGATCTTGGCGCGCAGGTCGAGCCCGACGAGCATCGGGACCCGACTCCGCCGGACCCACACGTCGGCGACGTCGCGCTGCAGCTCGTAATCGCGAACAACTTTGATGGGCGGCGTCGGAAGCGACTCGGAGAACACGTCTTTGGCTGCCGGGTCGAATGAGCCCAGTCCGGATCCGCCGAGGTCGGGCTCGTGGCAGATCGCACTCGTCCAGGCGAACAGCTTGCCGTCGTGGAAGACGGGCTGGTAGACGATCACATCGCTCTGATGCAGTCCGCCGCCGACCCACGGGTCGTTGCACAGGAACATGTCACCCTCGGCGATGCCCGGATTGAGCGAACGGTGCTGCAGGGTCCAGTAGATCGCGAGATCCACGGCGCCCACCAGCATGGTGTTGTACAGCCCGACCTGGACCTCTTGGCCCAGTTCGTCGCTGACGGCGAAGTCGAAGTCGTTGGCATCGGTCACGATCGGCGATCCCGACATCCGTTTGAGGGCTTCACCCATCTCGTCGGTGACCGACCACAACCGGTGCCGGATCACCTCGTACGTGAGCGGGTCGAGTGCATCGATCTGTTCCTGCGAGACGGTGTGCACCGGCAACGACGGCGGCAGGGATCGGGCCAGCGCGTCGAGATCGGTGGGTCGGCTCGAGAAGACCTCCGAGCCGGGAATGGGTGCGGTCATGAGAGCGACTCCTGTGATTGCTGCGTGTGGTCGGTCATGCGGGATCGACGGTGATGTTCAGGTTGCCGAGGCGGTCGATCTCACCGGTGGTGTCGTGCGGGACCACCACCGTCGTGGTGGGCACCTCGATGACGGCGGGACCGCGGATGATGTGGCCGGCTCGTAGTCCGGCGTAGTCGTAGATGTCGGTGTCGACGAAGCCGCGCCGGCCGTCGAGGCAGACCTTTCGCACACCCACGTGCGCCGACGACGGGTCGGTGGTGTCGGCGGTTGCCAGTTCGGGCAGCTCCGGCGAGAACGGCAGGATCCCCGTGCCGCGCACGCGGTAGGTGATGGCTTGGATGCCCGCCTCGCGGAATCCGCTGTCCTTTCCGTAGAGATCCGCGTACTTCTTCTCGAATGCCTCTGCTGCGTCGACGATCTCGGCGGATGTCAGCGAACCGTCCGGTAGCGGGGTCGCGACCTCGGCCAGCTGCATGCTGTATCGCATGTCGATCTCGCGCTCTATCTCGACCGCGGCGAACTGCAGGCCCTGACGGTCGAGCTGACCGCGTACCTGTTCCTCGAGGACCTTGAAGTTCTCCTCCACCCGGGCAGGGTCGACCGGCATCGCTGCCGGGTCCGAGAGTTCCTTGGCGAGAACGATGTTCGACGATGCCAGGCCGTAGGCGGAGAAGGCGGACGCCACCTGGCCGAGCGGGACGACGACCCGGGACACCCCGATCTCCTGCGCGTACAGGCCGCAGTGCGCCGGGCCCGAACCGCCGAACGCGTAGACGATGAAGTTGCGGGGGTCGTGACCGGCTTCGACGACCGTCTTGCGCAACAGGTCTCCGGTCTGGGCGTTCTGCACCGCGTAGATGGCCGCGGCGGCCTCTTCCACCGACAGGCCGAGGGGTTCGGCGATGCGGGTACGGATCGCCTCGCGGGCGAGCTGCAGATCGAGCGCCTTGCGACCACCCAGCAGGCCGCGCTCGGGCAGGATGCCGAGGACGAGATTGGCGTCGGTGTTGGTCGGTTCGGTCCCGCCCTGCCCGTAGCAGGCCGGACCCGGCACGGCTTGAGCGCTGTGGGGTCCGATCTGGAGGTTGCCGCCGGCATCGATCCAGGCGATCGCGCCGCCGCCGGCGCCGATCGCATGGACCTCGAGCGTGGGGACGTTGATCGGGTGATGGTTGATGATCGTCGTCGACGACCGGACCGGCTCGCCGTCGACGACGAGCCCCACGAGGAAGGTCGTGCCGCCCGCGTCGGTGGCGATGATGTTGTCGTGGCCCAGCTGCCGACCGAGGGACACCGACCCGACCACCCCGCCGGTCAGCACCGAACCGACGGTCGAGATGGCGTTGCCCGGCGCTTCGGACGCGGCGACCGCGCCGCCGTTGCTCTGCATGACGAGGAGGGGACCGGCGAGCTGATGGTCGCGCAACCTGCCCTCGAGTTCGCCGAGGTAGTCCCGGAGGCCGGGGCCGATCTGGGTGCTCATCACCGTGGTCGCGTTGCGCGCGAACTCACGGATCCGTGGACTCACCTCACTCGACAGCGAGACGAACACGGTGGGGTCGACCTCGGCGACGATCTCGCGAATCCGCTGCTCGTGGGCCGGGTTACGGAACGACCACAGCAGCGACACGGCGATGGCGGAGATCCCGTCGTCGAGCAGCTCACGGACTGCGGCGCGCACCTCGTCCTCGTCCAGCGTCACCACGACACGACCGTCACGGTCCATGCGCTCGGTGACCTCGAGCGCGTGACGCTTGTGGATCAGACCGTGGGATTTGTTCTGCGCGAGCACATTTTGCAGCTGTTCGGGTGACCGTCCGAGGTAGCGGCCCTCGACGTTCATGATGAAGATCGAGTCGCGGTGCCCCTTGGTGGTGATGAATCCGACGTCCGGCACCCGGCCCATGACGAGCGCGTTCAGCGACGATGTGGTGCCGTGCGCGATGTGGTGGGTGTCGGCGAGCATGTCGTCGAGTGGACGGCCCAGCTGCTCGGCCAGAACGGTCAGGACGTCGATCACGCCGGCCGAGTAGTCCGGCGGAGTCGATGGCGCCTTCCCGGCGACGACCAAGCCGTTGCCGTCGTCGAGGACGGCGTCGGTGAACGTCCCGCCGACGTCCACACCGATCACGTATGCCATGGCCAGGTACTCCTTCGTTGTCCGGGCTTCGAGGCCCTTCAGGTCCGTTTACGTTGGCGTTGAGTATTCGACGTGATCGACCATGTGTCAAGCATTTGATATGAGCTGGATCACCCCTGATTGTCCCCTACTCGCCCATCGCTGCAGGTCAACACGATCGAGACCAGCACCTTGACGAATCATCACTAGCGTCGAATAATCATCATCAGCGTCAACTTGGCGCGATCGACCCGCTGCACGGGTCGCGATCGAAAGGACCGGACCCATGGGTGTCCACCGCATCGGCCTCGTCGTGCCGAGTTCGAACGTCACGGTCGAGACCGAGATGCCGGCCCTCCTGAACCGGCACCCGATCTCGCAGTTCTCGTTCCATTCGACCCGGATGAGGATGCACACGGTGTCCCCGGAACAGCTCGCCGCGATGAACGCCCAACGCGAGCGGTGCGTTATGGAGATCGCCGATGCCTCGCCGGAGGTGATCCTCTACGCCTGCCTGGTTGCGCTGATGGTCGGTGGACCGGGCGAGCACCAGC
The DNA here is from genome assembly GCF_040547295.1 of Gordonia sp. PvP123. NCBI lineage: Bacteria > Bacillati > Actinomycetota > Actinomycetes > Mycobacteriales > Gordoniaceae > Gordonia > Gordonia sp. PvP123. The sequence goes on along the minus strand of NZ_JBEPPN010000008.1, from coordinate 145,302 downwards.
GCGTCGAGGGTGCCGTCGCGGAACAGCTGGCCACCGGCGGCTCCGACGCGATCATCCGGTCGAGCGCGGGCGCTCTGGTCGAAGCGCTCCGTGCGCTGGATGCCCGGCGCATCGCCCTCGTGACCCCGTACCTCCGGCCACTCGCCGAGAAGGTCGTCGAGTATCTGGACGCCGAGGGCTTCGAGGTGATGGATTGGCGGACCCTCGAAGTCGCGGACAATGCGGAGGTCGGATGCATCCCCGGTGACCGCGTCATGACCGCCGCCCGGTCCCTCGAACTGGACGGCGTCGATGCGCTGGTGCTGTCTTGTTGCGTCCAGATGCCGTCGCTGGATCTGATCGACGACGCCGAACGAGAGTTCGGCCTGCCCGTTCTGTCGGCCGCGACGGCGGGCGCCTACAGCATCCTGCGCGGACTCGGCCTGCCGGCGTCCATCGAGGGCGCGGGGAGCCTGCTGCGCGCCGACATCGCCACCGTCCCGGCCTGATCACTCATCCCGATTCTTCTGGAGCTCTCATGAATTCACTCCCCCACAAGGTTCGTGGCGTCGACCACGTCGCCTATCCCACCTTCGATCCGGCCGCGACGGTGCGCTTCTACCGCGACGTCCTCGGTTTCCCGGTCGTGCACTCGATCTGCGCGGCCGGCTGGGGACCCGACAAGCATCCCGACTTCATCCACTTCTTCTTCGACATCGGCAACGACGACCGGCTGGCGTTCTTCTACTACTTCGGTCTGGAGCCGTTCGACGGTGGCCCACAGGGTGATTCGTATTCACGATTCGCCGAGGACGTGCCGATCTGGTTCATCCGCTCGCGCCATCTCGCCATTCACGTCGACGACGAGAGCGACCTGTTGGAATACCGACGACGCCTCGACGCCAGTGAGTGGCCGGTCGAGATGCAGATCCAGCACGAGACCATCGAGTCCATCTACACCCACGACCCGAACGGTTACATGATCGAGATCACCCGCGCCATGCGACCGGTGACGCCGCAGGAGGACCTCGACGCCAACCTCACCATCGAGGCCCTCATCGACGTGGTGTCGCAACCGAATCCGAGCATGGATGCCCTGCTCGTACGCAAGGCGGAACGGATCCTCGAGCGTGCATCAGACTGGCAGGACCAACAGACGACCGGCAGCGTCCTCGCCGGTGGGGAGGTATCGTCGCGATGACGACGTTCTTCGTGCTCGACGTCCCCGAGAACAAGGCGGTCGCCGCGGTCGCCGGCGAGGCACCGGGTGTCACCGTGGATCACATCGGCCCCTACTTTCGCATCTCCTCCGACGACGCCATCGTCGTCGACCGGCGTGCAACCGGGTGTCGGCATGCCGTCTGGTACAGCAGCGTCGCGGGTCTGCTCGATTCGCGGATCACGCAGTGGGACAAAGACGCACTGAAGGTCCAGGCACGGTGAGCGCGACCACGACCGCCGGCGCGAACAGGTTGGGAGCCGGACGCTACATCGAAGCCGCCGAGCAGCCGTCGGACACCACGACCTCCGTCCACGAGCTGACCACCGCCGACGGCGCCAAGGTCACCGGGGTCCTGCGCACCGTCCCCGGCGCGACCGTGGTGGTCGCACTCATGCACCCGCGTCAGGACCTCACGCATCATGTGCTCGTCCCCGAACTGCTCGCCCGAGGGTTCGCGGTGTGGACGCAGGGCACGCGTTCGGTCAACAACGACCTCACATTGATCCACGAACAGGCCATCCTCGACGCCGCGGCGGGACAGGCCTTTCTCCGCGAACGCGACTTCGGATCTGTGCTCACACTGGGTCATTCGGGTGGCGGCGCGTTGTTCGCCTTCTATCACCAGCAGGCCGGACTGGCGCCCGGTGACCGACTGACCACGACTCCCGCCGGGCGGCCGGTGGACCTGGCCGGCGCCGACATGCCGTTGCCCGACGGCGCGATCTTCCTGGCCCCGCACCCCGGTCAGGGCGAACTGCTGCTGCGCCTCATCGACCCGTCGGTGACCGACGAGGACGATCCGCTCGCCGTCGACCCGGCGCTCAATCCGTTCGATGCGGCCAACGGATACGCCGAACCGCCGGAGAGCTCTTCTTATACAGCTGATTTCGTCGAGAGGTACCGGGCTGCGCAACGCGCTCGCGTCGAACGTCTCGACGCTGTCGCACGCGAACTCGTCGCCGAGACCGGCCGCGCCCGTGGCCGTTTTGCCGACAGCGCGGATCCCGTCGACCGCCGGGCCGCACTCGCACCGCGCGTCATGACGGTCTACCGCACCGACGCCGACCTGCGATTCCTCGATCTGACACTGAGTCCCAACGACCGGCCGTACGGGTCACTGTTCGGCCGGCGTCCCGATCTCACGGATTACGGCCTGGTCGGGTTCGGTCGGCTGGCGACCCCGGATGCGTGGCTGTCCACGTGGTCGGGTCTGTCGAGCAACGCCGGATTCCTCCGCTGCGCCCCCGGTGTCCGGGTGCCCACGCTGTTCGTCGAGCTCACCGGCGACCAGGCGTGCTTCCCCGAGGATGCGGTGGCGATGGTGAACGCCCTCGGCGCGGGCGATGTCACGCACGTCCGCGTCGAGGGAACCCATTTCGGCGGTCCGATCCGCCGAGATGCTCCGAGCGGCGCAAGCCTGGCCGCCGCCGAGATCGGCGGCTGGCTCGCGCAGCGGTTCCCGCAGTTCGCCCCCTGAGGTGCGAGGAGCGCAAGCCGCCGGTCCGAGCAAGCGACGAAGGAGCGTGTCGAGGTCGACGAGCCACAAGGGCGCCGTCGTCACTTCTTCGCAAGCGCCGCCCGGTAGCCGAGGAAGCCCACGTAACCGGCCAGCCCGACCAGGCCCAGGCGTCGGGTGCGCTTCGACACCAGCGCCGCACCGATTGCGGTCTCGCAGGCGCCGTTGCGGTAGGTCCACGTGGTGGTGTCGTCGGGGAACACCGGCGCGGTGATCGGCGCGAACGCTTGCGGGGCGACGAAATGCGCGAGCCCCATGGCCGCGAGTCCCCCGCCCACCAACGAGACCTTGTCCAGCGATTGCTTGCCTGCGGCCATCAGAGTGTTCCCTCCGTCGTCGAGTCTTTCCGGTGATCGTATGCACTCAGGTGGGTCCGGTTGCGGCGACCCACTCCTCGGCCGTCAGTGACCGCCGGCCTCGAGTGCGCGGCGCAGACCCCAGATGTAGTCGTCCGGCCGCTCCCACGCGGCGAAATGCCCACCGCGATCGAACTCGCGCCAGTCGGCGACAGCGAAGTGACGGTTCGCGAACTGCCTCGGGGCGTTGACCAGATCGTGGGCGAACAGCGTGAACACCGTCGGCGTCTCGACCCGCGGCCAGTCTTTGGCAGCCCTGGTCGCGTAGGGGCCGAACGATGTCGCGATCGTGCCGGTCAGCCAATACGCGGTCACCCAGGTGAGGACCTCGTCGTAGGAGAACACGCGGGTGATGTCACCGTCGCAGTCGGTCCAGCGCAGAAGCTTCTCGACGATCCACGCCGCCAGTCCGACCGGAGAGTCGCCGAGTCCGACCGCCAGGGTGTCCGGCCTCGTCGACTGATACTGGGATACATCAGTGAAGTGCAGTGATGCCACGCGCTCCGGGTGGCGGGCGGCCAGGGCTTCCGCCACATCACACCCGACATCGCCGGCCGAGACGGTGAACCGGTCCACACCGAACTCCGTCATCGCGGCAGCGACGGCATCGGCCATCTGAACCGAGGACAAGCCACGCTCCACGGGCGCGGAGAACGGGAACCCGGGGAGCGCGGGCGCCACGTAGGACACATCCCCCAGGAGGGGAAAGAGCCGCTCGAACCGCAACACCGAGTCGGGCCAACCGTGGAGCAGCAGCACCACCGGGGCACGCCCGCCGTCGGCCTCGGACATCACAGCCCGCACGGGCACCTCGGCCCGCTCTGTCTCCACCCAGCCGAGCTCCGCTATCCGATCCTCGTGGATCCGCCAGTCGAACCCGGTCGTCCAGTGATCGACGAGGTCATCGAGCAACTCCGGATCGAATCCACCGGTCCCGGCGACGTCGGCGCGCGGGATCGACCGGAAGCGGAGCAGCCGGTCCCGGAGATCGTCGAGCGCGGCGGTCGTGCTGCGACGGAACATGTCCCGGGTCACCGCACCGTCGGTGCGGTGAGTCCGCGGTCGGCCTCGTCCAGATCACCGGTGTCGCCGTACTCGTACGCTCGGCGGCCGGCGACGAAGACGTATGCCATGAACAGCGACCAGGCCGTCACGCCGATCCCGATGCGCGCCCAGGTCGGGAGCGGGGACGGCGTGACGAACGCCTCGATGACCCCGCACAGCAACAACACGACGACCAGGCCCAGTGCCACGCCGACCGCCGCCCGGCCCTCCTCGCCGAGAGCCGCTGCGCGCGTCCGATTTCCCGGCGACACCCACGCCCAGAAGATTCGCAGTCCCACCCCCGCGGCGACGAACAGGCAGGTCAGCTCGAGCATCCCGTGCGGCAGGATCAGTCCGAAGAACAGGTCGCCACGGCCGTGGCGGATCATGATCGACGCCACGACGACCAGGTTCAGGACATTCGTGTGGAGCATCCAGATCACCGGAAAGCCGAAGACGCCCAACGCGATACACAATGCGGCGAGCCAGAAGTTGTTGGTCCACACGCGCGCGGCGAACGACGTCGCCTCGTATTCGCTGTAGTAGTTCTCGAAGTCGTTGGTCACGAGGCGCTCGATCTCGCCCGGTGACGCGAACGAGCTCTCGATCCGCGGGTGCTCGAGGACCCACCACGTCATGATCACGGCTGCACCGAGCGACCCGCCCATCACCGAGAGCCACCACCAGCGCATCCGGTACAGGGCGGCGGGGAACGACCTCGTGAAGAACTCGATCACCGTCGCCGGCGTGCTGACCCGGGTACCGGTCGCACGACCGCGAGCGCGTGCCAGCAGAGCCGACAGGTACGCGACGAGCGACGCATCGGGGGCGGTCGAGCGGATGACCGACAGATGGGTGGCCACCCGCTGGTAGGTGTCGATCATCTCGTCGGCCTCGGCACCGGTGAGTCGGCGGTGCCGCGAGAGCGCGTCGAGCCGCTCCCACGTCGCGCGATGCGCGGAGACATAGGCGTCGAGGTCCACGCGGCCAGCGTATCCGGCATTCTCGCGCCGGCGACGCGTGTCATTCAGCGGACGTCCGCGCTGTGTGTTCCCGATGCCGCCTCCCGGGACCGCGTCGTAGGGTGAGGCGTGATGACTCATCCCGTGCCGCCGCGACCCCCCGCCTGGGGATCCGGCGCCACGGCGACGGTCGGAGTCGGGCGCGACGACCTCGTCTCCGGCGAAGCGGTCGCGCTCGCACTGCCGCCCGCGAACCTCGGCTATCGGATTCTCTCCGGCATCATCGACGTCCTGCTGGGGTTCGGGCTGTGGCTGTTCTTGTGGTGGTTGTCGTTCAAGGTCGCCGGCGAGGCGAGCGAGGCGTGGCGGGGAACCATCAACACGCTGATCCCGATCGTCGCCGTCGTCGCGCTCCCGACACTGCTGGAGACACTGACCCCGGGAAAGTCCGTGGGCCACCTCGTCCTCGGTCTCCGGACGGTCCGGGACGATGCCGGACCGACGGGCTTCCGGCACTCGCTGACCCGCGCCCTGATCGGTTTCGTCGAGCTCTACGCCTGCCTCGGGCTCCCCGCCCTGATCTCGGCGGCCATCTCCCGCAGGAACAAGCGTCTGGGTGATCTGCTCGCCGGGACCTACGTGATCCGCGACCGTCATCGGCTGGTCGAACAGGCACCCATCGACATGCCGCCGGGCCTGACGTCGTGGGCCGTCTCGGCCGACATGGCCGCACTTCCCGATCGGCTCGCCGTGATCATCCGCCAGTTCCTCAACGGCCGGCACGGCATGAAACCCGAACCGCGGGCCCACGCCGCGCGACGGATCGTGTTCGACGTCGCACCGTTCGTCGCCCCGGCTCCCCCACCCGGGGCCCCGTTCGAGGACGTGTTGTCGGCGATCATGGCCGAGCGCCGGCGCCGCGACACCGAACGCCTGGCGCGCGAGGCGGAACTGCGCGCGCGTCTGTTGCGATGATCCGTGCCTCGGGCCGCTCGGCTCGCCACGCGCGGTGACCGTGGCGGTTACGCTGCTGGGGTGACGGTGCCGGCCCCCTCCGCGAGGGACACGAGACGAGCCGGCGGGCGGCGCCCGGTCTCCGTCTTCCTCGCCGCCGGAATGGCCTGTGCCGCGGTCCTCGCGGGCGGCGGACCGTCATGGGCGGCGCCGGCCGAGGGGGCACCGGCGGTCCAGCAAGTGATCCCCCGCATCATCGATATCGAGAGCGTGACCGACCGGACCATAGCCCTCCCCCAGGCTGATTCGACGCTTCGCGTGCGATACACCTCGACTTCCGTGCGAGGAGTGCCCACGGTGATGTCCGGTACCCTCCTCACGCCGTCGACCCCTCCCCCGCCCGGCGGCTGGCCTCTTGCCGTCTGGAACCACATGACGGTGGGCGCCGCCGACGTCTGTGCGCCGTCCGCGGCGCACGCCGGGCACCCCGAACTGCCTCGGATGGTCTCCGGCGACGCCATCGTCTCGCGCCTGCTCGACGCCGGATTCGTCGTGGCCCGGCCGGACTTCGAGGGAATCGGTTCGCCCGGTCCGCACCCCTACCTCATCGGGCGTTCGCTGGCGCGGTCGACGATCGACATGGCGCTCGCCGCGGCCGATCACGACGCACGCATCGGTCGTGACGTCGTCGTCGCGGGCCACTCGGAGGGCGCCGTCGCCGCCTTGTCGGCCGCCGGCCGTCCCTCCTCGGAATGGGGACATCTGCGGCTGCGCGGTGTGTCGGCGCTCGCACCGCCGACACGGGTGGCCGACCTGCTCGACGGGGCGTCGAACATCCCGGTGGCCGGGCCGGCGATCGATGAACTCATGGGGTTGGCCGCGCTGATCGGAAGTGGCGCGGCCGCAGCAGATCCCGGCTTCGATGCGTTGATGGAGAACGGGGGGATCAGTGCCCGAGCGCGTGCGCTACGTCCACAGGTGGAGACCCGCTGCTACGCCGACCTCACAGCGCCGGACTCCTTCGGGGGTCTCGCTCCGGCACAACTCCTCGGCCCCCGGGGCGACGAGATGAAGCGGGAACTGCTCGAGGTGCTCAGGGCGAACGACGTTGCCCGTCTGCGGTTTCCACCAGGACTCCCGGTGCGCATCGACTCGGGAACCGTGGACACCGTGTCCCCCCAACCCCTGGTGTCCGGTCTGGTCGACACCTACCGACGGGCAGGGGTGTCGGTGACCTACTCCGACCACTTCACCGGACACCCGGGAGTGGCGACCGACCCACGAAACGCCGCGACCATCGCCACCTGGCTCATCGCTCAGAGGTGAGAACGTCCGGCGACGGCCCGACTCGGGGTCCTACCTCAGATCGGTGGAGGTCTTGCCGAGTACCCGTCGGGCGATGATCAACTGCTGGATCTGCTGTGTGCCCTCGAAGATGTCGAGGATCTTCGAGTCGCGCGCCCACTTCTCCACCAGCGAGGTCTCGGAATAGCCTGCGGTGGCGCCGATTTCGACGGTCTTGTTGGTGATGTCGGTGACAGTACGGCCGGCCTTCGCCTTCGACATCGAGGCCTCGGTCGAGTTCGGCTGCTTGTTGTCGGCCATCCACGCGGCCCGCACCGTGTGCAACCACGATGCCTCCCAATCGGATTCGAGTCGGATGAACTCGGCGACGGTGGCGTGCTGCGACGTCGCGGGACGGTCGTAGTCGATCTGGTGACCGGCCTCCTCCAACATCCGCCGCAACTCCTCGAGGGACGCGCGGCCGAGCCCGATGGCCATCGCCGCGACGACCGGGCGGGTGTTGTCGAAGGTCTGCATGACCCCGCCGAAGGCCTTCTTGGTGTCGATCTCCGGCGAACCCAGGAGGTTCTCGGCAGGCACCCGCGCATTCTCGAAGCGGATGACCGCCGTGTCGGAGGCCTTGATGCCCAGCTTGTGCTCGAGACGGGCGACGGTGACACCGTCGGTGGTCATCGGGACGACAAAACTCTTGATGGCCGCGCGTCCGACGCTCTTGTCGATGGTCGCCCACACGACGACGTGGTCGGCGCGCGAGCCCGCGGTCACGAAAATCTTCTCGCCGTTCAGGATGTACTCGTCGCCGTCGAGCGTCGCGGTCGTCGACACCGCCGCCGAGTCCGAGCCGAAGCTCGGCTCGGTGATGGCCATCGCCGCCCACACATCGCCGAAACGCTCGAACTGCTCGGGGTTGGCCACCGCCGCGATCGCCGCGTTGCCGAGGCCCTGGCCCGGGATCGAGAGCAGCAGGCCGACGTCGCCCCAGCTCATCTCGAGAGCGGAGAGCAGACCGCGCATGTTGGCGCCGTTCACCGACGGCGCGTCGGAAGCCGGCTTCTCGGCGTCGTCCGACTTCTCCGAGGATCGGCCCTGCTTGGCGAGCTTCGCCAGTTCGTCGAGTTCGACCGGATACTCGTGCTCGGCCTGGTCGTACTTCCGCGAGATCGGCCGGAAGAGGTGCTCGGCAGCCATGTGGGTGCGCTCGACCGTCGAATCGAACTTCTTCGGGAGCTCCAGGTTGATCGCCATGTCAGCACCTTACTGCGCAGTAAGTTCCTTGCCAAGTCCCGGTCCGTGACCGAAGCCGAATAGCCTGGACCGGTGGCGTACGACGAGGAACTGGCCTACCGCATCCGCGCTCTGCTGGCGACCGAGTGCGGCCTCGACGAGAAGACCATGTTCGGCGGTCTGGCGTTCCTGATCAACGGCAACATGGCCGTCGCTGCCAGTGGCAAGGGCGGGATCATGGTCCGCGTCGCACCCGAGGAGACCGAGAGCCTCCTCGAGTACCCGCACACCCGGCCGATGGTGATGTCCGGCCGTGAGACCCGCGGGTGGCTACGCGTCGACGACGCGGGCATCGCGACCGACCGACAGCTCTCCCGCTGGATCGCAATCGGTTCCGACTTCGCGCGGAAGCTGCCGCCGAAGTAGCTCGCATCGCCCTTCGAGGCTCGTCGCTTACGCTCCTCGCACCTCAGGGGGCAAAGGGGCGTCGCCATCGCTCCTCGCACCTCAGGGGGCAAAGAGGGCGTCGCCATCGCTCCTCGCACCTCAGGGAGCAGAGGTCAGGGGACGATGTTCACCATCCGGCCGGGCACCACGATGACCTTGCGGGGCTCGGCGCCGTCGAGGATCGCGACGATCTTCTCGTCGGCGAGGGCGGTGGCGCGCACCGTGTCCTCGTCGGCGTCGGCGGGGACGGTGATCCGGCTGCGGACCTTGCCCTTGACCTGGACCGGGATCTCGACGGTGTCCTCGACCAGCCACGCCTCGTCGGCCACCGGGAACGACGCCCGCACCACGAGCGTGTCGTGACCCAACCGGTGCCACAGCTCCTCGGCGATGTGCGGGGCCAGGGGAGCGAGCATGGTCACGAGCGGCTCGACGGCATCCCGCGGCGCACCCGACTTCTCGAAGTTCTTGGTGAGGTGGTTGGTCAGGACCGTCAACTTGGCGACCGCGGTGTTGTTGCGCAGCGCGTCGTAGTCCTCGCGAACGCCGGCGATCGTCTTGTGTAGCAGTCGCTTCGTCTCGTCGTCGAGTTCGGTGTCGGCGACGCGCAGCGAACCGGACTCCTCGTCGACGACGAGCCGCCAGATGCGCTGCAAGAAGCGCTGGGAGCCGACGACGTCCTTGGTCGCCCACGGGCGCGACTGGTCCAGCGGACCCATGAACATCTCGTAGACGCGCAGGGTGTCGGCACCGTAGTCACGGCAGATGTCATCGGGGGCCACCGAGTTCTTCAGCGACTTGCCCATCTTGCCGTACTCCTGGCGGACCTTCGCACCGTTGTAGAAGAACTCGCCGTTCTCCTCGGTGACCTCCTCGGCAGGCACGTAGACCCCGCGCGAGTCGGTGTAGGCGTAGGCCTGGATCATGCCCTGGTTGAACAGCTTCCGGTACGGCTCGCGACTGGTGACGTAACCGAGATCGAACAGGACCTTGTGCCAGAACCGCGAGTACAGCAGATGCAGCACGGCGTGCTCGACACCACCGATGTACAGGTCGAGACCGCCCGGATCGTTCGCACCGTGCAGTGCCGGGCGCGGACCCATCCAGTACGCCTCGTTCTCCTTGGCACACAAGGTCTCCGAGTTGGTCGGGTCGATGTAGCGCAGCTGGTACCACGAACTGCCCGCCCACTGGGGCATGACGTTGGCGTCACGCGTGTAGGTCTGGACGCCGTCGCCGAGGTCCAATTCGACGGTCATCCAGTCGGTGGCCTTCGCCAGCGGGGGAGAGGGCTCACTGTCGGCGTCGTCCGGATCGAAGGACACCGGCGCGTAGTCGTCGACCTCCGGGAGTTCAACGGGCAGCAGTGATTCCGGCAGCGCGTGCGGCTGACCGGCGGCGTCGTACACGATCGGGAACGGCTCGCCCCAGTACCGCTGCCGCGCGAACAGCCAGTCGCGCAACTTGTACTGGATTCGTCCGGAGCCCACACCGTCGGCCTCCAGACGTTCGACGATGGCCGCCTTCGCGTCCTCGACGTTGCGACCGTCCAGGAACCCGGAGTTCACCAGGGGACCATCGCCCACGTAGGCCTCGGTCGCGATGTCGGTGTCGGAGCCGATCACCTCGCGGATCGGCAGTCCGAAGACCGTCGCGAACTCGTGGTCCCGGGCGTCGTGGGCCGGAACCGCCATGATCGCACCGGTGCCATATCCCATCAGCACGTAGTCGGCGACGAAGACCGGAACCCGCTCGCCGTTCACGGGATTGACGGCGAAGCTGCCGGTGAAGACGCCTGTCTTCTCCTTGTTCTCCTGCCGCTCGAGGTCGGACTTCGCGGCGATCGACGCGCGGTATTCCGCGACCGCGGTCGCGGGATCTGTTGCACCGCGGGTCCATCGGCCATCGGTGCCGGCAGGCCATTCGCCTCCGGTCAGCTCGTCGACGAGCGGATGTTCGGGCGCGAGGACCATGTAGGTGGCGCCGAAGAGCGTGTCGGGACGGGTCGTGAACACCTCGATACCGCCGACACCGGGCACGTCGAAGCGAACCTGCGCGCCGCGCGAGCGTCCGATCCAGTTGCGCTGCATGGTCTTGACCTTGTCCGGCCAGTCCAGCAGATCCAGATCGTCGAGCAGGCGGTCGGAGTAGGCGGTGATCCGCATCATCCACTGCCGCAGATGCTTCCGGAAGACGGGGAAGTTGCCGCGGTCGCTGCGACCGTCGGCGGTGACCTCCTCGTTGGCCAGCACGGTGCCCAGTCCCGGGCACCAGTTGACCAGCGAATCGCTCAGGTACACCAGGCGATGGTCGTCGAGGATCTCGGTGCGCTCGGCGGGGGAGAGGTCGGCCCAGTTGCGCCCCTCATGCTTTCCGCTCAATGCTCGTGCACCCGAGGCGAATTCGTCGACCAGCTCGGAGATGCGCCGGGCCTTGCCCTGGTCGGCGTCGTACCAGGCGTTGTAGATCTGCAGGAAGATCCACTGGGTCCAGCGGTAGAAGTCGACGTCGGTGGTGGCCACCCGACGACGCTCGTCGTGGCCCAGCCCGAGCCGGCGGATCTGGCCCAGGTAGCGCTCGATGTTCTGCTCGGTCGTGGTCCGCGGGTGCGTACCGGTCTGCACGGCGTACTGCTCGGCCGGCAGGCCGAAGGAATCGAAGCCCATCGTGTGCAGCACGTTCTTGCCGGTCATCCGCTGGTAGCGGGCGAAGACGTCGCTCGCGATGAAGCCGAGTGGGTGGCCGACGTGCAGACCCGCACCGGACGGGTAGGGGAACATGTCCTGCACGAAGAGCTTGTCGGCCGCGTCGGCAGAGCCGCCGCCGAAGGCGGACAGGTCACCGGCGAGCGGCCCGACGGGATTCGGCGCCTCGTAGGCATGCTCGTCGGACCAGGTCTGCTGCCAGCGCTGCTCGATCTCCCCGGCGACCGACGCCGTGTAGCGGTGTGCGGTCGTGCCGGCGGTGTCGCCGCTCGTCTTCTCGGCTGAAGTCACGCGACCAGGGTAAATCCTGTCGGTCGCAGCCCCCCAATCCGGTCGCTTCCGCGGTGGCCGGCGCCGGCGCGTCCGATACCGATTCTCCGGCGTACGACGCACGGTCGTATGCTGTGGGTCGTGAATGCCGTGTCCGTCGCCGTTGCCGTACTGCTCTTCGTGCTGGCCGGACTCTGGGCGGTGGTAGGAATCCGTGGACTCCGCGGCACCCTCCCGCGCAATCGTTGGATCGGCGTCCGCTCCGCGGAGACCATGCGATCCGACGAGGCGTTCACCGTCGCCAACCGCATCGCCGGGCCCGGCACCCTGGGAGCCGGTCTGATCCTCGCGCTGGGCGGCATCGCGACCCTCGCGGTCCCGAGCGGGTGGGCCGTTGCCTTCGGCCTGGTCTCGCTGGTCGTCGCGCTCGTGGTGATCGGGCTGGTCAGCGGCATCGGCGTACGTGCCGCGGCAGCCGTACCCGTCGACGACGACGGCTGTTCCTGCTGTTCGGGCGGCGACGCCCACGGTCATGCCGCCGACGAGGACACCTCCGGCCCGGCGGCCGATTGCGGCACCAGCAGCTGCGGTGCCTGCTCGTTGCGCGGCGTCTGCGCGAGCGACTCGGCCCAGGCCTGAGTCGGCCCGCGTCGTCTCACACCACTGATCTCGGGGCACATCCATGCGTACTCTCAAGAATCTTCTCGATCGCTCACCGATCGACGGCTTCATCCTGGCCATCATCATCGCCGTCGTCGTCGCCGCCTTCCTGCCGGTTCGCGGTGCGGCCGCGGAGGCACTGGACTGGGTGGTGATCGTCGCGATCGCCGCGCTGTTCTTCCTCTACGGCACGCGATTGCATCCGCGCGAGGCACTCGAAGGCCTCCGGCACTGGCGACTGCACGTCACGATCCTGGCGTTCACGTTCATCGTGTTCCCGATCGTCGGGCTCGCGCTCAAACCGGTCGTCGAGCCGCTGATCGGCGAGGATCTCTACGCCGGCCTGCTGTTCCTGTGTCTGGTGCCGTCGACTGTCCAGTCCTCGATCGCCTTCACCTCGATGGCCCGGGGCAACATCGCCGGTGCCATCGTCAGCGCGTCCACGTCGAACATCCTCGGCGTCTTCCTGACCCCGCTGCTCGTCGTCGCGCTGATGCAGAACGCAGGCGACATCAGCATCGACGCGACGTCGGTCCTCAAGATCGTCGCGCAGATCCTGGTGCCGTTCCTGATCGGGCAGCTCGCCCGCAAATGGGTCGGCCCGTTCTTCACCCGGCACGCGAAGATCACCAAGCTGGCCGACCGTGGCGCCATCGTGCTCGTCGTCTATGTGGCGTTCAGCGAGGGGGTCGTCCAGGGCATCTGGTCGACCGTGGGCGTCGGCCAGGTCATCGCAGTGACCGTCATCTCGCTGCTGCTCGTCCTGGTGATGCTCGCGATCACCGGCTGGCTGCCGAAGCGGCTCGGCTTCGATCGCGCCGACACGATCGCCATCCAGTTCTGCGGCACCAAGAAGAGCCTGGCCACCGGCCTGCCGATGGCGACCGTCCTCTTCGCCGGGACCACCGTCGGCCTCATCGTGCTGCCGCTGATGATCTTCCACCAGATCCAGCTGATGATCTGCTCGTGGCTGGCCACCCGGTACGGGCGTGAGGCGGACGACGCCGAAGTGGCCGGCGCGCCGGTCTGATCAGTTGGAATCGCGGCAGGCGGTCAGGGCTCATGTGAATCGGTTCAGTCTCCGAGGGCTCTTGCGTTTAGCTCTCTGACACGGTTGTACGCCCGCAGCAGACTATCGCTCCGTGAGGACGCCGCGCTGACATTCCAGTGCAGGAGGGCAAATTCATTAACGTGGTCGACGTACAGAGGCCCAGCCTTGCCATCATTACGAACAACTTCCTCGCGTATGTCCTTCTTCTTCGAGCTCGAACATAGCGAAAGGAGCGTCGCCTTGGGATGCTTGAGCGCCTCAGGGTCGGAGGGAATATTCGATTTCACCACCCCGAAGTACTGAGCGAAGCCGTCCGCGTCCGCAAGTAGCCACGCCTCCGTCATCGGATGAACCACTCGTAGTTGAAACAGCGCCGATAGAGACTCGATGTCCCTCGTCAGGGTCTTGTGCAACTCCATGGGGCATTTGGTGTCGGAGTCTCTGAGTACCAAGTAAGGTGCTCGCGTCGCCGCACGATTATAGTTCTTGATCAGCGGGTCTAAATTAGCCTTCCCGCGCTTCACGATGACTTTCGCGACTTGCCCGCCCGCTTCCCGTACTAGAGCACGGGCCACCCCCTCATCCGAGGTACCCTCAACCACTACGGATATCAACGCTTCTTCCCGTCACGCCCTACAGTTACCAGGTCCGTGAGGTCTCGAGGATCGATCAGCCCTTGCACAATGTCGGATGTAGGTAGCTCTGCCTCTAGGTCATCTGCAGCTTCATTGATCTCAGACAGCAGTTCCGCTTGGGTCCCCTCCCGAGCAGGGCGGAGCACCAGAACCTCGTCTGGATGGACTCCTTCATCGTCGAGCAACTCCGGCGCGTGCGTCGAAAGAATGACCTGAATGTCTTTTGTTCGCTGTGACACCGACAGCATTGCGGGAAGTTTTCGAACTACAGACGCATTCAGAGATAGTTCTGGCTCCTCGAGCAGCAAGACGCCGCCGTTCGCTGGCGTACTCACCATTGTCCATAGCAGCCCTATCAACCTAAGCGTTCCGTCAGAAAACTCAGCTTCGGATTGGCGCGCTGGGTTCTTGCGCCAATTCTTGTAACCCGCCATTAGATGGGGTTTCCCAGCATCGTCAACCTCGATATCGAGCGACTCGAATTCAGGAACTGCCGCTCGCAGGGCGTCCCGCATACGTCTGAGCCAAGCGTCCCGTGTCTTGACCGGCACGGCATTCATCTGAGCGATGAACTCGCCTCCAAACTCACCGGGCATGTCGTAGCGGGATGGTTCTCGAATGATCTGCGGAACAAGATGAAAGTAGCGAACCTTCGCAAAATATTCGGCCAGGACTCGAAATTTTTGGTTCGCAGCTATTTGCTCGAGATGAGTCTGTGTAAGCAACTCCGAGTCTTCTCTGTCATCAGCATTCGGACGCTGAAGTACCGTATTTCCATTGCAAGTTACTACCTCTTCAAATACGATTGGTCGATTCTTGCCGCCTTTTTCTCCCCGGATAGCCAGCCGATAGCTCCACTGGTCTTCTCCATCCGTAAGTTCTACGCCTATTACGAGCCTCCCGCCCTCGATGTTCCGTGCGAAGAGACTTCGGACCTTGGAAAGGCCCCCTCGCTTCTCCAAGGCGCCTGTGAGCCCTCCACTGGGGCCGGCAATGTCGCCTAAGAAGCGTAGTAGGTCGATCAAATTCGACTTACCCGCGGCGTTTGGTCCGACAACGAACAATCGAGAGTCGATCGGAAAATCGAGGGACTTGAAATTCCGCCAATTACTTGCACTTATCCGGACTAGTCGCACGTGGTTGCCATTCCTCTGCTGATTGCCTGCTGAACTCGATGCTAGTCGAGTGCTTAGAACATGAACCCGCGGAGTGGACCGTCCGAACCGAGAGCTGTCATGGACCGAGCCGAACCCCGCTCGGCGACCCGACCGGCCGTGTAAGTCACTCGCCGTGCCTTGCGACGACAAGCAGCGCCCCACTGCTCGGTATCGATTCTTTCGTTGTCAGGGATAGCGACATCGACTCTCAGTGCAGGACTGACAGACTTCAACTCGACTGCCAGACTTCGATTGACGTCTGGCAGTCGAGTTGAAGTCGAGCGGTCAAGTCACCCACAGCGAACGCCGCCGAAGCGGCCGACACACCAACCCGATCAGCCGACCGGCCGACCCACCGGCGTCGACAGCGGCAGGTTCACGAAGCTCGGCCGGTTCGGGTCGAGTTGGATGTGCTGCGGCCGCAGCCCGGACTCGTTCAGCAGCGGACGCAAGGGCAGACCGCGCGGGAAGTTCATCGCGAACACGTCGACCCGCAGACGGTGTCCCGGCTTGATGAGGGCCTCCGTCGGCAACAGACCGATGTCGACGCTGATCGGACGGCCCGGTACGACCGGTTGCCGCGACGCCAGGGTCAGCTCGTAGAACGGGTCGATCACGTCACCGTTGGGTGCGAACTGCGAGGCCGCCTTGTCGTACCCGCGCAGTGACGCCATCACCTGACCGGAGGTGAGGACCTTCGATGTCCCATCGGGGGCAACGTCGTTCAGGGTTGCGGTCCAGTACCCGTCGGTGGCGTCGAGCACGGTGTTCAATCGCACGTTCGAATACCCGGACACGCTGCGCGTCGTGGTCAGCGGGGGAGTGGTGAACGACAACGCCGCGCGCTCGGAGATGCGGGCGTCGTCGGCGCAGAAGGGGAAGATCGCGAGGGCGCCGGCCAGCTGTTGCGCGGCGTCGCGCGAACACATCGGTGCCAGACCGGGCGCGATGGTCATCCGGGCACGCGAGGCGGGTGGGGTGGGGGTCAGGCTGCCGTCGCGGACCGCGTGCGCCGCGGTGCCGCTGCGCCGGTCGCCGAGATAGAGCCGCTGACGTTCCATCCCGGCCCGCGGGAACTGCTGCGCGGTGATCCACGAGTCGCCGACCTGCTTGAGGTTGACCGGCCCATAGGAGTCGACACCGTTGTCGATTCCCCTGAGCCACTTGTCGAACCACGCCTTCTGTAAGACGTCCAACCGTGGCGGGGTGTTCCGCCGGCCCTCCTGGCCGCCGCCGATCGTGAGGTGATACCCGTCGCCCATGATCAGTTGCTTCTGGCCCGGCGGCAGCGGGATCTTGTTGTACATCCGGACTTCACTGTTGGTGAAGAGGTCGAACCAGCCGCCGTAGATGAGCGTCGGGGTGGTGATGCGATCGGCGTGGTCGAGCCAGGACGACCGTGGCTCGGAGTCGTTGTCCAGCAATGCCTTCAGGTTCGGCGGCACCGACGGGATGTCGGGGGTCAGCAACGCGGCGAACAATTGCGGGTAGAACGTGAACGGGTCGGAGATCCGGTCCGCCAACCACTTCCAGTCGAACGTGCCGTTCAGCATCGACGCGACGTTCGGGATCATCTTGGTGGTGTTGACCAGTGTCAGCCACAGCGGGAGGAATCCGACACCCAGAGCGCCGCCCGGGGCGACGATGTCGCGGATGAGGTCGCCGCCGGGCTCGACCGGGAAGATCGCCTTGAGTGCCTTCGGGTTCTTGTTGGCGGCCTGGATCTGGTTGATCGCCGAGTAGGACACACCCGACATGCCGACCTTGCCGTTGGACCACCGCTGCTTCGACGCCCAGTCGATCACCTCGATGGTGTCGCGCTGTTCCCGCGACTGGAAGACGTCCCAGACGCCCTGGGAGAAACCGGTGCCCCGGACGTCCACGACCACCTGCGTGTAGCCGCTGCGGACGAGGTCGAAGTCGACGAGGAAGGTCTTCGCACCGCCGTCGCGAATCGTGTGCGCGATGTCGTTGATGCCGTCGATCGGCGTCCCGGACAGGTTGATCGACCGCGCGATCTGCAGCAGATAGGGCTCGAGGACCGGGTTCTGCATCACCGCGGATCCGACGGTGGTGATGAGCTTGGTGTACGGCGTCATGTTGACGATGACGGGCGTCTTGGTCGCCGTCGGTCGCTCGCGGACGTCGGCCGGGCGGTACACGTTGGCCCGGAGCACCGTGCCGTCGCTCATCCGGATCGGGACATCCCAGGTGACGTTGACGCCGGCGTACGGCTGCGGGCCGTCATGGCTCGCCGCCCACCGTGCCGCATCGGCTCCGCCTGTCGGTCCGACCGGTGCGGCGCCCGCCACGGCGATCGGCGCGACCAGCGCGACCACCGCCAGGACCACCGCGATCAGGACCCGAGCACTCTTCGACCCACTCATGCACACCCCCGCATGTCATGCGCTGGAGAACCCACGGTTGATCCAGCGAGCTTGTGATCAAGCGTCCACAACCTAACACCTCGGGGGTGACGTGGATCACCGGGTGTCTCAGGGAATGCTCAGCATCACCGACGGGTGCCGGGACGACTCAGTTCAGACTGAGATCGATCGGGTGCGTCGCGAGGAGTGGCTTGGGCCAAGCCTGCCTGCGCAGGACGTCGAACCACACATCGGACGCCGGCGGTGCGAGCAGATCGCGGGGGAGTGCCGACGCGGTCATCCAGCTGAACTGGTCGAGCTCGTCGTCGAGCTGCCCGACCCCCCAGCCGCTGTAGCCCGCGAAGATCCGGACGCCCTCGAGGACGTCGGCAAGAGGTTCGGGGTCGGCGTCGAGGTCGACGAGGACGACCCGGCCGTCCACCGGACGCAGGGCGGGTACGTCGTCGACGTCGACGCCCGGTTTCACCACCCCCAGGCACAGCGCGGCTTCCTGGTTCACCGGCCCGCCCACATAGAGGGCGCGCGGCGAGGCCGCGATGTCGGTCCACTGGGGCAGGAGATTGTGGACGGCGGTCTGGCTCATCCGGTTGAGGATGACACCGAGGCTGCCCGACTCGTTGTGCTCGATCACGTAGATGACGGTGCGCGCGAAGGTGGGTTCGACGAGGTCGGTCGACGCGATCAGCGCGGTGCCCGCCCGCACCCTCGGCGTCGGGTCGGCGTCCCACGGAACGCCGGGCATACGTGCACCACCACCGGCACCCGCCGAGTGCTCTCCGGGGCGGGATTCCGGTGTGGGATCGTCTGCGTCGTCACCTCCGGCCACCCGACCATCATCGCACGTCCGTGGCCGACGGGGTCCATCGTCAGCTCGGTACCCTGGATCAGTGAGCAGCACCCAGGTGACCCGTGACCGACGCGGGTGGTCGGTGTTCGTCCACTCCCTCCGTTCCTCGCCTGGACTCGGCCGCCTGCTGTCGGTGCGACTGTCGAGTCAGATCACCGACGGCATCTTCCAGGCCGCGCTGGTCGGCAGCATCCTCTTCAACCCGGAGCGTCACGCCGACCCGCTCGCGGTGGCCGGTGGCCTGGCAGTGCTGCTACTGCCGTATTCGCTCATCGGCCCGTTCGCGGGGGCGTTGCTCGACCACTGGGATCGACGCAACGTGTTGCTGTACGCGAACCTCCTGCGCGGACTGATCATCGGACTCGTCGCACTCTCGGTCGCCTCCGGCGCGCCCGACGTCGTGGTGCTGATCTCCGCGCTCGCCGCGACGGGCGCGAGCCGGTTCGTCGCCGCCGGGCTGTCCGCCGGACTGCCCCACGTCGCCCGGCGAGAAGTGCTCGTCGCCACCAACGCACTGTTCACGACACTCGGTGGCGCGATGCTCACCGTAGGGCTCGGCGTCACGCTGGGTCTGCGTGCGATCTTCGGGGACGACAACGTCGGTAGCGCCCTCACGATGCTCTCCGGGATCGTGCTCGCCGTCGTCTCCGGCGGGCTGGCACACGGGTTCCGCCCACTGCAGCTCGGTCCCGACGAGCCCGACGATCCGGGTCGTTCGGCGGTGCACGCGGTGTCCGTCGGGCTGTGGCACGGCGCGCGTGCCGTCGCGCACCACAAGACCGTGGCCGCCGCGCTCTCGGCGATCGGCGCGCATCGGCTCGTGTTCGGGATGAACACGCTGATGATCCTGGTGCTGACGCGCCAGATGGGTCCCGGCGACGGCCTCGACCGCGTCAGCGTCGTGATCGGCTTCACCGGCGCCGGTGCGCTTCTTGCCGCGGTCGTGACGCCGATCGCGGTGGCACGCGCGGGCCGGTACGCGACCATGCTCGTGGCGCTGGGCGTCGGGGCGGTCGCGGAACTCTCCGTGCTGAGTTTCGAGTTCGCGGTGATATGCGGTTCGGCATTCGTGCTGGGGCTCATCGGCCAGATCACGAAGCTGTGTGGAGACGTGGCGATGCAGGTCGACGTCGACGACGCGGTACGCGGTCAGGTGTTCTCGGTTCAGGACGCCGTGTTCAACATCGCCTATGTCGGTGCGGTGACGGTCGCGGCCCTCGCGATCCCCGACAACGGGCGGGCGACCGGGCTCGTCGTGCTCGGGGTGGTGCTGTACCTCCTCGGGATGCTCGTGGTGCGCCTCCTTCATCCGCGCGGGCACGGGTCCACCCAGCCCACGACCGTGCGGCCCACCGTCACCGACCCCGCCGCGTGAACCGCGGATCCCGCTTGTCGTAGGTCGCGTCGGCGATCCCGTCACCGTTCGTATCGACCAGGACCACATCGTGTCTGCCATCGGCATCGGAATCCACGTACAGACGTTCGCCGACGATCCGGCCGCCCCGGTCGGCTCCGACGATCTCGGCGTCGGGGTCACCGTCATCGTCGAGGTCGATTTGGGTGACGAGCGCCGCCGGGGGTCGCGAATTCTCGTCGGGGACGTCGCGCCGCGGCAGCTGGTCGCCGGCAAGGTCGGCTCGCGCGACGGGCCGGTCCCAGAGTCCCGCCCCGGAGTCGCGGTAGAACGCATCGGGCACTCCGTCGTCGTCGGTGTCGAGAGCGGCCACGTCAGCGACACCGTCCGCGTCCGTGTCCCACATCGCGTCATCGCGGTGTCCGTCGCCGTCGAAGTCGAGCCGGATGGCATCCAGGGCTTCGGACCGCGGGGTCCCGAGCGCGATATCGGCGGTGCCGGACCAGCGCGTCGTCCGACCGTCGCCGGTCCCGAAGAAGTACTCGATCGCCGGGTCCATGAGGTCTTGGACGCAGCGGGGCGTCGTCCGGTTCCCTGGAGTGGACACATCGCCGGGCCGGGTTTCACCGACGCACCCGCCGGGTGACCCCGCACCCGACCACCCGGTAGGTTGTGGCCCATGTATGTCAGCGATCTCGGCGAGCAGTGGCACGCGGCCCGGCTCGAACCAGCCCTGGCACATCTCGACTCTGCGTCGGCGGGTCGCTCCTCCTACGCACTGATCGGCGCGATGACGGCACATCTGTGGCGGGAGACCGAACGCGGTTCCTACGTCGCCGCTGACGACCGCGCCGATGAGATCGCGCGGGACACAAGGAATCTTGCCGCGCTCATCGGACACACCGGCGACGAGGTCGTCTTCCGTGAGAGCGCCCGCGCCGCACTGCGTGCCCTTCTCACCAACTGGAGCCTGCCCGTCACCTCGACGGTGTGGGTGGCCAAGAACGAATTCGGGCCCAACCTCGAGGAGTTCGAGCGCCGCGGCTACGCGGTGCGGACGATGCCCGACGGCGACGTCTACGGTCATGTCGACACCGACGCACTCGAGAACATGCTGCAGTTCGAGCAGCCCGACTTCATCCACGTCTGTCACATCGGCTCGATGTCCGGTGTGGTGCAGCCGGTCACGCGGATCGTCGAACTCGCGCACCGGGCCGGTGTGCCCGTGGTGGTGGACATGGCGCAGTCGGTGGGTCACGTCCCCACCGTCACCGGCGCCGACGTGGTCTACGGCACCAGCCGCAAATGGCTCACCGGCCCGCGCGGCGTCGGGTTCGTCGCGGTGCGCCGGGACTCGTTGCGGCCGGTCCGGATCGACGGCTCGGAGGCATTCATCGCCGGACGCCTCGGACTCGGTGTCGCCGTGCGCGAGCTGCTCGAGATCGGTCAGCAGCGCGTCTTCCGCGAACTCGCGAAGATCGGTCAGGCCACCCGGGAACGGCTCCACGGCATCGCGAGCTGGGAGGTGCTCGAACCACTCGACGAGCCGTCCGCGATCGTCACCCTCGCGCCGCCGCCCGGGTGGCAATTCGACGACATCGCCGCCGCCCGCGACAAGTTGCTCTCACTCGGCGTCCTGGTCACCGCCGCCGACACCTGGCGCGCGCCGCTCGCGACCGAGCACCCGGTCCTCCGGATCAGCCCGCATCTCGACGTGCGCAGAGCCGACCTCGACCGCGTAGCCGACGCCTTGCGCACGATGGGTTACTGACACACCCGGGAACGCCTCGACACCGGACTCCTCACCCGAGGACCTCGCCGACGATCCGCTCGATCTCCGGGCGGGCCGCGTCGGCGTCGCGCCGGACGAGTCCGATCCGGGTGCGCCGGTGCAGGATGTCGTCGGCGTCGAGGGCTCCCTCATGAGTCATCGCGAACTCGATCTCGGCGCGGGTGACGTCGATCCCGGGGACGATCGGATCCAGCGGACGGTCGATCGTCGCGGCGTCCACGACGGCCGGCGCCTCCCCACCGAAACGCTGCACCAGCGAAGGCGGCAGGCCCTGCTCCCGCGGAGTCCGCACCGCCCCCACCAGCGGCGTCGTGGTCGTGACACAGTCTCCGGCCGCCAGATCGGTGGTCGCCAGCGCGGCGTCGACGGCGTCCTGCGCCATGCGCCGGTAGGTGGTGAGCTTGCCGCCGAGGACGCTCACGAGACCGTCGCCGCGGACACCGACGTGGTGCTGCCGCGAGACGTCGGCCAGGGCATCGGCGTCGCGGCCGGCGGTGCCGCCGCGGGTGTCGACCAGGGGTCGCAGACCCGCGAACGTGCCGACGATGTCCGAGCGGTCGAGTGGCCGCGCGAGCGCGGGGTTGATCGCGTCGAGCAGGAAGTCGATCTCCGACTCGTCCGGCGTCGGGACATCCGGGATCGGTCCCGGCGCGGCGACATCGGTGAGGCCGACGTAGACGCGACCCAACTGGGCGGGTATCGCGAAGACGAACCGCGACACCGAGCCGCCCAGCGGGCTCATCAGCGCGGCGTCGGGATGGCCGAGCCTGGCCGCGTCGACGACGAGATGCGTTCCGCGACTGGGATAGACGGCGATGCCGTCGTCGATGCCGCCGGACCAGACCCCGGTCGCGTTGACGACCATCCGGGCACCGACGTCGAACCTCTCGCCGGTCTGCCGGTCGGTGAGGGTGGCCCCGCGGCCGTCCACGCGTTCGGCCCGGACCCTGGTGCAGATCGATGCGCCGTAACCCGCGGCCGTCCGCGCAAGTGCGATGACCAGTCGGGCATCGTCGATAAGCTGGCCGTCAGCGGCGGAGATCCCGCCGCGCAGACCATCGGGGGACACCGCCGGACAACGGCCGAGGGTCTCCAGCGCCGACAGCCGCGAGGGTGGGGGCAACAACGAATCGGAGGTACCGGCGTTGCGTCGGAGCACGTCTCCCGCCCGGAGACCCACACGGATGACAGAGCTCTGCCGGCCGCCGCGATCGGGGATGATCTGCCGGAGGGGGGCGATCAGATGTGGGGCGATGGCGGTCATGAGGTGATGACGCTCGACCGCGCTCTCCCGCGCGATCCGGATCTCACCCTTCGCCAAGTAGCGCAGGCCGCCGTGCACGAGCTTGCTGCTCCAGCGGGAGGTCCCGGCCGCCAGGTCGTCCTTCTCCACGAGCGCAACGCGCAGGCCACGGGTCGCGGCGTCGAGCGCCACGCCGGCGCCGGTGACACCGCCTCCGATCACCAACAGGTCGAGAGGTTCATCGGATGCCAACCGGTCCAGCGCACGGCGGCGGGTCTCGGCGGACAGCGTGGCCATCAGTGCCGTCCCGCCGCGGGATCGGTGCTCACGTCGTCACCCGTCGCCGCCCGGTCCGACCGGACGCAGGTAACCGGCCAACATCTCGTGCAATTCGACGCTCCAGCCGTCGGCGAGAATGTCGGACACCAGCGCCCCCGACTGCAGGAACGACTGCGCGATCAGCAGCACCATCGCGGCCATCCGCTTGGTGTCACCAGCACGCACCTGTCGCCGTTCCTGCCCCTGCGACAGCATGTCGGCGAGAATGGCGAGGATTCCCTGCTGGCTCGTACCCAGACGCTCGAAGACGTACGGCGACATGAACTCTCGCTGCTCACGCCACAGCGAGGCGATCAGTTCGTCGTCCCGGAGCGCGCCGACCACCGCCACCACCTGCCCGACGAGCGCGTCGAGATCGGCGGGCTCACCGGTTCCGCCGATGGCATCTTCGACCACCCCGAGGACCTCCCGGGTCAACAGACCGCGGATGATCTCGGTGATGTCGGGCCAGCGGCGGTACACCGTCGGTCGACTGACGCCTGCTTGTCGGGCCACTTCGGAGACAGTCACCTTGCGTCCGCCGCTACGCAGCAGGCAGCTCCGCGCTGCATCCAGAACGAGATCCCCGATCTCCTCGTTACGGATTGCCATGATGTGTAACACTGTAACGGATCACTTGAACGGCGGGGGGCCGACTCATATGACTATCGAACACGCCACAGTTGTGGCCAGTCCGTACGCGCGTCACGGAACGGGACTCCGTGTGGCGCACGACGCTGCGGAACTCCTGCGCGCCCGGGACGTGGAGGTGGAGGTCATCGTCGGCGAGGACATCGCCGACGCCGCCGATCTCGCGGGCAAGGCAGCACGGGGAGACACCGACGTCATCGTCGTCGTGGGGGGCGACGGCACGGTGCGTCTGGCGGTCGAGGCCATCATCGGATCCGGCAAGCCACTGGCCGTCATCCCGGCCGGCAGCGGAAACGACTTCGCGCGCAACCTCGGCATCCCGCTCGAGCCCGCCGATGCCGTCGAGGTCGTCCTCGCCGGACACCGCCGGCCCATCGACCTCGGCCGCGTCAGCTTCCCGGACGGTCAGACCGCGTTGTTCAGCACGGTCGCCGCCACCGGGTTCGACGCAGCCGTCACCGCCCGGGCGATCGACATGCGCCGCCCGCGCGGACAGTCGCGGTACACGATCGCGGCGCTGCTCGAGCTGCTCGCGCTGCGCTCGCGCCACTACCAGGTCCGAGTCGACGACCAGGCCGTCGAATCCGACCTCGTCTTCGCCGCGATCGGCAACACCACGTCGTACGGCGGCGGCATGAAGATCACTCCTGCGGCCTCGATCACCGATGGGCAGCTCGACGTGACGCTTGCGCTCACCCCGCCGCGGCTGGCCCGCTGGACGATTGCCCGCGTGTTCCCGAAGGTGTTCTCGGGCAAGCACATCGACAGTCCCAGCGTGCGGACCATGCGCGGCGAGGAAGTCGAGCTCTACTGCGATCCGCCGGCGCTGGTGTCGGTCGACGGCGACCTCGTCGGACAACTCCCGGCGGTCTTCGAAGCGGTGCCCCACGCGATCGAGGTCTTCGCACCCGCGAGCTGAGCCGGCCGGGGGGAAGCCGCGGGCGGCGTCACTTCCCGCCGCGGGCCGCCCACCATTCCCGCAACGCGTCCTCCGCCTCATCGCGGCTCAGTGGTCCGCGGTCGAGTCGCAGTTCTTTAAGGTGACGCCATGCCTGACCGACGATCGGACCGGGCGGCACACCGAGGAGCTCCATGATGGCGTTGCCGTCGAGGTCGGGACGGACCTTCTCCAGGTTCTCGGCCGCCTGCAGGGCGGCGATCCGCTGCTCGAGGTCGTCGTAGTTCTGTTGCAGACGCCGCGCGCGCCGTTTGTTGCGCGTGGTGCAGTCGGCGCGCACCAGTTTGTTCAGCCGGTCGAGCAGGGGACCCGCGTCGGTGACGTACCGGCGGACGGCCGAATCGGTCCACGCGCCGTCACCGTATCCATGGAACCTCAGATGCAGGAAGACCAGCTGCGCGACATCGGACACCACCGCTTTGGGGTACTTCAGGGCCCGCATCCGTTTGCGCACCATCTTCGCGCCGACCACCTCGTGATGGTGGAAGCTGACGCCGCCTCCCGGCTCGTGGCGGCGCGTCGCGGGCTTGCCGATGTCGTGCAGCAGGGCCGCCCAGCGCAACACCAGGTCCGGATCGCCGTCCTCGAGGTCGATGGCCTGGCGGAGCACGGTCAACGAGTGCTGGTAGACGTCCTTGTGCTGATGGTGTTCGTCGATGGTGAGCTTCATCCCCGGCACCTCGGGCAACACCCGCTCGGCCAGGCCGGTCTCGACCATGGCGTCGAGGGCCTCGATCGGGAACTCCCCGCAGATCAGCTTGTCCAGCTCGGTGCGAACGCGTTCGACGGTGATGCGTTCGATCTCGCCGTTCATCTCGGTGACGGCCTGCCACACCCGCGGCGCGAGCCGGAACCCCAGCTGGGAGACGAACCGGACCGCGCGCAGCATCCGGAGCGGGTCGTCGCCGAACGACTGCTCCGGGGTCGCCGGGGTGTCGATGACCCCCGCCAGGAGTGCGGTCAGACCGTCGAGTGGATCGCGGAAATCCTGGGCGCCGGAGGAACCGACCTGCACGGCCATCGCGTTCACCGTGAAGTCGCGCCGGATCAGATCGTCCTCGAGCGACTCCCCGAAGGTGACATCCGGATAGCGGCTGACCTGGTCATACGCGTCCGCGCGGAACGTCGTGATCTCGATCAGGTGGTCACCCTTTCGGACCCCGACCGTGCCGAACTCGATGCCGACGTCCCAGAACGCGTCGGCCCAGCCGCGGAGCAGCTGCGAGACCGCCTCCGGGCGCGCGTCGGTCGTGAAATCGAGGTCGTTGCCCAGCCGGCCGAGGACGGCGTCGCGCACCGAGCCGCCCACCAGGTACAGCTCGTGGCCCGCGGTCTCGAACAGTTCCCCGAGCGGCACGAGGACATCGTCGAGTCCGCGCAGCGCGATCGCGGCGGAGGCGAGCAGGCGCGTGCGCCGTTCCGGGTCCGTCGCGCTCGATCGCCCGTCCGAGCTCACCTGGTCCGAAGAGGCCGTCGTCCCGGACGAGGATGTGTCGTTCACGGCTTGTCACCCTACCGTCGTGACCCGCGCCGATGACGCCGCGCAGTTCGACGCCGACCACTCATACACTTCCCGCGCACTCTCGACACCCCGAATCCACAACCTACGCGCCCGGGGAGGCGTCCAGACAAACTGCAGGTGACCAGCCGCTAGCATCGTGGAGTGTCCACCGATTCCTCGACCAACCCTTCAGACGTCAGCGGCGTCTCGTCGGGTGCACATGGCGAGGGCGGCGGACAGGGCGAGCAGAACCCCGCCGGCCAGGGCCGTCGTTCCCGTCGCGGCCGCCGACGCCGGAGCCGTCGCAAGTCCGAGGCCCGCGGTGCCACGGCCGCCCACACGTCGGCATCGCACAAGCAGAGCGGCCACCCGCAGTCCTCGAACAGCCAGCCCAAGAACAAGCAGCCGGGTTCCGGCCAGGCGGGTTCCCGACCGGGCCACAAGCCGGGTTCACCCAACCCGGCGTCCGAACCGGCACCGTCGACACACCACCCGACGCCGAACGACCTCGCGCGCGCCCGGGCGTCGGATCCGGCGTGCCCGGACCCCGTCGAGGCCGAACCGGTCGACAAACTCCCTGTCGATCCCGACCGCGCACGGCCGCGGGTCACCCCGCCGAAGCCGTCGGACATGGTCTCCGTCAGCGCCAAGCTGACCAAGACCGGTCTGGCCCAGACGGGATCGGCGCCATCCGGAGGCAAGGCGTCGAAGGGCCGACGACGCTCATCACGACCCGACCGCGGATCCGAGCGTCCGGCCACCGAACGCACCCACTCCGACCGCGCCGGCACCGAGAAGCTCCGGACCGTGCGCGAGACCTCGGCGGGTGGCCTCGTCATCTCCGACCTCGACCTCCCCGTCGATCAGTTGTCGGCGGCGCTCATCGGCCGGGTCGACCGGCGGGGACGCACGATGTGGTCGTTGCCCAAGGGCCACATCGAGACCGGCGAGACCGCCGAACAGACCGCGATCCGTGAGGTCGAGGAGGAGACCGGCATCCAGGGCACCGTGGTCGCCCCGCTCGGCAAGATCGACTACTGGTTCGTCAGCGAGGGGCGTCGAATCCACAAGACGGTGCACCACTATCTCCTCCGGTGCACCGGTGGCGAACTCTCCGACGCCGACTACGAGGTGTCCGAGGTGGCCTGGGTGCCGTTGCACGAGCTCCCGCGCCGGCTCACGTACTCTGACGAGCGACGACTCGCCCGGATGGCCCGCGGCGTGATCGCCGAACTCGCCGCCGACCCGACCCGGCTGGCCCAGTCCGAGGCCGACAGCATTCGCACCGAACCCAACGCCTATGAGAAAGCCGCCGCCGCGCGCAACCAGCGCCGCAACGAGCCGCCGCCCCCGGCTCGTCCTCGTCGGCGCCGGCGCCGTCCACGACGGCCCGCGGCCGGCGATGGCTGAGCCGCGTCCGTCCGCCGCCGCACCTCGTTCGTCTCGTTCATCGGCGCTGTCGCGCGCGACGCGGTCCCGTGCGCGCACAGCCCTGGCCGCGGCCGTGGTCCTGGCCGTTCTCGGTCTGACGCTCCTGTCCGGCGCGGTGGGATCGGGACCGGCCTCGGCGGCACCCGAGACGAGCACCAGCGGATCCGACACCGGATCCGACACCTCGGACCAGCAATCCCCGAGCAGGTTCGCCCGCATAGTCATCGATTCGATGACGCCGAACATCGTGACCACGACCAGCCGACCGGTGGTCACCGTCAGCGGCCGCGTCGACAACGTCGGCGACCGGTCCATCACCGACCTCACCATCCGGCTCGAACGCGGGGATCCGGTCACGTCGGCCGCCGGCCTGCGGACCGATCTCGCCGACGAGGATCCCGCGGTCGCGGTGGCCGGTCCGTTCGAGGCGCTGTCCGACTCGCTCGCCCCCGGCGAGAGCGTCGGATTCCGCATGTCGATGGCCCTGTCGGCCAACAACGGCCCCGACGGTCAGGGCCTGGCCATCTCCCGGACCGGTGTCTACCCGATGCAGGTGAACGTCAACGGCACGCCCGAGTACGGCAACACCGCGCAGGTCGCGGGATCACGCATGCTCTTGCCGGTGTTGTCCCTCCCGCCCGACGAGACCCGCGCGGAAGGGTACGTCGACCCGTCCACCGAGTACTCCGACACCGACCCGGTCGCCGGGCTCGGACCGGACGGGTCTATCTCGGCGAACCTGTCCAGCCCGGCGCGCATGACCATGCTGTGGCCGCTGGCCGCACCGCCCCAGCTCGCCCCCGGCGTGCTCGGGGGCAACACCGAACCGGTCCGGCTGATCAACGAGAACATGGCCCGTTCCCTCGCCGACGGTGGTCGTCTCGACGAACTGCTGACGGCACTGCAGAAGGTCGTCGGCGAACCCCCACCTGCGCAGTCGGATTCGACCGCGTCGGGCTCAGCTCCACCGGAGACGTCGGAGAGCCCTGAACCCGCCGCACTGCCAGGGTCGGAGAAACTCGCCGACAGCATGTGCCTCGCCGTCGATCCCGACCTCATCGTCACGGTGCGCGCGATGTCACTGGGATACGAGGTGTCCGACAATCCCGCCGATCCGAGGTCGTCGACCCGCCCCGGCAGCGGAGTCGAGGCCGCCGGACGCTGGCTCGACACGCTGCGCTGGACCGCGCAGCGGATGTGCGTCGTGGCGCTGCCGTACGCGCAGGCGGACCTGACCTCGCTCTCCCGGATCGGCAACGCCGGACTCACCGAAGCCGCGCTGCGGTCGCCCGCCGACATCGTCGACACCGTCCTGGGTGTGCGGAGCGTGCGTGGTCTGTCGATACCGGCCCTGGGCGCCATCGACTCCGACGGTGCGGCGACGCTCACCGGGGCCGGGCTCGCCGCGACCGCGGTGGCGTCGAATTCCGTCGCACCGACGGGCCGTCGTGACGACGCCGGGCGCTACCGGATCGGCGACCTCGCGGCGCAGACCTACGATGCGCCGGTCACGGCGTCGTTCGCCGCCATCGGTACCGCGCCGTCCACCCCCGCGCTGACGCCACCCGACCAACGCGTCGACCTGTCCGACGAGTCCGAGGGAAGTCGCAGGCAGAGTGCGATCGGCGCGCTGGCGTACCCGGCGATCGCCGCCCCGGAGGCCGCACCGACCGGGTCCGATTCCCGGCCGTCGCCTCGCGACCCGGTCGTCGGGAGATCGGCATTCCTGCTGCCACCGACGTACTGGTCTCCGACGACCACCGACGCCGAGGCCCTGTTCGCCACCGCGCGCCTGCTGCTCGAGTCCGGTGCCGCGACGCCGACGCCCCTGCCGACGCTGGTCGCCGAACTCGGGTCCGCTCCCGAGCAGGCACGACTGATCGACCCGCCCGGGGTCGGGCCCGTCGGCCGCATCGGTTCGGTGCTGACAACCGACGCCACCGCGTCGATACGGCGCAACGTCGAGGACAGCTGGCAGTTCGAGGGCGCCCTGGTGCGCTCGGCGGATGTCGCCGCGACCCCCGAGCGCTACATGTCCCCGCTGCGCGAGGACCAGTTGCGGGCCATCCGCTCGCCGGATGCCTGGGGTTCGGCCGTCTACACCCATCTGCGCCGGGCGCAGGCCGAGCGCATCGACGCGGTGTCGTCGACCCTGCACGGGATGTCCCGGTCGGTCACGATCCTCGATCCCGGCGGTCGCTACACGCTGGCCTCCGAGCGCAGTCCGCTGCTGCTGGTCGTGAAGAACGACCTCGCGCTGCCGGTACGCGCCCGGATCACCACGTCCGAACCGGCCGGCATCGAGATCGGCGACCTCGGCGTCATCGAGATCCCCGCCCGCGGCACCCGGCAGATCCAGCTGCCCACGCAGGGCGAGGCGTCCGAGGCGATCAGTGTCGAGATCCGCTTGTCGACGGTCACCGGCGTGCCGCTCGGCGAGCCGATCAGTCTGTCCGTCCACACCAACGCCTACGGCAAACCGCTCTTCTACATCACGATCATCGCCGCGGCAGCACTCGTCCTGCTCACCGCCCGGCGCCTGTGGCATCGTTTCCGCGGCCAGCCCGATCCCGCCGACGCCGACCGGCCCGAACCCGACGAACTCGAGCGGATGCTCGCCGGAAGCGGGTATCAGGAGCGACGCCGTACCCTGCAGAGCGAGGGTCGGATGCACGGCGAGGAACCGGACGATGACCCCTCATGACCGACATCAGACGACCCGAGGACGGCGGCAGAAGCGACGTGACCTGGAACGATGAGCCGCGTGCACCGCGGTCGGGGAAACCCGGCCCGGTGCCGCCCCAGCGTCCCGAGCGCGCCGCACCCCAACGGATCCCGCCGAACCGGGTCGCCGGTGGACGGGTCGCGCCCACGCGGATCCCGCCCGGCTCCCCGGACCCGAGGTCGACGACTCCGCGGACTGCCGACCCGCGGTCGTCGACTCCCCGACCCGGCCGGCCCACTCCCTCGGCCGGTCGTCCGCCGACGCCCCGCCCGCCCGCACCCCCGGTGGCCCCGTCGGCCCGACCCGACGCGTCACCCGCTGAGGGCAACACGCGGATCATGACCGCGCCCGCCCCCGATCGTCCGTCGGGCGGCCCGGCGTCCACCGCCGCGGCGTCGGAGGAGAAGGCGTCGTCGACGGGTCTGGCGCGCGACTCCGACTCGAGCATCCTGCGCACCAGCGGATCCATCGCGATCGCGACGCTGTTCAGCCGCATCACGGGCTTCCTGCGCACCGTGCTGATCCTGGCGATGCTCGGACCCGCCATCGCGTCGGCATTCCAGGCGGCCGATGTGCTGCCGAACATGATCGCCGAGGTGGTGCTCGGTGCGGTCCTGACCGCGATCGTGATCCCGCTGCTGGCCCGGGCCGAAGCCGAGGACAAGGACGGCGGAGAGGGGTTCATCAACCGGATCTTCACCATCACCGTCGTCGTCCTCGGGTCGGCGACGGTGGTGGCGGTGATCGCGGCACCGCTGCTGACCTATCTCAATCTGGGCGACGGCCAGGTCGATCGCGAGCTCGCCACCGCGCTCGCCTACCTGCTGCTCCCGGAGATCCTGTTCTACGGACTGTCCGCGCTGTTCATCGCGATCCTGAATCTCCGCGGACACTTCAAACCGGGAGCCTGGGCGCCCGTCCTGAACAACGTCGTGCAGATCACCACGCTCGTGCTCTACGCGGTGGTGCCCGGCGAGATCACCCTCAACCCCGTCCGGATGTCCGACCCGCAACTCCTGGTGCTGGGTATCGGTTGCACGACCGGTGTCGTCCTGCAGGCCCTCATCCTGGTGCCGTTCCTGCGGAAGTCGGGCGTGCGCCTCCGCCTGCAGTGGGGCATCGATGACCGGTTACGCCAGTTCGGGAACATGGCGGTCGCCATCGTCGCCTATGTCGCGCTGCTCCAGGTGGGCCTGATCGTCACGTACCGGATCGCGTCGTCGGCCGACGCCTCGGGCGTGAGCATCTACTTCACGCACTGGCAGTTGCTGCAGCTTCCGTACGGCGTGTTGGGCGTGACCATCCTGACCGCGATCATGCCGCGACTTTCCCGCAACGCCACCGCGGACGACACCAAGGCCGTCGTCGACGATCTCTCGCTGGCGACCAGGCTCACGATGGTCGCCCTCGTCCCGGTCGTGTCGTTCATGACGTTCTTCGGACCGGCCATCGCCATCGCCGTGTTCAACTTCGGCAAGTTCGACGCCGCGTCCGCGTCGCAACTGGGTTCGGTGCTGTCCTGGGGTGCGTTCACGCTCATCCCGTATTCGATGACCCTCGTCCAGCTCCGCGTGTTCTATGCGCGCGAGGACGCGTGGACCCCGACGTTCATCGCGCTGGGCATCACCGTGGTCAAGGTCGCGTCGTCGTATCTCGGGCCGGTGCTCTTCGACGATCCCGAACTCATCGTGCGCTGGCTCGCTCTGTCGAACGGACTGGGTTATCTCGTCGGTGCCGTCGTCGGACACTTCCTGCTCCGCAGCCGGCTGCGCGGGGCCCGGCTCTCCGATGTGGCACGCACGTCCGTCGTGACCTTCGCCGTCTCGATCGGGGTCTCCGGGACCGTCTGGGCCGTGGCGAAGCTGAGCGGTCTCGACCACATGATCGGCTGGCTGGGCAAGGTCGGTTCCGTGCTCTACCTCGGCCTCACCGCCGCGGTGGTGCTCGCGGTGACCTACGCCGGACTGGCCGCGGCCCGCGTGCCCGACGTGGTCGCGATCGGGCTGGCGGTTCGACGTCTCCTCGGCCGGTTCATCCCCTCGCTCGCCCCGCCGGCACAGCCCGAACGTGAACAGTCACCGGCGATCACAGTTCAGTTTCCGCGGGTCACCGGCGACGAATCGCTCCCGTACTCTGGTCAGGTACAGGTGCTGCGCCGCTTCGACAGAGGTACCGCGACGTGGCAGTCGTACTCCGTGCATTCCGGTGGCGCGATCGGCGCGACCCGGGATGTGCGCCCCATCCCGGAACGCGCGCCGGTGCCGCGCGACATCAGATACCGCAGGAGAGGAGTCCGTCGCGTGAGTGACAGTGAGGTCGACACCACCGCTGCCACCGGGCCGCCCACCGAGCCCGGAGCCGGCGACACACCCACTCCACCGACTCCGACTCCCGCCGATGCCGGTACGGTCGGCACCGCCGACACCGCAGCGAGCCCCCGCCGCCGCGGACCGCGCCTCATCCCCGGCGCGGCGGTCGCCGGTGGTCGGTACCGACTGCTCGAGCAGCACGGCGGCACCCGCGGACTCCAGTTCTGGCGAGCCCAGGACATCAACCTCGACCGCGAGGTCGCTTTGACCTTCGTCGACGCCGAGCAGTTGGCGCCGCCCCCCGAACGCGGCCAGGCCGCGAAGATGTCCGACCAGGGACCGCAGGCAGTCCTGTCGCGCACCCTGCGTCTCGGCCAGATCAACTCCGACGGCGTGGCACGCGTCCTCGACGTCGTCCGCGGGTCCTCCGGCGGCATCGTCGTCGCCGAGTGGGTGCCCGGATCATCGCTGGCCGATGTGGCGCGATCGGAACCGTCACCGATCGGCGCCGCCCGCGCGGTGCGTTCGCTCGCCGCGGCCGCCGAGATCGCCCACCGCTCCGGTGGTGCGTTGTCGATCGATCATCCCGACCGCATCCGGATCAGCCACGACGGCAATGCCGTGCTGGCGTTCCCGGGGACCCTTGCCGGCGACGACAAGGCGTCCGACGTCCGCGGACTCGGGGCGGTGCTGTACGCGCTGCTGCTCAACCGCTGGGCGCTCGACCCCTCCGACGGGTCCCGGCTGATCACCACCGCCGACACCGCCGAACCCGTGGGCGGGATCCCGGTCGCCGCTCCCGGTGACGACGGCCGACCGGTCGAGCCGCGAGTGATCAAGCCCGACACCCCGTTCGAGATCTCGGCTGTCGCCGCGCGCGCTCTCGACGGGACCCGGGGTATCCGAACCGCCGCCACCGTCCAGCATGTGCTCGACCAGGCCACCGTCGTCGACCTCAACACCGACATGCTGCCGGCCATTACCGATGCAGACGCTCCACCGCCGGTGACGGTGACACCGCGTCTGGGCGGCAGCGGCGGCGAGAAGCCGCCGCGGCGCAACCTGGCGCTGCTCATCGGCGCCGGACTGCTGGCCCTGTTCATCGTCATAGCGCTGATCGTGGGCGCCACCAACGTCTTCGGTGGCAGCGACGGATCGAGCGACATCGACTCCATCCTCACCACCACCGAGCCTGCACCCTCGCCCGGCGCCAACCCGCCGCCGACCCCGGCGGCGCCGGCTGCTCCGACACCGATCGCGCTGCAATCGGTCTCGGTGGTCGATTTCTCCGCGCAGACGCCGGACAACTCGGCGAATGTCCGCAACGTGATCACCGGTGCCGCACCGCCGTGGCAGACAGACAATTACCGCGGCCGGCCGGATTTCGGCGGACTCAAGCCGGGATTGGGACTCATGTTCGACCTCGGCGCGGAGCGCACGGTCCGGTCGGTCACCATCGAGAGCCCGACGCCCGGTATCGGCGTCGAGATCCGTACCGCACCGTCGGCGCGTCCGGCCTTCGCCAGGACCACGACGGTGGCCTCGGGACAGGTGGACCAGGCGTCGACCACGATCCCGATCGCGCAACCGCCGACCACCCGTTATGTGATGGTCTGGCTCACGAGCCTGCCGAGTTCCGGAAGCGGCTACCAGGCGGAGATCTCTCGCGTCACGATGGCCGGCTGACACGCCGCCGCATGTAACCGGCCGTGGCTCGCTGCGAGTGATCGGCAGCGAGTGATCGAGATCATGCGTGCAACTTCGGGCTCCGCTCCGACTAACTCATATGGAGAACTGCAGCCCCCGCCTACACGACAATCGTGATTCCGAAGCATCAGTTCAGTCAGCTGAACCGCTGACGGCGACGACGCCGCCTCTGGAACGTGGGCAATCGGGGGTGGCGAACCCCACTCGGCCGGACCGGTTCGTCACGGCAGCCACGACCCTTTTCCAGGACCACGGCTACCGCAACGTGAGTATGGAACAGATCGGTGGGGCAGTCGGCTTGACGGGACCGGCCGTGTATCGGCATTTCCCGTCCAAACAGGACATCCTCGCGACGGCGCTGACAACACAGGTCCACACCGTGCGTGACTTCCTGTCGGATGCGCAGGATCATGGCGACACACCGGTCGAGCAACTCGGACTGTTCTTCGACGCCTTGAGTGAGATGACTGCGCATCGGGACGCCTCCACGCTCTGGAATCGCGAACGGCTGCACCTCTCTCACGCGGACCTCGACACCATGAACGCGTACTTCGGCGTGCTGACGGACAAGTTGGCATGCAAGATCTGTGCCGCCCGACACGACGTCGACTCGATGGACGCGAAACTTCTCGCCACGGCTGCCCTGAGCGTGTACTCGAACGCCGCCCAGATCCGCGGATCGCTCACCGCCAAACGGCTGATGAAAGTGCAACGCGCCGTTACCGACTCGATTCTCGGTTGCGAGCTACCGCGGGCCCCCGGCCCTCCGGTTACACAAGCGCCACATTCACGCCGCAGTCCCGCCGCGCGACGTGAACGCATCCTCGACGCCGCCACCCAATTGTTCTTCGACCGCGGGTTCCGCGATGTCCGCATCGAGGAGATCGCCGCTCGAGCCGGTGTGTCGGTGACGACCGTCTACCAGGAGTACGCCGGCAAGACCGTCATCCTGGGGACCGTGCTCCGCCGGGGCCTCGAGGGTCTCTTGTCGGCCTCCATCGCTGCGCTCGACGGTTCGTCCCGAGCAGACGCGCTCGATGTGCTGCTCGGCACCTTCGTCGAGTTCTCGCTCAGCTCGAACGGGCGGATACTCGCGGTGGCTCTTCGTGATGCCGTGTATCTGCCGGAGGAGAGTCGGATCGCGCTCGGCCGGACAGCCTCGGACTACACCGCCGAGTGGACCACGGCGATCCTCGCGCAGACGCCTGGTTTGTCGATCGACGATGCGAAGGCTCTGGAGAAGTCGCTCGCCGGATTCGCCTGCGAGGTGATCTCGTCGCCCGAACTCAGGTCCCGACCCGGCATCGACAGCGAGCTTCGAGCCCTGGCCTACGGCATCCTGAGTCCGTCCGGGCTCAGCAGATCGCACCCACGTAGGTCCGCGCACTGACACCAGCAGAGCCGATCGCGCGATCTGCACATCGATACCAAATAGTGACCTCTGCTTTTTTCGTCGGTACAGCAGCGGCGGAGCGACCACACGCGGATTCTCACGGGCGATCCGACCGCGAGGAGTGTGCCCCGAAATCGGGAATCTGCACCGGACGCGATTGCACAATGCCGACTCACTGGAACGTCCCTCCCACCGACGGTGCCAAGCGGACGAACAGCGAATTTCCGGAACCCGATTCGTCGACTGTCCTGGATCGGTTCGCACCGAGCACCCGTTACACCGGATAGCGGGCATTAACGCTCAGCTCTCTCGATGTCGGTGCGGCCTGTTCTCCGTACCGTCGGGTATCCGGGTGGTGAGCGAATCTGCATGCGCCACGGTTCTTTACGAGAAGATGTCGGGCGCCGAGCGCCGGCCGCAACCGGTACGTCCTCGCCTCGCCAACGCCGCAAACCTCTGCTAGCGTCGATTTCAGGTCGTCGGGGAGGGCGACCATCTCTACTTCAGAACACGCGACCGCTCGACTCGCTAAGTCGATGCTTCCGGGGGGAAGTCTCGTCCTTGCACTGTGGTTGAACCGTGCGCGGGATCGGAACACAATGATCGAAACAGCCAATCACAGCAATGGGTCAGCAGCCCTTGCAGCACAGTCGGATACGCACCCCCGACTCATCGACCCGAAGCCGGGCGCACAACGAGAACGCGCTCGGCCGACGCAAACGGTGAGCCTCGTCATCCCGGTGCGGAACGAGGCGCGGAACATCGGCTGGGTCCTCGAGCAGATACCCGAACGCATCGACGAGATCATCCTCATCGACGGAAACTCAACCGACGCAACGGTTATCACCGCTCGCAGTTGCCGACCCGACATCAAGGTCGTTCAGCAGCAGGGCCCGGGCAAGGGAAGCGCGCTGCGAACCGGTTTCGCATCCGCGAGCGGCGACGTCATCGTCATGATGGACGCCGACGGAAGCATGGCGCCGCAGGAGATCACCCATTTCCTGCACTTCCTCGAGAACGGTTACGACTTCGTCAAGGGTTCGAGATTCATGGGCGGGGGCGGATCGCTCGACATCACCCGGTTCCGGCGCCTGGGCAACTACGGGCTGCTCGCCTTCTTCAACAGCCTCTACCGAACCGACTTGAC
Organism: Gordonia sp. PvP123; assembly: GCF_040547295.1. Taxonomy (NCBI): domain Bacteria; kingdom Bacillati; phylum Actinomycetota; class Actinomycetes; order Mycobacteriales; family Gordoniaceae; genus Gordonia; species Gordonia sp. PvP123. The sequence continues at coordinate 108,052 of NZ_JBEPPN010000008.1, read as the reverse complement.
CGATCTCTGCTACGGATTCTGCGCCTTCCACCGTCGATACCTCGACCTACTCGATCTCCAGGCCACTGGTTTCGAGATCGAAGCCGAGATGACGGTGCGCGCGGTGCAGGCAGGTCTTCGCATCGCCGAGGTTCCCAGCCTGGAAATGCCACGTCGCACAGGACATTCCAACCTCAATGCCATCACCGATGGTCGCCGGGTCCTCCGCACGGTGTGGCGAGCTCGACGTGATGAGGGTGTGTCCGCCTCCGGCGCGGCTGTTCGCGGTCCCGCGAGCGCCCATCCCGCGTCACACCACACCGCTTCGTGAGCGACCGACGACCATGACCGCCGAAGCCGCCGCCATCCGCGGACGCCGCATCGTCGTGCTGACCGACCGAATGAGTCCCGGTGGAGTGAGTCACTTCATTCTGCAGATCGCCACCCACTTCGCTCGCCAGGGCCACCGAGTCGACGTTATTTCCCTGGCGCCAGGGGAGTGGGATCACCGCCTCACCGAGTCAGGCATCCGGCGGCATCTTCTCATGTCCCCCAGCGCACTCCGAAGACTACGGTCGGCCGATGTGATCCACTGCCAGCAGCGATTTCTGGGGTTCGTCAGTACACTCCTCGGACGTCATTCGCGCACAATCGAACACGTTCACAACGTATTGACCGACCATCCGACGGCGTCCTACCGCACCCCGCGGATCGTCGCGGTGTCGGCGGCCATCCGGGAGTCACTTCTCGCCCATTACCCTCACCTGTCACCCCACCGGGTCTCGGTGGTGCACAACGGTGTACACAAATTACGCACCGCTCCGCCGGCCTACGAGGACCGGTCCTATGATTTCGTGAACGTGGCACGGTTCGACGAGCAGAAAGACCCGTTGCTCTTTCTCGAACTGGCCGAGGAACTCTCGAGGCGGCACACCGCGCTTCGGTGCCTGTGGATAGCGCCGGGCTCCGGACCCCTGCGGGACCGATTCCTGCACCGCCGGCGCGAACTCGGCCTCGAGCGCATCGTCGACCTGAGCATCGGCGACACCCACGCACAAACTCGCGCGCAGGTCGCGCAGTCTCGCGTCTTCCTTCTCACGTCGCAGTGGGAGGGGCTACCTCTGTCCGCTCTCGAGGCGCTGGCCAGCGGCACACCCGTGGCGACCACCCCGTGCGGCGAGATCACGCGCATCGTGTCGCAACGGTCCTGTGGTCTGGTGATCGACACCGAGGCGGCCGATCGTGCCGGCCCCCTCCTCGACGTCGTCGAGGACCGGTCTCGATGGGAACGGTTGTCGCAGCGGGCCTTCGAAGTCGCCGACGACTTCAGCGAGACCCGCATGACAACGCAGGTCGAACGTATCTACGCCGGCATCGACCCGGCATTCATCGAGGCTCCACGGGACCTCGACAACCAACCGACAGGAAGACGATGAAGGTACTCGTCACCGGACATCTCGGCTACATCGGCGCCGAGCTGGTCCCCATGCTGGTCGACACGGGACATGACGTGGTCGGGCTCGACACCGACTACTATCGTGACCGCGACTTCCGTACCGAGCCGATGGATGTACCGACGATCCACATGGACATTCGGGACGTGGAGCCGCGTCACCTGGCGGGTTTCGACGCGGTGGTACACCTGGCCGCACTCTCCAATGACCCGGTGAGTGAACTGAATCCGCAACTCACCTACGACATCAACCTCGATGCCAGCGTGGGACTCGCCCGTGCCGCGAAGGCCGCCGGCGTCGCACGCTTCGTCTTCTCGTCATCGTGCAGTCTGTACGGCAGCGGCTCCGACGGGGCATTGCGCGAGGACGCCGACATGGTCGCGGTGACCCCGTACGGTGAGTCCAAGGTCCGTGCTGAACAACAGATCCGGACACTCGCCGACGAGACCTTCTCGCCGACGTTCCTACGGAACGCCACGGCCTACGGTATCTCTCGCCGCCTTCGGACAGATGTCGTGGTCAACAACCTCGTCGGCCATGCGGTGACGTCCGGGCGGGTGCTGCTGATGAGCAACGGACAGGCCTGGCGCCCGCTGGTCCACGTGCGCGATATCGCGCACGCGATGCTCACCGTGCTCGGATCACCCACGGACGCAGTGCACAACGAGGTCTTCAACGTCGGCCGGACCACCGAGAACCATCAGATTCGCGACGTTGCGAAGATGGTCGCCGACATCGTGCCGAACTGCGAGGTGGCCTTCGCCGACGAGGTGAGCGCCGACATCCGCAATTACGTCGTCGACTTCACCAAGATCGAATCGGCACTCCCGGGTTACTCGCCGCAGTGGACCCTGGCCACGGGAATCGCGGAGATCTACGACGCCTACGTCGACGAGGGTTTGGATGCCGACCGATTCGGGGGGAACGACTTCGTCCGGCTCCGAGTCCTGCACGAGCTGCTCGAGCGCGACGCCCTCGACGGCGATCTCCGGTGGAAGGAGTGATCTCGAGATGAAGGCTGTGATCCTCGCCGGAGGCAGGGGTACTCGGATCAGTGAAGAATCCGTCGACCGCCCCAAACCCATGGTCGAGATCGGCGGGCGTCCGATCATCTGGCACATCATGCAGATCTATGCGGCGGCCGGTGTGACGGATTTCGTTGTGCTGCTGGGTTACAAGGGCTACATGATCAAGGAGTTCTTCGCCAACTACTTCTTGCACGCCAGCGATGTCACCGTGGATCTGGGTAGTGGGGCGATCGAGAATCTGTCGTCGAAGGGTGTGCCGTGGCGTGTCACCCTGCTCGACACCGGCCTCGACACCATGACAGGTGGGCGCCTCCTACGCGCTCGCGAGCACATCGGGAACGAGACCTTCTCGTTCACCTATGGTGATGGTGTCGCCGACATCGACATCCGAAAGGTGGTCGCGCATCACGAGATGTCGGGCAACATCGCGACCGTGACGGCGGTGCAGCCACCCGGACGCTTCGGCACCCTGGACGTCTCGTCACCGCAGACCAGGTTCGTGGAGAAACCGCAGGGTAGCAGCGGGTGGATCAATGGCGGCTTCTTCGTCTCCTCGCCGAAGATCCTCGACTACATCGCGGGCGACGCCACCCTGCTGGAGAAGGAACCACTCGAGACCCTCTCCGCCGAAGGCCAGTTGTCGGCGTACCAGCACCACGGGTTCTGGCGCGGCATGGACACCATCTGGGACAAGGTCTTCCTGAACGATCTGTGGGAACGCGGCGAGGCGCCTTGGAGGTGCTGGTCATGACCGCCACCACCACGACCGGACGAACGACCGTACCGGTGTACCGTCCCTATCTCGGCGAGGACGTCCAGCAGGCCGCAGTGGATGCCCTCGCGGCCGGATGGCTGGGTATGGGAGCCCTGAGCCGGGAGTTCGAGGAGTCCGTCGGGGACTTTCTCGAACTGTCCGAGGACCGGGTCGTGGCCACGAACTCGTGCACCGAGGCGCTCCACCTGGCCGCACAGTTGATCGGACTCGGTCCATCCGACGAGGTGATCTGTCCGGCTTTCACCTACGTGGCGGGCCATCAGGCCATCACGCGGACCGGCGCCGACGTGGTCTTCTGCGACATCGAGCCGCGGTTTCTGAACATCGATCCCCGGCGCGTTCGCGAACTCATCACGCCTCGGACCAAGGCGATCATGATCGTCGACTACCTCGGATTCCCCTGCGAGATGGACGAACTGATGGCCATCGCAGACGAGCACGGGCTTCGCGTCATCGAGGACGCGGCGCATGCCTTCGGCAGCTTCCGCGGGAGCCGTCGCGTCGGATCACACGGTGACATCACATGTTTCAGCTTCGGGCCGGTCAAGATGATCACCACGCTCGAAGGCGGGGCCATCATCACGTCGAATCCCGCCGACGTTCCGGTCCTTCGTGAACTCCGGCATCTCGGTATCGACTCGGACACCGATGCGCGCTATCGGAATCAGCGCAACTGGGATTTCGACGTCGTACGGCAGGGCTACCGGTGCCACCTCGGTTCGGTTCCGGCCGCCATCGGACTGTCGCAGCTGAGGCGCGTCGAGGAGTTCATCGCGAATCGTCAACGCTACTGCCGGTTGTACGACTCGGCATTCGCGGATCTCCCCGAGGTCGAGTTGTTCGACACGGATTGGACCGGAATAGCGCCGTACATCTATGTGATCCGGGCCGGTGGCCGCTCCGAGCGCGCCGCCCTCATCGATCATCTCAAGTCGCACGGGGTCGCCACCGGTATCCACTTCCAGGGCGCGCATCAGTTCAGCTACTACCGGGACAGCCGCCGTGGCGACCTCACCGTCACCGAGGCCGCTGCAGATCGCGTGCTGACGCTCCCGCTGCACTCCTACATGACCGAGGCCGATCTCGACCGGGTGGTCACCGCAGTGCGGTCGTTCTACGGTTCGACGGCCGGCGCGGTTCGAGCAAGCGGGTAGGCACGCGTGTCACACAGACTCGACGTCGAGACGCGGGCGATTCCGGACAGACCCTCCGCGAACCCGCCGGTCTCCGACTCGGCGGCCGGGATTGCACTGGCCTCCATGGCGGCCATCGCACTCTCGGCCGCCATCACGGTCCTCACCGCGTTCGGGGTGTCCGACCTGTTCCCGGAGGGTCTCCGCGCGGTGGTGGTCGTCGCCGTCACCCTGGTCCTTCCGGGTCTGCCGGTCGCGGGACTGTTGGCGTTGCCGCGCAACGGGCTTCTCCAAAGCGTCACGATCGCGCTGTCGCTGAGCACGACCATCATTCTCTCGTTGGCGTCACTCGTCGCGGATCTCTGGCATCCGCTTCTCCAACAAGGTCTCGTCCTGGCCATGTCCGCCGCCGCAACCGTCGTTCTCATCCGGACCCGATGCCCGAGATCGAACCTTCGCGCATGCTTCGCGGGCATCGAACCGGCAGTGCGAACCGCGGCTCGCGCCTGGGATCCGGCCACCGGGGCTCTACTCGTCGCCTCTGCGACCCTTCTTGCGGTTGCCATCACACGACTACGTCCCGAGCAGGCCGGTGTGTACGGGCTCGTGCCGATTCTCGGAATCCCTTATCTCGCGGGTCTCGCCACGCTCTGCGTCGCGCTGTTCCGGGAGTACCGGCGGCGCCGGCTGCACCGGGCCGGTCTGGCGACCGCCAATGTGCTGCTCGTGATGTACATGAGCATGACTGTCGCATGGGCAAGTGGCGCACCGCCGTTCCCGACCGCCTACGTTCACCGGTTCCTCACCAACTGGATCTCCGAGCTCGGCGCGCTGCCACCGGCGGTCGACGGCCGGATCAGCTGGAGCGGGTTCTTCGCGGGTGCGGGTCAGGTGATGACCGCGGGCGGTCTCGACGACAGTCTCGTCTTTCTCACCAGCGCATCATTGGTATTCGGTGTGCTGCTGATGTTTCCCCTGTATGCACTCGGCCACAGCCTCTCCGGGAGTGCGCGCGTGGGGTGGGCGACCATCACCATCTACATCTTGTTCAACTGGTATCAGCAGGATTACTTCGCGCCGCAGGCGGTCGCGATGCAGTTGTACGTGACGATCATGGCTGTCATGGTCTGGCAGTTGCAGACGGCGCCGTTGCCGTCCGTCGGATCGTGGCGGACCTGGCGACGGGTGCCGGGACGGCCCGCGGGCCGCGGACCGGGATTCCTCTACAGCATCGAGGCGGTGCTCCTCGTCCTGCTCGCCGCCATGGTGGTCACCCACCAGTTGACGCCGATGGTGACGATCGCTTCCCTGGCCGGCCTCGCGATCGTCGGGTCGACACGCCACAAACTGCTGTGGCTGGGCGGCCTCCTCCTGTTCACGGCGTGGTTCACCTTCGGGGCGAGCGGATACTGGCTCGGGCATCTCGACCAGATCCTCGGCGAGATCGGGGACGTCACGGCCAGTGTCAATTCCGGTCTCTCGGACCGGATCGCCGGAGATCCGGTGTACAGCAGGATGCAGTACCTCCGGATCGGCGGCACCCTGTTGCTGTTCGGGGTGGCCGTGCTCGGTTGGTTCCGCCTCCGCCGGAGTCGATTCCGGGCCCCGTTGACGGTGTTCTCGCTCGTCCCGTTCCTGTTGGTCGTGGTGCAGAGCTACGGCGGGGAGGTCGTCGTACGGTGTTTCCTCTATGCGTCGCCGGCGCTTGCCGCACTGGCCGCGTTGGCCGTGGTCGGCCTGGCGCGGCGCCTCGAGTCCTCCGCGCGCGCGCCGATCGCCGCCGTCGCCGCGGGCACGATCACACTCACCTTCCTGATCGCGCTACTCGGAGTCTCCAACCGCGGCCTCAACACCTCGTTCGAACAGTCTCGTCCGGAGACCGTGCGAGTCGCCGACGAGCTGGTCGCGCAAGCACCGGCATCGTCCATCGCCTACTGGGGCCAGGGCACGACCATCGGATTCCCGCGGGCCTACGACATCGGTGCATCGTGCATCGCCGACGATCGGGAGCTGGCCGAGTGCACCGCGGGTGAGGACATCGACTATCTGATCGTCACCGAACAGGACGAGAGACTCCTCCATTATCGGTACGGCATCGCACCGGCCGAGGTCGCCCGGCAGCTTGATCTCCTGGTGGTCCGTGACGGCTTCGTCTCGGCCTACGACGACGGTCAGGTCCACGTCCTCAAGCGCGCGGGCGCCCGCCACCTCGATCTGGGGACGGCGCCGTGATCGCCACGATCGTCCTCTTGCTCTCCGCCGCAGCGCTTCTCGTCGTCGCCACCGTCCGGCGCGAGCACCGCGTGGATGCTCACGGAGGCACCGCATCCGATCCGGCCTCGCGATCCGTCACCGTCGCCGCCCTCCTGACGTCGGGGATCGCGGCCGCCTCGGCGCTGCTCTACATGGTGGATCGACTGTGACACGGAACCCGGCCGGCATCGTTCGGCGTACCGTCCTACAGCTGCTCGCGTTGGTTCTGCTCGCGCCACTGGCCGCGTGCGGGGACTCTCCCGCGCGTGGCGTACCCCGCGGGGACCTGCCCGGTTGGAAGCAGGTCTTCTTCGACGACTTCGATCGCGATGCCCCAGTGGGGAGCTGGGCCAACGAATGCTCTCCCTACGACGTGGCGTACACCGGCGCGCAGGGTCAGCGGTGGTTGACCTACCCGCGCTGCTACCTGGACACCTTCGACCGTCGCCCCTACCGTGCGGACGAGGTGCTCAGCGTGAGCGACGGTCGGCTCGTCTTCGACCTACACAATGTCGACGGCGTCCCGGCGGGCGCCAATCCATCTCCCGTGCTGGACACCGGCAGCCAGTATCAGACCTACGGGCGGTACTCCGTCCGCATGCGGGTCGACAAGCCCGACCTCGACGAGTACTACGTCGCCTGGCTCCTGTGGCCGCAATCGGAGCAGTGGCCGCGCGACGGCGAACTCGACTTCCCCGAAGGATGGTTGTCGAGAACGGTTGGCGGTTACCAGCATTTCGCCGGCGAGGGTGCGTGCGACGGATGCAAGATCCAGTCCCGGGACATCGGCGCGAGATTCACCGACTGGCACACCTACACGATCGAGTGGACGCCGGGGCGGGTGCGCTATCTACTCGACGACACCGTCGTCCTGGACAGCACCCAGTGGGTACCGACGACCCCGATGCGTTGGCAGCTGCAGACCGAGACCAGGGGTGACGGGGACAGTCGCGGCCGGTTGCTCGTGGACTGGGCTGCGGTGTGGTCGTACGACAGGTGACCGGCCCGAGAAGGAGGGAGTCCCATGGAGGTTCATGAGCTCGACAGGTTGTCGGTGGTGATCTGTGCGTACACCACCGACCGATGGGCCGCTCTGATGTCGTCGATCAACGCCGTCGAACGCCAACTCACCGTCGACGACGAACTCATCGTGGTGATCGATCACAACGACGAGCTGCTCGAGCTGGCGACTCGCGAGTTCGCCTCGTCTCTCAAACCTCTGATCTGGGTGGTGGCCAACGACGAACGGCGTGGTCTCTCCGGCGCCCGGAACTGCGGCATCCGTCTCGCATCCGGTCAGATCGTGGCGTTCGTCGACGACGACGCCACCGTGGAACCCCACTGGCGACAGCGACTCACTGCGCACTTCACCGATCCCGACCTCGCGGCGGTCGGCGGATACGCCGATCCCGTGTGGCCCGAGTCCCGGCCCAGATGGTTTCCCCCGGAGAGTGATTGGATCGTCGGGTGCAGCTACACGGGCTTGCCGACCACGTCGGCGCGGGTTCGCAATCTGATGGGATGCAACATGTCGTTCCGCCGCCGGTTGCTGGTCGAGGTCGGCGGATTCGACACCGACCTCGGCCGGATCGGCACCCATCCGGTGGGTTGCGAGGAAACCGAGCTGTGCATCCGCATCTCCCGTCATGACCCGGCTGCGAAGATCACCTTCGACCCCGACATCCGGGTACGTCACCACGTGAGCCCCGACCGGACCACCGTCCGGTACGTGCTGCGGCGCTCATTCGGAGAAGGCTTGTCGAAGCGACAGATCAGCAGGCTCGTCGGCTCTGGCGCTGCCACGAGGACGGAGCGTTCTTATCTGACCGTCACGGTGCCGTCGGCGATGATGCGGTACCTGCGCGACAGCCTGTCACCCGGTAGGCGCAACGCCGTACCCGGAGGACTCGGTCGTTGTGTCGCGCTGGGTGCATCGGTGCTTGCTGCGGGGCTCGGTTACTCGTTCGCGACGGTAACCGAGATGCGCAACGGTCTCCGTGAACCGAGGTCGGACACATGAGCGTGGCGAGCAAGCCCGCGGTCCTCGGTTCCCGGGCGCTCACCCTGGACTCCGTTGCCGTGGTGGCGACCTTCTTCGTCACGGCCGGGGCCGGGATGCTCTTCTGGGTGGTTGCCGCACGAGTGATCCCGCCACACGAGCTCGGCATCCAGACCGCTCTCATCTCCCTCGTCACGGCGATCGGCACCGTGACCGCGTACGGCGTCGGAAGTGCCTTCAAGGCAATGCTGTCCACGCCCGACTGTCCCCGCCGTGCGCGTCTCATCGAGGGCCTGAGCATAACCGTCGGTGCCGCTTGTGTTCTCGGCGTGATCGGTGGGCTGGTGGCGGATGATCTGGTCACCGATCGCGTGCAGAGCGTACTGCTGGTCTCCGTCGGATCCGTCGTCATGGCGCTGTTCGTCCTCAAGGACTCCGCACTGATAGGGCTGCACGCAACCCGATGGCTCCCGGTCGTCAACGTGATGTCGGTGTCCCTCAAGGTGGTCCTGGTCTGCGCCCTGGCGGGTGTCGTCTCCATCGCCGCGGTGTGGGCGACGATCGTGCCCGCCGCGCTCAGCGCCCTCGCGGTGTTCGTTCTCCTCGTGCCGCGAATTCTGCGCCGCCGCGAGACCCGCCCGGACCGGGACCGTGTCGCCGCGTCGGACAGCACGCGGTTGCGTACGTTCGCTCTCCGCGACGGCGTCGCGAGCACGACATCCTTCGGACTCATTCTCGCCCTGCCGTTTCTCACGACGAGCGTCGCCGGGCCCGTCCCCGGTGCAACGCTTGCGTTGGCTCTCGCGGTGGCTCAGGTGCTCGACTTCGTCCCCGACGGTATCGGTGCGGCGCTCACCGCACATCTGGCCCGCGAGCCGATGGGACTCACCGGGCAGATCCGCAGGATCTGGACGATCTCGCAATGCCTCGTCGCCGCAGGCGCGGTACTGTTGGTGGCCGCGTCGCCGCTCATCGGGAAGATCTTCGGCGCGGCCTATTCGAGCCCCGAGTTCTCGGCCACACTGTGCCTGCTCGCGATCGCCTCGGTTCTCCGCGTCCCGTACTCCATCTGGATGTCGGTGTTGCGAGCAGCGATGGACACCAAGACGATCCTGCGGAGCAACGCGGCGGTGTTCGCCGTCACCTTCCCGATCACACTGGCACTGGCCGGGATCTGGGACAGCGCGGGCGCTGCCCTGGGTCTGGTGATCAGCTCGCTACTGCTGAGTGCGGTCGGCATCCGGGATCTGCGACGCCGATGGTTGACGACCGGGCAGACACTGGGCCGCAACGACATCGGGTGACCGACGCGGCGTCCATCCCGGAGGTCCGAAAACGTAGCCGAGGCGGGAGCGCCACGATGACGCCGCGCGGACGTCACGCGCGATCGCCGCGTACTCGTGCGTCTGCAGACGCACGATGTTGTAGGTGTCCACCGGCTTGGTCAGTCCGTAGCGGGGGCGTCGGACCTCCGGTGCGAATGTGCCGAACATCCGGTCCCACACGATGAAGACGCCACCGTAGTTGCGGTCGAGGTATTCGGGGTCGCATCCATGGTGCACGCGATGATGCGACGGTGTGTTGAATACGAATTCGAACGGCGCCCAGAGTCTTCCGATCCGCTCGGTGTGAATCCAGAACTGGTAAACCAGGTTCAGCGAGTAGGCGGCGAACACCAGCGCGGGCGGGACGCCGAGCAGGGGGAGCGGTATCCACATCACCACCGCGGCACTGATGTTCCATTTCTGCCGGAGTGCCGTGGCGAAATTGAAGTACTCGCTGGAGTGGTGGGCCTGGTGGGTCGCCCACACCAGGCGGACCCGATGCGAGACGCGATGGCTCCAGTAGAAGAGGAAGTCGACACCGACGAACGCGATCACCCACGTGTACCACTCGTCGGCGGGGAGTTGCCACGGCGCGACGTAGGCGAACAGCGCGCTGTACAGGAGTAGTCCCAGGAACTTCCAGAAGGTGCTGGTCGCGATCGACACCAGACCCATCGACACGCTGGAGCGTGCGTCCCGGGCGTCGTAGGCGCCCGGCGGTGCTTGCGCGGGACGCCCGGAGGGGTCCGAGTCGGCCGCTCCATCCGCGGTCAGCGCGTGTTCGTCGTGCTCCAGTTTGGCCGCGGCGAACCATTCGATGGCGAGCAGGGTGACGAAGAACGGGATCGCGAGCACGGTCGGCTCGCGCATCGGCTCCGGCAAGAACTCCAACACGGTGTACCCCTCACGACATCATCTGACACGAAGCCGTGTCAGTTGGTTCTGACAAGGTATCGTGTCAGAAGCAGGGCTGTAAAGACCCCGGGAGGGAGATCGCGTGGCGTCCGTGCCGAAGCCGACCCCATCGACATCGGAGAATCCGCCCGGACGCCGCTATGGCGGTGTCGACCCGGCGCAGCGCAGGGAACGACGCCGGGCCGCACTCATCACCGCCGGACTCGACGTGTTCGGCACCGACGGATACGCGAAGGTCTCGGTCAAGAGCATCTGCGACCAGGCCGGCCTGACGCAGCGTTACTTCTACGAGTCGTTCGCCGACCGCGCCGCACTGCTCGTCGCCGTGTACGACGACTGTGTGGCCTTCGTCCGTGCGGCGACCGTGCAGGCCGCCGCCGACATCGCCGAGGCCGACCCCGAACGGTTGGAGGCCGCCGAAGGTGTTGCCGCCGATCGTGTTCCGGACGTCACTCGTGCCGCCCTGGGCGCCTTCATGTCCTGCCTCGCCGACGATCCCCGACGCGCACGGGTGATGCTCGTCGAAGTGGTCGGTGTGTCCCCGGAGATCGAGCGGGTCCGGATGCGCGCGATCCACGACTGGGCGGCACTCATCCTGGCGCTGGCCCGCGGCGCGCGACCGCCGACGGACCGCGAGCGCCTGGCGTCGGTGGGCCTCGTCGGAGCGGTCACCCAGCTGCTCGTCGACTGGTACGTCGCCGGCGCGGAGGACGCCGACACGGAGCGGTACGCGCTCGACGAGATCCTCGACGTGTGCGTCGAGCTCTTCGTCGCCGCCTACGGCCGACTCCTGACCTGACGGCCGACTCCTGACCTGACCCGTCGCGGCTCGCTTCGCCCAGTACTCGTGAGCTGAGGAGGGTCAGCGAGCCGTTGGCGAAAACGCTCCGAGAACCGGTTGCCGGGGAGTACATTCTCGTGCAACTGCGCTACAACCGTCGGACGTGGGTCCGGGAGGTGTCCGGTGAGCACTGCCGAAGAACGTGCGAGACAGCTCGACCTTGTTGCGCGACTTCACTCCTCGTATCCCGAGCTGCCGGACGCGCCGACACCCGATCTCCTCGATCACAGCCGGTTCGTCGCCTACATGAAGCCGGTGCATGACGTCGGCGGCGAACCCGACGCTCCGATCACCTACGAGGGCAAGGCGTACGAGGAGTGGGAGCACATGACGTACGTCATGTGCGAAGTCCTCGCCTGGCGCGGGATCTGGCTGTCCGAGGAGCGTCGTCGGATCGGCAACGTCGATGTGGGGCGTGCGATCTACCTCGGTATTCCGTACTACGGGCGCTGGTTGCTCGCCGTCGCCAGGATTCTCGTCGAGAAGCACCACATCGCACTCGGTGAGCTCAGCGAGCGCATGCTCGACGTCCGGCAACGATACGCCGGGGGACTGGACGGTCGGCGCCTCGAGGCCCGACCCCGCGGCGTCGGAGACGGATCCGACGTTCCGCGGAACACCCATCATCGTCACGCGGTCGGGGTCGGCGACCCGCAGATCTACGCCGGCCGGGCCGGCGACGCCGCATTCCGGATCGGCGACCGCGTCCGAGTGCGCGAACTCCCCGTCCTCTTGTACACGCGGACACCGGAATACGTTCGAGGCGCAATCGGCGAGATCGCCGCCGTCGCATACGAGAGCCCGGCGCCCGAGGACGAGACCTGGGGTCTGTCCGATGCCCAGCCGGAATGGTTCTACGTGGTCCGGTTCCCCATGGGCGACCTCTGGCACGGCTACACCGGACCCGCAGACGACACCCTGCAGACCGAGATCCCCGAGCGCTGGCTCGCCTCGGCCGGGGGAGAGGACGAACGCCGATGAGCGACGGCCACGGCACGCACGACCACGACCACGACCGCACGGTCAAACCGATGGTCGACGAGATCACCGACTTCGAGGTGCTCGAGATCGCACTGCGCGAACTGTGCATCGAGAAGGGCCTTTTCACCGCCGAGGAACACCGCCGCTTCACCGAGTTCGCGGAGCAGATCGGGCCGACCCCCGCCGCCACACTGGTCGCGCGAGCCTGGCTCGACCCGGATTTCGCGGAGCTGGCGCTCGACGATCCCATGGCGGCCAGCAAGGAGGTCGGCGTCGATTGGCTGGAGCCGACCGGGTTCGGAACCCCGAGCGACTTCACGGCTTTCGAGATCCTCGCCGACACACCCACGGTGCACCACGTGATCGTGTGTGCGCTGTGCTCGTGCTACCCACGTCCCATCCTGGGGAATTCCCCCGAGTGGTACCGCACCCCGAATTACCGTCGTCGCATGGTGCGGTGGCCCCGACAAGTCCTGTCCGAGTTCGGCCTTCAGCTCCCCGACGGCATCTCGGTACGCGTGCAGGACTCCAATCAGAAGCATCGGTTCATGGTGATGCCGCAACGCCCCGAGGGTACCGACGGGTGGACCGAGCAGCAGTTGTCGGAGATCATCACCCGCGACTGCCTCATCGGCGTCGCGCTGCCCAAGCCGGGTGTCACCACCAATGCCGTCTCCACCATCCGGCCGGCCGTCCACCCGGCGGGGGAGTAGGCCGATGACCGACGAGGGGAACTCCGGGTCCCACCGGCCGCTCGACGAGATCGTCGAGCGCAACCAGGTGTGGCACCGGATGGCGGCGAAATACGGTGTCGAGAACCCGGTTCCACCGTGGAAGACCAGCCTCGACGGGCTCTGCGACGCCCTCGATCGGGTCGCCGACTCCTCGTCCGTCCGCGCGGATACTCCCGGCGTCGTCGAACGACGGGACGAGGAGGACCGGTTGTCGTCGACGATCTACGCCGAGCTGCCGTACCCCGAGAACCAGCTCGTGGCACTGGCGCACACCCTGCTGGACCGCGGTGTCATCGACGAGGGGGAGTTGCGGACCCAGATGGACGCGGTGCGCGCACGCCTGCAGTCCTGACCCGTCCCGCCTGAGGACTAATCCACTTCGCTCCGGCAGCTGTGCACAGACGTCGCTTCATCGGATGACCCGGTCCGGGCTCCATTACTCTCAGCCCATGCCCGGGGGGAACGACGCGATCGACACGCGTACCGACGAGCAACTCCTGCACGCCCACCTCGCCGGTGATCCACACGCGTTCACCGACCTGATCAACCGCCACCTCGAGTACCTGTGGTCGGTGGCGTTGCGGGCCAGCCAGAATCCGGAGGACGCCGCCGACGCCCTGCAAGATGCCCTGTTCGCCGCTCACCGGACCGCGCAGGACTTCCGGTCCGACGCCAAGGTCACCAGCTGGCTGCATCGGATCGTCGTGAACGCCGGTCTGGATCGCATCCGGCGCAACAAGGTTCGCAGGACGGTGCCCCTGCCGGAGTGGGATGTCACGGCGATCGCCGACACCGCCGACGAGCTCGCCGCCGTCGACCTGTCGGTATCGATCGGGCGCGCCCTCGACGTCCTCACCGACGGACAGCGAGCGGCCATCGTCGCGGTCGACATCGAGGGATACACAGTCGCGGAGGCGGCGACGATCCTCGGCGTCGCCGAGGGCACGATCAAGAGCAGATGCGCCCGCGGGCGCCTCAAGCTCGCGCAGGTGCTCGGCCATCTGCGTGACGGGTGAGCGGAGCCCGCGGGGTGGCGCCGACCCGTTCCCGGCCGATCGCGATCACCGGGAACCGAATCGCAGCGGGGCGCGTCCAAGTATCCGACGCCGACCCGACGCGAACTCCACGAACGCCCGCGACCCCGGAAATGGAAGACTGACACCATGACCCCTCGGGGACCAGATGACCACGAGACGAGTGATCTACCCGATCCGCCGTACTCGGCAGACCTTCTCGCCGACTTCCACGCAGGTGCGCTGCCCGACCCGGTGGCTGCCCACATCCGTGCTCATCTCGCGGAAGATCCTGCAGCGCAGTCGATTCTGGACGCGCTGGATCGCACCGTCGGCGATCTGCGCTCCGCGGAAGCGGCGCGGGAACCCGTACCCGCCCGTGTGCGCGACGACGTTGCCGCCACTCTCACCGCGCTGGGAGCGAATCCCGCCGAGCCCTCGATCCGACAGCCCGGGGGATTCCATACCGGGTCTCAGCCCGTGGCATCTGCGCCCGTCGACATCACCACCGCACGCCGAGGGCGCCGCACGGCCACCCGGCTCCTGCTGGCCGCAGCCGCGGTCGTCGTCGTGGCGGCCGGGTCGATCGGGGTGTCGCGACTGATCTCCGCGTCCGACTCGTCTCCCGGACCGGCACCTCGAGCCCAGTCGTCGGCCCCAGCCCCGACCGGGCCCGCCGATGCCGCGGTCGCACTCACCGTTCTCGGCCGGACCGACGGAGCACCATTCGGCTCCGTCGAGGCACTCCGTCGCTGCACCGCCGCCCACCTCGTGCCGACGACTGTCGTGATCGTCGGCTCCGGCCGCATCGTCGTCGACGGCTCCGGCGCGGCGGCGATCCTTCTCTCCACCGGGGTGGCGGGACGTTTCGACGCACTGATCGTCGGCCTCGACTGCGACCTGGGGAACCCGTCGCTGATCTCGCGGGGCATCGTCGGCGGGTGACCGAGGCGTCCCCCGCCCGCCGGCGGCCGACGGGCCGGACGCGCGGCACATCCGAGGGAACATCTCCGCATACCCTGGTGTTGAAGCAGCCGTGACCCGCCGGGATGGACGGGTCTCGCTAAACCCACAGCACGGAGGACAAGTGAGCCAGCCAGAGACCCAGCAGATCCACGAGTTGATCATCATCGGATCTGGTCCTGCCGGGTACACCGCAGCGATCTACGCCGCGCGCGCCGAGCTATCACCCATCGTCTTCGAGGGCACCCAGTTCGGTGGCGCTCTGATGACGACCACCGAGGTCGAGAACTTCCCCGGTTTCCAGACCGGTATCCAGGGTCCCGCGTTGATGGACGAGATGCGTGAGCAGGCGATCCGTTTCGGCGCTGACCTGCGCATGGAGGACGTGGACACGGTCCGGCTGTCCGGCCGCGTCAAGGAGGTCGAGGTCGGCGGCGAGGTCTACCGGGCCCGCGCGATCATCCTCGCCATGGGTGCCGCGGCACGCTACCTCGGCGTCGAGGGCGAGCAGCAGCTCCTCGGGCGCGGAGTGTCGGCCTGTGCGACCTGTGACGGATTCTTCTTCAAGGACCAGGACATCGCCGTCATCGGCGGTGGCGACTCCGCGATGGAAGAGGCCACCTTCCTCACCAAGTTCGCACGCAGCGTCACGCTGGTCCACCGCCGCGACGAGTTCCGGGCGTCGAAGATCATGCTCGAGCGCGCCCGCGCCAACGACAAGATCCGATTCGTCACGAACGCCGCCGTGCACTCCGTCGTCGGCGACGGGTCGGTGTCGGGCCTGAAGGTCGAGGACACCCGGACCGGCGAGGTCAGCACTCTCGACGTGACCGGCATGTTCGTCGCGATCGGCCACGACCCGCGCAGCGAACTCGTCCGCGGGCAGGTCGACCTCGATCCCGAGGGCTACGTCCTGGTCCAGGGACGCACGACACTCACCTCGGTGCCCGGTGTGTTCGCGGCGGGTGACCTCGTCGACCACACGTACCGTCAGGCCATCACCGCCGCCGGTAGCGGCTGTTCGGCCGCCATCGACGCCGAGCGCTGGCTGGCCGAGCAGGGCGAAGCCGCCGACCTCACCGTCGATGACGCCGAAGCTGCCACCGTTTCCGAGATCGACGCTGTTCAGGCACCTGCCTGAGCCGTCAACCACATTCACCCGGGCCATCGCGGCCCGGTCCGACCAAGGAGGTCACATCATGGGCGCACACACCGTCGCCGTCACCGACACCACGTTCAAGGACGCCGTTCTGGGCGCCGACAAGCCGGTCCTGGTGGACTTCTGGGCCACCTGGTGCGGTCCCTGCCGCATGGTCGCCCCGGTCCTCGAGGAGATCGCACGCGACCATGGCGACAAGCTGACCGTCGCCAAGCTCGACGTCGACGAGAGCCCGGCCACCGCGCGAGATTTCCAGATCATGTCGATCCCGACCATGATCCTGTTCGACAAGGGTCAGCCGGTGAAGACGATCGTCGGCGCCAAGGGCAAGGCCGCGCTGCTGCGCGAGCTGGACTCGGTCGTCGGCCAGTCGGCCTGACCACCTGCTGTTTTCCTCATATCGTCGCGACAGTCCGACGGGTGAACGACGCTGCCGTTCCACCCGCGGACTGTTTGCGTTGGTAGTGTCGGCCGTGGTCTCGACCGGAGACCCCTGTGCCCGGAGTCGGAATGCTTCGACCATGGACAGTTTGGTGTAGTGAAGTCCACCTGCGAGAATGCAGGCTGACGTTTGACCGATGTACCGCTTGGCGTACATCGCACATCGCGCAGAGCCGCACCTGCCGCGATTCGTACGAGGGGTGACGACATGCCATTGTTCCGACTTGGTGATCACGGCTCGGCGGTGGCCGAGATCCGCGCCATCTTGGTCGGACGCGGTCTGTTGCCCGACGACGGATCCACGAACACCGCCCACGGTGGTACGACGAACGGCTGGAATCCTCCCGAGGCCGTCTTCGATGAAGCCTGCGACCGGGCTGTCCGGGCGTTCCAGCAGGAGCGGGGTCTGATCGTCGACGGCATCGTCGGTCCGGCCACCTATCGAGTCCTGCGCGAAGCGTCCTACCGTCTCGGAGCCCGGGTGCTGTCGTACCAGCTGTCGGCTCCCATGGTCGGCGACGACGTCGCCACGCTGCAGAGTCGGCTGCAGAATCTCGGCTATTTCACCTCGCTCGTCGACGGCGTGTTCGGCCTGACGACGCACAACGCCGTGTGCCTCTATCAGAGCGAGTACGGCCTCGCCTCCGACGGGATCTGCGGCCCGGCCACGCTGCGGTCGCTCGAGCGCCTCGGTACACGGGTGACCGGCGGGTCTCCGTATGCGATCCGTGAAGAAGAGCACGTCCGACGATCGGGACCGCAGCTGTCCGGCAAGCGAATCCTCATCGATCCCGGAACAGGCGGACTTCACGCACTGTCGACGGGTGATGTCGCCCACCGCGAGTCCGAACTGCTGTGGGACCTGAGTGCCCGCCTCGAGGGCCGGATGGCGGCCGCGGGGATGCAGACTTTCCTGTCGCACGACGGGCGTGGACGCCCCGGCGACGACGAGCGCGCCCGGGTCGCCAATCTGATGGACGCCGATCTGATGATCTCGCTGCGATGCGGTCACTACCGGAATACGCGCGCGAACGGCGTCGCGTCGTTCTACTTCGGCAACAGCAACTCGTACTCGACGATCGGTCGCAACCTCGCCGGCTTCATCCAGCGTGAGATCGCAGCGCGGACCCCGTTGTCGGACTGCCGAACCCACGAGCGCACCTGGGATCTCCTCCGGCTCACGAAGATGCCGGTGGCCCTCATCGACGTCGGATACATCACGAACCCCGATGACGCTGCAGTGCTTGCGGATTCAGACTGGCGGAACGTGATCGCCGATGCCATCGTGGTGGCCGTGAAACGGTTGTACCTGCTCGACCGGGACGATCGCCCTACCGGCACCTACACATTCGAGGATCTGCTGGCCGCGGAGAACAGCTCCCGCTGAACCGATGCGGCCCGGCTCCCACCGGGACCGCCGTCTGCTGCCGTCCGGCCAGATCGATCTGCGCCATCACCACCAGCTTCTGCAGCGCGCTCTCGACTTCGAACTTCCAGCCGAGGCCCTCGTCGAGTTCGAGTCGGAACCGTGGGAAACGCTGATGCGACGACACCACGTCGAATCCGGAGTCCTTCAGGAACGACGCGTCGTTCATGCAGGAAGTGCAGAGATCCGTTTGCGGATCGTCGAGGATCTCCCGCGCGACTTCGACAATGGCCTCATCCGACCACAGCTCGAGCTCGTCGGCCAGTCCGCCTGTACTGCCGACCGACTCGAACGGATCCACGCCGATCCCGTTCCGCACCAGACCGAATGACTCGACCGCTCGGACACCGCGACGGATGAGATCACCCAGCACTGCGTCCAGAAGGATCGTCGCCACCTCGTCATAACCGGGTTCGGTACGGATACTCGTGAGCAGCACCGCGTCGTGACTGACCGGCGAAGTGGGGAAGTGCTGCGACCGAGGAACACGATTGGGCGGCGCATAGAACGCCGTACCGACAACACTGTTCGTTCCGGACTCGATCGCGACCTGACCGCATGCACCCCACTCGAGGAGCAGACCCGAGATCCACGCCTCCTTGTCGAACTCGCTCTCGTAGGGCTCGAAGTCAGGGAGGCCGGTTGTCTCGGTCGCCGGCTCGACCTCCCAGAAGACGCATTTGCGCGTGTGCTGGGGGAGCGATCCGAAAAATCCGAGATCCAATCGACTGACAGACACACTCATGTCAGCGCACTCCGCGTCACAGCGCTCGATTGAACGAAAATTACTGAGCAACAAGCCCTTTCGCGATGAATGCGCCCGTCGGCTTCCTCTATCGTCACTGTGACATTACTTCCGCGTCTAGGTGGTACCGGAAATCCCGCGCCAGAATTCACTTCTTCGGATCGATGAACTGAACGATGCGTTCCAGGTCGTCGACCGAGCCGAACTCCACCACGATCTTGCCTTTTCTTTTCCCTAGACTGACTGTAACCCTGGTGTCCAGGCTGTCGGACAGCCTCTCCGCGAGATCCTGCAGGCCCGGCATCTGCATCGGTCGGCGCTTCGGTGCGGTGGGAGATTTCGCATCCGGCCCGTCTCCTCGATTGGCGAGTGTGACCGCCTCCTCCGTCGCCCTCACCGACAGACCTTCGGCAACGATCCGCGCGGCGAGCGCCTCCTGCGCGTCGCTTCCGGTCTCGAGGGAGAGGAGAGCGCGAGCATGGCCGGCCGACAGCACCCCGGCCGCCACGCGGCGTTGGACGGGGATCGGCAATTTGAGTAGCCGGATCATATTGCTGATCAGCGGGCGAGAGCGGCCGAGGCGGGAGGCGAGTTCCTCGTGCGTGACCCCGAACTCCTCGAGAAGCTGTTGGTAGGCCGCGGCTTCTTCGAGGGGGTTGAGTTGCGCGCGATGGATGTTCTCGAGCAATGCGTCCCGCAGCATGTCGCCGTCGGGTGTCTCCCGGACAATCGCGGGGATTGCGTCGAGTCCCGCCTCCTGGCTGGCTCGCCAGCGACGCTCACCCATGACGATCTGGTACGCGATCCCGTCCGCAGTGGGCTCCTTGAGGCGCCTCACCACGATGGGTTGCATGAGGCCGAACTCGCGAATCGAGTGCACCAGTTCGGCCATCGCCTCGTCGTCGAAGACGGTACGCGGCTGATTGGGATTCGGCTGGATTTCTTTCGGAGGCAGTTCGCGATACACCGCGCCCGCCTCTTCTGGACTGAGGGGTTGCGTTCCCGCACCCGTCGACGTGGCGGTTGCCGAGTCCTTGTCATTGCCACCGGTGGTGGTATCACGACCGGCAGTCGTCGGGCCCTTACCGATCACGACGTCGGCCGCGGCGTTACCGAGACGGGGCGCGCCCGACTGATCGTCGGCCGGTCCGGTCGGAATCAGTGCGGCCAGCCCACGACCGAGTCCGCCCCGGCGCTGAGCGGTATCCCGTTGACTCATTGGTGGTTCCCTTCGCGGTCCTGGTGCCCGATCAGCGCTTCACGTGAATCGTGGATACACATCACGCCGGCGCCCCCTCGGACGCACGTAGTGCCAACTCGCGCGCGGCGTCCAGATAGCTCATCGCCCCTCGGGAGCCCGGGTCGTATTCGATGATCGTCATCCCATATCCGGGCGCCTCCGACACCTTGACGCTGCGGGGGATGATCGTACTCAGCACCTTGTCGCCGAAGTGTCGACGTACTTCCTCCGCGACCTGGTCCGCCAGCTTGGTCCGGCCGTCGTACATCGTCAGCACGATCGTGGAGACGTGGAGGTCGCGGTTCAGGTGTGCTTGCACGAGTTCGATATTGCGCAGCAGCTGTCCCACGCCTTCGAGTGCGTAGTACTCGCACTGGATCGGGATGAGAACCTCACGAGCCGCAACCATCGCGTTCACGGTCAGCAGGCCCAGCGATGGGGGACAGTCGATGAAGACGTAATCGATCTGGTACTCCGCGAGAACATCGTCGGACAGCGCGTTGCGGAGCCGGTTCTCCCGCGCAACGAGCGAAACGAGTTCGATCTCGGCGCCGGCCAGATCCAGGGTGGCCGGGACGCAGAACAGACCTTGCTGACTCGGCGACTCCTGAATTGCTTCTCTCAGCGTCACCTCGCCGAGCAACAGTTCGTACACCGAGGCTATGTCCTGCGCCCGATGATCGATACCCAGCGCCGTGCTGGCATTGCCCTGCGGGTCGAGGTCGACCACCAGAACCCGAAGACCCCGCAGCGCGAGACCCGCCGCCAGGTTCACCGTCGTGGTGGTTTTTCCGACGCCGCCCTTCTGGTTGGCAACCGTCATGATCCGCGTGTGCGGAGGTCTCGGCAGCTGGCCGGCTCCCCCCGGAGTCAGGACTTGGCTCGCACGTTCGGCGGCCATCGCGATGGGGGTGTCGGCGAATGGCTGACCATCCACTTCAGGGCGTGCCCCGACCGGGGTTTCACGTGAAACATTCGGGTCTTGATCGACCACGCGTGGACTCCTTTGACCGACCTCGTAAGGACTCGCGTCAGTACCGTCGACGGCAGGGGCCGTCGATCCGACTACCGCGGAAGCGTCGATTGCGGCACCTTCGGGGGTGCCGACAGAACGCTTCCTATTCTGCGCCCTCCGCGGACTCCACACCAATTCGATCGCCTCCTCAACGTCGTCCGGCGCGGCCGCTTCGCGACCGCTCGCTCTTCGTTCCCGTGATCACCGTCGTCGGTGTGTCGAGGAACCGCTCGCCGCATGTGCGAACCGACAGGTCGGTGATTCCAGAGCGCCCGACAACCGCGCGGTCGCGCTCGATCTCCTCGGCCGCTGACGACCCCTTGATCGCGATCATCCGACCGCCCGGACGGACCAGGGGAGCGGACCACTTCGACAGTCGTTCCAATGGAGCGACCGCCCTCGACGTCACCACATCCGCGAGACCGACTGTTCCGCGAACAGACTTCTCCTCGGCTCGCCCGCGAACGACGGTCACGTTGCCGAGCGAGAGCGCCTCGGTCGTCCGCTCCAAGAAGGTGCTGCGTCGGAGTAGGGGTTCGATCAACGTGATCGACAGGTCGGGACGCGCGATTGCCAGAGGCACGCCAGGGAGCCCGGCTCCGCTCCCGATGTCGATGACGCTCGCACGCTCCGAGATCAATTCGCCGAGTACTCCGCAATTGAGAATGTGGCGATCCCACAACCGGGGGATCTCACGCGGACCCATCAACCCGTGATCGATTCCGTCGGTCGCAAGGATTCGCCAGTAGTCGGCGGCCAGGTTCAGCCGATCGCCGAAGACGTCTACGGCAGCGGCCGGCGAAACCGCCAACGCATCGAGATCTCGATCGTGCTCGGGTAGTGCGTCAGACGGCACTTCGCCTCCGTTTCAGATGGTCGTTCGCACCCAGTGTTTCACGTGAAACCTCGGCGCGGTCCCGTCGGTGCACATCGCGCCGCCGCACGTCGTTTCACGTGAAACAACATGGATGTGATTCAGCGAGAAGCCGCCTGCCGGGTGTCCGGGATCGAATTGTCACGTGACGGACCATAACGACCCGCCCCAGTCCGCCCACGGGGCCTGGCAGCGAACGGAACAGGCGACGGAGCGTGCGGGGCCCGACTGTCCACACCCACGGACCGTCGGCTGCACGGCCAGAGGGTTCCACAACGAGAGAGTGTTCCACGACGAGGATCTGACGATCCCAACTACTGCGACGACGCCGCGGTCGAACTACTACGGCACCCGGCAGGCTCCGTGGCACCCAAGATCTCGGCACCATCGATCTCCATTGCGCCACACCTCGCCATGACCGGATCGTGCTCTCGGACCGATCTGCCACACCGGTCCCTCACGCCGCCGTACCGAACAGCCGCCATGAGCCGAGGAGGTGACCCGCTACCCCTGTGGCAAGGCGTCGGGCATGATCACGGCGACCGGGTTGCTGTACGCGGTTGGTCCGACCGATCCTGTTTCACGTGAAACAACACGTGTGTAAGTAACGCACCTGCCCGCTTCCGACGGCTGGTGGACTCACGCCCGCAACGAGACAGCACACAGAAACAGATCAGGCCCCGACCGAGGGTCGGGGCCTGATCTCCTCCGTGGGGGAGGGGAGTTCTACTACGAGGGGAGGACAACCACGCGGCGCTTGGGCTCCGCGCCCTCGCTCTCGCTCACGACGCCGTCGACCACTGCCACCGCGTCGTGCACGATCTTCCGCTCGAACGGTGTCATCGGATCGAGAGCCTCACGCTCGCCCGACGACAGCACCCGCTCCGCAACTTCGCGACCCAGACGCGCCAGACGATCACGGCGATCCGAGCGCCAGCGCGCGATGTCGAGCATCAGACGGCTGCGCTCACCCGTCGCCTGCTGGACCGCCAGGCGGGTCAGTTCCTGGAGTGCGTCGAGCACCTCACCCTTACGACCCACGAGCTTTGTCAGGTCGTCGCCACCGTCGATGCTGACGACCGCCCGGTCGCCATCGACATCGAGATCGATGTCGCCGTCGAAGTCGAGAACATCGAGCAGCTGCTCGAGATAGTCGCCGGCGATCTCGCCTTCTTCGACGAGACGGTCTTCGTCGTCCTCGTCGTCGTCGACGTCATCGGTCTCGTCAGACGCGTCATCACCGGTGTCGTTCGCGTCGGCGTCCGCGTCGGCGGCTTCACTCACCACGGCGGCCTCGGTGTCCGCAGCGTTCTGCGCGGTATCGTCGGTCGGATCCTCGGGCTGGGTCCCGGCCGTTGCCTCGGCGTCTGTACCGGCTTGAGTTGCAGTCTCTGCTGTCATCTCATTCACCTAACTTCTGTGCTTCATCGAACAAGTCTGGGGCGGTCACCGTTTGCCACCGCGTTTGTTGCCGCGTTTGGCCGTCGACCGGCTTCCGCGGTTGTGGTTCTGTTTCTTGCCCGGTGCGGCGCCTGCTCCGGGACGCGTGGGTTTCTGGCCGGGCTTGGGTTTGGCGCCGGCCGCGGTGTCCGGTGCGGCGGGCGTGGACTCGCCGGCCGGAGTGGCGTCGGTCTCCACCGCGTCGGCGTCGGGCTCGTCCGTGGACCCGTCCTTGGACAGCGAGACACCGGTCGAATCCGTGCCATTGCTGTTCGTGGCAGCGTTGCGCTTCTTCCGGTCGGGCCGCACACCCGGCTTCGGGGCGTTCGCCTTCAGCTTCTCCTGCTTGAGGAGCTTGGCCTCTTCCTCTTCCTTGGCGATGTTGCCGAAGACGATGTGCTGCTGGCCGTAGGTCCAGATGTTGTTGCTCATCCAGTAGAGGAGGATGGCGACCGGGAAGAACGGACCGGTGATGAGGATGCCGATCGGGAAGATGTACAGCGCGAGGTTGTTCATCATCCGCGTCTGCGGGTTCTCCAGCGCCGCCTCGGGCTGACGGGCAACCGAAGCTCGGGAGTTCATGTGCGTGGCGATCGACGCGATGATCATCATCGGCACGACGACGTACGCGATCTGCGGCCGGGTGAAGTCGATGGGGGAGCCCGGCTCGACGAACGCCTGGAACTCGGTGGCCGGCTCGACCAGATAGGACGACAGCGGAACCCCGAAGAGGCGGGCGTCGAGGAAGTTCTGCACCTGATCGGCGCTGAAGACATAGTTGCCCTGCGAACGGGTCTCGGCGGCACTCATGCCGAGCTGGCCCATGCCGGTACCCATGCGGTTGAACGAACGCAGCACGTGGAACAGACCGATGAACACCGGGATCTGCAGCAGCATCGGCAGGCACCCGAGCATCGGGTTGAACCCGTGCTCCTTCTGCAGCTTCTGCATCTCCTCGGTCATCTTGACCCGATCCTTGGCGTACTTCTTACGAATCGCCTGGAGCTGCGGATTGATCTCCTGCATCTTCTTCGTGGTGCGGATCTGCTTCACGAAGGGCTTGTAGAGAATCGCGCGCAGGGTGAACACCAGGAACACCACCGACAGAGCCCACGCGATACCGTTGCCACCCGGGGTGTCGGGCGTGACATGGCTGAAGAGCCAATGCCAGACCCACATGATCCCGGAGACCGGGTAATAGATGAAGTCGAGCACGGGTCAGTTACCCCTCACTTGTTGTACTCACAGAGCATGCGTCTCGCCGGACGCCTGCTGATGGTTTCGAGGTCGGTGCGCTCCGGTCATCCCGCCCCACAGGTCGCGGCACAGTTCGCCGAAGCCGCGTTCGGGGACCGGGTCGTAACCGGGTTTGTGCCACGGCCCGCACTTGGCGAGTCGGACGATCGACAACACCGAGCCGTACAGGAAGCCGTGTCGGTCGAGCGCTTCGACCGCGTAGCCCGAGCAGGTGGGCTCGAACCGGCAGGACGGTAGGCGCATCGGGGACACCCAGGTGCGATACAGCTCGATGAGGAAGATGACGGTGCGGCGGGGGAGGAGACGCACCCCCCGCATGAGGCGCGCGCCGGCCGCGGCCGAGGACTCGGAACCCGGCGGCGTCTCGGCGTGGTGTTCAGACGACGTGGCGTCGGGGGATCCGCTCATGGCTACGACCCCACCCTCTCGGCCGAGACCGCAGCAGCAGCGGACAGGCCTGCGACCCGCTTGCTCGCGAACGCGTCACGGAGCTGATCGGCGAGATCATCGCTGGATCGGTCTGCGGCACTGCGGCGAGCCCGGATGACCACGTAGGTCTCCGGGGGAAGGAGATGTGATGCATCCGTGAACGCGGCACGCAGACGTCGTGCCACGAGATGGCGGGTCACCGCGTTGCCGACGGACTTGCTGACGACGAGCCCGAGCCAGGGGCCGCCGACCATCGCGACATCCCGACGCAGACCTCGCGGGTCCGGCCAGTTCCGACCGACCATCGCGAGATGCACGACGAAGTCACGACTGTTCACCCGCGCACCGGACTTCAGGGTGCGAGAGAAGTCGGATCCCCGTGAGATCCGATGAAGGGGCGCAGTCATCGAACAGCTGACCGGATCCGCGAACGGATCCGGTGAGAGCCGACGATCAGGCGGTGAGCTTCGCGCGGCCCTTGGAACGGCGGCCGCTGACGATGGCACGCCCGGCGCGGGTCCGCATGCGCAGACGGAAACCGTGCACGCGTGCGCGACGACGGTTGTTCGGCTGGAAAGTACGCTTGCCCTTGGCCACGGTGACTCCTTGTGCTCCCTGTGGGCACGCCGGTTACCCGGGCATGACCCACATGTTGTGGTTGGTCTGTTGATCCAGGACGGTGCCGAACTGGTGTCGGTGATGACTCGGCGAACACGAACGATCGCCGCGCAAATCCGCAACCTGGATGACCAGTCGAGACTACTGACACCGAGCGTTCAAATCAAACGACGGGATCGCCTCGGGGGTACCGCCCCCGACCAGTGTGTTCTGAACCACGAAAGCAAGATTCTCAGCAGATTCGAGTCAAACGTCCCGATCGCTTTGTGGCCCCCGGTCACCTCTGTTACGTTCCTTCACAGCGTCGGCCACCCGCCTGCCGAGGAACACCCTCGGGGGCCTGGCTCAGACCGAAGTCCCCAGCTCGTCGTCACCTTTGTACACAGGTGTGGATAACCCTGTGGAAAGATGCGGTCTCCGGCGCCGATGTCACCAGTCTCGTCAACGCTGGTAGTTTTCCGGACCAGGAGGCCAGCCCCGTGACTTCAGACCGAGACACTTTCGGCGAGGTGTGGCAGCAGGTCGTCGCCGAACTCAACGACGACGAAGCCGCACGCGACCACGAACCACTGACACGCCAGCAGAAGGCGTGGCTGTCGCTGGTTCGACCCCTCACACTCACCGAGGGTTTCGCCCTGCTGACCGTGCCGACGGCATTGGTCCAGGAACAGATCGAACGAAATCTCCGCGAGACCATCCGCTCGGTCCTGAGCCGTCACCTCGAGGAGCCCGTCGACCTCGGGGTACGTATCGCGACCCCGCGCAACGACGAGCCGGTGCCCGAGGCGCCGGTACCCGACGCTCGTCCGATCGGTGGACGCGCCGCGACCGCCGACTACGCTGCTGCCCCGGTCACTGCCGGTCTGGGCTCGGCCCCGGTGTCGGAGTCCCCGCGGCCGTCCGGCGACTGGGCGTCCTACTTCGCCGAGCGACCCACGTCCACGCCGCCGGCAACCGGGGCAAACCTCAACCCCAAGTACACCTTTGACACAT
Source organism: Gordonia sp. PvP123 (assembly GCF_040547295.1). NCBI lineage: Bacteria > Bacillati > Actinomycetota > Actinomycetes > Mycobacteriales > Gordoniaceae > Gordonia > Gordonia sp. PvP123. Next base: position 81,022 of record NZ_JBEPPN010000008.1, on the reverse strand, counting down.
TCGTCATCGGTGCGTCGAATCGTTTCGCGCACGCCTCGGCGGTGGCGGTGTCGGAAGCCCCGGCACGGGCCTACAATCCGTTGTTCATCTGGGGCGAGTCCGGTCTGGGCAAGACGCACCTGCTGCACGCCGCGGGACACTACGCACAGCGTCTCTTCCCGGGCATGCGGGTGAAGTACGTGTCCACCGAGGAGTTCACCAACGATTTCATCAACTCGCTGCGCGACGACCGACGGGTGGCGTTCAAGCGCCGGTACCGCGACGTCGATGTCCTGCTCGTCGACGACATCCAGTTCCTGGTGGGCAAAGAAGGTATCCAGGAAGAGTTCTTCCATACCTTCAACACCCTGCACAACGCGAGCAAGCAGATCGTCATCTCCTCCGATCGACCGCCGAAACAGCTTGCGACACTGGAAGATCGGCTCAGGACGCGGTTCGAGTGGGGACTGATCACCGATGTCCAGCCGCCCGATCTGGAGACGCGGATCGCGATCCTGCGCAAGAAGGCGCAGATGGACAACATCGCGGTGCCCGACGACGTCCTCGAACTCATCGCGTCGAAGATCGAACGCAACATCCGCGAACTCGAGGGGGCGCTGATCCGCGTCACCGCGTTCGCCTCGCTCAACGACGCCGCACTCGACAAGTCCCTCGCCGACGTCGTCCTGCAGGCGCTGCTGCCCAATTCGGGGACCCTCGAGGTCAGTGCGGCGAGCATTCTCGCGATCACCGCCGAATACTTCGACATCTCAGTCGAGGAGCTGCGCGGTCCCGGTAAGACACGGTCGATCGCCCAGGCACGTCAGATCTCCATGTACCTGTGTCGGGAACTCACGGACCTCTCGTTGCCGAAGATCGGGGAGACCTTCGACCGCGACCACACCACCGTGATGTACGCCGAACGCAAGATCCGCAAGGAGATGGCGGAGCGACGTCGGGTCTACGACCACGTCCAGGAGCTCACCGCACGCATCAAACAGCGTGCCGTCGGCTGAGACGCCCTCTCCCGTATCTGTAGCTCTCTCGCACCCCCGAGGCCGCATCGGCCCGGGGGTGCGGTCGTCTCACGGTCCGACGCCGGCGACCGGATTCAGCGGGCCCGAAGGCCAACTCTGTTCCTCGGGTCGAGGGTCGCGGACGCCGTCCGACGACTTTTCGTCTTCGGATCCGGCAACGAACGGCCCTGGTCGCGATCGATCACCAGTTGTGGATGATCCTTGGGATAACCCCGGTCGGCATGTGCACCGACGGTGGACGCCGTGCGAACAACATGAAAACTCCACACCGGTGCCCGGATCCGCTCGACGTTGCTCCACCGGTCATGCACACGCTCGCACCCATCCGGACTGGCCCGATGGCATGGTTGTCCACAGATTGCACAGCTCCTATTACTGAGATGGATCCCCTCTAGAAAGAGAATCTTTTGTAAGAAGGTCTGTGCACAGACCGTTGCCGATCGGCGCGCTCGGACGCCGCCGGTACGAGGGCCGGACTTGCCCCCAACCACTCCGGCTCGGGCAGTGGCGTTCTACAGTGGGATTCCCGGATGCGGGATCCCACTCCAGGCCGGCCGACCCACTGTGGCGCCGACCCGGCGATCCAGGCGGGAACGAGAACGAGAGAAGGGCAACCTCCCAGCATGAAGTTTCGTGTCGCGCGTGACGAGTTCGCTGATTCCGTCGCCTGGGTCGCTCGCAGTCTCCCGTCTCGTCCGCCCGTCCCGGTTCTCGGTTGTGTTGTGCTCAACGTCGGTGAGACGGGCCTGACCGTCTCGGGCTTCGACTACGAGGTCTCGGCGCAGGAGAACCTCGGCGCGGAGGTCGCCGAGCCCGGGCAGGTGCTGGTCTCCGGCCGGCTTCTCGCCGACATCACCAAGGCCCTGCCGAACAAGCCGGTCGACGTGACCCTCGACGGCTCGCGCGTCGCGATCACCTGTGGCAGCGCGAAGTTCTCCCTTCCGACGATGCCGGTCGAGGACTACCCGCAGTTGCCCGACGTCCCGTCCATCACCGGCACGATCCCGTCGCAGCTGTTCGCCGAAGCCATCTCCCAGGTGGCCGTGGCAGCCGGCAAGGACGACACGCTGCCGATGCTGACCGGCGTGCGCGTCGAGATCGAGGGCAATTCCGTCGTTCTCGCCGCGACCGACCGATTCCGTCTCGCGGTGCGCGAATTGCAGTGGGAGCCTTCTGATCCCGACACGAAGGGTGCCGTTCTGGTCCCGGCCAAGACGCTGTCGGAGAGCGCCAAGACCGCAGGTGCCGAGGGCACCGGCGTCGTCTCCCTGGCCTTCGGCGGGGGCGCGGCCATCGGATCCGACGGCATCCTCGGCATCCTCGGCGAGACCAAGAAGACCACCACCCGCCTGCTCGACGCGGAGTTCCCGAAGTTCCGTCAGCTGCTGCCGGCCAGCCACACCGCCGTCGCCACCATCGACAGCGGCCCGCTGATCGAGGCGATCCGACGTGTGGCCCTGGTCGCCGAGCGCGGTGCGCAGGTCCGGATGGAGTTCTCCGAGGGATCCGTGCTGCTCACCGCAGGTGGCGACGAGGCAGGCAAGGCCGAAGAAGAGCTACCGGTGTCGTTCCAGGGCGAACCCCTCACGATCGCGTTCAACCCCGGCTACCTGCAGGACGGACTGTCGGCGATCAACGCCGACGCGGTGGACTTCGGGTTCACCACGCCCAGCCGGCCCGCCGTTCTCCGTCCGGCCGGCGGCGAGGATCCGGTCGCGGACGAGTCCGGCGCCTTCGTCGCCCCGGAGAGCGCATTCAGCTACCTGTTGATGCCCGTCCGCCTTCCGGGCTGACGGCCGCCGCCGGCCTCGCGTCACCAGGATTGACGCCGACTCGTGTTCGTCCGTGAGCTGCATCTGAGGGATTTCCGATCGTGGCGGGCCGTCGATCTCGATCTGGCCCCCGGTCCGACCGTCTTCACCGGCCGCAACGGCTTCGGCAAGACCAACCTGCTCGAGGCGCTCTTCTATCTCTCCACCCTCCGGTCGCATCGCGTGAGTTCCGACGCGCCGCTGGTACACGCGGGATCCGCGTCGGCCTCGGTGATCGCGACCGTCGAGAACGACGGCCGCGAACTGACCGCGGATCTACGGATCAACGCCGAGGGCGCCAACAAGGCCGCGATCAACCAGAGTCCGGCACGCCGACCCCGTGATCTGCTCGGGATCCTTCGCACGGTGTTGTTCGCGCCGGAGGATCTGTCCCTGGTGCGGGGGGATCCGAGCGACCGGCGGCGCTTCGTCGACGAGCTCGTCGCTCAGCGGGGTCCACGTCTGGCCGCGGCCCGCGCCGATTACGACCGGGTCCTCCGCCAGCGGTCTGCCTTGCTCAAGACCGCCGCCGCAGCGCTGAGACGTGGTGGGGACCAGGCGGATTCAGTAATAAGCACGCTCGACGTCTGGGACGGTCAGCTCGCGGATCTCGGTGGTCAGGTGGTGTCGGCGCGGTTGTCGGTACTCGCGGAGCTCGAACCCCATTTCACCGGTTCGTACGCATCGATCGCGCCGCATTCCCGACCGGCCGTGCTCCGATACCGGCCCGCGGGGGGTGCGGAGATCGACGAACGCACGCCCGAGGCGATCGCCGACGTGCTGGCGCTACGCCTGACCGAGTTGCGCGACAAGGAGATCGAGCGCGGCCTGTGTCTCGTCGGCCCGCATCGCGACGACATCGACATCGTCCTCGGCAGCGATATCGCGAAAGGTTTTGCCTCCCATGGGGAATCCTGGTCGTTGGCCCTGGCTCTGCGCCTGGGATCCGTTGAGCTGACCCGTGCGGAGGGTGTCGAGCCGGTGATCATGCTCGACGACGTGTTCGCCGAACTCGACGCCAAGCGGCGTGCCCAACTCGTCGAGTTCACCGCCGGTGCCGAACAGCTGCTGATCACCGCTGCCGTGGCGGAGGACATCCCCGAGCGGATCGGCGGACGGCGAATCGGTGTCGACGTCGTCGACGACGACGAGGGACGGCGTTCGCACATCGTCGACGTCAACGGCGCCGGGGTTCCCGAGGATGATGACGATGACCGCGAGGGTGACGACGAGGTGGCCGCGGGGGAGGGAACCCATGAGTGACGACCACCCATCCGCTTCTCCGGATGATCCCATCGAGCCCGCGCCGCGCCCGACGCCGCCGGGTGAGCTGGGCGGATACGAACGCGCCCGCAAGGCACTCGAAGAGGCCCGTGCGCAGGCCCGCGCCGCGGGGAAGTCCGTCGGTCGGGGTCGGGCGTCACCGGTGCGTCGGGTACCGCGGGGATCCCAGGGTCGCCGACGCTGGTCCGGCTCCGGACCCGATGCGCGGGATCCGCAGCCGTTCGGCAGGCTCGTCGGAGGTCTGGCGAAGGAACGCGGCTGGCAGGAGAAGATCGGCGAAGGCACCCTGTTCGGCATGTGGGAGCAGATCGTGGGTTCCGACATCGCTGCACACGCGAAGCCGGTTGCACTGCGCGACAACGTACTCCACGTCCAGGCCGAGTCGACGGCATGGGCGACCCAACTCCGTTACGTCCAGTCGCAGATCCTCGCCAAGATCGCGGCCGCCATCGGCAACGGTCAGGTCACCTCGTTGCGGATCAGCGGCCCTAAGGGGCCGTCGTGGCGCAAGGGCGAGCGGCATGTGCGAGGCCGGGGCCCGCGCGACACCTACGGCTGATGCGTCGCTAGCAGAGTCGCCGGCACTTTACTAGTTGCTGAGCCCCGTGGGCCGTTTTACATCCCCAAGCCACGATCGACCCGGGATGAAGCCAAGAAAATCGATCTGAGGGCCTGTTAGCGGCCCCGGATGCGCGTTCCAGGGCGAGTCAGGCAGTACACTGTGGGGAGTTGTCCCGACAGGGGTGCACAACAACAGACAGACAGCGCCTCCAGGCTACCCGGATCCACACACCGGGTATCCCTGTGTGCGTAGCCGCCGTGCGCCCCGTCGAGAAGGATCGACGACGGATCCGGAGACCCCCTGATCCGTCGATGAGCAGAACAGGAGCGGACGCACCTCGTGGCCGACACCAGCGACACCGGACCGAAGAAGAACAAGAAGAAGCCGTCAGAGTATGGCGCCGATTCGATCAACATCCTCGAAGGTCTGGAAGCCGTCCGCAAACGGCCCGGCATGTACATCGGATCCACCGGTGAACGAGGCCTTCACCACCTGATCTGGGAGGTCGTCGACAACTCCGTCGACGAGGCGATGGCCGGTTTCGCCTCTCGGGTCGACGTGACGCTCCTCGCCGACGGCGGTGTGCAGGTCGTCGACGACGGTCGTGGCATCCCGACCGGTATGCACCGGACCGGCGTGCCGACCGTCGAGGTCGTCATGACCCAGCTGCACGCCGGCGGCAAATTCGACTCCGACGCCTACGCGGTGTCCGGTGGTCTGCACGGTGTCGGCATCTCGGTGGTCAACGCGTTGTCCACCAAGGTCGAGCTGGAGATCCAGAACGACGGCTACAACTGGGAGCAGACCTACAGCTACGCCAAGCCCGGCGCCCTGGAGCAGGGGAGCGCGACGCGCAAGACCGGCACCACCGTCCGGTTCTGGCCGGACCCCGAGATCTTCACCGAGACCACGCGATTCAACGCCGAGACGGTCGCGCGTCGACTGCAGGAGATGGCGTTCCTGAACAAGGGCCTCACCATCACGCTGACGGATCAGCGCCCGCAGGCCGTCGAGCCGCCAGGTGATGCCGACGGCGACGAGGACGGCGGCAGCACCGAGGCCGCCGAGGTGGTGAAGTCCGAGGAGGAGAAGGCTGCTGCGGCGGCCAAGCCGAAGACCCGCACGTACCACTACCCCGACGGACTCGTCGACTACATCAAGCATCTCAACCGCACCAAGCAGTCGATCCACAACACGGTGATCGGATTCAACGCCAAGGGTGACGGCCACGAGGTCGAGATCGCGATGCAGTGGAACGCCGGCTACTCCGAGTCGGTCCACACCTTCGCCAACACCATCAACACCCACGAGGGCGGCACCCACGAAGAGGGGTTCCGCGCGGCGCTGACCAGCACGGTCAACAAGTACGCGCTGGACAAGAAGCTGCTCAAGGAGAAGGACGGCAAGCTCACCGGTGATGACATCCGCGAGGGTCTCGCGGCGGTCATCTCGGTGAAGGTCTCCGACCCGCAGTTCGAGGGCCAGACCAAGACCAAGCTGGGCAACACCGAGGTCAAGGGCTTCGTCCAGCGGACCTGCAACGAGCACCTGGGTCACTGGTTCGAGGCGAATCCGGCCGAGGCCAAGATCATCGTGAAGAAGGCCGTCGACTCGTCGCAGGCGCGCATGGCCGCACGCCGCGCGCGCGAGATGGTGCGTCGGAAGACCGCCACCGACATCGGCGGTCTCCCCGGCAAGCTCGCCGACTGCCGCAGCAACGACCCGACCAAGTGCGAGGTCTACATCGTGGAGGGCGACTCGGCCGGCGGCAGTGCCAAGTCGGGCCGCGACTCGATGTACCAGGCGATCCTCCCGTTGCGCGGCAAGATCATCAACGTCGAGAAGGCGCGCATCGACCGCGTGCTGAAGAACGCCGAGGTGCAGTCGATCATCACCGCGTTCGGCACCGGCATCCACGACGAGTTCGACATCTCCAAGCTCCGCTATCACAAGATCGTGCTGATGGCCGATGCCGACGTGGACGGCCAGCACATCTCGACGCTGCTGCTGACCCTGCTGTTCCGGTTCATGCGGCCGCTCATCGAGCACGGTCACGTGTTCCTGGCCATGCCGCCGCTGTACAAGCTCAAGTGGCAGAAGTCGGCACCCGAGTTCGCGTACTCCGACCGCGAGCGGGACGGACTGCTCGAGGCCGGCCGGGCGGCGGGCAAGAAGATCAACACCGACGACGGCATTCAGCGCTACAAGGGTCTCGGCGAGATGAACGCCAAGGAACTGTGGGAGACCACGATGGACCCGGCCGTGCGCGTCCTGCGCCAGGTGACCCTCGACGACGCCGCGGCCGCCGACGAACTGTTCTCCATCCTCATGGGTGAGGACGTCGCCGCTCGCCGCAGCTTCATCGCCCGCAACGCGAAAGACGTTCGCTTCCTCGATGTCTGATCGCGGATCCGCCAGTGATCTCGCCTGATCGGAGAAAGAACACACAATGACTGACACCACCCTGCCGCCCGCCGGCGGTGAAGGCGATCGCATCGAGCCCGTCGATCTCGGGCAGGAGATGCAGAAGAGCTACATCGATTACGCGATGAGCGTCATCGTGGGCCGCGCTCTTCCCGAGGTCCGCGACGGCCTGAAGCCGGTGCACCGCCGGCTCCTCTATGCATCTTTCGACGCCGGTTTCCGGCCGGATCGCAGCTACGTGAAGTCGGCGAAACCCGTTGCGGAGACGATGGGTAACTACCATCCGCACGGCGACACCGCGATCTACGACGCCCTGGTGCGTCTCGCCCAGCCGTGGTCGATGAGGTACCCGCTCATCGACGGTCAGGGCAACTTCGGCTCACGCGGCAACGACGGTGCGGCCGCCATGCGGTACACCGAGGCTCGCCTCACCCCGCTCGCGATGGAGATGTTGCGCGACATCGGCGAGGAGACAGTCGATTTCGTCCCGAACTACGACGGCAAGACGAACGAGCCGACGGTTCTGCCGGCCCGTATCCCGAACCTCCTGATCAACGGATCCGGCGGCATCGCGGTCGGTATGGCGACGAACATGCCGCCGCACAACCTCAATGAGGTTGCCGACGCGGTGTTCTGGGCACTGGAGAACCACGACGCCGACGACGAGACCACTCTCGCGGCGTGCATGGAGTGCATCAAGGGTCCCGATTTCCCCACCGCCGGACTGATCGTCGGCAGCCAGGGCATCAAGGACGCCTACATGACCGGGCGCGGCAGCATCCGCATGCGCAGCGTCGTCGACATCGAAGAGAACAAGGGGACCACCACGCTGGTGGTCACCGAGTTGCCCTACCAGGTCAACCCGGACAACCTCATCCAGTCGATCGCCGAGCAGGTGAACGAAGGAAAACTGAAGGGCATCAGCCGGATCGAGGACCAGTCCTCGGACCGCGTCGGCATGCGCATCGTGGTGACACTGCGCCGCGACGCCGTCGCCAAGGTCGTGCTGAACAACCTGTACAAGCACAGCCAGCTCCAGACCAGCTTCGGCGCCAACATGCTGTCCATCGTCGACGGCGTGCCGCGCACCCTGCGTCTGGATCAGATGATCCGCTACTACGTGGCGCACCAGATCGATGTCATCGTGCGTCGTACCCGGTACCGGTTGCGCAAGGCCGAGGAACGCGCCCACATCCTGCGCGGCCTGGTGAAAGCCCTTGACGCCCTTGACGAAGTGATCGCGCTCATCCGCCGCTCGGCGAACACCGAGACCGCGCGGACCGGCCTGATCGATCTCCTCGACATCGACGAGATCCAGGCCGATGCGATCCTCGCGATGCAGCTGCGTCGCCTGTCTGCCCTCGAGCGTCAGAAGATCGTCGACGAGCTCGCCGAGATCGAACTCGAGATCGCCGACTACAAGGACATTCTCGACAAGCCGGAGCGTCAGCGCGCGATCGTGCGCGACGAGCTCAAAGAGGTCGTCGAGAAGTACGGCGACGAGCGTCGGACCAAGATCATCGCGGCCGACGGCGATGTCAGCGACGAGGACCTGATCGCGCGTGAAGACGTCGTCGTCACCATCACCGAGACCGGGTACGCCAAGCGCACCAAAACCGACCTCTACCGCAGCCAGCGTCGCGGCGGCAAGGGTGTGCAGGGAGCCGGGCTCAAGCAGGACGACATCGTCAAGCACTTCTTCGTGTGCTCGACCCACGACTGGATTCTGTTCTTCACCACCCGGGGTCGGGTCTACCGCGCCAAGGCCTACGAGCTGCCCGAGGCGAACCGCACCGCGCGGGGCCAGCACGTCGCCAATCTCCTGGCTTTCCAGCCGGAAGAGCGCATCGCCCAGGTCATCCAGCTCAAGACCTACGAAGACGCGCCCTACCTCGTGCTGGCCACCCGCAACGGTCTGGTGAAGAAGTCGCGACTCGTCGACTTCGACTCCAACCGTTCCGGCGGCATCGCGGCGATCAACCTGCGCGGCGAGGACGAACTGGTCGGCGCCCAGCTGTGCAGTGCCGACGACGATCTGCTCCTGGTCTCACAGAAGGGCCAGTCGATCCGCTTCCACGCCGACGACGAGGCCCTGCGGCCGATGGGCCGACAGACCTCCGGTGTCCAGGGCATGCGGTTCAACACCGACGACACCCTCCTGTCGCTCAACGTCGTCCGCGACGGCACCTACCTCCTGGTCGCGACGTCCGGTGGATACGCCAAACGAACCGGCATGGACGATTACCCGGTCCAGGGCCGAGGCGGCAAGGGTGTGCTGACCATCGCCCACGATCGCCGTCGCGGCGAACTGATCGGCGCCCTCATCGTCGACGACGACTCTGAGCTCTACGCCATCACCTCGGGAGGTGGTGTCATCCGCACCACGGCGAAGTCGGTGCGCAAGGCCGGTCGCCAGACCAAGGGTGTGCGCCTGATGAACATCGACGAGGGAACGACGGTCATCGCCATCGCCCGCAACGCCGACGAGCCGGACGAGACTGAGGTCTCCTCCTAGGCGTTAGGGTGAAGACCACTGTTTCGCGGCCCGCCGCCAGTCGGCGGGCCGGGGAACAGTGGGTTCGGACCCGGCGCCGAGCGAGCAACGTCAGAACGCCTGAGTGAGGGAATGTCTGTGAGCACACCGAACGAGCCGCATCAGGACCAGAACGGGCGCCCCGCCGGGGGGCCTGGGGGCCCCGGGACCGGTACCCCGACCGGGGGACTGGTGCCGCCCTGGCAGCGCGGACCCGCCGAGGATTCGGCCGCACCGACCGAGACGTTCACTCGTGAGGGCGCGTCACGCCCCGGCACCGACGGGAATCCGGGCGGTCCGCCGCAGAACAACCCGGGCGGTCCGCCGCAGAACAACCCGGGCGGCCCGCCGCAGAACAACCCAGGCGGCCCGCCGCAGAACAACCCGGGCGGCCCGCCGCCGCGCGGCGTCGTCACCAACAGCGGCACCGCCGCCGCCAGCATGAGCGGCCAGCAGGCGCCGGTGACCAAGCTCGAGAGTCCGCGCCGGCCGGGTACGGCGACGGCCACCGAGGAACCCGGCTTCGTCGAGTCACCGACCAGCACGATCGACCGAGGGCACCTGCCGGAGAACGACCTGCCCGATCTGGATCAGATCCACCACACGGCCGACCTGAAACGACCCGAGGCACCGCAGACGCCGCCGGGAGGCAAGTCGGCTCCGCGGTCGGCGCCACGCCAGGTGCTCGCTGCGGGGACCGCGCTGCGCGCGTCGGTGCAGGTGCGTCGGATCGACCCGTGGGCGACGTTCAAGGTCGCGGCGGTCCTGTCGGTGGTCGGCTTCTTCATCTGGATGATCTCCGTGGCGGTGCTGTATCTGATCCTCGACGGCATGGGCGTGTGGGATCAGGTGAACAACAGCTTCGGAACACTCATGGCCGAGGAATCGAGCACGAGTGGTGACGTCATCGGGGCCGGCACCGTCTTCGGCGGTGCGGCCCTCCTGGGGGCCATCAACGCCATCCTGCTGACGGCGCTCGCGACGATCGGCAGCTACATCTACAACATCTGTGCCGACCTCGTCGGCGGCGCCGAGGTGACTCTCGCCGACCTCGACTGAGTGAGCTCCTGACCAGCCGTTTTGTTTGTTCGGGCATCGGTCGGGTAATCTCACTCCTCGGTTCAAGGGCCTATAGCTCAGGCGGTTAGAGCGCTTCGCTGATAACGAAGAGGTCGGAGGTTCAAGTCCTCCTAGGCCCACTGCGACAGATGTTTTCGGACATCGGAATTCGCATCCCACCGAACCCATCCGGGACGGTACGGGGCCTTAGCTCAGTTGGTAGAGCGCTGCCTTTGCAAGGCAGATGTCAGGAGTTCGAATCTCCTAGGCTCCACCAGTTCTTCTCGAAGGCGACGACGCGGCTCGACGAGCCCTCGTCGCCTTCGGCGTTTCCACGATCCGCGGCTGTCACCCCAGCCGCACAACCGGCCGGTCACCCTGCGGACCGAAGAGATGCAGGATCTCGACCGGGGTGTCGTCGGCCGGCCCGAACCAGTGCGGCGTCATCGGATCGAACTGGGCGGTCTCGCCAGGTTTCAGAACATGTTCGTCGTCGGCCAGGAGCAGGCGCAGTCGGCCGGCGAGCACATAGAGCCAGGCGTGCCCCTCATGGGTGACGAGGTGCGGTTCGCGTGGGCCGAGGACGTGCTTGAACGCCCGTACCCGCCCCGGGTAGCCGGTGAGGGGAACGACGACACCCCCGGACGACACCGACCTCGGTTCGAGATGCACACGAGGATCACCCGTGGGCGGTGCGTCGACGAGTTGATCGAGCGAGACCCGATAGACCTTCGCGAGGGGGAGCAGGACGTCGAGCGTCGGCTGCCGCTTCCCTGTCTCCACCCGGGAGAGTGTGCTGATGGGCAGTCCCGACTCCTCGGCCACAGCGGTCAGCGTGAGCGCCCGCGCGAGGCGGAGCGTGCGAAGCCGCGGACCGATCGCGCTGATCAGCTCGGTCAGGTCCGCGGTCATGGCGTCATCTTTGCAGATTCCGCAAAAGCTCTCGCCGGTCGCGACTGCCGTCGCAGACCATGGACTCCATGAGCATCGGGAACGACGCAGATGGCGTTGAGGTGGACGAATCGAACGAGCATCTACGAATCCTGCTCCTCGGTGGGCGCGGTGCGGTGAGCACCGTTGTCGCCCGCGAGTTGGCGGCCGCCGGCCATGTCGTGACCGCGACGAGCCGCACGGCAACCGGTGACGCTCGGGTCGATCTACTGGGCAACCTCTCGGAGTTGCGTGGTCTCGTTGCGCGACACGACGTCGTCGTCAATGCCTCGGGGATCGAGCGCCCGGAGCTCGGCACCGCGACCGGACCGACGCCACTGGTCGACATCTCGGCGTCGGGGGCCTACCTCGACGCGCTGCGGGAAGCCGCCGTGGGGCCGGTCGTCCTGGGAGCGGGGCTTGCACCGGGCCTGAGCACGATCCTGGCCGCCTCCCTCGACTCGCGCCCGGACGACGACCTCGATGTACTCGTGATGCTCGGGGCGGGCGAGAAGCATGGCCCGGCGGCAGTCGCCTGGACGGTCGGTCTGGTCGGCACCGACGTCCACCACCCGCCGGAAGGCCGGCCGGTGCGCAACCTCGGCGAGACCCGCCGCGCCACCGGACCGGACGGACGCAGCAGGCGCTATCTGCGCGCCGACTTCCCCGACCACGTCCTGCTCGACGACAAGCCCGGCGCGATCCGCTCGTATCTCACCCTCAGCTCGGCACCGATGACCGCGGCGCTGGGTCTGATCGGTCGGGTGCCGGTGTTGCGGAGCACCTTGACGTGGGCGCCTCCCCTCGGGTCGGACGCCTGGCACGTCATCGCCGAGAACCGGCGGTCCGGTGAACGTCGACACGCCTGCGGTACAGGACAGTCCGAGGCGACAGGTCGGTTGACGGCGCTGGCCGCTATCCGCGCTGCGACAGAGCTGCGCGATTCGTCGCGGACTGCGATGACGATGGCCGACCTCGTCTCGCTCGGCGACGCGCTCGCGGTGATGACGTAGGTCCGCTCCTACGTCGCGGCGTATTCCACGATCGAGACCCCGGTCTCGAAGTCCTGACCACTGACGCGGCGAAACCTCCTGGGCGCGTACCGACCCGGAGCCATCAGCGGGATCCCGCTGCCGAAGAGCACCGGCTGACGTTTCAGGACGAACCGGTCGATCTCGTCGGCCAGCTGGGTCGCCAGATCGCCACCCCCGCAGAGCCAGATATCCTTTCCCTCAACCTGTTTGAGATCGCGCACGACGTCGAGCGGGTCGCGGTCGGTGAACGTCACACCGTCCACGGGGTCGCGTCGTCGATGGGTGAAGACGTACTGGTCGAGGTGGCGGTACGGGCTCGTGACTTCGGGCAGCCCCGCAGCGTAGGTGCCGGCTCCCATGAGCACAGTGTCGAAGATGCCTGCGCTCTGGTCGATCCCGAGTGCGGCGGCGTAGTCGGTCGGGATCGTGTCGGCGAATCTGTCGTTGATCCCGTCCATGTGATCGCCTTCGATGAGAAAGGCGTCGAACTGCCCGTCCGGTCCGGCGATGTACCCGTCGAGACTGACGGCCACGTAGTACACGAGTTCACGCATGTTGTCCCCAATCACTTCAGATGTAGTGGTTGAGAAACTACAGCACATGTAGTGGTTGCGCTATCGTTTTCCCATGGCCCGAAACGACGACCGCCGACGCGCGCTGGCCGATGCGGGCCTCGAAGTGCTCGCCGACACCGGCGCCCGGGGGCTCACCCACCGCGCCGTCGATCGTGCCGCCGGCGTGCCTGTCGGTACGACGACGAACTACTTCCGTTCTCGCTCAGCACTTCTGACCGGTCTGGTGGAGCGCATCTATGAGCGGCTGGCGCCGAGTGACGACTTCATCGCCGAACGGGTCGGGCGCACACCGACCCGGGAGCTGTTCGCCGAGTACCTCCGCAACATCGTCGAACGTCTGATGGCGAACCGGACCGTCACCATTGCACTGATCGAACTCCGGCTGGAAGGTATTCGGCGCCCCGAGGTCGCAGAGATCATCGTCGAATGGCGCCGCACCGGATTCGCCGGGGACGTTGCCTTCAACGAGCAGGCGGGCCTGCCGGGAACCGCGCGGGAGATCGCCTTGTTCCACTACGCGGTCGACGGACTCCTCCTCGACCAGTTGACCGGCCCCCTGCTCCCGGACGTACCGGTCGACGACATCGTCGATGCACTGGTCGACGGGTTGCTGCCCGGCTGAGCCGCGTCCCGCACCGACTGTCGATCAGGACTTGTCGCGCTCGAGGTGCGCGTACCGACGGCGGAACTTCTCGACCCGGCCGGCGACGTCGGGGATCGTGTTGACGCCGGTGTAGAACGGGTGCGAATCGCTGGTGACATCGACGGTGATGAGCGGGTACTCGTTGCCGTCGGACCACGTGACGGTCGCCGACGACGTCGCGGTCGAGCGGGTGAGGAACTCCTTGCCCGTTGAACCGTCGCGGATGACGACGGGGTGGTAGTCGGGGTGGATGCCCTTCTTCATGCTGGGTGCCTTTCGAGAGATGGATGAGCGTCAGTTGTCCCGCGGGTCCGAGGCGTCGAGCCCCGGCATCGCGTCCACGGTCGACTCGGCGACGTCGAGGTCGTCGCACGGGTCGGCGTGGAACTGACCGAAGGGATCGTCGAAGGTGGACCAGAATTGTTGTCCCGCGGCGAATTCGACCTCGTTGAGACACGCGTTCCGCAGTGCCTCCTCGATGTCGGCGGGTTCGCCCGAGTGAACGAGCACGACGAGTGACGTGTGGCGGTCGCCGAACGTCTCGTCCCAGCGCAGGGCACCGAGGGCGCGACGTTCGGCGGACACCTCGGTGAGCTCGTCATCGGTCATCGAGGCCAGCCAGGGGCCTCCGTGGGCGACGCGCAGCCCGCCACCGGCCGACTCGAGCCACAGCGCCTCGTCGGGCTGCGTCGCCATCCAGAGCCGCCCGCGCGCACAGACGACCCCGTCGAGCAGCGCGTCGATCGCGTCGTGGAAACGGCCCGGGTGCAGAGGTCGGTCGCTGTGGAACTCGACCCAGGTGACCCCGCAATCGGATTCCAACGGGGGTTCACCGGCGAGGAGCGGGTCGTGCGGACCGTCGATGCGACCCCGCCGTGAACGTGGGGGCACCGCGGCGAGCAACTGCTCGGCGAGAAGCGGTGTGATCGGACGCTGGGGCAGCTCGAACATCATCGGGACATGCGGTGCGAGCCGCTTGAGGACGGCGACGAGCCGGGCCGATGCCCACGCGTCGCGGAAGGTCGGGTCGCACGCCGCGACCACGAGCGCATCGGCGAAGGCGACCTGTCCGACCGCGACCTGAGCGAGCGTGCGGTCGTCGTCGAGCGCGACGTGCCCGCCTTCTGCCAGGGAGAGGTCGCCCGTCGCCGACGTCAGCCAATCTTCCTCGGCGACACACGCAATGGTGAGGTCGACGCGGATGTCGGCGGCCGCCGGGGCGTCGTCGAACCCGGGCATGTCCGCGACGATGACGTTCTCGATCGACCAGGCGACCTGTTCGGGTTCCAGGACGGGGTCGAGCGTGAGGACGATCCGGTTCACCGACGGTCGACGATGAAGGCGCCGGAGCAGGGGAAGCAGGTCCTCGCGCAGCGTGCACGAGATGCATCCATGGGCCAACTCGACGATGCAGACGTCATGTCGGCTACGCCCGTCGGGTCCCCGCCAACTGAGGGTCCGGACGACGCGCCCATCCTCCACCTGGGTCAGGTCGTGGTGTACCTGGACGCTGCCGACGCCGCCGCACTCCAACGCATCGCCCACCCGATGGATCGACGGTGCGTCGAGTCCGGTGACCAGGACGACCGGGGTTCGATGGTCGGTCGGTCCGGCGTCCTCCGGGCGGTTCGCGAGTCCATCGTCGAACACGACTCCACTCCGATCTATTGAGAATGATTTCCATTTGCGCTCCGCCGACGGTACCGTGGCCGAACAGTTAATGCCAATCATTGTCGATAAGAAGAGGAGGCAGCATGTCCAAGAGGTGCCAGGTCACCGGTCGGGTGCCGGGATTCGGCAAGCAGGTGTCGCATTCGCACAAGCGGACGTCGCGCCGGTGGGACCCGAACATCCAGCGACGCCGCTACTACGTGCCCAGTGAAGGGCGGTATGTGACGCTGCGCGTGAGCGCCAAGGGGATCTCGACCATCGACAAACACGGCATCGAGTCGGTGCTGCGCAAGATCCGCGCGCGTGGAGAGAAAGTCTGATGGCGCGCAACGAGATCCGCCCGATCGTCAAACTGCGCTCCACCGCCGGGACCGGGTACACGTACGTGACCCGGAAGAACCGCCGCAATGATCCCGACCGGATGGTCCTCCGCAAATATGACCCGATCGCCCGCGCCCACGTCGACTTCAAGGAGGACCGCTGATGGCCAAGAAGTCCAAGATCGTCCGCAACGAGCAGCGTAAGGACGTCGTCGCGCGGTATGCCGACCTCCGCGCCGATCTGAAACGCGCGAGCGTGGCGGCAGATTCGACGCCCGACGAGCGGATGGAAGCGATGCGACGTCTACAACGACTGCCGCGCAATGCAAGTCCGACGCGGCTGCGGAACAGGGATGCGGTCGACGGCCGTCCGCGCGGGTACATCGGGAAAGCGGGTCTGTCCCGCGTCCGGTTCCGGGAGCTCGCGCATCGCGGCGAACTACCCGGGATCCAGAAGTCCAGCTGGTGAGACGGCCCTACGAGAACCAGGAACGGTGATGGCCAACAAGAGAATCCGCCAGCGCGACGACGTGCCGGCCAAACGCAAGAAGAACCTGCTCGCAGCGCAGGGTGTACGCGTCGACGGGCGTAATCCCGTCGACTACAAAGACGTCGCGCTGCTGCGGCAGTTCTTGTCCGACAAAGGACGTATCCGGAGCCGACGGCTCACCGGATTGAGTCCGCAGGAGCAGCGCCAGGTCGCCACGGCGATCCGCAACGCACGCGAGATGGCGTTGCTGCCGTACGACTCTCGGCACTGACGCGCGCCTCGGTATCTGCGGCCTGGCGGCCGTCGTGGAACAACAAAAGAACACTCGTGAGCGTCCCGATCTCTGCTCCCTGAGGTGCGAGCGAAGCGAGCCACGAGAGGCCTGGTGAGGTGCCTCGCCAGCCCTTCGTGGCAGTGAGAATGGGTGTGGTGGTCGTCATGGGTTGAGGCCTGACCTGCTTCGTGGCTGACGGTGCTGTCATGGACGAGATCTGTCGGCCTCACTGCGCTGGCGATCACCGCAACACAACGACCTTGGGAGACCGGGGCGGGTGTGACCTAATAAGGGCCGTGTTCGGGCTTGAGCCCGTGACTCCTCACTGTCGTGTCCACCCGCCCCGGCGAGGTCATCCATCACCGCAGTGAAGGAGACACCGCCAGAATGACCGAGACAGCAGTGGGTACGCAAGTGGTCGTACTCGGGGTTGATACCCATCAGCAAACCCACCACGCAGCGATCATCGACACCCTCGGCCTGCCGTTGGCCGATCTCGAATTCCCCGCCTCGGCTGCCGGCTACCAGCAGCTGCTGGACTGGGCCCGCACCCACGGTCGCCTCGAACAAGCCGGGGTCGAATCCAGCGCCTCATACGGCGCGGGACTCACCCGCGAGTTGACCGCCGCCGGTATCGAGGTGATCGAGGTCAACGCCCCGGACGTGCGGGCCCGCCGAGCCCAGGGCAAGTCCGACCAGCTCGATGCTTACGCCGCGGCGATGGCTGTGCTGACCGGGCGGGCCACTGGCCACGCCAAAGACACCACAGGCGTTGTCGAGTCGATCCGAATGCTGTACGTGGCAAGGAGAATGGCGGTCGATCACCGCACCGAACTCGGTGACCAACTCCGTGACCTGTGCACCACGGCACCCGATGAGTTCGCTGATCAACTCAAAACCCGCACCACCACGCCTCAACGACTCGCACTGGTCGAATCACTCACGGCCCCGGCGTCGTTGACCGATCCGCGCGCGGCGTTTGTGTTCGCGGCGAAGTCCATCGCCGGGCGGTACCGGCAGACCCACCGCGAGGTCACCACGTTGACCCGCGAACTCAACAAGCTGTTGAAACCATTGGTGCCTACCGTGCTGGGCCTGCCTCAGGTCGGCCCGATCACCAGCGCACGGCTATTGATCACGATCGGGCACAATGCCGAACGCATGCGCACCGAAGCCACCTTCGCCAAACTCGTCGGTGTCGCGCCGTTACCGGCATCGTCGGGCAAGACCGTGCGTCACCGCCTCAACCGTGGCGGTGACCGGGCGGCTAACAGCGCGTTGCACATGATCGTCGTCGGACGGATGAAATCCCACGACCCCACCCGCGCCTACCTCGCCCGACGCGGCAACGAGAAAACGAAGAAGGAAATCATCCGATGCCTCAAACGCTACGTCGCCCGCGAACTCTACAAAGCCTTCACCACCGACCTCGGAGCGCTTGACAATCTATAGGACCATCTCGTCGCTAACGCTCCTCGCACCTCAGGGAGCAGAGGGGGGCGCTTCTTTCGGATTAGGGAGCGGGAGGGGGCGTCGCTAACGCTCCTCGCACCTCGGCGAGCAAAAGCCCTACTTCGAGCCCTGCGGGACGTTCTCGAGTCGATCGAGCAGGGTGCGGGCCAGCGATTCCGACGATGCGGGGTTCTGGCCGGTCAGCAGGTTGCCGTCGGTCTCGATGTGGACCGTCCACGGTTCGGCGAGGGTGACCTTGAATCCCGCCTGGGTGAGCCGGTCCTGCAGGAGCCAGGGAGCCTTGTCGGCGAGCCCGGCCTGCTCCTCCTCGGCGTTGCTGAAGCCGGTCACCGTGCGACCGGCGAACGCGTTGACCCCGTCGGGAGTGTTCGCGGCGAGCAGGATCGCCGGCCCGTGACAGACGATCCCGACCGGTAGTTGCGCCTCGTCAGCTGCGATCAGGAGGCCACCTGCGTCCGCGTCGACCGCCAGATCCTCCATCGGGCCGTGTCCGCCGGGAACGAACACGGCGTCGTAGTCGGCGATGCGAACGTCGGTGAGCGCGATCGGCTTCTTCAGTTCGGGTGCGGTCTCGACCACGTGGCGGATCTCGGCCGCGCGCTCGGGCGTGCCGATGCTCTCGACCGCCAGACTGGTCTCGTCGACCGGTGGCCGTACGCCGTTCGGGGTGGCCACCGTGACCTTGTATCCGGCCGCGCGGAACACCTCCAGTGGGGCGACGGCCTCTTCGGCCCAGAACCCGGTCTTGTGAGCCGAGCCGTCGTTCAGCGTCCAGCTTCCGGCGCCGGTCATGATGAAGAGAATGTTGCGTGTCATCTGAACCTCCTGTGCCCAGGTAGACGATGTGGACATCGTCCGCCAACGTAGAGAACAACCGCGATCTCGGCCACGGTGCAGGTCAGGTCAGGTGAGACCGGTGAGCTCGGCGGAGCGCTGCCACAGACCGTCGATCAGTGTCTGGTCGTGGGCCTGGCGATTCTCCCGGCCGTTGGGCTTGTGGCGGTTGAAGTACACCCCGTTGACGCTCGGGTCGGCGCCGCGCTCGGCCAGGGCGATCAGCGGGGCGGCACCCTGCTCGGGGGTGATGGTCACCAGGCGTGTGATCGGGGACCGATAGGCGAGCCCGACGAATCGCGAGTCGCGGCCGAAGCTCGTTGCCGCGGGTCCGGGATGCACTGCGGCGGAATAGATCTTGTCGGCAGTCCAGCGCTGGGCGATCCCGCGCGTGAACAGGATGTTCATCAGCTTGGCGGTGCCGTACGGGCGCATCGCGAGTGTCCGGCGTTTCTCGAAGTCGAGATCATCGAGGTCGACCTGCCCGAAGAGATTGCCCACGCTGGAGGTGTTCAGGACCAGGGACTGCGGTGCCGCGGCCAGTCGGTCTCGCAGCAGGTGAGTCAACAGGAACGGCGCGAGATGGTTGATCTGGAAGTTGAACTCGTGCCCGTCGGCGGTGCGTTGGGACGAGTCGAACGTCCCGCCCGCGTTGTTCATCAGGACGTCGATCGTCCCCACGGCGCCGTTGATCTCGGCAGCGAGGTCCCGCACCTGCGCCAGATCCGAGAAATCCGCGGTGAACTGGGTCGCGCCGGTCTCCGCCGCGATCGGCGCGAGCTTCTTCGGTGAGCGTCCGACGAGGACGAGATTGGTATCGGGCCCGGCCAGGGACCGGGCGGCGATCGCGCCGATACCGTCGCTGGCGCCGGTGAGAACGATGGTGCGGGTCGGTTCGGCCATCACTGTCCCTCCGCCGTGCCCTCGGAACCGCCCAGAGCGTGGCCCTGATCGGAGTGACCGGTGTGGGGAGCGGCCTCGTAGGCGGCCTTCTCCTCCTCGGTCCGCTTCGTCTGCCCGATCGGGGTGTCACCGGCGGCCGGCAGAACCGACTCGGGACCGTGCTCCTCGTCCGGATCGTCCCGCAGATCGGGGTCGGTCTTCAGTTCGTCTTCGTTGGTCGTCCAGGTGGGCTTCTCGTTGTCCGGCATCTCTCCACCTTGCCCGAAGACGCGCGAATTCACAGCGGTATTGACTTCAAGTTCACTTGAGGTTGTCTGCTCGTCGTCGTGACCACACTCGACCCGGCCAGCCGGCGCATCGGCCTCATCCTCGTCGTCCCGACCCTCATGGTGATGCTCGACGTGACGGTGGTGACCGTCGCGCTCCCACAACTCACCACCGAATTCGACGCCCCGCTGTCCAGCGTGCAGTGGGTGACCACCGCCTACGCGCTGGCCCTTGTGGCGGTGATGCCGCTATCCGCGTACGCCGGCAATCGGTTCGGCGGTCGGCGCGTCTACTGCGCGGCGCTGTTGGTCTTCGTCCTCGGCTCACTGCTCACCGCCCTGTCCTGGAACATCGTCAGTCTCATCGTCTTTCGCGCCTTACAGGGACTCGGCGGCGGAATGCTACAACCCGTGGGCATGGCCATCGCGCTGCAGGCGGTGCCCGAGAGACTGCGCGGTCGGATGATGGCCATCTTGGGACTGCCCACCCTCGTCGGTCCCGTGCTCGGTCCGGTGCTGGGCGGCGTTCTCGTGGACCATGGCAGCTGGCGCGTCGTCTTCGCGGTCAACGTTCCCCTCGGACTGATCGCGGTGGCGTTGGCCTGGCGATTCTTCCCCCGGACCGGCTCTCGCCGGATGCCGCGGATCGACCTGCGTGCGGTTGCCGCTCTGTCCCCGGGTGGTGCGTTCCTGGTTCTCGGCCTGTCTCGCGCCGGCGACACCGGTTCGCTCCTCGCGGCGTCGATCCTGGTGCCGGTCGGTATTGGCGTGATCCTGTTGGCGTATTTCGTGCGCCGGTCGCTGCGCAGCCGCGCCCCCGTCCTGGATCTCCGACTCCTGGCACAAGCTCGCCTGCGTGGTGGCGTCGTGGTGATGATCTTCTTCGCCGGGGCGTACTTCGGCTCGATGACCATTCTGCCGATCTATGTCCAATCGGTCCGGTCCGATTCGGCCACGACCGCAGGCATGCTGTTCGTCCTCCCCGCGCTCCTGAGCGGCATCACTCTCCAGATCGCCACCCGCGTGGCCGATTCCGTGGACCCACGGCGGGTCGCGATCTGCGGGATCGTGCTGTCGACGACGGCGATGATCCTGATGGCGACGCTGCTCGACGAGTCCACTTCCTACCCGGTCATCGTCGCGATCCTCGCTCTCATGGGAATCGGTGTCGGAGCGACGATGTTGCCCACCATGACCGCCGCCACCCGCGATCTCGAAGGCGCCGACACCCCGGGTGGCACGACCATCCTCACGACCTCGAACCAGTTCGCCGTCGCGATGGCATCCGCCGCGATCACCGCCACCATTGCGGCGCTGATGAACTCGCGCAGCGGGGCGGTCGACGGTCGAGGAGTGGCGGGGGCGATGACGTTGAGTCCCACCGAACGCATCGACGCCGCGCCCGAGTTGGCCTCGGCGATCGCCGACACGTACCTCCTCACGGCCGGTCTGCTCGTGTGTGCCCTTCTCGCGGCCTTGTTCGTGATGCCGGCGCGGCGGGCCCTTCGAGACGCTCGCAAGCTCGCTCCTCAGGGGGCGGGGTGAGACGCTCGCAAGCTCGCTCCTCAGGGGGCGGGGTGAGACGCTCGCTCCTCAGTAACTGCGGCCGTCGTGGACTGCGAAAGCACTCGTTGTGACCGGAGCGGGCCCAATTACTGTCCCTGAGGAGGCCGGAGCTTGCGGAGGCCGTCACGAAGGGTCCTGGTGAGATGCGTCACCGAACCCTTCGTGGCTCGTCGCTAACGCTCCTCGCACCTCAGGGAGCAATGGTTGTGTCGTTCTTTCGGATTAGGGGGCGTGTTAGGTGGGCGCCGGCTCGCTTCTAGGTATCTGCGGCCCTTTTGGATCAGGGAGCGGGGGCGATCCGCGGGACCGCGGCGAGGAGTTCGCGGGTGTAGGGATGCTGCGGATCGTCGAAAACCGCGTCCGCCGAACCGTACTCGACGACCTCACCGGCACGCATCACCGCGATGTCGTCGCTCACGTGGTGGATGACGCCCAGGTCGTGCGAGATGAACACCAGCGCGACACCGGTTTCCGCCTGCAGACGAGCCAGGAGGTCGAGGATCCGTGCCTGGATGGACACGTCGAGGGCCGACACCGGCTCGTCGCACACGATGACGGCGGGACGTGGTGCGAGCGCACGGGCGATCGCGACGCGCTGGCGCTGTCCGCCCGACAGTCGTGAGGGGTGCCGGTGCCGGTACTCCGTGGGCAGCCCGACCTGGTCGAGGAGTTCGGTGATCCGGTGGTCGAGATCTGCGCTGCGCACGCCGGTCACCCGCAGGGCGTCGGCCAGGACGCGGTCGACGGTCCATCGCGGGTCGAACGAACTGAGCGGGTCCTGGTAGATCACCGAGATCAGGTGGCGCGACGCGCGGCGCCGGGCCTCGGAGAGTCCGGACCACGCCGCGCCGTTCAATTCGACCGTGCCGGAATCGGGTTCGGTGAGCCCGAGGATGATCCGTGCGGTGGTGGTCTTGCCCGAACCCGACTCGCCGACGATGCCGAGGGTACGACCGGGCGCGAGGTCGAAGCTCACCCCGGCCACGGCGGGGCGGGCAGTGATCGCCTTGCCCCTGATCGCCGGATTGCCGAACGACTTGTGCAGGTCGCGAACACGGAGTGCGAGTGGCTGGTCGGGCGTCGGTGTCACCGAAGTGGCGAGCTGCTCACCGCTGACGAGCGACGTGCCCTTGGACGCGCGGGAGGGGATCGCGTCGATGAGACCTCGGGTGTACGCGTGCTGCGGGGCGGTCAGCACCTCCCGTGCGTTGCCGTACTCGACGATCTCGCCGTCGCGCATCACGGCCACCCGGTCGGCCAGGCGTGACACGACGGCCAGATCATGCGAGATGAGGATGATGCCGTTGCCACGCGACTTCGCCTCGGCCAGCACGTCGAGGATCTGGGCCTGGACCGTGGCGTCGAGCGCGGTCGTCGGCTCGTCGGCGATGAGGAGTTTCGGGTCCTGGGCGATCGCCGATGCGATGAGAGCACGCTGGCGGAGTCCGCCGGAGAGCTCGTGCGGACGCTGACGCGCTCGTACCCGCGGTTCGGGAACGCCCACGAGGTCGAGCAGCTCGACGACGCGTTCCTCGCGGAGCGCACGACCGAGCCGTGCCGGGGTCCGACGACCGATGCTGCCGTGCGCGGTCAGCGACTCGGCGATCTCGCTGCCCACCGTGCGCAGTTGATCCAGGGACACCAGGGCGTCCTGAAGGACGAATCCGATCTCGCGGCCTCGGATGGCGCGCCACTCGCGGTCGACCAGGCCGCGCAGATCACGCCCGCCGAACGCGAGGGCGGTGGCGTCGATCTCGGCGCCCGAACCGGTGAGTCCGATGAGGGTGCGCGCGGTGACGGACTTGCCGGAACCGGATTCGCCGACGATCGCCAGGCACTGGCCGGCAGAAACCGAGAACGACACGCCCTTGACGACCTGGCGGCCGGCGAACGAGACGCGGAGGTCGCGCACCTCGGCCAGCGGTGCGTCGGTGCGGTCGACGCGGACGGAGGCCATCGCCTCTCGGGTGACGACGGTCATCGGCGGTCTCCTTCCAGGCGTGCGCCGAGGTGACGGCCCACGGTCGTGAATGCCAGTGCCACCGCGACGATGACGAGACCGGGGAAGATCTCCAGCCACCAGGCCACGGTGATGTAGGTGCGTCCGGCGTCGAGCAGGGCGCCCCACTCAGGTGCGGGTGGTGGCACGCCGAGTCCGAGATAGGCCAGTCCCGACGCCCAGATGATGGCCTGTCCCACTCCCAGCGTCACGGTCACGATCATCGGGCGGAGCGCGTTGGGCGCGATGTGCTGCAGCAGGATTCGGCGGCGAGGGTGCCCCAGGGCGGTCGCGGCCTCGATGTAGGGCGCAGTCCGGACGGCGAGCACCTGACCGCGCACGATGCGGGCGTACCCCGGCGCGATGCCGATACCGATCGCCAGGATGAGGGTCACCTGTCCGGGCCCGAAGACCGAGGTCAGGAGGAGGCCGAGAAGCACGATGGGGAAGGCTAACATCACCTCGATCCAGCGGTTGGCCAGTGCCTGGGCGACGCGGCCCGACAACCCCGCGGCGATGCCGAGCAACACCGCCAGGACCGATGCGAGTGCGACTGCGCCGAGCCCGATGATCAGCGATTGCCGGGTGCCGGCGATGACGCGACTCAGCAGGTCTCGTCCCGACAGATCGGTGCCGAACGGGTGTGCCCAACTGGGCGGTTGCAGGGTGGCGTCCAGGTCGACGGCGAGCGGGTCGTAGGGAGCGAGCAGGTTGGGCGCCACCGCGGCCACGAGCAACAGGGCCAGCACCACGAGCGCGACGATCACCGCCGCGGGTGGCCATGAACGACGTGGCAGGTCGTCCTGACCGCGAGGCGTACCGGTCGTGGACCTGCGAACCGCGGAGAGCGCGTTCGTCAGCGCGGGCCGGACCGGATTGGTGAGGGTCATGGGACCTCGATCCTGGGGTCGATGACGGTGTAGAGGAAGTCCACGACGAGGTTGGCGATCGTGTAGACGAGCGCGACGAAGAGGACGATGCCGCTGACGAGCGGGACGTCACGCGAACTGGCCGCCGCGACCAGCGTCTGACCGATACCCGCTCGCGCGAACACGGTTTCGGCGATGACCGCACCGGACAGCAGCGCGCCCATGGCCCAGCCCGAGACCGTCACCGCGGGAAGGACGGAGTGTCGCAACACATGTCGATACCGGACCGACAGATCGCCGAGGCCGCGACTGCGGGCGGTGAGCACGAACGGCTGGTCCAGTGCACGCGCGAACTCGTCCCGGGCGATCTGGCCGAGGAAGCCCGACAGCGGGATCGCCAGGGTGAGTACGGGCAGGACGAGTCCCCACAGGCCGGTTCCGCTCTCGACGGGAAACCAACCGAGGTTGATCGCGAACACCACCAGGAGGATCGATCCCACCCAGTACTGGGGCAGCCCGGCGCTGACGGTCTCGATCAGGGACCCGGCCGCGCCCCAGGGCCCGCGGCGGCCTGCCGTGAGGGTGGTGAGGACGAGGACGAAGAGCCACGCGACGACCAGGGCGGTGAGGGTGAGGACGAGCGTGGGTCCGATCTGGTCGGCGATGATCTCGGTGACCGGCTGCTGCAGCTGGAACGAGATGCCGAGATCGCCGTGCAGCAGACCGCCGAGATAGTCCAGATACTGCGACCACACCGAATCGTCGAAGCCATACTCGGCGTTGACCGGAGCGAGTTCGTCCGGTGTGCGTTCCCGGCTCTCGCCGGACGAGAGGTTGAGGAGCAGCGTCGCGCGGTCGCCGGGAGCGAGCACCTGGAGCAGGAAGGTGATGGAGGCGGCGGCCCACAGCACGAAGACGGCCGAACCGATCTTGCCCGCCCACCGGGTCAGGCCCTGCGGTGGGACCACCTGGCGTCGGGCCGCGGTCAAGGCCGGGTCGTCGACAAGGGTCATCGCACGAACCTCGCATCCGCGAACACCGGTTCGCCTTGTGATTTCTCGACCCACACCCCGTGCAGGCGCGGTGACACCGCCAACGACGTTGTCTGCGTGTACAACCCGATCGAGAGCGCGTTGTCACCGATGAGGCGCTGGGCGTCGCGGTAGAACCCCCGGGCCTGTTCCGGATCCGGAGAGGCGTTGCCCTGCTCGATGAGGGTCTGCAGACGCGGGTCGTTGTAGTACGCGGTGTTGTGCGGGTTCGGACTGTCCGGGAGTCGCTGACGCCAGTTGATGTACAGCAGGCCCGGGGTCGGGCTCGTCCAGTAGCCGACGTATGCGTCGTAGGTGGGTGCCTTGGCGTACTGCCCGCCGAAATACGCGCTCTGGGTGGCGGGGACGAGCTGGATGTCGAAGCCCACGTCACGCGCCTGTCGAGCCACCGCCTGCAGGATCGCGGCACCCTCGGGTCCGACGATCGCGTCGGCGGCGTACACGACGCGCGCGGTCAGGCGTCGTCCGTCCTTCGTGCGGATGCCGTCGTCGTCGCGACCGGTCCAACCCGCGTCGTCCAACAGGGCAGCGGCCGCCTCCGGGTCGTGCGGGTAGTTCCCGGCCTCCGGGTCGTAGTCCGGGGTGCTCTGACTGAGCGCGCCGTTGGCGTTGTAGGGGACCACGCCGAGAAACGCCGTCTCGACGGCTTTGCGACGGTCGGCCGAGTAGGCGAACGCCTGCCGTACCCGGACGTCGTCGAACGGCGCGTGGTCGACGTTGAGGGTGATGGCATTCGGGCGCCCCGGCGTCACGTAGCGGCTCACCTGATACCGGCTGGTCGCGTCCGCCCAGTTGATGGCCGGCACGTTGTAGATGACATCGGAGGAGTCGCTGCGCAGCGATCCGTAGCGGAGGACCGGGTCCTTGAGGAACTTCCAGATCAGCTTGTCCACGTACGCCGGACCCTGGTTCTCCGCGTTCGCCGGGGGAGAGTTGTACTTCGGGTTGCGCACGAAGGTGATGCTGCGATTGCGGTCCCAGCGTTCGATGATGAACGGGCCGGACCCGACCGGGCTGGTGCAGTTCGCCTTCGGACCACGCGCCAGCGCGGTAGGCGACTGGATTCCGAAGTAGCCCTGCGTCAGCACGGTGAGGAGCGGGGTGTACGCCGACGTGAGGTTCATCCGGTAGGTCAGCGGCCCGACGACCTCGTCGGACTCGAAGTACTTGCCGATGTAGGACACCACCGTGCCGTTGGGCTTGTCCGGGTTCAGATACGACGCGAAGGTGGCACGGACGGCCTCGGCGTCGAGCGGTGTGCCGTCGCTGAATTCGACACCGGGCTTCAGATGGAAGGTGTACGAGCGCCCGTCGGCGGAGATGTCCCAGCGGGTGGCCAGCCACGGCACCACTCGTCCCGAGTCGTCCAGCGACACCAGGTTGTCGAGGTATTGCCGTGCCAGATAGGCGTTTTGAACCCACCCACCGTGCACGCAGGGTGGTTCCTGCTCGTGGCCGTAGGAGATGGTCCCGCCCGAGACGTACTGGCCCGGCGCGGCGGGGACCCCCGTCGACTCGCCGTCACCGGTGCGCGGCTGGGCACATCCCGCCAGTAACGCCACGCAGGTCAGGGCGACCCCGGCCGCGGGCAGCAGGCGGGATCGCCGCGATCGTCGCGGCACAGGACTTCGTCGCAGCACAGAACTTCTCCTCGGGCAGCACAGATGGCGGCGGACGCGGCTCGAGGTCGTGGGACACGACAGCGGGAGCCCGGCGTCGGGACGGGAATCACCACAACCTAGGGGCTCCGGACGGTGTCGGGCACCCCTTGGGGCCACCGTGATCCGAAGTCGCCGGACGCGCGGCGTCGTCCGTAACGTCGCGCTGAGTCCGACGCCTCGTGATCAGGAGCAGCCATGTCCGCGCCCCCCTTGAACTTCGCCGCCTTCGTCATGAACACGACATCGCACATCCTGCACGGAGCGTGGCGGGCGCCGGAGGCGCAGCAACACCGCTTCAACGATCTCGACCACTGGATCGCTCTGGCAAAACTGTTGGAGGAGGCCCGGTTCGACTTCATCTTCTTCGCCGACGTGGTCGGACTGTACGACGACTATCAGGGGGACTGGAAGAAGTTCGTCGACTCCGGCCTGCAGATCCCGAGCAACGACCCGCTCGTGCTGGCCTCCGCGATCGCCTCGCACACAGAGCATCTCGGCATCGCGATCACGAGTTCGATCCTGCAGGAGCACCCGTTCGACTTCGCCCGCAAGATCTCCACCCTCGATCACCTGAGCAAGGGCCGGATCGCGTGGAACATCGTCACGAGTCTGTCCGACAACGCCTGGCGCAACTTCGGATACGACGGGATCACCAAACACGACGACCGCTACGCATGGGCCGACGAGTACGTCGACGTCGCGTACAAGTTGTGGGAGGGTTCCTGGGACGAGGGCGCGCTGATCCAGGACAAGACGGGCGGTCTCCACGGAGACTATGACCGCGTCCACAAGATCAACCATGTCGGTGAGCACTACCGGGTCGAGGGACCTCATCTCGTGTCGCCGTCCCCGCAGCGGACCCCGGTGCTGTTCCAGGCCGGTTCCTCGCCGGCCGGACGACGTTTCGCGGCCCGCAACGCCGAGGCGCAGTTCATCCTCTCGCCGTCTCCCGACGCCGCGCGCACGCTGATCGCCGACACCCGGCGCCTCGCGGCCGAGGCCGGCCGGCAACCGACGGATCTCCAGTTCTTCCAGGGACTCTCGTTCGTGATCGGGAGTACCGAGGAGGAAGCGACGCGCAAGTCCCGCGAACTCGACGAGCTCATCGACCCGAGCACGATCATCGCCCACTCGGCGGGCGGCATCGGCGTGGATCTCGGACATTACGACCTCGACACCCCGATCGGGCAGATCCACACGGAGGGTTCCCAGAGCTTCCTGCTGTGGCTTCGCGAGGCCGTGCCCGACCGCGAACCGACCGTGCGCGATCTCGCCCAGTTGCGCAGCCGGACAGGCCGGGTCGTCGGGACACCGGACCAGATCGCCGACCGCCTCGAGCAGTGGCGTGACGCCGGGGTGGGTGGCGTCAACGTCATCAACGCGACCATCCCCGGCAGCTACGTCGACTTCGCCGACCACGTCCTACCCGTTCTCCGCGAGCGCGGTCTGGCGAAGCGGGAGTATGCCGAGGGAACCTCACGTGCCAAACTCAGCGGCCACGACCGGCTTCCGGAGTCGCACCCCGCCGCACGCCATCGCGGCGCGTTCGCGAAGGTGCCGGCATGACCGCACCCGCGCGGGTCGTGACCGACCGGAACGAGATCCTCGCCGAGATCGCGGCCGGGTCGGCCGAGCGCGAGCGCCAGGGCCGGGACCCCCGCGAAGCCGTGGCGCTCCTCCGACGGTCGAGGTTGACCGCGCTGTCACTCGACACACAGTCCGGAGGTGCCGGGGCCGGAAGTGTCGAACTCTTCGAGTTCATCATCGACCTCGCCCGCGCCGACCCGATCGCCGCGCACATCCTGCGCGCTCACTACTGGTTCGTCGAGCAGATCGAACGCCTCCCCGTCGGACCGGTGCGGAGCCGGTGGAGCGAGCGGATCGCCGCGGGCGCCATCGTCGGCAACGCGTCCAGTGAACGCGGTGTCGCCGCCGGGTCGCGCCAGTACGCGACTCAACTCGTCTCCGACGGTGACGGCTGGCGGCTGCGTGGCGAGAAGTTCTACAGCACCGGAACGGCTTTCGCGGACTACGTCACGGTCCTCGCCATCGTCCCGGACGCCCTGCGCGCGCGGCTGGTGAAAGTGGTCGTCCCGGTCGACCGCGACGGGGTGAGCGTCGTCGACGACTGGGACGGGATCGGGCAGCATCGGACGGGCACCGGTTCGACGTTGTTCGACGATGTCCGCGTCACCTCGGACGACGTCCTGGAGTTCGTCGAACTCGATGATTCCACTCCGCCCGCCGCCAACGACGGCCCGTTCCTGCAGCTGTTCCTACAGGCACTTATCGCCGGCATCCTCCTGGCCGCCTCGGATGATGCGGTCGCACTGCTGAACTCACGCGCACGGACCTTCGAGCACGCGCCGTCGCCCGAGCCACGGCAGGATCCGATCCTGCTGGAGCGGATCGGTGAGATCGACGCCGCCGCACATGTGGCACGGGACGCGGTCCTGAGTGCGGCGCGGCAGGTCGAGACCGCGAACGCATTGGCGCGACGCGGCGTCATCGACGTCGAGCAGTTCGCGCAGGCGTCCCTCGCCGCCGCGCGCGTCAAGGTGCACGTCGATCGCATCGCCCTCCCGGCGGCGGCGGCCGTCTTCGACGTGGGTGGTGCCTCGTCGGCGAGCCGTAGCCGCAACCTCGACCGGCACTGGCGCAACATCCGGACCATCACCCTGCACAACCCGACGTCGTACAAGGCCGTCGCCATCGGGGATCTCCGCGTGAACGACACCCCGTTGCCGGGCAACGGGTACTTCTGATCGCGAGACCCGCCGGCAGCTCACCGAGGGCGCCCGGAGCTCGCACTTCCGGGGCGGAGGGTTGATTCCCTGCTCGTCGGCCGGCGTCAGGCGACGAACAGGATCCAGCCGTAGACGATCAGCCCGAACACGAAGACCCCCAGGTAGGCCCAGCCGACCCAGATCGCGGCGGTGGCGAAGGGCAGACCGATCTCGCGACGCTGCCGGATCTGCGTGCGCGCCCGGTAACCCAGGACGAGTCCCACGATGAAGGTGATCCCGAGGATCGACAATGCCAAGGCCCACAACGCCATCCGATTGACACGCGGACCGGCACCGGACTGGGGAGCCACGCTGTCCTCCGAACTACTGGTGGGATGTGCTGCTGCTGAATAGGCCTGGGTTTCCGGGCGGTCGGCGACCGGAGGCGTGCTCACCGCGCCGGGACTGTCGACGACGCGGGTGTCCGACGCCGGATCCTCGGACTGATCGACGAATCCGCCAGCTGCTCCCACCACCTGCGTGGTGCGGTTGTCCCGGGAGACATCCGGGCCGGGGGAGTCGGGGCGCTCGCCTGGCGCAGCACCTGGACGGGTGCCGGCAAACGGCGGACGTGATCCGTCGAGGGACCGATTGCCCTGTGGCGGAACGCCTTTGGCGAGTGGTGGCGCTCCGGGAATCGGGCGCCGGCCCGGCGGGGGTCGATGCCCGGGTGGCCCGGCCGGCATCGGCGGGCGTTGGCCCGGACCGGCGGGGCTGCCACCCGGCCTCGGTCCCGCGGGGTTGGCTCCCGCACCGGGCGCGTTGGGTGTCGGCCCGGGACCGGTCGGCCCCGGTCGTTGCGGTCCCGGCGCGGGTGGGCGCGGTCCGGCGGGACCTGCCGTCGGCCCCGGGGTGTCGCCGCGCGGCGGTGCCGGTCGTTGGCCCGGAGGTGGGCCGGGGCGGGTTTGCGGGCGACCGCCCGGAGGCGGGGTGAATCCGCCGCCCGGCGCCGGACGGCCGGCGCCGGGAGTGTCCGTCCCGTGCGGGGGCGCGCTGACGGGCCGTGCCGGAGCCCGTTCCCACGGCGCGGGATTGCTCGTCGGCGCGGAGCTCTCGGGCGTCGACCACGACTCGCGGGTCCGGTCGTCAGCGCCGCCGGACCCCGGCGGCGGGTTCGGGGAGCGCTCGTCGTCTGAGGTCACGAGTCCAAATTACCCGTGCATGACATGCGGCCGGTGCCGAGGCGGCCGCGGCGGGTCACGACGCCTGCGTCTCGGTGCTCTCGGCGAGCGCCTCGCGCACCTCCTCGATCCGCGGGACGGTCGGGGACACCGGGGCCACCACGCGTCGTGCGCGACGCAGCGAGCCGACGGCGACGACGGCGGTGACGGATGCGACGACCACACCCAGCGCGGCGAAGAGGTAGTTCTTGGACATGGGCTCAAGACTGCCAGCCGGTGCCCACAGCTGCCACCCCGGCCCGGCGCATTTGCGCACCTCGCGGCCGTCTCCCGACCATCGGACCGGGTGTAAGTGGTTGGATGGAGGTGTGACTACACAGAAAACCTCCGCAGTCATCCACACCAATCGCGGCGACATCAAGGTCGACCTGTTCCCGAACCACGCGCCGAAGACCGTCGAGAACTTCGTCGGCCTGGCCGACGGCAGCAAGGAATACAGCAAGCCCAACGCGTCCGGCGGCAACTCCGGCCCGTTCTTCGACGGCTCTGTGTTCCACCGCGTCATCTCCGGGTTCATGATCCAGGGCGGCGACCCGACCGGAACCGGCATGGGTGGCCCCGGCTACCAGTTCGGTGACGAGTTCCACCCGGAACTGCAGTTCGACCGTCCGTACCTGCTCGCGATGGCCAACGCCGGGCCGGGCACCAACGGTTCGCAGTTCTTCATCACCGTCGGCCCGACCCCGCACCTCAACCGTCGCCACACCATCTTCGGTGAGATCACCGATCCGGCGTCGCAGCAGGTCGTCGACGCGATCGCCACCACCTCGACCGACCGCAGCGACCGGCCGCTCGACGAGGTCGTCATCGAGAAGATCGAGGTCAACTGACCTCTCCGGAGCACGCCGCCCCGCAGCGGGCGGTGTGCTACCGGCATCCCGACCGTCCCACCGGCTTGTCATGCAGCCGGTGCGGGCGTCCGGCATGTCCCGAGTGTCTGCGCCCGGCGGCGGTCGGCCAGCACTGTCTGGACTGTCTCCGCAACGACGGAGTGCAGCGGTCGCCGTCACTCGGCGGCCCCAGGGGTGGCGTCCGCAGGATGGCGCCGACGCGCACCGCGCCCACGCAGCCCTACGCGACCTATGCGCTCATCGCGGTGAACCTGCTGATCTTCGCGCTGTGCGTTCTCCAGGCCGGGGTCGGTGACCCGGGCGGTGCGTCGATCTTCAGTGCCGGCGACCTCCTCAAGAGCGACGTCGCGGCCGGTGAGTACTGGCGTCTGCTGACCGCGGGCTTTCTGCACTTCAGCGTCATGCACGTGGCCGTCAACATGCTCTCGCTCTACATCCTGGGCCGCGACCTCGAACTCGCGCTCGGGATCGGCCGCTACCTGGCCGTGTACGTGATCGCCCTGCTCGGCGGCAGCGCCGCGGTCATGCTCTTCGAGAACGACCGCGCCCTGACCGCCGGTGCGTCCGGGGCCATCTACGGCCTCATGGGCGCGATGCTCGTGATCATCCTCAAAGCCCGTGTGTCCCCGGTCCCGGTGCTGCTCATCATCGGGTTCAACGTTGTGCTGTCGTTCTCGCTCCCCGGGATCTCGGTTCTGGGGCATCTCGGCGGGCTCGTCTTCGGCGCGGCCGCCACCGCGGCCATCGTCTATCTACCCGACGCGGTGCTCCCCGCGGGTCGTCGAGATCCGCAGACCACGAGCCGGGTGGGCTGGATCGCGCTCGCCGCCCTGTTCGTGCTCGCTCTCGGCCTCGGCATCGGCGCAGGTGTCGCCTACGACGGGCTGATCTACATCCGCTGAGCCGGCCTGAAAACCGCCCCTCACCGGCCCTTCGCTGGCGCATTACTTGCAGCCGCCTTCCCGAGGGTGGGTTTCAGAGCGTCTGCCCACACGGTGACCCGACCCTGGGTCCTGGGACCTCTACCCCTCGTCGACGACGAATCCCGCCTCACGCAGCGCGTCGACCACGGTCGGCAGGTCGGTGCCGAGGTCCCAGCGGCTGAGCACGACCAGGCGGGTGTCGTCGCGCGGACCCAAGCCGTCACGGTGCGACGGCGATGCGGCTGCCTCGTCGTCGAGCACGTCGATCTCGAGTTGTCCGACGCGGCGTCCGACCCGGCGGATGGACAGCACGCGAATCCGCTCGACGCGTTCGCGGGGATACGCCCGCGGCCCGCGCAGCGTTCGGATGATCAGGACGGGCGACGGGCCGGACGAGACGGCCAGCCGGGGACGCACCAGCAGCGTGTAGGCACCGAGTGCGAGAAGAAGGATCCCGGCGACGCCCATCAGGACCGACCCGGCGGGATCCCCGGCGACGACCACGGCCGCCCCGACCAGCACGACACCGCCGAGGCACCCGGCGAGGCCGGCGCCGACGGGGGTCGCCCAGGCATGTGTGTAGGAGTTGTCAGAGTTATCCACAGGAGTTACTCACAGTGGGGATGACTTACACACATGTGATTTCCACAGTGTGGATAACTTACACGCGTGTGTTTCGGCAGCTCAGCGGCTTCGACACGCGAACGATCGACGACGCCTACCGCCAACGCATCGTCATCAACAGGCCCGCCACCATCAGCGAGAAGCCGATCAGGAAGTTCCACGAGTTGAGCTCGGCCATCCAGTGCAGGACCTGGCCCTCGCCGCCGTACGCGGTGGGGGTTGCGGCCAGGTAGTAGACGACGAGCCAGGCGAGACCCAGCACCATCAGGCCGAGCATGACGCTTACGTAGATGGTGCTCGAAGGGCCGGCCTTGACCTTGACCGGCGTCCGGCTGGCCGGGTTGATCGTGTAATCGGTCTTCTTCCGGACTTTTGACTTCGGCATGACTTCCTCTGTTGTGCGGCACCGCCGGAGCGGTCGTACGCGAGCGGGGCGACAACACACGTCCCCGCCATTGGCAAACACTCGAGATCTACGGTATCTCACCAGGTCGCCGACGCCGAGCACCCGCTTCGGCGGTAGCCTTTCTCGCGTGAGTCGCATTCTGGTGGTCGACAACTACGACAGCTTCGTCTACAACCTGGTCCAGTACCTCGGCCAGCTCGGCGTCGAGGCCGTCGTGTGGCGCAATGACGACCCGCAACTCTCCCCGGCCGACCCCAACCGTCTGCGCGAGGCGGTCGCCGGATTCGACGGCGTGCTCCTGAGCCCCGGCCCCGGTACCCCGCAGCGCGCCGGCGCGACGATGCCGATGGTCCGCGTCGCCGCCGAGGAAGAACTGCCGCTGCTGGGAGTGTGCCTGGGCCACCAGGCGATCGGGGCGGCGTTCGGCGGCACCGTCGACCGCGCACCCGAACTCCTGCACGGCAAGACCTCACTCGTCTTCCACGACGATGCGGGCGTTCTCGAAGGGCTTCCGGATCCGTTCACCGCCACCCGCTACCACTCGCTGACGGTGCTGCCCGAGACGATCCCCGACGAACTCGTCGTCACCGGCCGCACCGAGTCGGGCATCGTGATGGCGATGGCGCACCGCGAACTGCCCATCCACGGCGTCCAGTTCCACCCGGAGAGCGTCCTGACCCAGGGCGGTCACCGGATGCTCGCCAACTGGCTCAAGACGTGTGGGATCGAGATCGACGAGACCCGGGTGTCCGCCCTCGAAGCGGAGATGGCGACCGCGATCGGCTGACCCGGGCAGTGGGGTCGACGAGGTGGTTTCGACTCGGCTCCTCGCTACGCTCGGTGCCGGCTCAACCAGCAGAACATTCGGCTCCTCGACCTCGACGCGCTCCTTCGTCGCTAGCTCGGCCCGGCGGCTGTGCTCGGTGCCGGCTCAACCAGCAGAGAATGCGGCTCCTCAGTTGGGGAGCAGACTCGCCTGGCCGACGATGATCGTGATCGAACCGCTCTTGCGGGTCTGCGACCCGGGATTGGGTTCCTGTCCGACGACGCGACCGTCGTCGGGACTGCCGAGCGGGACGTTGCGGGTCTGGCGCGTCAGGGTGGACCGCTCCCACCCGGCCCGCTCGAGCTCGGTCTGTGCCTCGGCGGGCGTCTTGCCACGCAGGTTCGGGACGGTGAAGAGATTCCCGCGCGACACGCTGATCTGCACGGTGCTGCCCTGTTCGGCGGTCGAGCCCGGACCCGGTGACGTGGAGATGACCTCTCCGGCCGGACGGTCGGAGTCGGCGGCTACGACCACGACCATCATGCCGAGCTCTTCCAGCACCGACCGTGCCCGATCCTCGGACATTCCGACCACGTCGCGAACGGTGACCTCGCGCGGTCCGTTGCCCACGTTGACGACGACCGCGCCGTTGACCGGCACCTCGGTGCCGACTGCCGGGGCGGTCGAGACGACCTTGTCCTTCATCTCGGCCGACGAGTCCACCCGGTCGGTGCGCACATTGGTGAACCCCAGGACCTTGAGCGAGTCTAGGGCCTCCGTGGGTGTCTTACCGACCAGATCCGACGGCAACCGCACGCGCTGGGGACCCGTCGAGATGTAGAGCGCGATCTCGGAGCCCTCGGCCGTCATCACGCCCTCGCCCGGGGTCGTCCGGGTGGCGAGACCCGCGCCGACGTCGAGGCTGGGTTCTTCGAGAACGCGGACCTCGAAGCCGGCTCGTTCGAGCGAGGCCTGCGCGTCGTCGGAACTGAGGCCCGAGACCGCCGGGACCGATTCCTGCGGTGCCG
The DNA here is from genome assembly GCF_040547295.1 of Gordonia sp. PvP123. Lineage (NCBI taxonomy): Bacteria > Bacillati > Actinomycetota > Actinomycetes > Mycobacteriales > Gordoniaceae > Gordonia > Gordonia sp. PvP123. The sequence continues at coordinate 45,208 of NZ_JBEPPN010000008.1, read as the reverse complement.
ACCCCGAACTCCACGGCGACCACAGGAACAGGGTGCCGACGAGCAGGGCCACGACGGCCAGGGCGCCGGCCATGAGCAGCCGAGACCGGCGTCGAGGTGTCTTCCCGTCCTCGTCCTCGTCGTCGCGGCGGTGAGTACCGCCGTTGCCGTTCGCGGTGCGGGCGGGGATCGCGCGGCGCGGACCTGTCGTCTCCGCGCGGGTCGGGCGCCGCGGCCCGGTGTCGATGAACTCGGTGCGCTCCTCGTCTGACAGCAGCATCGGCGCCGATGGCTTGCCGCCGGCGAGAACCCGGATCAGGTCGGCGCGCAGGTCGGCGGCCGACTGATAGCGGTTGTCCTTGTTCTTGCTCATCGCCTTGAGGACGACGGAGTCGAGTTCGCGCGGGATCTCGGGGCGGACGTGCGACGGCCACGGCGGATCCTCGTGCACGTGCTGATGTGCGACGGCCACCGGCGAATCACCCGTGAACGGCGGCTCACCGGTGAGGAGCTCGAAGAGCACGCACCCCATCGAGTAGATGTCGCTGCGCGGGTCGACCTTGATGCCGCGGGCCTGCTCCGGAGACAGGTACTGCGCTGTTCCCATCACCGCAGACGTCTGGGTCATCGTCGACGTCGCGTCGCTCATCGCCCGAGCGATGCCGAAGTCCATGACCTTCACGGCTCCGGACTTGTCGATCATCACGTTCGCCGGCTTCATGTCGCGGTGGACGATGCCGTTCCGGTGCGAGAAGTCCATGGCGGCCGCGACGTCGGCCATCCAGGTCATCGCCTGTCGCGGAGAGATCGGACCGTTGGCGCGCAACACATCTCGCAGGGTGTCGCCGTCGACGTACTCCATCACGATGAACGGCAGCGGACCGTCGTCGGTCTCGGCCTCGCCTGTGTCGAAGACCTGCACGATCGTGGGGTGGTTCAGCTTCGCCGCGTTCTGCGCCTCGCGACGGAAGCGGAGATAGAACGACGGATCACGGGCGAGGTCGGCACGCAGCACCTTGACCGCGACGTCGCGATGCAGCAACAGGTCGCGCGCGTAGTGCACCTCGGACATGCCACCGAAACCCAGCGTTTCGCCGAGTTCGTAGCGGTCGGAGAGGTGGTGTGGTGTCGACATCGGCCTCGGTGGTTCGCCCCTCAGGATCTCAGATCAGAACATATCGGTCGGAAACTTCTCGGTCGGAGACATTCGGCACACAGGCACTGCGGGTGCCCCGGCACGGTTGTCTCCAGTACAGCTGTCCATCAGCACAACGGTGAGAACGGCACGCCGGGGAAGCACGGGGTTCCGGTGGCGGCACCGGGATCCGGCGGCGAGTCGGGGGGTCCCGACGGCGCGAGTGTGGTCGTCTCCTCGCTCGTCTCGCTGGTGGTCGTGGTCTCTTCGCTCGTCGTCGTGCGAGTCGTGCGCCGGGTGGTGGTCGGCTCGTCGGTCTCTTCGGTCGGTGCATCGGTCGTCGTGGTCTCGGTGACCGTCGGCGACGACGGGGGTGGCGTCGCCGCCCCACCGTTTCCACTGTTCACCAGATAGAACCCGATGAGTCCGATGGCGCCGACCAGCAGGGCGGCCGCGATGCCGGCGAGGACCTTCTGCCCGGTCGTCCAGCTGTTGTCCGGCGGTGGTGGCGCGACCGCGGTGCGGGACGTCGGCCGGGGTGTCATCGGTCGCGACGCGGCCCCGGTCGGTGGCGTGGCGCCACGTGCGACCGCGGCACCGAGCGCCGCGGCACCCGCTGCTCCCGCAGCGGCACCGGCGATCGCCCCCGGACGAGGCGGACGGCGCCCGGCGCGTACGGCGGCCACCGCGTCGGCGAACTCGCCGCCGTTGGCGTAACGCTGCCGCGGATCCTTGGCCATCGTGATCTCGATGAGTTCGCGGACACCCGACGGCAGGTTCGACGGCAGTGGGGGCGGCGACTCCCGGATGTGTTTCATCGCGACGGTGATCGCGCCGTCGCCGAGGAACGGCCGCCGGCCGGTGAGCGCCTCGTAACCGACGACTCCGAGCGAGTAGACATCCGACGCCGCGGTCGCCTCGTCACCGGTGGCCTGCTCCGGGGAGATGTACTGCGCCGTCCCCATGACCATCCCGGTCTTGGTGACCGGGGCGGAGTCGACGGCCTTGGCGATACCGAAGTCGGTGATCTTCACCTGGCCGACCGGCGTGATCAGGATGTTGCCGGGTTTGACGTCGCGGTGCACGAGACCCTGGTTGTGCGCGGCCTGCAGGGCGCGACCGGTCTGCTCGAGCATGTCGAGCGTGTTGGTCAGCGACAGCCGGCCCAGCCGGGAGATCACCGAGTTCAGCGGTTCGCCGTCGACGAGTTCCATCACCAGGTACGCCAACGGATCGCCGCCGTTGTAGTCCGGGGTCTCGCCGTAGTCGAAGACGTTCGCGATCCCCGGGTTGTTCAGCTTGGCGGTGGTCTGTGCCTCCGCGCGGAATCGGGCGATGAACTCCGGGTCGCTGGTGTACTCGGCCTTGAGGACTTTCACCGCGACACGTCGATTGAGACGCGTGTCGAGCGCCTCCCACACCTGTCCCATACCGCCCGTGGCGATCAGGCGGATGAGCCGATACCGATCGCCGATGGTGGTGCCGTTCTGCAGGGTCATCGACTGCCACCTCCCACCAGTGAGTTGATCACTTCTCGTCCGATCGGCGCCGCGACGGTTCCGCCGACCGAGTCCGCACCGAATTGTCCATTCTCCACGACGACGGCGACCGCGATCTGCGCGTTCGACGACGGCCCGAAGGCGATGTACCAGGAGAACGGGGTGTCCGTACTCGACCCGCTTTCCGCCGTACCGGTCTTCGACGCGATCGACACCGGACCGCCCGCGCCGGCCGTCGACCGTTCCGACTCGATCATCATCGACGTCAGCTCGGCGGCCTGCTCGGGCGTGATCGGCTTGTTGGCCGTGGTCGGCGGGGTGGTCTGCAGCGTCCGCAGATCCGCGGCCTGCAATTTGTCCACCAGGTACGGCTGCATGCGCACACCTCCGTTCGCCACGGTCGCGGCGATCATCGCGTTCTGGAGCGGGGTGAGCCGGACGTCACGCTGCCCGATCGAGGCCTGCGCGAGGACGTCGAGGGACGGGATCTGTCCGACAGTCGAGTCGGCGACGGGCATCGGGATGTCGGGGCCCGGCTGATCGAGGCCGAAGAGGCTCGCGGTCTCGGTGAACTTCGGGATCGCGTCGGACATCTTCTCGGTCACCAGTTCGGCGAAGGCGGTGTTGCACGAGTACTTGAACGCCGTCTCCAGTGACACGGTTCCGCCCGACGACCCGGGACAGGTCTCGCCGCCGTAGTTCGGCAGCGAGACATCGGTGCCGGGCAGCGGGAAGGTCGGCGCGGCGGTGAGACGGATGCCGGGAGTGATGTTGTCGCGCAGGGCGGCGGCCGACGTCACGACCTTGAAGGTCGATCCCGGTGGGTACAGCTGGCTGATCGCGCGGTTCAGCATCGGCTGCGCGGTGTCACCGGGGCGGTTCCACGCCTCCCAGCTGCCCTCGCGAACCTCCTGGTCGTGGCTGGCGAGCTTGTTGGGGTCGTAGCTCGGGGTCGAGACCATCGCGAGGATCTTCCCGGTGTTCGGCTGCAGGGCCACGACGGCGCCCCGGCACGGTCCGTCGCACGGGCCGTTGAGCATCGCCTGGTAGGCGGCCTGCTGGACCTTCGGGTTGATGGTCGTGACGACGTTGCCGCCGCGTGGGTCGCGGCCGGAGAACATGTCCATGAACCGCTGGCCGAACAACCGGTCGTCGGATCCGTTCAGGATGCTGTTCTCGTAGTGCTCGATCTGACTGGCGAGGTACTGGAACGAGTAGTAACCGGTGACCGGGGCGAAGGCCTCGGCGCCCTCCCGCGGGTACTGACGGAGGAACTTCAGGCGGCTGTCGATCGGCACCGACAGCGCGATGACCGTGCCGTCGGCGGTGGTGATCAGACCGCGCTGGCGGGAGTACTCGTCGAGCAGCACGCGGTTGTTGCGGGTGTCGGTCTTCAGCGCGTCGGCCTTGAAGACCTGCACATAGGTGGCGTTCGCGAGGAGCGCGATGATCATCACGATCACCGCCATCGACACATTGCGGATCGGCTTGTTCACCGGCGCTTCACCACCTGCGTGGGCAGTGCCTCGACGGGCTTGGCCGCGGGCCGCTTCTTGCCGGGATCGGGTTCGCGCGCGGCGTTCGAGATCCGGATGAGCAGCGCGACCAGGATGTAGTTGGCCAGCAGCGACGACCCGCCGTAGGACAGGAAGGGGGTCGTGAGACCGGTCAGCGGGATCAGCTTGGTGACGCCGCCGACGACGACGAAGATCTGCATCGCGATGGTGAACGCGAGTCCGGTCGCCAGGAGTTTGCCGAAGCTGTCGCGGACGGCGATGCCGGTCCGCAGTCCGCGGTGGATGAAGATCATGTAAAGCAGCAGGATCGCGGTGAGGCCGGCCAGGCCGAGCTCCTCACCGATGGTCGAGATGATGAAGTCGGTGTTGGCGAACGGCACGATGTTGGGCCGCCCCGAACCGAGGCCGGTGCCGAACAGTCCGCCCGTGGCCAGGCCGAACAGGCTCTGCCCGATCTGGTAGCCCGAGCCGTCGAAGTCCGCGAAGGGATCCAGCCACACCGAGACACGCGTCTGCAGGTGCGAGAAGATCGACCACGCGAACACCGCGCCGATCGCGAACAACCCGATGCCCAGCACCAGCCATTCGACACGTGAGGTGGCCACGTAGAGCATCGTCAGGATCGTCGCGAAGATCAGCAGCGACGTACCCAGGTCTTTCTGGACCACCATCACGGCGATGGCGATCGCCCAGGCGGCCAGGAGCGGACCCAGGTCGCGGGCGCGCGGCAGGTCGACGCCGAGCACGTGCGGACCGGCCGTGATGAACAGGTCGCGCTTCGACACCAGCACCGCCGCGGCGAAGATGATGATCAGGATCTTGGAGAACTCGCTGGGCTGGATCGAGAAGAACGGTGTGATGATCCAGTTCTTCGAACCGTTGATCTCCGAGAACGCACTGGGCAGGATCGCCGGGATGATCAGGAAGACCAGTCCGCCGAGGCCGAGCGTGTAGGCATAGCGCGATAGCGTGCGGTGATCGCGGATCAGGATGAGGACCGCGGAGAACGCCACGATGCCGAGCACCGCCCACAGCAACTGCTGGTCGGCGTTGCGGGTCGCCTCGGTGGCGTTCACCGACTCCCCGGTGTTGCCCGTACCGAGGTCGAGCCGGTGGATCAGCACCAGCCCCAGGCCGTTCAGGACGGCGACGACGGGCAGCATGATCGGATCGGCGTGGGGTGCATAGCGTCGGACCACGAGGTGGGCGACACCGAACAGCCCGGTGTAGGCGGCCACGTACTTGAGGATGTCCCAGGTGAGGTTCTGACCCTGGGCGGCCTGGACGATGAGCAACGCCACCGTCACCAGACCGATGGCGAACACCAGGAGCAGCAGTTCGGCGTTGCGACCGGTGCTCGTGGCGGGTTGGCGTGGCGGGGCGTGCGGTGCGGGCGCGGCTTGAGTCATCTCACCTGCTGCCGGCAACTCGTGCCGGCGTCCTGATCAGGTGCGGGCGTGGCGGAAGGTCCGGCGTTGCCGGTGGGCGGAGCCACCGACTCGGTTGCACCCTGCTGCGGGATTCCCGGTGCGGGCGCCGCGGTGGCGCGTGGTGCGGGCGCGGACGGGTCGGTGCTCGGTGTGGACTCCGACGGTGCCGGTGGCGGGGGAGTCGGTGCGGGCGTTGCCGACGAGGGCGCGTTGTCGCAGCGGAAGGTCAGCTCGTCGGTGACGACGCCCTGGATCTGCTGCTCGCTCTTGTTCCGGATCATCACGTTCTTGACCGACTGCGCCGGCCCCGACACCAGGTCGTCGACGTTGAGGGGGAACTCGCAGGTGCCGTCGTCGTAGGAGATGAACGTGTACGTCGGTTCGGTCTGATCGAGGTCCTCGACGCAGACGCGCTGCACCGGGTTGCTCATCGAGAGGAAGAACACCTTTTCCGGTGATCCCTGGTAGACGAGCACGTCGCCGCTGTCGTCGGCGGCCACGTAGTAGTTGCTGCGTACGACGGACCGGACGACGAAGACGCCGACGACCAGCGCCGCCACCACGGTCAGCACGACACCGGCGACGATCCAGCGTCGGTACTTGCTCTTGTGCTTGGCGGCGGGCTCGTCCTCGGTCAGCACCGTCGGGCGCTGCGGTTCGGCGGGGGGCGGGCGAAGTGCTGCCGCCCGTCCCGCGGCGGTCGCCGGGTCGGGCGTGTAGATCTCCTCGTTGCCGCCGGCAGCGCCACCGACGATCGGGCGCGAGTCGCCGTACTCGGTGTCGACGACGTCGGCGAGGACGACGGTGACGTTGTCCGGGCCGCCGCCGCGCAGCGCGAGTTCGATGAGACGGTCGGCGCACTCCTTGGGGTCGGCGATGGACCCCAGGGTCTCGGCGAGGGTCTCCTCGGTCACGACGTCGGACAGGCCGTCGCTGCACAGCATGTACCGATCGCCGGCGCGGGCCTCGCGCATCGTCAGGGTCGGCTCGACCTCGGTGCCGGTGAGCGCGCGCATGATCAGTGAGCGTTGCGGATGGGTGTGTGCCTGTTCGGCGGTGATGCGACCTTCGTCGACGAGGGTCTGGACGAAGGTGTCGTCGCGGGTGATCTGGGTCAGCGCACCATCGCGGAACATGTATCCGCGCGAGTCGCCGATGTGACACAGGCCGATTCGGCTGCCGGCGAAGAGGATCGCGGTGAGCGTGGTGCCCATGCCGTCGAGTTCGGGTGATTCGTGCACCTGTGCCGCGATCGCCTCGTTGCCGGCACGGGTGGCGCCGTCGAGCTGGGTGAGGAGGTCGCCGCCGGGCTCGTCGTCGTCGAGGGTGCTGAGCGCGCGGATCACCAGTTGGCTGGCTACTTCGCCGGCCGCGTGGCCGCCCATTCCGTCGGCGAGGGCCAGCAGGCGAGGACCCGCGTAGAACGAGTCCTCGTTGTTGGACCGCACGAGACCACGGTCGCTGCGCGCGATGTAGCGCAACACAAGTGTCACGGGCGCAACTCGATCACGGTCTTGCCGATGCGGATCGGCGTGTTCAGCGGGACCTTGACCGCGGTCGTCACCTTGGAACGATCGAGGTACGTGCCGTTGGTGGAGCCGAGGTCTTCGACATACCAGTCGTCGCCGCGTCTGGAGAGCCGCGCATGTCGCTCGGAGGCGTAGTCGTCGGTCAGCACCAGGGTCGAGTCGTCGGCGCGTCCGAGCAGGACCGGCTGCTGACCGAGGCTGATCCGGGTGTTCGCCAGCGCGCCGTGGGTGACGACGAGATAGCGGGCCGCGCCGCGGACGCCGCCGCTGCGACGTCGCTTCTCCGAGCCGCCGGAGTACCGGGGGATGCGGAGTCCGCCGGCCGACGCGATGTCGGCGCGCAGCGTGCGGATCACGGCGAAGACGAACAACCAGAGCAACAACAGAAAACCGATGCGGGTCAGTTGCAGCACCAAGCCCTGCATGTCGTGTTCACCTCCAGCGCGTTCCGTCTCGGTCGGGTCGTACCCACGGCAGCGATCATGGGACCGCCGAGCGAAACGAGCGGACCCGACTGCATCTTATGGGCAGATTCGCCGAACCCGGTCATTCGGATATGACAGTTCAGTATCAACCGGCCGGAGCGGTCTCGGGCCAGTATCGACCGCCGCCCACGACAGGTGGGCGTGCGCTCGGCGTTTACGGGTCTACTGGAACCGGACGGTGATGTCGGAGTGTCCGACGCGGATGCGGTCGCCGTCGGCGAGTTCCCAGGTGTTCACCTGGAGATCGTTGACGGTGGTGCCGTTGGTCGAGTTGAGATCGGTGAGCATGGCGGTGGCGCCGTCCCAGCGGATCTCCACGTGGCGGCGCGAGACGCCGGTGTCGGGCAGACGGAACTGCGCGTCCTGTCCGCGGCCGATCACGTTCGATCCCTCGTGCAGCTGGAAGGTGCGGTTGCTGCCGTCCTCGAGGAGGAGCGTGATCGACGACGGGGCGTAGCCGGCGGCCGGGCGGCCCGCGCCGTATCCCTGGTCGTAGCCACCCTGGTAGTCGTATCCCGCGGGCTGCTGGGCGTACGGCTGCTGGCCGTAGCCCTGCTGACCGTAACCCTGGTCGTAGCCGGGTTGCTGGCCATAGCCCTGCTGGTCGTATCCCTGTTGGCCGTAGCCGGGTTGCTGGCTGTAGCCCTGCTGCTCGTAGCCGGGTTGCTGTCCGTAACCCTGCTGGTCGTATCCCTGTTGGCCGTAGCCGGGTTGCTGGCTGTAGCCCTGCTGCTCGTAGCCGGGTTGCTGGCTGTAGCCCTGCTGTCCGTAGCCGGGCTGTTGGCTGTAGCCCTGCTGGTCGTATCCCTGTTGTTCGTAACCCTGCTGGCTGTAGCCCTGCTGGTCGTACCCCTGGTCATAGCCGGGCTGCTGACCGTACTGGTCGTACCCCTGCTGGCCGTAGCCCTGGTCTCCCGGCTGTCCCGATCCCTGGCCGTACTGGTCGTAGGCGGGATCGGCGCCCCTGCGCTGGTCGTATCCGGGATTCTGAGTCATCTTGGGGGCTCCTTGGTCGGGGGCGTTGGTAAGTGGGGGAACAGGGGCCGGGCGTCCGGCCGGCGGGCCGGGGACCGGCGCAGCGTGCGGATGCTCCGAACGCGCTCCCGCCGGGCGGGGCCGCGCGTCCGGGTTGACCGTGCCGCGTGCGCGGAAGATCCCCGTGTGCAAGGACGGCGATTGCTCGAACTCTACGACGACCTTGCCGTAGGTCTGCCATCCGTTGTCCTTGATGAAGTTTTCCAAATGCTTCGAGAAAGTCTTGCGGTTCAGCTCGTATTCCGCAGCGATGTGCTGATGATCGGTGGGACTGAACAGCAAGGTGTAGCTGTTGGCCGCAAGGACCGTACCGTCACCGAGGTTCTCGAGCGACTCCTCGGCTTCTCGCTGAAGCCCGTTCTCGATCTCCTGCGGGGCCACCTGACCACCGAAGACACGGGCAAAACCGTCGTCAACTGCACCTTCGAGCTTGCGTTCCAGTCGTTGCAGGATCCCCACCGAGACCTCCTTTCGCGGCAATAGAGCGTGTCGCCGTGCATCTGGCCTTGTTTGATGATAGCGACATCAACGGCCAACTGTGCCACCAAGGCAACTGGCGCACCGTGTGCAACTCCCGTCCCATTGGTGTGTATTCGGCATCTGACGTAACCCGACGTACTGCACAAATGCAACGTCGGAGATCGAGTTTTGTTTCGGCGGCGGCGTGCTGCTATCGTCGTCCAGTCGCCGGACACACCCAATTCGACGACATGCCCACCGGATTTTCGGTGGCCACGGGCGAGTGGCGGAATGGCAGACGCGCTGGCTTCAGGTGCCAGTGTCCTTCGGGACGTGGGGGTTCAAGTCCCCCTTCGCCCACCACGAGCGGATTCGCTCCACACGACGACAAGGTCAGGTTGCGCACAGCGACCTGACCTTTCTCGTTCTCCGGTCGGCTCAGCTACCAATTTCGTAACCGCCGGCACAGGACAACGGTCGAGGCCTTGTCCTGGAGACACAGGTACGCTGGACAATTAGGCCTCGCTTCGTTGGACTCACGATTCCAAAGGGACTGGCTAGGTTGTCCCCGACTAGTTGGTTGCGTCTGGCTCGGTGCGTCGTGGACGACCGGTGGCCACTGCGTCGCGCGGCTGATCGATTCAACGTGTCGGTCACCATGGCCAAACGGTGGGCCGACCGCTACCGCGATGCAGGGTCAGCCGGAATGGTCGAGCGCTCCAGCCGACCCCGGTCGTGTCCGCATCGCACCGGTCGGCGCCGGGAACGCTGGGTCGTCGGGTTACGCGTCTCCCGCCGCTGGGGGCCTGCCGGGATCGCGTTTCACCTGAGTTCAACGTCTCCACGGTGCACCGCATCCTGACCCGGTACCGGGGCCTACGGTTGTCATGGACCGACCCCGCAACAGGGGTGCCCGTACGTGCACGCAGACGCGAGATTCGTCAGTACGAAACGCCAAGCGCCCGGAGGCTTGATCCACGTCGACAACAAGAAACTCGGCAGAATCCCCGACGGTGGCGGACACCGCATCCACGGCCGCGCCCTGGGCGCCCGCAACTCCAGCGCCCACCGCGAGCCCGCATGACCCCGCAAAGTCCACGGCCGCCGCAACCTGGGGTACGCGTTCCTCCACCACGCCGTCGACGACCATTCCCGCTACGCCAACTCAGAGATCCTCGGTGATCAGAAGAAGGAAACCGCGACCGCGTTCATGACCCGGGCATTGGCGCACTTCGCCTCTATCGGTGTTACCACCGCTTGGGTGATGACCGACAACGGGTCTTGCTATCGGTCCCGAATGTTCCGGAAGTTGTTGGTCGACAACGGGATCAAGCACAAGTGGACCCGCCCGCACCGGCCGCAAACCAACGGAAGGTCGAACGCTTCAACCGCACCCTGCAGGAGGAATGGTCCTACGCCCGCCCCTACCTCAGCGAACCCGAACGCGTCGCGGCCTTCCCCGAGTTCCTTCGCATCTACAATCACGACACGTCCACACCGCACTGCGAGGCAACTCACCCGTCAGCCGCGTACCCAACCTGGCAGGTCAGTACAGTTAGGGAGTAATCTGCGAACAAACACTCAATGGCGATCGCCTAGACAAGGTTGCGAGAGTCTAAAGATATAATTTTGTGCCTCGGACGCGCGACTTGCTCATATCCAAACGGCCGTTCTTCTACCCGTGGCCACCGACGTTGATCATCGCTTGTATGGACGGTTAGACGCGGTCTTGTAGCAACACACGTACGAGCACCGTTTCCCTTAGCTGCTCGAGTTTCCGGTTAGCTAGAAAGGCCGACCGATAGAGAGCTATCAGCGGCCGCCCTTTGACAAACGTTCAGTAAAAACTCGGGGACCTCTTTGTAGTCGCTGAACGAGACTGTTTCAATTCCTCGTTCACGTAATATTTTGACGCGACTGCTGCTTACGTCCTTGGCGAGAACGTACCCGACAGGTCTTTGCCCCGACACAAATCGGGCAGTTTGTGCGAGGAGGACGTCTAGATCAGTGTCGCCCAGACTAGTTCCGACGGCCAACAGGATTTTAGACTGGATGATGCTACCAATAGCCACAGGCCAAGGTGCCGTATGATCTCTCAACCGATCGATAAGAGAATCGTGTGATAGTAACATCCAATCGCTCCTCTCGAAGCGTGGCATCAAAGGTAAGAACCCATGCATATGCATGATTCGGACATCTGTGTTGCCAGCTACTAGGGCAGGCAGGTTGGTAATAACCTGTGTCCTGAAGCCGTGTAGATGAAGATACCAGTCAAGGACGTCGTCAAAGTTGAGTGTAAGAACCTCTGTGACTGAGCCACGTACCGACGACATTACGAGCGCGCCGATCGAAATAAGCATCCGGTTCCGCAGCAGATCGTCGGGATACGAGTTAGTTCCGGATAGTTTTTTGTAGAGGTTTTCTTTTACGAGATCGGCATACTCCTCATGTGTGTTGAGTGAGATACGCACGTGATCCATACGGCGCAACAGGTCTAAGTCTGGATCGGGTGTAACACCAGCGTCGTTTTCGCACGCTTCGACAAGCTCGCGCCAATCAGGCAAATTAAGCCCGGTTGAGACGCCTGCGCCTAGCAGCAGGCTGACCTGCCCGGACCTCAAGTAGCCCGCCAACCGGGCCGCAATTGCGTCGCGTTCGACCTCGTTCATAGCGGATTGCAGATTGGTCATTCCGAGTCCTTATCAGTCAGCGTCAGCGGATGGTGTAATGCGGTATGTAGGACGATGTCGCCCCTCCGCAACTCTTACGCTCGAGAATAACTCGGAGAAAAGTGACAACGGGCCTGTCAGGTCGCTTTCACTGCGGTGGTACCACCAGCAGTTCCCGAACCTATCCAGATGGACCGTGGTCTCGTGGGGGGGTGAATGTACGTCGATTCGTATTGAATACGCTGGCCCGACTCGACGGAGTTCGGCTCGTAGATTCGATTTGAGCGGGTTCCTACCGGTCAGGGAGACTAGTTCGATCGTCGGTTCCGACTCATCTTTAACGGAGATTCTTGTTGCGCGCATCCCCACTATAGATGTCCGTTCGAATCGGCTGAAAACCTCGTCTAAATCAGGTGTAAGATAAACCAAGTGTGCTGGGTCAAGCATCCGTTTTAATCGGGTGACAAGGCGGTTCAGCAAACGAACATACGGTGCCATCAACAGAATAGCGGAACGCTCCACGGATTCTGAAGGAACTCGGTACTTGTAGATCGCAACGTAGACTTCTTGGACGTACCCCTGGTCGGTGGCTAACGAGGTATCGTTGACAGATGTGAAGTAGTTCCGTGGGGATCGAACGGCTATGCGACTCGCGAGCCAACCCTCGGGCGCAGAAGCCACAGGGAATGACCGAGAAGTTTCCAGTATCTCTTGCAGTGGTTCAAGAGTAGACCATTGCGCGACTTCAGGATGCGTGAATGCCACGGCGGAGAACCGCCTTGAGTAGAGTATCTGCTCGAAGTCAAATGTAGCTTCTAGATCAGCACGAGTAGTTGCCACAGGCTCTCAGCCTCCGCATCTTCTGGTTCCTGAGTGAAACTCTGAAAGCGATCGAGCAGAAATCCGCTTGGACTTTGAATAGACCAGTCAGGAAACTCGCCCGGTTGTATTCGGTATCGCGGGGGAGGCCCGGCCGCAGTCTGACTGTCCGCATTGAGACGGCTATAAAGATTTTCGGTAACCAGGAACTCGCGTGCGAAAATCGATAGAAGATAATTGTACTTGAACCGGGCGTAGAGTTCCTTCTTCGCGTCGTGGTCAGTCAATTCGGCTAGACCCGCGTCGACGAGCGCGTTGTCTCCGGACTTCTGCATCTCCTCCAATTCTGCCTTCAACCGTGTGAACGCGTCTACGAACAACTCCTTCACATCTGTCGAGTTGTTCGATGACGCTAACGCGAAGAGGGTACGAAGAACGTAGTGCCGGAGCTTCCTATGAACTTGAGGCACAAGAGTCCATGAGTGCCATAGCGACGAAACGTAAGCTTGGTCGTCAGCGTTGTAAAAGAAGTAGTAATCCATTACATGAACCAGCACCTCTTCGACGAAATCCAACAACGGTGAAGACATCAATCGCTGCAGTTCGCCGTCGGTAATGGGAGAAGAATAGATCTCTATTACTGAAGTAGTCGACGATAATGTACCGACCTCAAGAGAAGCCTGCTCGATTAGTTTCATCTGATGGAGAAAGAAGACTTGCATTGATTCAAGGAAGTTGCGCGGCCCATCGGTGGGAGCGCCGGGGCCGATCGATGCAAAAACCTTGTTGTAGAGATCAATCAGATCGTGACGCATGGTGTCGCTGGTTATCGGCAACACGTTCGACCTGATCAACTCCCGAAAGTGAGAATGCAGAAATTCATGGGATAGCGTGAGCAAATTCCACTCACGAGTCGCCCCGGAACCTATGGTCTGCCAACTCAAACTGATTGCATTTAATGTTTCGTGAAATCCCCAGCGCGAACTGAAGTATACAAGATGCTTACGTGGCTGCTGGTCGCTCAGACTTGCTGCTTTTCCGAGTGCCGTTCCGCTCGCTTTCCGCCACGACTGATAATCAACGTTATTGGCGTTCATCCCAGGGTCGAACCCCGCGGCGTCGAAAGCGTCCTGGAGCCGATTTGGGTGATCGGCTGTGCCAAAAACATTGGAAATGTGGTCGTACACCGCCCAGACGGACCGTGTCGCCGACCCAATTCCCAGGAGGGAATGCTCGCCTACAGGGAAGCTTGCATTGAGTACGGGCGGTACCACGTCTGCGAATTGCGAGATCACCATCGTTAAGCACGAATTGATATCTACCAGGATGGAGACATCGTGGTGCAGGCGCCGAGCGAAGCTGATGTCGGTATTACTAGCCGCAAGCTCCTGCCTGATTCTCTCTACACGCGAACTGACGGACTCGTTGAGCCATTCGCATAGCGACATCATTTCTGGAGCAAATTCTTGAGCTGCTGTAGCGAAAAGAGTCAGATTTGCATTGAACTGCCGAACTTCTACTCTTATCGGCCCCGGGAGGCTGTTGTACTCGACTAGCTCCAATTCTACGGGGAGATTAACCTCAGTTCGAAACGTCTCTATCAATCGGGTATCGACACGGGCGTTTTCAAACGGCCATATTTCGAACGCCGATAACTGATCTACGAAAGAACTTAGCCAGTGTGCGGTATCGGCGCTTGATCTATGGGACACAAGCACCCCGCATGCCAGGCCGTGTGACATGAAGATGAGGTCATCGCCCTCGAGGCGGTCCAGAATCTCTGCAAAGAGCGAACGGGGTGAGGCCGCAAACAGGAGTGCGATGCAACCACGAGACGGAAGGGTGTCCGGACATATGGATAAGTTGAGTGGAAAGACCGGGCTTACTCGTCCCCCTCGCTGGCTGAGCGCGACTGTGGGATCGTCTGCCCAAATTAGCTGAACAGTAGTGGAATCTACCCACCCAGCCCCGAGAAACTTCGTCACGTCAAGACTATAGGTCGACTAACCATTGAATTTCCGTGAAGTCGATTGTTCCGATGAGACGAGCGTTTGGGTGGTGGCTAGCTCTTTCTGCGCGCGCAGAAGTACCCTTAACGTACCGCTCGCTGTGGTGCTTCGAATCGGCGTCGTAGATTTTGGGCACGTCTACGACGCCGCCATACAAGTAGTATTCGGTGTCGATGATAGCTTCGTACCGCTCGAGCCTGTTCACGGGAGTCCTGTCGCCCACTGTCTTGTCGGCGCTGCAGCGCCGACAAGATGCTAGCTGACTTGGGTGAGTTTGCTCCAACTCATCCGGCGTGTCGCTTCGGAGTGTCTTGTTTTTTCTTGGCTGTGCCGCGTTGTGCCGGAGCGAATGGGAGGTGTGGGGTATGAACAAGCACCGTGATCGCGATCCCGACGGTCGCGCGCGTCAGGCCCGGCCACGTGACGAGCTGGGACGGCCGCTGCCCTATGGCGAGCGCGGCGTCGAGCCCGTGTCCGAGGAGCCGTTGCCGCCCGACGAGACGATTGCGCTGGCATGGCGGTTGCTCGAGGAGGGTCGTCCGTTCTCCGCGCACGAGGTGTTCGAGACCCGCTGGAAGTCGTGTCCGCCGGCGGAGCGTCCGCTGTGGCAGGGACTGGCCCAGCTCTGCGTCGGACTGACCCACCATCGTCGTGGCAACGCCGTCGGCGCGCGACGCCTCTACGACCGCGCGGCTGCGCGATTGACGGAGTACGAGCAGTCGCACGGATCGACGTACGGGATGGACCTCGCCGCGATCCGCGCCCGTGCTCTCGAGGAGATCGACTCCGATCCGACCTGAACCGCGTCACACCGTCCGATAGCGCAGCAGCGAGACGCCCAGCTCGAAGGCCTTGGTGTCGACGGGCCGCAGGGTCGGGATCTCCAGACCGTCGGGGAACAGGCGCCGCCCCGATCCCTGGACGGTCGGGTAGACGAACAGCCGGTACTCGTCGACGAGACCGGCGCCGATCAGGGTGTGGCACAAGGTGATGCTGCCGGTCACGACGATGTCCTTGCCGTCGGCGTTCTTCAGCGCGGTGACCTCATCCACGACATCGCCGGACAGCACCGTCGAGTTCTGCCAGTCCGGGTCGGTCATCGTGCTCGACACCACGTATTTGTCGACGGTGTTCAGGTAGTCGGTGATCCCGGTGGCGTCCTCGGTCTGGTGCGGCCAGAAGCTGCGGAAGTCCTCGAAGGTCTGCCTTCCGACCAGCAGACCGTCGGCCTCGGCGTCCTGCCGGTGCGACTCGGCCATGAGGTCCGGCGCCTCGACGGTCGGGTCGAACCAGTCGGTCAACATCTCGATCGAGCCGTCGAGCGTCATGTTCTGGGTGATCGCCAGCGTTCGCATGCTTCTCCTGAAGAGTCGTCGCAATGTTCTCCCAGATACCGACCGGCGGGGCGGGCGATAGTCATCGGGGGATCAGCGCGACGGCCGCAGACAGTTCTCGACGATCCGGTCGACGAGTTCGTCGTCGTCGATCCCGGGCGCGGCCAGTCCCAACGATCCCGTCGAGGACAGCATCGCGATCCCGTGTACGCCGACCCACAGCTCGGCTGCGCGCAGCTCGGGAGCGTCGACGGTGCCGCTGTGCTCGATCAGCGAGACCAGCCAGGCGAAGAGTGGCCGTGAGGTGGTGCGGAGGTCGGCCCCGCCGCCCTCGAGCAGGTCGTGCCGAAAGATCAGGGCGAACATCGCAGGTCGACGACGGGCAAACGCGACGTACGCGAATGCGACGTGCCGGATGTTCTGGGGAACCTCGCCCGCCGCATGCATCAGTTCCGACGACAGGTCCTCCAGGCCTTCGCGGGCGATGGCCGCCAGAAGCGCGCGGTGCGTCGGGAACCATCTGCGGGGAGCGCCGTGGGAGACGCCCGCGCGGCGCGCGATCTCGCGCAATCCCACATCTGGTGAACCGGTCTCCTCCAGCAATTCGACGCCGGCACGAACCAACGCGATCCTGGTCTTCGCTGACTCCACGTAGACAGTGTCACCCACGCTCGGGTAGACACTGTCTATGCGCGCGAGAACCAGGCTGTCGTACGCCCTGTGTCGGTACGTCCTCATCGGTCCGGCACTCGTCCTGTGGGGGAGACCCCGGATAGCGGGCCGCGAGCATCTGCCCACCACCGGGCCGGTCATCGTGGCTGCGAATCATCTGTCCGTGCTCGATTCCTTCTACCTGGCTCTGGCCGCGCGTCGACCGGTGACGTTCCTCGCCAAGCGCGAGTACTTCGAGCGGCCCGGTCCCGTCGGCCGCCTGCAACGCTGGTTCTTTCTCAGCCTGGGGCAGATCCCGGTCGATCGTCGTGGCGGCACGGAAGCGTCGTCGGCGCTCCGACGAGCGGTGGAGATCCTGGAAGACGGCGGAGCCTGGGGAATCCACCCCGAGGGCACCCGATCCCCGGACGGGCGGATGTATCGCGGACGGACCGGGACCGTGCGGGTGGCGCTGATCACGGGTGCGCCACTCGTACCCGTTGCGATCTCCGGAACCGGGCGAGCGGATGGCCGGTTGCCAGGCAGAGGCAGGGTCACGATCGACATCCTCCCGCCGATCGACCTCGGATGCGGAGACGTCGCCGAGGGCCGAATCCGCGTCCTCACAGACGAACTGATGGCGACCATCTGCGAGCGGTCCGGACAGAAGTACATCGACGAGTACGCGCGGCGGTGGACCAGCGGCGAAGGGCGGCCCGGCGCTGCGTGAATCATCGAACGGGCGGGACCCTTTACCGCGGTGTCAGCTCGACGATGGCCAACGGACGCGTCGTCTTCTCCTGGTAGCCCGCGTAGCGACCGCGGTTCACCTCGTCGACGAGGACGAAGCGCCGGGCGTAGTCCGGGTCGTCGGGGTAGGTCGCCCGCGCGGTGACCTGGATCCGGCGCCGACCCACCTGGACCTCGACATTCGGATGGGCCTTGAGGTTGGCGAGCCACCCCGGCGGTCGCGGCGACCCGCCGTTCGACGCGACCACCAGGTAGGCCTCGCCGTCGCGGGCATAGGTCAGTGCGTTGCACCTCGCCTCACCCGTGCGGCGCCCGATCGTCCGCAGCAGCAGCGTGGGATTGCCCATGAGCAGGCGGTGGCCGACGAGACCGCCCGAATGCTCGTACAGCCACTGGTGGGTCTGAAGTGCTCGGATGAACAGCGAGGTCATTGGTCCACTATCGCCGAACCGCGATCGGCGAACCGGCTGAAACACCGGTTCGCCGGTCGACGCTCCGCTCAGCTGTCCCCGCTCGCCACGCGCTGTGCGAATCCCGCGAGGTGGGTGCGCAGCGCGGCAATGCGTTGCTGCCGCACGGTTTCGGGGTCGTCGGTGGCGAAGATGGCCGACGGCTTGGCGCGGACGTTCGCCGAACATTCGAAGTTCGAGCAGATCAGCGTGCCGACGGTGTTGCCCTTGCGTCCCGCGGCGCCGGCGAACTTCGCGCTGAAGAAGGCGACCTCGTTGGGCAGCTGGACATCTTCGCAGAACGAGCACAGCGGACGGTTGCGCGGCTGGCGGCCGCCGAGTCGCAGCATGATCCCGACGACGTCGTCGTCGGTCGGGATGACCACGTATCCGACCATCGGGAGCTTCGGATCCCGCCAACCGGCGAAATCCAGCTTCTCCCAGTAGACCTCGTCGAAGTCGGGTGGGAGGGTCATGCTCTTGCGTTCACGCAACGAGGCGTTGACGAACGACGAGCGAATCTGGGCTTCGGTCAAGGAATGCATGGTTGTGTACACCTCAGGTGTCGGAGGATGGAGGAGAGCACAATTCGACCGGCGCGGTCCACAACAAGGGACGCGCGCCGGTCGGGGCGGGGTGCTCAACCGTCGGCGCGCACGACGCCGACGACCTCCTCACGCCCGAAGGGCGACACTCTGACAGACACGAGGACCGATGGTGGACCTCCTGGTGATCGCTGTCAACCCGTTTCGCGGTGACTCAGCCGGCGAGGAGTTTCGCGATGCGCACCACGCGTTGTGCCATGTGTGCGAGGGCCGCCTTCGTCGCGTCGTCGAGGTCGTTCTTGTTCTCCGGACCCGTGACGTGGGAGACGCCGTACGGGTTGCCGTCGGCGAACTTCAGCCCGTCGGTGTAACCGGGCGGGACGAGGACGCCGCCGAAATGCATCAGCGACGTGTAGAGCCCGGTGAGCGTGGTCTCCTGGCCGCCGTGCGCGGTCTGGCTCGAGGTGAAGGCGGCGTAGGCCTTGTCGGCCAACTTGCCCTCGGCCCAGAGTCCGCCGAGCGAGTCGATGAACGACTGGAACGGCGAGGCCGTGCTACCGAACCGCGTCGGGCTCCCGAAGATCACCCCGTCGGCCCAGACGATGTCGTCACCGCTTGCCGCGGGCAGGTCCTTGGTGGCCTCGTAGTTGGCCGACCACGCCGGATTCTCGGCGAACGTCTCCGGAACCCGCGTCTCGGCGATGTGTCGGACACGAACCTCGGCTCCGGCGGATTCGCCGGCGTCTGACAACGCCTGCGCCATCGCGGTGCCGTGCCCGGTGGCCGAGTAATAGATGATCGCCAGTTTGGTCAATGTGTCGCTCCCGTCTCGGTGATTGGCATATGCCGCCGACGGGTACCCGGAGCACGTGAATCGACACCCACGCGCATGCCGACTACTCGTCGTGGACGGGATTCGTAGCCCCGTCCCCAACGGATAGGCACGACGGTGCTGTTCATCGGCACCTCCGGGTGGCAGTACCGCGACTGGCGGGGTGCGTTCTACCCCCAGCAGCTTCCGCAGCGTCTGTGGTTGGACTACTACGCCCAGCGGTTTCCGACCGCAGAGGTCAACAACACCTTCTATCGGCTGCCGGAGAGGAAGGCGTTCGAGAACTGGGCCGAGACCGTTCCCGCCGGCTTCCGGATGGCGGCGAAGATGAGTCGCTACCTGACCCACATCAAGCGCCTCCAGGAGCCGGCCGAACCGGTCCAGCGCTTCCTCGACCGGTCGGCGGGACTCGACGGTCGGCTGGGGCCGGTGCTCCTCCAGTTGCCTCCCAACCTCCGCGCCGCGCCCGACGCCCTCGACGAGACGCTCGCGCGGTTCCCGAAGACGATTCAGGTCGCGGTCGAGCCCCGGCACGACTCGTGGTGGACCGACGAGACCCGGTCGGTCCTCGAACGGCACAGCGCGGCGTTGTGCTGGGCCGACCGGAAGAACCGCATCCTCAATCCACTCTGGCGCACAGCCGATTTCGGATACTTGCGACTTCACGACGGCACGTCGCGACGACCGATGAGCTACGGGACCCGTGCGATCGACAGCTGGCTGCGCCGCCTCTCGGAGTTCTACGACGACTCGTGCGATGTGTACGTCTACTTCAACAATGACCCGGGTTGTGCCGCAATCGACAACGCGTTCACCATGATTCGCCGTGCGCAGCGGCTGGGGCTCGCCGTCAAGACCGTCGAGGGTTGATCCGGTGAGAATCGTTCGGTCGGCCGTGCGGCACGGGCGGGTCCATCGTTCGACGTAATCGGAGCACAGTTGCCGCCGACGACGTGGCAGGCCGCCCGGCGCTCGGTACGGTGCGAGCATGTCGATCCTGCTGATGCTCGTCGTCCTGCTCGCGCTGCTGGCCGTCCTCGGTGCCGGGATCGCAGGCATCGTCGTACTGGTGTCCCGGAGGTCGGCGGGTTCGGTGGGGGACGGCTCACGGAATGTCGTGGCCGGCTGGTACCCGGACCCGCAGGACCCGGTCGCGGATCGGTACCACGACGGTCAGACCTGGACCACTCACACCCGGCCCCGCATCGCCGACGGCGGATAGGCAGCCCGTACGCGTCGGGTGACCGGCATCACCGATCTTAATTGGTATTTTCCGTACCAATTTATGGTCTACTTGCACCATGCAATTGACACGCTTCACCGACATCGGCCTCCGAGTCGTGATGCGGTTGGCGGTCGCAGATCAAGGTGGCTCGGTTGCAACAGCTCTCACCTCCAAGGACCTCGCCCGGGAACTCGCGGTCCCGTACACGCATGTCGCCAAGGTCGTCGGGAGGCTGTCGGAGATGGGCGTCGTCCACGCTCGACGCGGTCGAACAGGTGGGCTGACGATCACCGAACTCGGCCGCGATGCCCGCGTCGGGTGGCTCGCACGTTCGCTCGAAGGCGATGGCGAGGTCGTGGAATGCGAGGGCGCCCAACCCTGTCCGCTGCGGAATGCGTGTCGGCTCCGGGGCTCGCTGGCCCGCGCGGTGACGGCCTTCTACGAGAGCCTGGACACCGAGACGGTCGCCGACCTCGCCCGCGAGCCGACGAGCGCGGTGTTGTTGTCGCTGACGCCGCGTCCGGCCGGCCGTGAATCGTCCGCAATGACAGCTCGACGCCCGGGCTCCTAGACCACTCCGGGTCGGCCGGTACGCCGAAACCCCAGATTTACTGCACCACAACCGATGAGCAGATGAACAAAGGAGTTCTCATGCTGTCTGACACCCAGCGCGCGACGATCGCCGCCACGCTTCCCGCTGTCGAGGGGTCGCTCGCGGAGATCACCCCGCTCTTCTACCGCGGACTCTTCGCCGCGCACCCGGACCTGCTCGACAACCTCTTCAACCGCACGCACCAGAAGTCGGGTGAGCAACCGCAGGCGCTCGCCGGGTCGATCGCCGCGTTCGCGCGGCTGCAGCTCGAACCCGACGTTCGGCGCCAGCGTTTCATCCTGGACCGCATCGCTCACAAACACGCATCTCTCGGTGTCACCGCTGAGCAGTATGTCGTTGTGCACGACCATCTTTTCGCTGCGATCGTCGAAGTGCTCGGTGACGCGGTCACGCCCGAGGTAGCCGACGCCTGGGACCAGCTCTACTGGGACATGGCAGACCTGCTCATCGCTTCCGAGGCGCAGCTCTACGCCGACGCAGCCGTCGATCCCGGGCACGTCTGGCGCGAAGTCCGGGTCACCGAGCGCGTGCAGGTCTCGCCCGACACGATCGCGCTGACGGTGGCAGCGGTCGACGGACGGCTGCCCGGATTCCGTCCCGGACAGTACATCTCGGTGCAGGTACCGCTTCTCGACGGTGCTCGACAGATCCGTCAGTACAGTCTGACCGGTTCCCCCGCCGAGTCGCGGTGGCGGTTCAGCGTCAAACTCGCCGGCGAGGTGTCGGCGCATCTGCACGAGCAGGTCTTCGAGGGGGATCTCCTCGACGTCAGCACGCCCTTCGGTGACCTGGTCCTGCCCGACGACGAGGCGCCGCTTCTGCTCGCCTCGGCGGGTATCGGCTGCACACCCGTCATCGGCTTGCTCACCGCATTGTCGGAGCAGCGCGACACCCGGCCGGTGACCGTGCTCCATGCCGACCGTTCGCGAGACCGGCAACCGCACCGCGGAATGCTGGCCGCCCTTGTCGATTCACTGCCGTCTGGCCGACTGATCCAGTGGTATGAGAGCACCTCACCCCACGTGGTGTCGGACGCGATTCGGGTCGGGCAGATGACACTCGACGACGTCGACGTCGATCGGGACTCGCACGTCATGCTGTGCGGGCCCACCGGGTTTCTCTCGTCGATGCGCGAGGCATTCATCGCTCGCGAGGTCGACGAGAGCCGGATCCACTACGAGACGTTCGGACCGGAGCTGTTGCGGACCGGCGCGCGATGAGCGCTGCCGGCGCGGTCGTCACCGCGCTGACGTTCCTGTGGCTCGGCATGGTGTTCGCCATCTCGTTCATCGAGGCACCGCTCAAGTTCCGCGCACCCGGGGTGACCCTGCCCATCGGGCTCGGCATCGGTCGGTTGGTGTTCCGCGCGCTCAATACCGCCGAGATCGCTTGGGCAGTAGGCATTCTCGTGGCCATGGTCCTCGGTGAGTGGGGTGGTCTCGCGGAACCGATCGCGGCCGGCGTGGCAATTGCCGCCCTCATCGTTCAGCTGGTGGCGGTGCGGCCCGCACTGACCAAGCGGTCCGACGCGGTGCTCGCCGGGCATGAGGGACCCCGCAGTCACGCCCACTTCGTATACGTCGGATTCGAGGTGGTCAAGGTCGTCGCACTCGTCTGGCTCGGCGCTGCGGTGCTGATCGGTGCGACCTGATCGGTGGCCGCGTGCTGGTTGATCGGCAGGTCCTTGTACCGGCCGGTCTCTGTGACTGGTGGGGTTTCTGTTCGCCACGGTTCACTTCGGTTCACCGATGATGCGTAAGTGGCAGAGAGTGTGGGGCAACTAGATTCGCTTGCGAGCGGGGTTGTGGAGAAATCTCGTCGTCGAACACTTTGGCGAGTACCTTGGTGTCATGACCTCGATCACCGAGCTTCGTGACACCCTCAATGCCTCGCCGTCACCACCCGACGACGGGAGTGGTCGCGCTCTGGTCGAGCGTCTCGACGAGCTGCGGATGATGCGCAACGTGCTGGATCATCAGATCGCCGTGCATATCGCGCTTCTCGACGAGTCGGGCGCGGCGACGCGTGCCGGTTCGACAACACGGTCGTGGCTGATCGAGATGGGCATGGCGCCGACGGCCGCGCACCGTGGCGTGCGAATCGCCGGCGGCCTGTCTTCGTTGCCGAAGGTCGCTGACTGTGCCGCCGAAGGCTATCTGTCGGCGGAGTGTGTCGACGCGGTGGTCCGCGGCATCGCGTACATCGACAAACGCACTGCGGCAGGGTTGTCCGACGACGACCGATCGGCGTTCGAGAGCGATCTGCTCGCGCAGGCGTTCTCCGGTGCCACGCCCGCCGAGATCGGCACCCACGCCCGCGGTATCGCCCTCCGGGTCGCCGACTCTGATCCGAACGCGGTCGCCGCCGCTGATGATGCGTCGCTGAACACTGTGCACACGCGGGTGACCGACGAAGGCAGAGTCGCCATCACCGGGGATGTGACGGCAGTGATCGGGGAGAAGTTCCTGTCGATGATCGACGAACGATCCTGCCCGCGCCCCGAACCCGACGGCGCCGAGGATCGTCGCAGTCTCGGAGAACGCCGCGCCGACGGCCTGGAACTCCTTCTGGATCAGGCGGCGATCGGTGCCGCGGTGACCACCGCCGGAGCACCCCGCACCCAAGTGTTGGTCACCATCCCCGCTGACGACGCAGATCCGGCACGATTGCCGTGGGTCGGGGCAGTCACGGCATCGACAGCACGCCGGTTGTCGTGTGACGGCGGAGTCGCCGAGATCGTCCTCGACAGCGAAGGGGTGCCGTTACGGATGGGCACCACCAAACGTCTGTTCCCGCATCACCTGCGCCAAGCGATCATCGTCCGCGATATGTGTTGTGTGAAATGCGGTGCGCCAGCGGCACATAGCCAAGTTCACCACCTGGTCCACTGGGCTGACGGTGGCCCCACGGACCTGGACAATGGATGCCTACTCTGCCAGAGGTGCCATACCCAGGTTCATCACCATGGCTGGCAGGTGGTGATGGGCCCGGACCGGCATCCCTGGCTGATTCCACCGGTCGACGTCGACCCGCGGCGTCTACCCCTGCCCGCTTACAACCGGCGCACCATGCGACTCGACGACGTTCTCGTCTAACCAGGATCCGCCTCCAACTAGACCCTCCGGCGTCGACAAGGATGCCAAACGACCTTTGACAACTCCACAGTGTGAGGCCGACCCCGCCCGCCGGGTTTCGCAGCGAAATATGTTTTATAGCAGCTCTTTTCGCCACCGCGTCCCGGCGGATCGGGTGGGTCGCCTCGCCGCGCCCTCCGCAAGCTCCGGGCGCTACGCAGGGAGCAGTGGGTCAGCAGGTCTCTCGGGCTCAGGCGCGCGGTGTCGCGGTTCTTTCGGATCAGGGAGCGGGAAGTGGTTGGCGTCGCTCGAACCGCAGGATTGTCGTACCCCCGGCATAGCGTGTGCACGACTGATACCGGATGAGGGGACTTCGATGCCGAGCAGGATCGCCGCACTGGGAAACCACGACGCCGCCACACTCACCGGCTATCTCGAGGTGTGTGACGACCAGTGGGAGCACTGGCAGAGCATGGTCAACACTGCTCGACTGGCGGGCGCCGATCCGCGGACCATCCGGCTCTACGACGCCGAGGCCGCGTACTGGAGCCGCTTCGCGGAGATGCTCCGCGTCGCGATCGCGGAGGTCGAGGCGTCGAATCGGCGAGCCGGGCGCCGACGAACCGCGTGACACCCCCTGCGCGCACATGTCTGGAGGTCCGTGCGGGGCGTCGACCGGCCACTTGTCTGACGCATCCCAAAACCGTTGCCGCAGTGTCGTGTCCGGGTCGTCGATCTGGTAAGTTGAGTCACACCCCTCCACGATCGGAAGATGTTGTGACGGAAGCGAATAAGTCCGGCCGGCGCCCGGCGTACCAGGTCGTGGCCGACGCGCTTCGGGTTCGCATCCTGGCCGGCGAGCTGACCCCGGGCACCAGACTGCCACCCGACACCGAGTTGCGCGCCGAGTTCGGGGTGGGGCAGAGCACCGTGCGTGAGGCCATCCGGTCGCTCGCCAGCGAGAACCTGGTCCACACCACGCGCGGTGTGACGGGTGGAACGTTTGTCGCGACCCCCGACATCAGTCAGCTCAGTGCCCACCTCGAAGCCGGGGTCACCTTGCTCGCGGCGGCCGAGGGTGTGACCGTCGATCAGCTCATGGAGGTCAGGCAGCTCACCGAGGTCCCCGCGGCGGGCGTGGCCGCGTACCGCCACACCGACGTGCATCTGGAAGAGTTGCGCGCCACCATCTTCGATCCTCTGGGCGAGATCGGTCCCGAGGTGTACGCGAACAACCAGGAATTCCATCGCGTGCTGCTCCGCGCCGCCGACAACCCGCTCCTCGACCTCATCACCGTGCCGGTCTTCCGGGTGATCGGCAGCCGGTTCAGCCGGGACACCGCACCCGAGGACTTCTGGAAGTGCGTCGACGAAGACCACCGGGCCATCCTCGAAGCGGTCGAGGCGCGGGACTCGATGACCGCGATGACGCTCATGCGCCGCCACCTCGACCACCTCGGCGACGTCTACAAGCAGATGGACCTGCTCCGACGCCAGAGCTGACGCGGACGCCTCACACGTCCACGCGGACCGGCGGGCGTCGACGATGCCAGTCGGTGTGCTCCTGGTATTGCTCGGCCAGCGCGAACAGCGTGGCCTCGGCGCCGTGGGCGGCGGTCAGCTGAGCCCCGATCGGCATCCCGGACGGATGGACTCCCACCGGCAGCGCGAGCGTCGGGCCGTCGTGCAACGACCACGGGTAGGTCAGCTGGCCCATCCGACGTGCCTGTGCGACAACGGCATCGCCACCACCGAGCAGGGGGACGTCCGCCGGCATCGCCGGGGTGAGGACCACGTCCACGTCGTCGAAGAGCTCGGCCGTGGCAGCGCGGAACACATCACGTTGTCGCCGCGCCGCGGTCACCTGACCGTCGGAGATGCTGAGTCCGAGCAGGATCCGCTCGCGCGTCGCCGACTGGAATCGGCTCGGCTCGTCCCGCAGTCGTTCGGCATGGGTCTTCGCCAAGTCCGAGTAGATGAGGGTGTACACGACGTCCTGCGCCGATTCGCTGTGCGGAACCGGTACGTCGACGACACTGTGGCCCAGGTCGCGAAGCAGGTCCGCGGCACCGACCACCGCGTCGCGCACTGCCGGATCCACGTCCTCGGTGACGAACGGCCAGGGCAGCGCGATCCGCAACGACCTGCTCCGCAACGGTGTCGAGTCGGCGCCCGCGAGCACCGCGAATGTCTCCCGCACCAGTGTCGCCGATCGGGCGAGCGGACCGACGGTGTCGAAATCGGCACTGACCGGGAAGATCCCGGTCATGTCGAGCACTCCGACAGATGGCCGCAGGCCGGTCACACCGCAGCACGCGGCAGGCAGCCGGATGGATCCGCCGGTGTCCGTGCCGAGGGACACGTCGACGATCCCCGCCGCCACCGCGACACCGGACCCACCGCTCGATCCACCGGGTACGCGATCGGCGGCCCACGGGTTCACCGTCCCACCCGATGCCGAGTTCTGACTCGTCACACCGACGGCGAACTCGGCGAGATTCAGCGTCGAGGTGATGACGGCACCGGCCTTTTTCAAGGCGGTCACGCACGCCGCGTCGGCAGATGCCACCCGGTCGGCGAAGTACTCGGACCCACAGGTGGAGCGCACGCCGCCGACCTCGATGTTGTCCTTCACCCCGATCCGCAGGCCGGACAGCGGACCGGATGCGACATCGGGGTCGACACCGAACTGCTCGGGCACCCACGAGATGACCGTGTTGAGCCGCGCGGCAACGTCTCTCACAGATTGCTCCGCGGTGCTTTCCGGGGAATGGCCGGAGGGGCCGGCGACAGAATCGCCGGCCCCTCCGATGTCACTGGTCAGGACGCCACCCGCGACGCGCGGAGCTGCTCGGTGGCCGCTGCGTCGACGGTCCAGTCGTCGGTGTTCACGACGACACCGTAGTCCTGACGCGCCTCGTCCGCGGACAGGTACTCGTCCCACACGTCGGAGAGCACCGCGAACGGATCGCGCAGGAACGGATCGCCGAAGCCACCGCCCGACGGCATCCGGATCTCGAGACGCTCGCCCTCGCGGATGACCTCCTGGGTCACCTTCGAGAACAGCACCTCCTCTTCGGGCGTGCCGGGGTTGCGGACGAACGAACCCGACGCGCCGTCGCCGCCACCGAGCGCGCCCGCGGGCGGGTCGGTGCGGTTGTCGGCCTCGGAGCCGAGGAACGTGTCGGTCTGCATGTACCAGGTCCGCACGCTGCCGATGCCGCCGCGCCACTGGCCGGGTGCCGGTGACTCGTCGCGGAGCTCGTAGCGCTCGGCACGCATCGCGTGGTTCAGCTCGAGTTCCTCGATCGGGTTGTTACGGGTGTTGGCCATCAGGGCGTCGACGGCGTCCATGCCGTCCTTGCCGTTACGGGCGCCGTAGGAACCCTCGTTGATCTCGATGTAGACCCAGTACGATTCACCGTCCTCGGCCAGACCCGAGTACGCGATGGCGCACAGCGCCGCCGACGAGCCGGCGATCGCCCGCTCGGGCAGCACCGGCGCCAGCGCCAGGTTGATCGAGTCGAAGATGCGGTTGACCTGCGAGAAGCGTGCGAAACACGATGCCGGGAAGTCCGGGTTGAAGATCGTGCCCTCCGGCGCGTAGGCGCGCACCGGTCGGAAACACCCGTCGTTCTGCGGGACGAACTCCTCGGTGAGGTACTCGTCGAGCAGGATGGTGCGGATCGCGCTCACCGCCACCGGCAGCACCGAACCCTCGAACGGCACGTTGAACGCCGTCGGCACCTGGTCGTTGGAACCGGTGAGGTCGATGAGGACGTCCTCGTCCTCGACCTGCACGCGCACCGCGACCTTCAGCGGCACACCGCGGTTCTTGCCGTCGTCGTCGAGGTAGCCGATAGGTGCCTCGTAGCTGCCGTTGGGGATCTGGCGGATCCGACTGCGCAGCATCTCTTCCGAGTAGTCCATCCACCGGTCGGCGGCGCTCATGACGGTGTCGAGCCCGTGCTTCTCGAGCAGCTCGACGAACCGCTTCTCACCGATGCGTGAGCAGGCGATGAGAGCCTCGAGGTCACCGCGGTTCTGCTCCGGGGTGCGCACGTTGTCCAGGATGTGCTGGATCAGCATGTCGTTGCGGACGCCGCCGTCGTAGATCTTCATCGAGTCCATCAGCTTGCCCTCGGCCCAGACGTCGACGACGTCCATGCACAGGCCGGGGAAGTTGCCGCCGATGTCGGAGACGTGACCGGTGCAGCCGGCGAACCCGATGTGCTCGCCTTCCCAGAAGATGGGGATGATCACGCCGTAGTCGGGGGAGTGCGCCGCACCGTGATACGGGTGGTTGTGCAGGATCACGTCACCGGGCTTGTACGTGCCGGCGAGCTTGCGGTTCACGCCACGGATGTACGCGGGGATCGAACCACAGTGCATCGGAGTCGAATCCGACTCGCACAGTTCGCGGCCGTTGACGTCGAAGATGCCGGCGCCGAGGTCCTCGGACTCACGGATGAGGCTCGAGTAGGCCATCCGGTAGAGGACCTGGGCCATCTCCTTGGCCATCGAGTTCAGCGCACCGCCGATGACGCGCAGGGTGATCGGGTCGACCTCGACGGTGTTCCAGGTCCGGTTGGCCTCGGCGGCAAGCGAAACGCCGTCCGTGGGCATCAGAGCTTTCGCCATGTCAGGCGCTCCTCTCGATGATGATGTGGCCCACGGCGTCGACCGTGGCCTTCTGTCCGATGCCGACGATGGTCGTCGAGTCGAACTGCTGGACGATCGCGGGACCGTCGAAGGTGTTGCCCGCCTTGAAGAGTGCTCGGTCGTAGATGGGTGTGTCGACCCATTCCGGATCGGCCGAGTCGTTCTTCCAGAACAGCGCGCGAGTGGTGGCCTTGATCGCCGACGACGCGTCCGCGTCTCCCTTCTCGATCTCGGCGATGCGGATGTGCTCGACCGCGCCCACCCCGGTCACGCGGATGTTGACCAGCTGGACCGGCTTGTCGTCGAAGCGCTGCGAATACGTCCGACCGTGGACCTCGTGGAAGGTGGCCGCGGTCTGCTCGACCCACTCGTCGGTGATGTCGCCGGCGGGGGCGGGGACCCGGAGCTCGTAACCCTGTCCGACATAACGACAGTCGACGCTGCGCTCGAGAGTGATCGCGTCCTCGGCGATGCCGTCGGCGCGAAGCTGGGCGACGGCCTGCTCGGACAGCCGGTCCATCTCGCGACGCAGCAGCTCCAGATCGGGTTCGGCCGACGAGGTCCACACGGTGGTCGGGACCTCGTAGCGAACATCGGTGGTCAGCAGGCCGACCGCCGAGGTGATCCCGGGGTGACCGGGCACGATGACACGCGGAATGCCGAGGTGCTCGGCGATCTGCCAGGCGTACAGGGGCCCGGCGCCACCCTCGGCGACGAGCGAGAACTCGCGCGGGTCATAGCCTTTGCGCACCGAGTGCAGCGAGATGGCCTCGGTCATCGAGTGCGCGAGGATCTGGAAGATGCCCATCGCCGCGTGCTCGATGTCGGCACCGAGCTTGTCGGCGATGTGGGTCTGGACCGCCTCGGTGGCGAGTTCGGTCTTGACCTCCATGGTTCCCGACAGGAAGCTGTCCTCGCGGAGCCAACCCATGACGACCATCGCGTCGGTGGACGTGGGTTCGGTGCCGCCGCGGTTGTAGCAGGCCGGGCCGGGCATGGCACCGGCGCTGCGCGGTCCGACGCGGAACATGCCGCCCTCGTCGATGCTGGCGATGGATCCGCCGCCGGCACCGATGGTGTCGACCTCGGCCATCGGCACCATCGCGTGGTAGTCGCCGATGCGGGTGTCGAGCAGGTGCTTCATGCGGAGCTTGCCGTCGGGGGCGACGCCGATGTCGGCGGAGGTGCCGCCCACGTCGAGGGTGATGACGCTCGGGTAGCCCGACGCCTTGCCGATGAAGCAGCCGCCGAGGAGTCCGGCGACGACACCGCTGGTCAGGAGCGAGACCGGGACCTCGCTGGCGCTGCGCGACGTGACGAGGCCGCCGGCGGAGGTCATCAGGTGGACGTCCTCGCCGACCTGTGCGGCCTTGGCCTTGCCGGCCAGGTTCTCGATGTAGCGGGAGGTCTTGGGGCCGACGAACGCGTTGAGCGCGGTGGTGGAGAAGCGCTCGTACTCGCGGTACTGCGAGGCGACGTCGCTGGACAGCGAGACGAACACGCCGGGGTACTCCTCGGCGATGATGTCCCGGACGCGGTGCTCGTGGGCCGGATTGCGGTAGGCGTGCAGGAAGGCCACCGCGATGGCCTCGACACCGCGCTCGCGGAGCAGGCCCACCTCGCGGCGAACGGCGTCCTCGTCGAGCGGGGTCAGCACGTTTCCGGCCGCATCCATCCGCTCGGCGACGGTGCGCCGGTTGCGACGGGGCACCAGCTGCCACTTCTGCCACGGCAGATCCTGGTAGTTGGAGTAGTTCAGGGGGCGCTTCTTGCGCGCGATGTGCAGGATGTCCCGGAAGCCGTCGGTGGTGATCATGCCGACGTCACTGCCGTTGTGCTCCAGCACGATGTTGGTGGCCACGGTCGTGCCGTGGAAGAACATCTCGATGTCCGCGACGTCGATGCCCGCACGTTCGGCGAGCACCCCGATCCCGTCCATCGTGCCGATCGAGGGATCGTGGTTGGTCGACGGCGTCTTGTGCACCGTGACCGTCCCGTCGTCGTCCCACAGGACCAGGTCGGTGAACGTGCCGCCCACATCCACGCCGATTCGCTTCATCGAAACTCGCTTCCTCTGTACATGCCGTCACCCCGACGTCTTCAGCTGTGTCCCCGATGACGGGAGTGATCTGAGCCATAGCTGCGCTCCGGAGCATCATGCAATACATCGGAGGGTTTCGGCAACACCTGCAGCGAAACTCAGGGTATTGCCTGGATGAAGAGATCCTTGACGTTCTAAAGATCAGATGTTTATGGTGGTCCGCGTCACGGCTCGTTGTGTGCACTCCACGACGCCGCACCCTGAGGAGGACCATTGACCACCCATCCCGCCACTCTCGGACGCTTCTTCGAGGACTACGTCGTGGGCGACGTCTACCAACACCCGATGGGCCGCACCATCACCGACACCGACAACGCGTGGATCACATGCCTGTCGATGAACACCAACCAGAACCACTTCAACTCCCACCTCGCCGCGACGAATCCCATCACCGACGGCAAGGTCATCGTGAACTCGGGTCTGACCATCGCCCTGGTCCTCGGACTCTCGGTCATCGACATGAGCCAGAACGCGGTCGCGAACCTGCAGTTCACCGACGTCAAACTGGCCCACCCGGTCTACGTCGGCGACACCATCTACGCCGAGAGCATCTGCACCGACCTGCGCCTGTCTCAGTCCCGTCCCTACGCGGGGATCGTGTCGATGGTGACCCGCGGGATCAACCAGGACGGCGAGGTCGTCATCTCCTGGAAGCGTTCGGTGATGGTCGCGACCCGCGAGAGCGGCATCGGACAGAACTACTTCCCCGAGGTCAAGGCCCCGTCCCTGACCGAGCTGACCGGAACCACCGAGGGGAGCGTCGGATGAAGCCGCTCGAGGACGTCCGCATCATCGCCATCGAGCAGTACGGCGCCGGCCCGTTCGGCAGCGTCCACCTCGCCGACCTCGGCGCGGACGTGCTGAAGATCGAGGAGCCGCAGTCCGGCGGCGACGTCGGAAGGTATGTCCCCCCGTACAACTCGGGCGAGGATTCGCTGTTCTTCGAGGCCTTCAATCGCAACAAGCGCAGTCTCTCACTGGATCTCGCAACCCCCGGCGGTCGCAAGGTGTTCGAGGACCTCGTCCGGACCAGCGACGCGGTCTACTCCAACCTGCGCGGCGACGTCCCGGCGAAGATCAAGATCACCTACGACGATCTCAAACACCTCAACCCGGCGATCGTCTGCTGCAGCCTGACCGGCTTCGGCATGACCGGTCCGCGCGCCGAACAGCCCGGCTACGACTACATCCTGCAGGGCCTGGCCGGCTGGATGGACCTGACCGGCGATCCGGACGGACCGCCCACGAAATCCGGTCTGTCCCTGGTGGATTTCTCCGGCGGATTCGTCGCCGCCCTGAGCTTGATGGCCGGTCTGCACGCCGCGCGCCGGGACGGTGTCGGCGGCGACTGCGACGTCTCGCTGTACGACACCGCGGTCTCCATGCTCACCTACCCGGCCGCATGGCATCTCAATGCCGGTTACCGTCCGGGTCGCACCAAGAACTCGGCGCATCCGTCGCTGGTGCCGTTCCAGGCATTCGAGGCCACCGACGGTTGGTTCGTCGTCGGCTGCGCCAAGGAGAAGTTCTGGGTGCGCCTCGCCGAGGCCATCGGTCTGGCCGAGCTGCTCGACGACCCGCGGTTCACCGACTTCGCCGCCCGCGGACAGCACAAGGACGAGCTGCTGCCGATCCTGGAGAAGCGATTCGCCGAGTCGACCGTCGACCACTGGGTGTCGCTGCTGACCGACGCGGGGGTTCCCACCGGGCCGATCAACGACGTCGAGCAGGCGCTCACCGAGGAGCACACGCTCGCACGCGGTCTCATCGCCACCACCGAACACGAGGTGTGGGGTGAGGTCCGGCAGGTGACCTCGCCGGTGCGTTTCGGCACGGACAAGACGGAGTATCGTCGGGCACCGCATCGCAACGAGAACTTCGACGAGGTGATGGGTCTGCTGGGCTACAGCGCGGACGACGTCCGTGGTCTCGTCGACGGCGGCGCCTTCGGCGCGGTCGCCCAGACTCCCTCCGGTCAGGCTCCGTCGTGACCGCCCGCCGACTCGCGAGCTGGGCCGCCGGCCTGAGCATCGACGCCATTCCCGAGACCACCCGCCGCGCTGCACTCCGACACCTGCTCGACGGCATCGGCAACGGGATCGGGGCTCGGCGCCTCGACCAGGGCGGACCGGGGTTGACGGTGACTCGCGCGCTCGGCGGTCCCGCCCAGGCCCACCCGCTCGGAGATGCCGAGGCGATCTCGGCCCCCGCGGCGGCGTTCGCCAACGGCGTGCTGATGCATGCGCTCGACTTCGACGACACGCACGCCGGCGCGCTGGTGCACCCGACGACGGTCGTGGCCCCGGCGGTGCTGGCGGTCGCCGAGGAGGTCGACGCGACCGGCGCCGACACCGTCGTCGCGCTGGTGGCCGGGCTCGAGGTCGCGTGCCGTCTCGGCGCGGCCGCGCCCCACGGATTCCATGCGCGCGGACTGCACGCCACCGCCGTCGTCGGTCCGCTCGCCGGTGCCGTCGCCGCCGGATTGCTGTACGGCGCCGGGACCGATGTGCTCACCAACGCGATCGGCATCGCCGCGTCGTCGTCGGGTGGGCTCCTCGAGTTCCTCGACACCGGCGCGAACACCAAGACCCTGCACCCCGGGAACGCCGGCTTCAGCGGTGTCCTGGCCGCGCGGCTCGCGGTGGCCGGGGCGAGCGGACCCGAGTCGGTGCTCGAAGGCCGCCGCGGTCTGTACCGTGCGCTCGCCGATCGTGACATCGATCCCGACATCATCGTGGCCGACCTCGGAACCCGCTGGGAGAGTGCCAGTATCGGCATCAAGCCGTATCCGAGCTGCCAGCTGATGCATGCCGCGCTCGACGCGGTCGGCGCCGCACTGGTCACGGCCGGCGAGCAGGGTCGCGAGATCACGCCGGGGAACATCACGAGCATCGCCGTCGACGTCCACCCGGACAGCGTCGAGATCGTCTGCGGCCCGGGCACCGGTACGCGCAGCCCGCGCAGCGTCTACGACGCCAAGTTCGATCTGCCGTGGAGCGTCGCCGCCCTCGTGCACGACGGTGCCGTCACCGTGGACACCTACGCTGTGGACTCGATCGGGCGCCCCGAGGTCGCGACCACCGCGGGACTCGTCGAGGTCACCACCGTGCCCGATGACCGCCCGGCCGCCGACGCCGCCGGCCGGGCGGTCATCACCTTCGCCGACGGCTCCCGGGTCGTCGGCGAGGTGCCCTGCAGCCGTGGCACTTCGGGCCGGCCGATGGACGACGCCGCCGTGGCCGCGAAGTTCCGTGGGAACAGCGGTGGCGGAGATGCCTCCGATGACCTCGTCGACGCGGTGTTCGGTCTCCCGAACGCGTCGTCGGTCGTACCGATCACCACCCTCGCGACGACCATCGTCGCCGCCGGCTGACACACACCACGCCCATCTCGCCGTGGGTTTGCCGCCGCGAACCCGTCCGGTCACGCCTGAGAGCAAGGATCACAATGGATTTCAGCTTCAACTCCGAACAGCGCGACTTCCGCGCCGCCCTGCGCCAGCTCGTCGACAAGGAGATCATCCCGGTCGCCAACGAGTGGGAGCGCACCGGCCGGTATCCCACCGAGATCGTCGACCGGTTGCGGGAGATGGGGCTGTTCGGGATCACCACGCCGGAGGAATTCGGCGGACTCGAACTCGACATGGTGTCCTTCACCCTCGTCTACGAGGAGCTCGCACGCGGTTGGATGGGCATCGCCGGAATCCTCGGCAGTCACAATCTGTCCTGCTGGATGATCGCGCGCCACGGCACCGACGAACAGAAGGCACAGTGGCTCCCGCGCCTGGCAAGTGGTGAGTGCCGCACCGGAATCGGCCTCACCGAACCCGGGGCCGGAACCGATCTACAGGGCATCAAGACAACCGCCACCAAGGACGGCGACGATTACGTCATCCGCGGCACCAAGACCTGGATCACCAACGCGCGCCACGCGAATGTGCTCCCGGTACTGGTGAAGACGGACCCGTCGGCCACCCCGGCGCACAAGGGCATGAGCATCCTGCTGGTGGACACCACCACGCCCGGCTTCGAGGTCCAGCGGGACATGGGCAAGCTCGGCTACAAGGGCACCGAGTCGTGCGAGATCTTCCTCGACGAGGTGCGCGTCCCGCAGTCGACGCTGCTCGGCGGCGTCGAGGGCCGGGGCATGCAGCAGGCGCTGTCGGGCCTCGAGATCGGTCGGTTGAACATCGCCGGCCGTAGCGTCGGCATCGCGCAGGCGTCGTACGACGCCGCGCTCAACTACTCACGTGAGCGGACGGCATTCGGTAAGCCGATCTCGGACTTCCAGGCCATCCAGCTCAAGCTCGCCGACATCGCCACCCAGCTGCAGGCGGCGCGTCTGATGACGTACTGGGCAGCGGCCAAGGCGGATTCGGGTGCCCGCGTCGACGGCGAGGCCGGCATGGCGAAGTACTTCGCGTCGGAGACCGCGATCACCGCGAGCCTCGAGGCGATGCGCATCCACGGCGGATACGGCTACTCGACCGAGTTCAACGTCGAGCGCTACTACCGGGACGCGCCGCTGATGTCGATCGGTGAGGGCACCAACGACATCATGCGGACGGTCATCGCCAAGGCGCTCGTCAACGGCACCGTCACGGTCGGATGACGCAGACGCTGGTCTTCCTGTACGTCCCGGGCGACCGGCCCGAGCGCTTCGACAAGGCGGTCGGGTCGGGGACCGATGCCGTGGTCCTCGACCTGGAGGACGCGGTGCCGTTGTCGGGCAAGGACACCGCACGCATCGCCGTCGGCGCGTGGCTGGAGAACCGCGACCGGGACGGCGTCCCCGTCTGGGTGCGGGTCAACCCCGGAGCCGAACTCCGCGACGACCTCACCATGGCGGTGCGGGCCGGCGCCGACGGCGTCTGGCTGCCCAAGGTCGACGACGCGGCGACGCTCGAGCGGGTGGACACCCTGCTGGCCGAGCTCGAGGCCGAGTGGGGACGACCCCGCACACCGGTGTCGCCGCTGATCGAGACCGGGGCCGGACTCTGCAACGCGGCGTCGATCGCGGCCGGACCGCGGGTCGAGTTCGTCCAGATCGGCGAAGTCGATCTCGCCGCCGACCTCGGGGTCACCTCGGTGGTCGGCAACGAACTGCTGTGGGGACGCTCGCAGGTGGTCGCCGCGTCGGCCGCCGCACGGATCGGTCCACCGCTCGGGGCGGCGTCGCCGGTCATCGACGACCCGGACGGCTTTGCCGACGAGACCCGACGGCTGACCGCCCTCGGGTTCCTCGGGCGCGCCTGCATCCACCCGCGACAGATCGCCCCTGCCCGAGCAGGGATGGCACCGACCGACGCCGAGGTCGCCTCCGCCCGCGACGTCCTGACCGCCTTCGATG
Organism: Gordonia sp. PvP123; assembly: GCF_040547295.1. Classification (NCBI taxonomy): domain Bacteria; kingdom Bacillati; phylum Actinomycetota; class Actinomycetes; order Mycobacteriales; family Gordoniaceae; genus Gordonia; species Gordonia sp. PvP123. The sequence goes on along the minus strand of NZ_JBEPPN010000008.1, from coordinate 9,058 downwards.
CCGCGGGAGGCGCCGCGGCCACGGACAGTGCGGGCCGTCTGATCGACGAGGCGGTCGCGCGGATCGCCCGGCGAACTCTCGCCCGGCAGTCGACGTAGGATCGACAGCGCCGGGGCGGGGCGACCCACGGTTTCCTGCTCGGTGCCGGACCCGACCCCTCACGCGAACATCGAAACGGAGACGAACATGGTGGACAACATCCTGTGGCAGGCGATCCAGGACAACGAACTGGCACTGGCCGTACTGCAGTACGTGTTCTCGGGCGTCAAGTAGGGGAATCCCGAAACAACCGCAATCACGTTGCGGCAGCTCGGTCCGAATTGCGGGCCGAACTGCCGCAACAAACATTTTGGGACGTATTTCAGAAATCGATCCGGTGAATTCACCGGCTACTCGGGCTATGTCTGAATTGTCCGCTAGTGTTTAGCGATGCTCACAGGCACGCGCGGTAATCGATGGCTGGTGCGTCTCTCGGTGACGGCACTCGTGCTGGCGGTGGCCGCAGGTTTGTCGATCGTCGCCTCCGGTCCGTCGCAGGCGGCGCCCGTGGTGAACCCCAACGCCGGAAAGCTTGTCGCGCAGGCCGACTTCCAGGTCAAACGGGACGGTTTCTCCTTCGAGAACTGGGGGCCGAACGACGCTCTGCACACCCGCGGCCTGAGCGTCGAAGGTATGCGGGCGGTCTTCGGCGACGAGGTCTGCGCACGCATCGTGGTCGGTGTGTGTTCGCCGACCACCGTCGCCGAACTGCTGCAGCAGGAATTCAACGAGTCGATGGCGGGCGGGCACTGCTTCGGAATGGCCGCGCTCGCCGCACTGTATGCCACCAAACGTCTGAACCCGTTCCCACTGGCGCTGCCGTGGCAACCGGTCTACAGCATCGGCCCGTCGGCGCCGCTCGACGAACTCATCGCGCGGATGTTCATCACCCAGGGCTTCCCGCCCACCGACCTCCTCGAGTCAGAGGTCACCGTCACAGAGGCGCTGTCCCGACTGCGCTCGGCGTGGGCGCGCAACGACAACTACGTCTTGGCGATCTACACCGATGAGGAGCAGAGCGCCGGGCACGCCATCAACCCGATCGCCATCCGCGATCTGGGACAGGGCAAGCGGGGCATCGTGGTCTACGACAACAACTTCCCCGGCGTGGAGAAGATGATCGTCGCCGACCCGGCTGCCAACAGCTGGTACTACTCGACGGCCACCAACCCGTCCGAGCCGACACTGTTGTTCCAGGGGTCGCCGGCCAACAAGATGATGCTTGTTCCGCTGGCACCGATCCTGGCACGTCATCAGGATCCGGAGCTGCGCAACGACGAGACGGTCGTGATGGTGTCGGACAACAACGGCGGTGCACGCGGTGTCGGCGACGTCGACTGGGATGTGCGGGTCACCGATCCCGCCGGTCGTGCGATCCCGGGTGTCGACAAGAAGATCTTGTTCAACAACGACAACTCCGCCACGTTCACGGTGCCCGCGAACCGGAAGTTCCGGATCGTCGTGGACGGGGTGGAAGCGGGTCGGACCGCGGACATCGACGCCACAGTGCTCAGCGCGGGCGGCGTGGTCGCGATGGGTGATCTCGAGGTGCCCGCGGGTGCGGTCGCGGTCATCGACGCCGATCCGGCCCGGCACGGGATGCGGGTGACCTCGTCGGCACCGTCGACCGCGGAGTTCGAAGTCGCGACCGAGAATTCGCTGCGATCACTGTCGACCGAGACCACGCAGTTGGCGATCGGCCCGGGCTCGGCGGTCTCGGTGGGGGCCACCTCTCCGTCGGGAGTGACCGTTCGATCCGAAGGACGGGCACAGCGGCTCCGACTGGAGGTCGAACGCAGCGACACCTTCACCGATCGCGTCGCGGTCAGCCCGACGTCGATCTCGCTGCCCGCGGGCGCGACGGTCACGGTGCCGGTGAATCTGTGGCCCGGGTTCGGACCGCTGCCGGCGACCCTGCGTAGCGGCGCGTCGATCACGCCTGTACCGCTGAGCGTGCGGTGACGGCCACGTCGCGTCGCGTCCGCATCGCACTGGGGGTCGTCGTCGCCGGCGTGTTGGGACTGTCCGCGTGCTCCACGGGAACCACGCCGACCCCGACCCCCAGCAGCAGTGCCACAGCCGCCCCGGTCGAGTACCTCGACGAGGTGACCGTCCACCGGTTCGACTACCCGACGCCGGACGATGGTGACTCCGAACAGAATTGGGCCGAGCTGTACCTGCCCGCGGGTGAGCAACGGGTCGACACGATCCCGCTGGTGGTCCTCATCCACGGCGGTGCCTGGCAGAGCGCCCTCGGGGCCGACGTCTTCGAGCCGCTGGCACGAGACCTGGCCGATCGGGGCATGGCCGTGTACAACATCGAATACCGCCGCGTCGGATCGGGCGGTGGTTGGCCGACGACGTTCCGGGACGTCGCGAGCGCCCTGGACCACGTCGTCGTGGTGGACCGGCAGTTCCCGCAGATCGACACCGACGACGAGCTGGTTGTCGGGCACAGTGCCGGAGCGCAACTCGCGGTCTGGGGCGGCACCCGGCACAAACTGGACGACGACGAGGTCGGTGCGCGGCCGCTGTTTCGCCCGACGCGGGTCGTCTCGCTCGCCGGTCCACTCGACATGACCTATGCGGCCACGCATGGCGACGACCGGATCGTGACCGCCCTCGGCGGCACCCCGGCGCAGGTCCCGCAGCGGTACACGATGGTCGATCCCATCCAGAACATCGATCCCGACACCCCCGTGGTCGCCGTTCACGGAACCGCCGATCGGATGGTCGCGCCGGCCAATTCGCAACGCTACGTCGCCGCCGTCGTGCGTGACGGCGGAGACGCCGAGGCCGTTCTCATCCGTGGCGGCAACCACGGGTCGGTGGTCACCTCGACTGCGCCCGAGTACCCGCGGGTCCTCGACATCATCTCCGGAGCGTCGGCGGCGGATGTGCAGGACGTGGCCTGAGCTGGTCGTCGGCACCGGGACCGACGTGCCTCCGGGTCGACTCAGAGGGTCACGAGACTCGCTGCGGGCGTGTACTTCTCCCGCTTGATCCGCCGGGGCGGCATGCGTCGTCGCTTGAGGGCCCGGACCCCCGCCTCGACCATCGCGGGCGGGCCGCAGAGGTATGCCAAGTGGTTGCGGCAGGAGTCGAAGTCGGCCATCATCGCGTCACCGACGTAACCGGTACGGCCGCTCCACTCTTCGCGGCTGAGGCAGGGCGTGTACCGGACATTCGGGTGCTCGGTCTCGAGTGCGCGCCAGAAGTCGACGTCGTACAGCTCGGCCTCGGTGCGGACGCCGTGGTAGACGTGGATCTCACGATCGGGGTCGGCGTCGAGTGCTGCTCTCGCGATCGACTTCAGCGGCGCGAGACCGGTTCCCCCGGCGAGCAGGATGAGCCCGACGTCGGGTTCGCCCGGCTGATGGCAGAAGTCGCCCCACGGTCCCGTCATGGACACCGCCGCCCCGACCGTCAGGGAATCGAAGATCCACCGGTCGGTGGCGAGACCGTCTGGCTGCCTTCGGACGTGGAACTCGAGAGTGTCGGATTCGCTGGGCGGGTTGGCCATCGAGTACGGCCGGGTCTGGCCGGTGCCCGGGATCGACAACTCGACGTATTGGCCGGCCGTGAACTCGAACGGTTCGTCGAGTGACACCGTGATGGACACGGTGTCATCGGCCACCGCGGTGATCGAACCGACCGTTCCGGCGACATCGCGCAACAGGTGATGGCGCTCGCCGCACTCGGCGGCGGGCGGTTCGACGGCGATGTCGGTGATGGGTGTCGACTGACACGACAGCACGTATCCCTGCTGCTGCTCGGCGTCGGACAGGACACTGTCGGGGGCAGGCGGGGCGGTCACCATGCCGTCGATCACCCGGACCTTGCAGGTGCCGCAGGTGCCCTGGTTGCAGGAGTTGGGAATCCACACCCCCTGGCGCAACAGGGCATCGAGAACTCGCTGTCCGTCACCGCAGGTCACCGAGGTGTTGCCGGCGTCGATTCGGAAGGCCGTCGGGCCGGGCCGGGTCGTCGGGTCGGACACGTCACACCTCCCACACCGTGTGCAGTGACGTCGGCCCGCGGAAACCCCAACCCCAGAACTCGACGTCGCTGCTGTTGTCGCGCTCGAGGTTCGGGATGGACTCGAACAGCTCTTCGAGTCCGATCCGGCACACGTGATTGGCGAAGTAGATTCCTGCGCAGGCGTGGTTGCCGGCACCGAATGCGAGATGCGGCAACGGCGGTCGGGTGATGTCGTAGTCCGACGGTGCCTCGTAGACGGAGTGGTCATGATTGGCCGAACCGTACGACATCAGGACCACTGAGCCCTCCGGTAGGTCGACGCCCGCGACCTCGACGTCCTTCGTACTGATCCGGGCCGTGGCCGACCAGATCGGTGACGTCCACCGCATGCCCTCCGAGATCGCGCGCGGGATCAGGTTCGGCTCGTCGACGACCTGCTCGAATTGGTCCGGCCGGCTGAAGAGGCCGACCAGTGTGGAGGCCATGGCGTGGCCAGGCTCCTGCATCGCTCCGAGGAGGTACACGTACAGCGTCGGGTAGATGTAGTCGCGGTCGCGCGTCTGTCCCTCGGGCATACCGTCGTGCAACCAGTGGGAGATCGCGCTGTCGTCGGGATTCTCGATCCAGTTGTCGATCAGCGGATTGACGATCGACTGGATCTCCAGCTTCGCGGCGTCGGCCTCGGCGAAGCCGTCCGGGTTGGTGAACTCGCCGTTCTCGTCGACTCCCGCGTTGGTGAACGACGCCGACAGTTTGTGGAACCATTCGCGCAACTTGTCCGAACTCACCGACTGAAGGCCGAGAAGGTCGCCGAGCGCGCGCACGCTGACGGGTTCGCAGTACTGGCCGACGAGTTCGGCGCGCCCCACGTCCTCGAAGTCGCTCAGGTACCGGCGGGCGATCGGCCGGACGAGGTCGTCGATCCACCGGTCGACCTCCTGGGGTTGCAGGGCTGGATCGACCATCGACCGTAGGTCGTCGTGGATCGCACCGTTCACCCCGATCACTGCCGGGTGTCCGAAGGTACGGCCGCCGGCCTTGGTGATCACCGCCTCGAAGTCGGGGCTGGTGGCGATCGACCGGCAGATGTCCGCGGTCGTCGCGACGTACGACCCGAGAACCGGGACATAGGCGAGCGGCGCCTCGGCGCGAAGCCGTTCGTAGACGGGGTAGGGGTTGCGTTCGAGTTCGGTCATCGTGATGTCGTCGATCCACGACATGGTGCTGGTCATGGGTTCCTCCGCTGTGTTCGTCTCGAGAGCCGGGGGCGGCGGCCGGCAGGTTGTCGGCGACCCGGTGCGAGGTGACATTAGGGACCGCCGACCGGGCGGTCGATACGCTTCGCGCGTCGGCGGCACCGATCGCGCGGCAATGTGATCGCAGTCTCCGAACCGGGTGGCGAGTGTCGTGTGTCACCGGGTTGAATCGAGATGCACGACCCTGCGCGACCGGAGTACGAGGAAGAAGTCCATGCGGAGCACGACATCGACCAGCGACTGGGAGACGGCGCATCGTGCCGTCGAAGAGGTGTACTTCCCGCATGAGCTGACCGCGCTGTCGTCGCCGGATCAGCTGAATCTGAACCTGCAGACCGTCGAGCTGGGACCGGTCACGATCGGCAAGCTCAACTGGGGAACCGACGTCTCCATCTCCTGCGACTACCGGGGTGCCTACGAGATCAACATCCCGATCCGCGGTGTCCTGGACTCGCGCGCCGGGTCGGTGGAGACGACGTCGGAGGAAGGCAAGGCCACGGTCTTCACCGCGGATCGCCCGTCGACGATCACCCGGTGGTCCGCGGACTGTGTCGTGGTCGGGGTGAAGTTCGACGCCGACTACCTCGAATGCGAGGCCGACCGGGTCCGGGCGTCGGCGCTGCGTTCACAGTTGCGGCTGCCCGATCAGCTGGATCTCGCCGGACCCGACCAGCAGGCGTGGTTCGGGCTCGTGCGCGCGTTGTCGGCCCAGGTGCGCGAACCCGCCGACCTCCTGTCGAACCCACTGGTCGGACCGCAGCTGGCGAGCGCGATCAGCAGCGCGTTCCTCCTCGCTGTCTCTCCGGAAGAGGCGGGGACCGGTCTGCGCCCGCGGATGGTCAAGCGTGTGCTCGACGCATTGCATGACGATCCGGGACGCGACTGGCGTCTGGCGGACATGGCCGAACTGGGCGGCTCGAGCCTCCGGCGGCTGCAGGAGGGCTTCGCCGAACACGTCGGTGCGAGTCCGACCCAGACGCTACGGGACATCCGACTCGACCGGGCTCACCACGACCTCACCGAAGCGGACAACACCGACACGGTGGCCGAAGTTGCTGCGCGATGGGGCTTTTCGAGCCCCAGTCGGCTGGCGGCCGCGTACAAGAAGCGCTACGGCATCCCGCCGTCGGAACACCGTCGGCGGTAGGCATTCCGGGGGTACCGCTCGAATCTGTGCCGGAACTTCGCAGTTCAGACCACGCGGCGACGCCGATCGGTTAGTTTCCGCACTGCGTGATTCCGACGGACCCATCGAAAGGCGCGGCCATGAAACGTCGCCATGCTCTGCTTGCCACCCTCATCAGTGTCACGCTGGCACTCTCCGGGGGAGGGGTGGCGGCCGCCGCGCCGAACCCTTTGGGCGCATTGGATTTCGGATCGCTGGGCGGGCCGGAGGCGGGTGGATGTTCCGCACAGCTGTTGTACAACGACGAACTGTTCGGTCCGAAGATTCTGGCGACCGATGCCCCGGTGGGTCCGCAGTTGAGGGGTTACGACCGGCTCGCGGGTCTGAGTCCGAGCGAGTTCCTGCAGACGTATCGGAAAGGGGACAAGTGGGACTATCCGGACCACGACGGATACACGCTGAACCCCGACGGGTCCGCCAAGAAGTCGCTGACCACCCTCAACCCGAACAAGCGGATAGATCGCTATGGTCCCGCCAATGGTCGCTTCCTGGCCCCCGCGGGCACGCACTACAAGAGGCGGGCGCTTCCGCCGGAGAACCTCGTCGACAAAGACAACCCTCAGTTCTGCAACTACCACGTGTACGTGGTCATGCGCTCGGTGAAGGTGTGGACCGGACGTATCGCCAAGGGCTTCGGTCAGCCGGGCGGCGGCATTCAATATCAGATCGACCAGCAGCTCCTCGATCCCGGGTTGATCGAGGACCATCGCGGATGTTTCAACGAGACAGGCGGTTTCGTCAACACCCAGTGGTTGCTGTGTTCGGGTGTGCTCGAGAGCGTCTTCCCCGGATGACGTCGGGCGCCGACGACCAGCTCGACCCCGAGATGCGCAGCCGGATAGCCGATCTCGCGGCGACGATGTCGGCGGAGCCGTCCGATGTGCCTCGCCTGGGTCACATCCTCGACGACGCGACGCCCTCGTGCGTGCGCGACTCGGACGGTGTGTGGCACTTGATCATTCGCGAACGCGGCACGGTGATGTTCGACCGGCAGTCCAGCGATCCAGAGGAGTTCCTGAGCTGGGTTGCGGTGGCGATCGCCGAAGCGGCGTCGTATCGGCTGCACTCGCCCGGCGCGCCCGACTATCTGCGCCGGATCTGGGCGGAGCAGTATCGGATGCTGACCGCGGCCGACCCGGGGTGGGCCCGTACGTGGCTGGAGCGGACCCGGAAGAGGTTGGTCGACCAGGGAGCCGACGATCGTGAACTGGCGCAACTGCCGGGCGGGCACCACGGCTGAGACGAGGCCGGGAATCGGCGTCCACCGGTGTGGGCGGCGTAGCGGTGCAGGTTCGCTATCCCGGTCTCGAAGAGACGATCGTAGTCACCACGGCTGGTCGAGCCAGACTCATACTCGTTCGACATTGCGGCACGGCCTTTTCAGTCCGGTCTAGGCGGGGGTCCACTCGAGTCCGAGGAGCGTCAGGGCGCGGGCCAATTGTGGATCCGCGGCGTCGATGGGGCAGTGATCGACAACGTCGATGTGGGGGCTGATGTCGGGGTCGGCGGCGCGTTCATAGAGCGCCCACATGCGCAGCTGGTCGCCGTGTCGGGAGTCGAACTCGATCCCGTCGACCGCTGCATGGCCGTGGTCGGTGAGGGCGTAAATCCAGCGGGAGATGGCCTGGGTGAGCCCGCGGGGCCGGCCGTCCCGCAACGCGGCGGTGTCGAGGTCATCGAGCCCGTAGCGGATCGCGAGCGGCCGAAACACCGTCCGGAGGGTGGCGAGGCTGTCCGGGTCGGCGGGCACCGCGAACCGTCCGGTCAGGGTGCCGTGACCGATCATCCGTAGATCGCACCACGATCGCGGAACGTGGCCGGGCGGCAGCGCGGGGTAGTCCTGCTCGTCTTCCTCGTCGACGACGATGTCGTCGAGCTCGGCGATCAGTTGTGGGCTGGGTCGGGCGAAGGCGAGGACTTCGAGGTAGCAGGCCAGGGGAGTGTCGGCGCAGTACAAGGTGCGCCACACCCCCGTCGGGGTCGTCCCAGCGGCCGGCGAAGCGGTCGTCGGTGGCGTACTCCCATGGTGTCCACTCCCACGGGCTGGGCGCGTATCCGACTCGATATATGGGCGTGGCAGTCCGGATGCTGGTGGTGATCGGGCCGTGCGGGGTGCTGATCGTCGAAGGCTGTGGTTGGTTCATCCCACCGCGGCGAATTGGCGGGCGGCGGCGAGTACTTGCGGTCCGACGTCGGCGAGCTCGCCGTCGCGCAACAGCAATGCCGGCGCCCGGTCGTCGAGGACCGGGTTGAGGCCCTGGAACCAGGCTTGTGCGACGGCGGGGGTGTCGCGTTCGGTGATCAGGCGGGCGGCGCGGTAGGCGATCCGGAGCCGTTCGACGTCCTCGGGGTTGGCGATGGTGCGGGTGCCGTCAGCCCATTGCCGCACCGCCCGGGTCTCGCTCACCCGACCCAGGTAGGCGACCAGCCGCGCGCCGAGCAGATCTCGCAACGCAGCCACCAGTTCGGGCTGCGACATACGAGCCGCCTCGGCGTAGGCAGCTAGTGTTCTGAGTCATTAATTCGTGTGCAGTAGTGGGCGATGGAGTCGAGGATCTGGTCAGCGGTCTTGACCCACACGTAGGGGCGGGGGTTG